>NZ_JBIAYW010000001.1:0-729894 GCF_042898305.1 Dactylosporangium sp. NPDC000521
TCGCTCGCCGTCGACGGCGACCGAGGCACGGCGTGGGTCCCAGGAACGGACGGGCGCATGGTCGTCGATCTGGGACGGTCCGCCGCGATCGGCACAGTCAGGCTGACCTGGAACGGAGCGCAGGCGCCGGCCGCGACCGTGTCGGTCAGCGACGACGGCCTGACGTTCACCGACGCCGGCTCGGTCGCGGCCGGCACGCAGCTCGGCTCGGTCAAGCTGGGCGCCACAGCACGGTACGTCGCCCTGACCACCACGTGGCATCAGGGCGACGCCGGGCTCAGCACCCTGGAGGTAGGCCCGGGCGTGTAGCGCCACCGGATTCGAGTACAGCTCCATCGCCCTCCCCGGGTTCGCACCCGGGGAGGGCGTGTCGACGGGTCTACCGGCTCATCTGACGGTCACCGTGTGGAGCAGGTCGTTGTAGCCGGTGGCGGGCTCCCACACGCCGGTGTTGGCGAGCCGGATGGCGTACTCGGGCCGGTTG
Source organism: Dactylosporangium sp. NPDC000521 (assembly GCF_042898305.1). Classification (NCBI taxonomy): domain Bacteria; kingdom Bacillati; phylum Actinomycetota; class Actinomycetes; order Micromonosporales; family Micromonosporaceae; genus Dactylosporangium; species Dactylosporangium sp. NPDC000521. Next base: position 485 of record NZ_JBIAYW010000001.1, read on the forward strand.
GCCAGGCTGGGCTGCGGGTCGGGCAGGGAGAGCAGCAGCCGGTAGCTGCCGGCCGGCACGCCCGACAGCGAGACGGACTGGTTGACCGTCGTGGAGGTGCCCGCGGCCCATCGGCGCGGGTCGGCGTTGAGCGGCCTCAGGTAGACGGCGCCGGAGGTGGTGTTGCGCAGCACGAGGGTGAGTCCACGCGGGTTGAACGGTGCGGCCCAGCCGGCGTTCTGCACGGTGAACTGGACCGCCAGGCTGCCGCCGGCCGTCGCGTTCGCCGGATACGTGCCCTGGGTGAGGGTGAACCGGTGGCCGAGGCCGCGGCGCACGGTGGTCATGCAGCCGCCGCTGGTCCAGCCGTTGAGCACCTCCGCGCGGTAGTCGGTGTTGAGGTAGTTCCAGTGGAACTGGCCGAGCTCCTGCAGCGCGGTCGGGCACTGCGAGCGTGGCGGGTTGGGCTGGCAGGTCTCGCCGCCCATCGGCACGAACTGGGTGTCCGCCGCCAGGTACGGGTACTCGACCGCGGTGTTCTCGTAGGTGCCGAGGTCGTCGGCGCTGGCGAGGAAGCAGTCGTTGTGGTGACCGATCCGGGCGATCGCGGTGCCGCCGTACGCCTGGCCGGACGTCACCGCACCGGTGCCGTACATCGTGCGCTTGAACTTGGGGGTGCGCACCTCGACCATGCGGCTGGACGGCAGGACGCTGAGGAGCTTGTCCACGACCGCCTTGCGGTTGGCCCAGTCCGCCTGGGTCACGGTGCCCTGGTTGCCGAAGTTCTGCGTGTACCACCACTCGCCCCACGCGCCGATGAAGCCGGCCTGCACGACGTGGATGACGTCGCTGTTGGCGCTGAGGTAGGGCGCGAGCTGGTCGAGGTGCTGCAGCACCCGGCTGAGCGGGGCGTCGTCGCCGGCGGTGGACGTGGTGTACGCGAACCGCAGGATCATCTTCAGCCCGGCGGCGCGCACGGTGTCGGCCTGCCGCTGGAACTGGGCGAGCGCCGCCGCGCTGATCGGCGCGTTCTTGAAGCCGGCGAGGTAGAACACGCACATGACGAGCGTGGTCTGCTGGCTGGTGCGGTAGCTCTGGAGGGTGGCGAGGTCGAAGGTGTTCGTGTCGCAGTCGCCGGTGTGGTGGTAGAAGCCGCGTTCGGGGTTGGCGATGTCGGCGGTGTCCGCCTGGTAGGTCACCGTGCCGCCGCCGCTGCTGGAGCCGCTGTAGACGTGGGTGTAGCGCGCCGAGGTGTCCAGCGGCGCCTCGGTCTGGAAGACCAGGTCGGCGTCGTTGGGCGTCGCGGTCTCGCCGATGTCGGCGCGGTTGACGGTCCAGGTGGCGACGCCGCCGCCGCTGGTGTGCGTGACGGCGGTGACCACCGTCCAGCTCCAGCCGCCGCCGGTGTTGCGGAAGAGCGTGCCGTTCTCCAGCAGGTAGTCGGCGCCGATGCCGGTGGTGGCGAAGCCGGTGGCCGCGTTGCGGTCGGTGTCGATGTAGACCCGCAGCCACGTGGGCGTTCCGGTGTACTGGTAGCGGTAGGTGACGGTGGTGGCGGTGTTGGTCGCCGTCTGGCCGGTGATCGCGGCGTGCGCCGGTGCCGCGCCGTACGTGGCCATGACCAACACACCCACGAGGGCGGCGGCGGTCACTCGTCTCGAGGACATGGCTCCCTTTCCCTTCGGTCACATGACGTTGACGACTGCGGTGGTGTACTCGGGTGAGCTGCCGGAGCCGTGGAACACGACCCGGTGCGGTGCCGCCGCCATCGCCGCCGGGATCTGCCAGACGTAGTGACCGTCCGCCGACGACACGAGCGGGCTGGGCCCGTCGACCGGTTCCCAGCTCCAGCCGGTGCCGGTGTGCCGGTAGAACCAGCCGTTCTCGATGAGCAGGTCGGCGCCGATGCCCGCGGTGGCGAACCCGGTGCCTTCGTCGCCGTCCACGTCGATGAAGACGTGGTGGAAGTCGTACGGCAGGGTGAAGGTCGCCTCGTAGGTCACCGCGGTCGCGCCGATCGTGCCGGTGGCCGCGGTGATCGGGTCGCCGGACGGGGTGGCCGTGGTGACCGTGAGCGGCCCGGCCATGGGCGAGACGTTGCCGCTGGCGTCACGGGCGGCGACCGTGAAGGTGTACGCCGTGCTCGGCTCCAGACCGCTGATCGGCACGCTCGGCTCGGCGCCGGCCAGCCAGGCGGGCACGGACAGCAGGCGGGTGCCGTTCAGCTGGATCTCGTATCCGGTGACGTCGCGTTCGGGTGCGGCCGTCCAGCTCAGCACGGTGTGCGCGACCCCGGTCTCGGATGCCCGGAGACCGGCCGGTGCCGCGGGTGGCTGCGGATCGGGCCGGGCGGTGGTGAGCACGGTCGTGGGGGTCGGGGTGGAGGTGTTGCCGGCGACGTCGCGCGCGGCCACGCCGACCCGGTACTGACGCCCGGGCTCCAGGCCGCGGATCGTGGCCAGGGGCTCGGTGCCCGTGGTGCCGGCGACCCGTGCCCCGTCGAGCAGCACGTCGTAGCCGGCGACCCGGCCGCCCGGGTCGGTGGCCGGCAGCCACGCGACGGTCACCTCGGTCGAGGTGACCCGGACCGGCACCGGGCCGCCGTGGACCCGCGGCGGGTTGCGGTCGGGGCGGCCGGTGTCCGCGGCGGCGGCCAGTTCGCGGGTCCAGTACTCCGGCGGCGGCAGGCTGTCCCAGGGGTTGGCCAGGACGTCCGGGGTGACGTAGACGTATCCGGCGTTGCGCTGCTTGCTCAGCCGCATCGCCTCGTCGAGCTGGTCGAGCGTCGCGGTGCCGTGCACCAGGTGCCACAGCCGGCGCGGGTCCATCGCGCGGTGCCATGCCGGCGGCTTCCACTGCCGGTACGTGTCGTACGTGCCTTCGAAGGTGAGGATGACGTCGCCGATGTCGGCGTAGCACGGCTCGGTCTCGATGCCGGGGTTGATGACGGTGAAGGCGCCGTGGTGCCAGGCCCGGGTGTGCTCGTCGAGCGCGCGGTAGGTGCGGGCGTATGCGCCGTCGGGGCCGCACACGTTCTGAACCTCGTCGAAGAAGATGCCGCCGAGCCCGTCGCCGCCGTAGAGCCGGTACCACGTCTCGATGTCCTGCTGCACCTGGGCGGACCAGGCCGCCGGGGTGGTCTGCCCGAGCCGGGTCGCCCGGCCGGTCGTGCCCAGGTATCCGGTGGGCACGTACCCCAGCACGGTGACGCCGCCGGCCCGGGCCGCGGCGATCGCGGCGGCGTAGCGGGGGTCGCGGGTCTTGCCGGGCCCGGAGAACGGGTTGGCCACGACGATCCCCGTGCCCGGGCCGGTGAGCCGCTGCCACAATGCGGTGCCGTCGCCGCCCGGGTAGAAGTAGGCCGGCACGGCCAGGCGCTGACCGACGCCGTCGGCGGTCACGCTGGTCGTGGTGCGGGTGGTGGGCGCGCCGGCGAAGGCCGGTGCGGGCGCGATCGGTGCGAGCGTCGGTGCGACCACCAGTGCGAGTGCTGCGGCCAGCGCACGCGGGCGCGACCGGCCGCGGCCATGTCGGTCAGACATGGTCGGCTCCATTCCTGTGCTGGTTGGGCCGTCAGCCCTTGTTGCCGCTGAGGGCGATCCCTTCGATGAAGTGCCGCTGCAGGACGACGAAGACCGCGATGACCGGCAGCGAGGCGAGCAGCGATCCGGCCATGAGCACCGGGTAGTCGGTCTGGAACTGGCCCTGCAGCGAGGCGAGGCCCGCGGACAGGGTCATCTTGTCCGGGTCGGTGTTGACGACCAGCGGCCAGAACAGGTCGTTCCAGGACCAGAGCATGGCGAGGATGGCGAGTGCCAGCAGGCCGGGCCTGGCCAGCGGGAGCATCACCGACCAGTAGATGCGCAGCGGTGACGCGCCGTCCAGGCGTGCCGCCTCGTCGAGTTCCTTCGGCAGGCCGAGGAAGAACTGCCGCAGCAGGAACACGCCGAACGCGCTGAACAGGCCGGGCACGATCAGTGCCTGGAGGGAGTTGAGCCAGCCGAGGTTCGCCATGATCTCGTACTGCGGGATGACGAACAGCGGTGGCGGCACCATGAGCACGGACAGGAAGACGCCGAAGAGCACGTTCCGGCCGGGGAACCGCAGCCGGGCGAAGGCGTACGCCGCCATCGAGCAGAACAGCAGCTGCCCGGCGGTGCGCCCGACCGCGGTGAGCACGGTGTTGAGGAACTGGTCGCCGAACGGCAGGAGCTCGAACACCCGCGCGTAGTTGGACCAGTGCCAGTCCGGTTCGATCGTCGGCGGCACCCGTGTCGCGCTGGAGAGGGTCTTCAGCGAGGTGAGGAACTGCCAGGCGAACGGGACGACCATCAGCGCCGTGCCGGCGGCGAGGAGCCCATGGGTCCCGAGATGCCCGCTGCGCCGTGCGGATCTAGCCATAGTGGACCCACCTCCGTTGGAGCCGGAACTGCACCGCGGTCAGGGCGACGATCAGCAGGAGCAGGGCCATCACGATGGCCGCCGCGTAGCCGCGGTCGTTGCTGGAGAACGCCTTCTCGTAGAACAGCGCGACGACGGTCTGGATGCGCGGGTACGCGGGGTTGTTGCGGGCGGACTGCCCGCTGCCGCCGATGACGTACACCAGGTCGAACAGCTGCAGCGAGCCGATCACGGACAGGACCGAGACGAAGAAGATGGAGGGCGACAGCAGCGGCAGCGTCACCTTGCGGAACTGCATGACCCGTCCGGCGCCGTCCATCGCGGCGGCCTCGTACTACTCCCGCGGGATCGCCTGCATGCCGGCCAGGAAGATCACCAGGTTGTAGCCGAGGCTGGTCCAGATGCCGACCGCCGCCAGCGCGTAGAGGGCGGTGGCCGGGTCGGCGATCCAGTGTGGACCATCGACGCCGACGAGCGACAGGGCGTAGTTGATCAGGCCGTAGTCGCCGTTGTAGAGCCACCGCCACACCATCGCGACGGCGACCGGCATCGTCACCATCGGCAGGAAGAACAGCATCCGGTAGACGGACACGCCCCGCAGCCGGCGCTGGTTGAGCAGCGCGGCGAAGCAGATGGCCACCGGGACGCCCGCCAGGCCCAGCACCGTGTACAGCGTCGTGTTGCCCAGCGCCCGCAGCACCTCGCGGTCGCCGGCGAGGGTCCGGTAGTTCTCCAGGCCGATCCACTCGTGCCCGCCGAACGGCCCCCACTCGGTGAACGAGAAGTACGCCGTCTGCAGCACCGGCCACAGGTAGAACACGCCCAGGCCGAGCCCGGTCGGGGCGATGAGCAGGTACGCCCAGAGCGCCTCGCCGCCCCGGCGCCGCCAGGACCGGCGCCGCCGGAGCCGGCCGGCGGGTGCGGGCACCGCGGCGGGCTCGGCCCGCGCAGCGCCCGACTCGGTGACCACCATCGCGAGCTACTCCTTCGCCAGCAGGGCGTTCATGTCCTTGGCGAGCGCCTTGGCCGCGGCCTCCACGTCCACCTCACCGCTGTACGCCTGGGTCAGGTACTTGGCCTCGGCCTCGTTCCACGCAGCCGTGTTGCGGGAGATGGGGTAGGGCACCGCGTACGCCACCGCGTCGAGGAGGTACTGCACCTGGAACCGCGCGTTGGCGCTCGCCCACGCCGTCTGCGTGCCCGTGTATGCCGGGATGGGCCCGCTGCGCCCGAGGATCTCGGCCGCCGGCCGGGAGCCGAGGAACTGCACGAACTGCCAGGCCTGCTCCGGGTGCTTGGTCTTCGTCGAGACCACGTTGGCCACACCGTGGATGATCGTGGCCTTCTTGACGCCGGCCGGCAGCGGGCCGACGTCGACGCGCGTCTTCGTGTACTCGTTCTTGGAGAACTCCGAGACGTTCCAGGAGCCGCCCCAGTACATGGCGAGCTTGCCGGACTCGAACAGCTGCAGCGGCTGGGTGTCCGTCATCGTCTTGAGGTCCGGCGAGTGTCCGGCCTTGATGAGATCGGTCCAGAAGCGCAGACCTTCGATGGTGGCCGGCTGGTCGTAGCCGGAGGTCTTGCCGTCGGCCGAGATCACCTGGCCGCCGGCCTGATAGATGGTGTTGTAGTAGTACTCCTGCCCGGACAGGTTGGCGCCGACCGCGAACACGCCCTTGGCGGGATTCGTGAGCTTCGCGGCCGCCGCCTTGAAGTCGGCCCAGGTCCAGCCGTCCTTCGGGTAGGCGACCCCGGCCGCGTCGAAGATCTCCTTGTTGTACCAGACACCCACGGTGTCGAAGTCCTTCGGCAGGCCGTACACCTTGCCTTCGAAGGTGTGCAGGTCGACGAGCGCCTTGGGGTACGCACCCAGGTCGATCTTTGCGGCGCTGATCCGGTCGGACAGCGGCATGATGACCTTGTTGGCGGCGTAGAGCTGGATGTTCGGGCCGTTCATCCAGAACACGTCCGGCGCCGCTCCGCCGCTCACCGAGGCCCGCAGCTTGGTCCAGTAGTCGGCCCAGGGGGTCATCTGGACGTCGACGGTGATGTCCGGGTGCTCCTTGGTGAAGGCCGCGGCGAGCTCCTTCATCACCGGCACCTGGTTGGTGTCCCACACCATGTACGACAGGGTGACCGGGCCTTCGGCGGGGTCCTTGCCGCCGCTGCACGCGGTGGCGGAGAAGGAGAGCGCGGCGGCCAGCATGGCGGCCAGCCCCAACCGCAGTGGTCTCGACATGTGGCGGTCCCTTTCCAGGAGACTCAGGTCACATCAACGACGCCACTATTAACACTCTCCCTCATAAGTCTGTCAAGGCCGAGCCGTCGATGCGTGCGCGGCACCCCGCGGAACGGGTCAGCGCGCGGGTGCCGCCGGCGCGGCCAGGCCGCTGCCCGGATCGAAGATGTGCCGCTCCAGATGGTCGAGGGCGTGACGGACCGCGCCGAGGGCGACGGCATCGTCGGCGAGCGCCGACCGCAGCACCTCCGGCGTGCGGATGCACCGCTTGTCCAGCTCCTGCCGCAGCGGCTCGAGCAGCACGTCCGCCGAGCGCGAGAACCCGCCGCCGAGGACCACCATCTGCGGATCGAGCGCCAGCACCAGTGCCGAGGCGCCGACCGCCAGGTCCTTCACGTATCTGCGGACCAGGGTGAGGGCGCGGCGATCGCCGTCCCGCGCGGCGGCGAACACCAGCGCGGCCACGTCGTCGGGGTGGGTGGTGGCCGGCGCGTCGGACCAGACGCGCAGATGCTCCTGGGCGCGGATCCAGCCCATCTCCGGCATCGCCCCGAGCTCGCCGGCCGCGCCCGCGAAGCCCCGGTGCAGCTGGCCGTTGATGATCAGGCCGGTGCCGGTGCGCAGCCCGGCCAGCAGGTAGACGACGTTCTGCGCGTACCTGGCGACGCCGCGCCACGTCTCGGCGAGGGCGGCGAGGCGGCTGTCGTTCTCCACCAGGACCGGCCCGGCGACCAGGCGGCTGAGGTGCTCGGTCAGGTGCACGCCGGTCCACTCGGGCAGGGCGACCGACAGCACCACCCGGCCCTCGGCGTCGGCCAGCCCGCTCGTGGCCACCGCCGTCGCCCACATCTCCGCTCCGGTGCGACCGGCGCCGGCCAGGCACTCGGCGACCACCTTGTCCACCACCGTGAGCCGCTCCGCCCGGCCGGCGTCGGGCGAGACCGGCCGGCGCGACGAGTGCCGGATCTCGCCGTCGAGGTCGGCCACCAGGGCCCGGACCGTGTGCCCGCCGATGTCGACGCCGAGCACCCAGCCGGCGTCGGCGCGGAAGCGGTACCGCCGGGCCGGCCGCCCCATCGAGCCCGCCGCCGGATCGACCTGATCGACCCACCCCTGTGCTTCGAGATCCCGGACGACCTCCTCGATGGCCGCCCGGGACAGGCCGGCCGCCCGGGACACCTCGGTCAGGGTGCGTGGCGCCTGATGGCGCAGCGCGTGCACCACCATGAGCGTGTTGAGCTGCCGCAACCTCGACAGGTCACCACCGGCGAGTTGTCCGGTCACCTGCATCCCCCTTGACGTCCGTCACCGGCGCACCTACTAATGATGGAGAGTCTAATAAGTAGCCCCACGGAAGGCACGCACATGACTGTAGACGGGGCACGACTGGTCGTGGCGGGCGCCGGACTCCGGGGGCTCGGGTACGCCCGCCTCGCCACCGCGTCCGGACGGGCTCGGGTGATCGCCGTGGCCGAGCCGGACCCGACCCGGCGCGCCCAGTTCGCCGCCGAGTTCGGCGTGCCGCCGGAGCACGTCTACACGGACTGGCGCGACCTCGCCGCGGCCGGCCGGATCGGTGACGCGGTGGTCATCGCCACGCAGGACCAGATGCACACCGACCCGACCATCGCCTTCGCCGAGCTCGGTTACCACATCCTGCTGGAGAAGCCGATGGCGACCGAGGAGGCCGACGCGCTGCGGATCGCCGCCGCGGTGGAGAAGGCGAAGGTCATCTTCGCGGTCTGCCACGTCATGCGGTACACGCGCTATTCCAAGGCGCTCAAGCGCGAGCTCGACAACGGTGTGATCGGCCGGCTGGTCAGCGTCCAGCACCTCGAGCCGATCGGCTGGTGGCACTTCGCCCACTCCTTCGTCCGCGGCAACTGGAGCAACAGCCACACCTCCGGCCCGCTGCTGCTCACCAAGGCCTGCCACGACATCGACTGGCTGCTGCAGCTGTTCGGTTCCGCGCCGACCGAGGTCAGCTCGTTCGGCCGGCTCAGCCACTTCCGCCCGGACCAGCGGCCCGAGGGTGCCACGGACACGTGCCTCACGTGCCCGGCCGAGCCGTCGTGCCCGTACTCGGCGACCCGCGTGTACCTGTCCTGCCTCGGCGACCCGGACCGCGAGTTCTGGCCGCTGTCCGCGGTCACCACCGACCACACGCCCGCGGGCGTCGAGGCGGCACTGCGCGACGGGCCGTACGGCCGCTGCGTCTACACCAGCGCCAACGACGTCGTCGACCACCAGGTCGTCACCATGTCGTTCGCGGACGGCGCGACCTGCTCGTTCACGCTCACCGCCTTCACCCCGATGGGGGGCCGCCGCACCCGCCTGTTCGGCACCCACGGCTCCATCGAGGGCGACAACAGCCTGCTGCACATCACCGACTTCCGCACCGGCCGGGAGTGGACGATCGACACCGAGTCGGACGCCGGCAGCACCGCCGCCGAGGGCCACCACGGCGGCGACGCCGCCATGATGGACACGTTCCTGGAGGCCGTCGCCGCGGGCGATCCCTCGCTCATCCCCTCCGACGCGGCCTCGAGCCTGCTCAGCCACCGCGTCGTCTGGGCCGCCGAACGTGCCCGCGCCACCGGCACGGTGGTCCGGGTGCCGGCGATGCGGCGGTGAGCGCCGCGGTCACGACACGGCCGGTGTGAGGCCGGACGAACGGAACGGCAGTCGCGCGCAACCGGTCCGCAACGCCGGGCGAACCGTGGTGCGCCCCGCCTGTCCGACGGTTGGTGGAACCGATCACCAGCCGTCCGACAGGAGCCGCCCATGTTGCCCGCAATCCGGCGTACGATCGCCGTCGCCCTCGCCGCGACGTTCGTCTCGCTCGCCGTGGGAGCCGGCGTCCCCACGGCCGCGCAGGCCAGCGATCCGCTGTTCTCGTGCCGCTCGCGTGGCACCGAATGCCACCAGCCCGGCGAGCCGCGCGCGAGCCTGCCGGAGCCCAACGGCACCATGACGACGGCGGAGTTCATCGCCGCGTCCGTGCCGGGCGCCCAGCAGAGCCGCCTCGAGGACGGCGTGCCGGTGTCGGTGACGATCGCGCAGGCGATCCTCGAGTCCGGCTGGGGCAAGAGCGCGTTGTCCACCGTGGACAAGAACTTCTTCGGCATGAAGTGCAACAGGCAGGGCAAGTACGCGACCGGCTGCCGCAGCCACAGCACGAGCGAGTGCACCGCGGCCGGGGCGTGCTTCGGGACCACGGCGTCGTTCCGGGTGTACGCCAGCGCGGCGGACTCGTTCCGCGACCACGGCTACACGCTGGCCACGCTGCCGCGCTACAGCGTCGCCTTCCAGTACCGCGACGACCCGAACCGCTTCGTGGCGGAGATGCACAAGGCCGGCTACGCGACCGACCCCGAGTACACGGTCAAGCTGACCGGCATCATGGCCAAGTACGACCTGTACCGGTACGACCTGGCCTGAGGGCCGCCGGTGGCACGCACCGGGGTCAGGCGGTCAGGCCGTCAGGTCGATGAAGCCGGACCAGCGGCCCGCGTAGTACAGGTAGTAGGCGTGCCCGTCGCGGCCGGCCGTGTACGCCTCCGTGGTGCCGAACCGCGGGTTGTACAGCACGGAAGGCGCACCCGCTGTGACCCCGCCCAGGTTGTTCCAGCCGGACCAGCCGTTCAGGTAGTAGATGTACCGCAGCTCGTCGCCCTGGGTGTGGACGTACACCTCCGTGGTGCCCGTGGTGCGGTTGTAGACGATGCCGGGGTCACTGTCCAGGGAGCCGCCCAGGTCGATCCACGAGGACCAGCCGCCGAGGTAGTAGCGGTACCTCAGGGTGCCGGTCGAGGTCCGGGTGTACGCCTCGGTCGTGCCGTAGTGCGGGTTGTAGAGGACGCCGGGGGTTCCCTCGACGGTGCCGCCGAGGTCGATCCAGTCCGCCCAGCCGTTGTTGTAGTAGCGGTAGGCCAGGGACGAGCCGACCTTCGCGTAGACCTCGGTCGTGCCGAAGCGCGGGTTGTACAGGACCGCTGGGTCGGCCGCGGCCGGGCCGCCGAGGTCGATCCAGTCCGCCCAGCCGTTGTTGTAGTAGCGGTAGGCGATGTGGCCGTTCGCGAGCCGGGCGTAGACCTCGGTGGTGCCGAAGCGCGGGTTGTACAGCACGGCGGGGGCGCCCGCGCCGTCGCCGCCGAGGTCGATCCAGTCCGCCCAGCCGTTGTTGTAGTAGCGGTAGGCGATGTGGCCGTTGGTGAGCCGGGCATAGACCTCGGTGGTGCCGAAGCGTGGGTTGTACAGCACCGCCGGGTCGTCCTGGGCGGTGCCGCCCAGGTCGGTCCAGCCGGCCCACTCGCCGGACCAGTAGGCGTAGGCGACTGAGCCGTCGTTGGTGCGGGCGTAGACCTCGGTGGTGCCGTAGCGCGGATTGAACAGGCTCACGGTCCGCGAGGCCGGGCGCGGCGGGTCCGCCTGGCGGACGTAGAGCAGGCGGTTGGTCGTGGTCGCGGCGGCGTACGCCGGGTACGTGGACATGTCCAGGGCGCCGACGGTCGAGCTCTGGATGAGGGCGGTGCGGATCTGCTGCGGGCTGTAGTCCTGGTGCGCCTCGAGGATGAGGGCGGCGGCGCCGGCCACGTGCGGCGAGGCCATCGAGGTGCCGTCGAGCCGGCGGCTGGCGATGTCGTCGGTGATCCAGGCGGAGACGACGTCCTCGCCCGGGGCGAAGAGGTCGACGCAGGGGCCGTAGTCCGACCAGCGCAAGGGGTGGTCGGAGGGGCTCGACGCGCCGACCACGATGGCCTCGGCGACGTCGCCGGGCGAGTTCTCGCAGGCGTTGAGCGGGTTGTCGTTGGCGTCCCCGTTGCCGGCGGCGACGGTCCAGGTGAGCCCGGACTCGATGGAGCGGCGCACGGCGGCGGCGAGGATCGCGGACTTCTCCCCGCCGAGACTCATGTTCACGACCGCCGGGTGGACGGCGTGGGCGGTCACCCAGTCGACGCCGGCGACGACCTCGGACAGGTAGCCGTCGCCGCCGCAGTCCAGCACCCGCACGGCGACCAGCTTGATGTCCTTGGCCACGCCGTACGTCTTGCCGCCGATCGTGCCGGCGACGTGGGTGCCGTGGCCGTCGCAGTCGTTGGCGTTGGCCGGGTCGTTGCTGTTGCCGGCGTTCTCCGGGATCGGGTTGGGGTTGGTGGCCCGGTCGACGAAGTTGCGTCCGTAGCTCGCCCGGCCGCCGAACTGGGTGTGCGAGATGCGGATGCCGCTGTCGACGTCGTACGCGGTGACGTGGCTCGCGGTGTTCGGGTAGGTGAACACCGTGTCGAGGAGGGGGGTGCGGTTGTCGATGCGCCCGATGCCCCACGGCGCGTCGATCTGGGTGGCGGTGGCGTGCAGAAGGATGTTGCGTTCGACCCGGGCGACCCCGGGCGCGGCCGCGAGCCGCCGCGCGTCCGCCTCGCCGAGGCCGTCGATCGCGAAGCCCTGCACGGCCGTGCTGAACTGCTCCTGCACGTCGCCGCCGTACTTCTTGGAGAGGTCGGCCGCGGCGGCGGCGACGGCGGCCTGGGCCTGCCCGGCGCTCTGTACTCCGACCGGCGGGTCGAGCAGCACGACGTAGCCGGCGGCGGCGCCGGTCGGCGCCTCACCGTGCACCACGCCCTCCGGTGGCGCCGCCGGGCCGGAGGCCAGCAACGCCGCGAACGTGGCCAGGGCAAGAGCGCCGATCATGCGTCATCACCTCAGGTAATGAGAACACTACTCAAAGTGACCATACTCGCGCGTGACTCAGCGAGGGCCGCAACGGTCCGGTCCGGGCCGTGACCGCCTACCGGATCAGCGGTGAATAGAGCGGCCACTTCCGGGCAGGAGCAGGGATTGACAGGTCGACGGCAAGGGGGCCGAGATGGGCCGGCCGAACCCGGGCATGCAGGCCATGATGCACACCGGCGCCGCAGATACCGGCCTGTTCAACGCCCACGATCACGGCCTCGCAGGCGACGGGTCGGCCAATGACCAGCCGGCACTGCAGGCACTCGTCGACCGGCTCGGGGACGCGTATGCCCGCGACCGCCAGCCGCGGAGCATCTTCTGCCCGCCCGGGACGTATCTGATCCGCGACGCCGCCACGGTGTGGCGCAGCGGGGTGTCCCTGCTCGGCGCCGGTCCGGTGGCCACCCGGTTCGTGCTGGACAACGCCGGCAACCCGACACAGCCCGTCCCCCTGGCCTGGTTCACCGAACTGCAGCACGGCGCCGGCCCGGACAACCACCTGGCCGACTGCGGCTTCTCCGGGTTCGAGATCGACGCCTCCGCGGTCCACCTTCCGGCGTACGACCCCCTGGCCAAGGGGCTCGGCCTGCAGTACGTGCTGCGCGGGTGGTTCCGTGATCTGTACATCCACGACAGCATCGGCACCGGGTTCGGCTGCGACCACCTCCAGGACTCGCGCGTGCAGGGCGTGACCGCGCTGCGCTGCGGACGGATGGACAACGGCGAGCAGATGGGCGGCGCCGGGATCGGCATCGGCGTCGGCGGGTGGGGCGAGATCGAGCGACTGACCATCAGCGAGTGCACGGCGATCGGCAACGGCACCAACGGCATCTTCATCGAGCTGCAGGAGGACATGTGGCCACCGCCGCGCGGGATCCGCATCGTCGACTGTCATTGCGAGGACAACCGGTTCGGCATCTCCGACTGGGGTGCCGACGGGCTCGTCGTCAATGCGTGCGCGATGCTGGGCAACCACGAGGCCGGCTATGACCTCTCGTCGCAGGGGACGTCGTCGGTGGCCGGCCGCGGCGGCCTCGTGACGAACTGCATCATGGACGGCAACGTCCGCGACGGGCTGGGCATCGGCAACACCCCGGGGCCGTACACGTTCAGCGGCAACCGCATCAGCGGCAATGGTCGATACGGCTACTGGCAGCACAACCTTGGCGGCGGCCACCAGGGGCCGGCCGGCAACATCACGCTGGACGACAACGAGATCTGGGCCAACGGGGTGGCTGGCATCCACCTCGACGCCGACCTCTTCGACGCGACCCTGCTCAACAACCGCATCCGGGACAACGGCCGGCAGGCCGCACCGGGTGCCGCCGGCGGCGGGGACACGGTCACGTACACCGGCCGGACGCTGACCGACACGGCCGCCGAGTGGCTACCGGACGGCCACGCCGGCAAGCAGGTGACGGTTGGCGGGCAGCACGCGATCGTCACCACCAACACCGCAACCGAGCTCAGTCTCGCGCCGGCCCGGCCCGGCGCCACGACGGCCTGGAGCGCCGGCACACCAGAGCCGGGCAGCCCGTACGAACTTCCCGGCTGTCCCGCCCAACGCCCCGGCATCACCGTGGCCGCCGTCACCGACCACACCACGAAACGGGGCAACCGCGTCTGGGACAGCCGCAGTCCCGGCCGTCAGACCCACGGGCTCTGGATCACCGAACACGGCGCGTGCCGTGAAAGCTGGACCACGAACAACAACTTCCTCGGCAACACCGAGGGATCCGCACGGCTCGACACCGCCCCCACCGGCGGCCACTGGCACGACAACCTCGGTCTCGACTGGCCGGCCGCCTCGCCCACGGCACCCGCACCGTAAGAGACCGCTACCGCAGCACGCCCCTGCCGTTGCTCCGGTGCGGTAGGACCGCGCCAGGGTGACGCACCGGCCGGACGGTACTGACCGGCCGCGGCGAGTGTGAGGAAGTGCTCAGATCGCGGCGTCGCGCTCCGATGGTGGGTGCGGCGGGTCCCGATCGGCGGGCGGTCTGGTGTAGGCGGGTTACAGATGACAGGTGCGGTTGAGGACGTACGTCCGCACGGTGCCGGGCCAGGCCGGGGCCTGTCCATTCTGGGGCGGATCCTGGCCGCCCTGTTCGTCGTCGCGTTGGCGGCGGCCGGGGTCGGGCTGCTTTCCGTGCAGCAGATGGGGAAGCTCAGTGACGATCTGGACGAGCTGCGGGTGCGGCAGGGCGTGAGCGACGCGGCGCTGCAGCGGGTCCGGGCGGCGCAGGCGCTGATGTTCCAGAACCTGTGGTCGTTCGCGGCGCAGGGCGAGGGGGCCGCGAAGCGGACGCAGGCGGCGGTCACCGCGTCGGACGAGGTGATGGATCAGGCGCTCGCGGACTTCGCGTCCAGTGCGTCCAGCGCGGCGACGAAGGCGGCGGCGAGCGAGTTCGGCACGCAGTGGAGCCAGTTCCGGCAGATCCGCGACGCGTTCGTGTTCGGCGCGCCCGCCCCGGCGGGCGCTGTCGTCCCGGGCGACGCGGAGGCATTCGAGGCGCTCGCGATCCGGCTCGGCGCGGGGCTGGAGAAGGTCGTGCGGGCGCAGCAGGACGACGCCCGCGCCGCGCAGGCCGTCTCGGAGCACTCCTACAGCCGGGCCCGGAACATCGCGATCGCCGGCATCGCGGTCGGGGTGCTGGCGGCGCTGGCGATCGGCCTGTTCATCTCCCGCATGATCGCCCGGTCGCTGGCGAGGGTGTCCGAGGTGCTGAAGGCCGTCGCGAGCGGCGACCTGACCCAGCGGGTGCCGGACCAGTCCGCGCGGGAGCTGCAGGCCATGGCCGAGTCGGTGAACACCGCGACGGGCAGCCTGCGCGAGACGGTGACAGCGCTGGCGAAGAGCTCGGAGGTGCTCGGCGGCACCTCCGGCCGGCTCAGCACCAGCAGCGACGCGCTCAACGTGGGCGCCGAGCATGTCAGCGCCCAGGCCGAGCGGGCCACCTCCACCGCCTCGTCGGTGTCGGAGAACATCGGTACCATCGCCGCCGCCGCCGAGGAGATGAGCATCTCCATCCGGGAGATCGCCTCGACCAGCCTCGAAGGCACGCGGATGGCGGGGCGGGCGGCCGACGTCGCCGAGTCCACCAGCCAGACGATGGACCGCCTCGGCGAGACCAGCCAGCAGATCACGCAGATCGTGCAGATCATCACCTCGATCGCCAAGCAGACCAACCTGCTGGCGCTCAACGCCACCATCGAGGCGTCCCGGGCCGGCGAGGCGGGGCTCGGCTTCGCCGTCGTGGCCGGCGAGGTCAAGGACCTCGCGCAGGAGACCGCGCAGGCGACCGAGCAGATCTCCAAGCAGGTCACGTCGATCCGCACCGAGTGCGAGGCCGCGGTCTCCGCGATCGCCGACATCACGTCGATCATCGGGCAGGTCAATGACTTCCAGGCGACGATCTCCGCGGCGGTGGAGGAGCAGTCGGCGACGAGCCTGGAGATGAGCCGGAACATCTCCGAGGCGGCGACCGGCAGCACGGAGATCGCCGCCGACATCGAGGCGATGACCGTCGCGGCCCGCCGGTCGGCGGAGTCGTCCTCGCACAACCGGCACTCCGCGGCCGAGCTCGCCTCCCTGGCGGGCGATCTGCAGCAGATGGTTTCGCGATTCCGGATCTGACCTGGGGGGAACGTCCACATGCGACACTCACGACTGCGCGCGCTGGGGCTGCTGATGGCCGTGTTCGGCGTGGTGGCCTCGGCGGGGTGCACCGCGTCCATCTCCGCGGCGGACCGGAAGATCACGCTGACGGTCGACACGTTCGGCAAGTTCGGCTACGACGAGTTGTACAAGCAGTACGAGAAGGACCACCCGAACATCACCATCAAGAGCCGGGTGGTGGAGAACCTCGACGTCTACTGGCCGAAGCTCAACGTGTACCTCGCGGCGGGCGGTGGCGCCGGCGACGTCGTCGCGATGGAGGAGGGTGTCACGCCCTTCTACAAGGGACAGTCCGACAGCTTCGTGGATCTCGCCAAGTACGGCGCGAACGACATGAAGGGCGACTTCCTGCCGTGGAAGTGGGCGCAGGGCACCCTCGACAACGGCAAGGTCGTCGGTCTCGGCACGGACATCGGCGGCCTGGCGATGTGCTACCGCAAGGACCTGTTCGCCAAGGCGGGCCTGCCGACGGACCGCGACGCGGTGTCGAAGCTGTGGCCGACCTGGGAGGCGTTCCGCCAGACCGGCGTGCGGTTCAAGGCGGCCAACACCGGCGCGGCGTTCGTCGACTCGCCCGACCAGATCCTCGCCGCCGCGCTGTCCCAGGCGGCCGCGGCGAACGACAACGTCACGTACTTCGACCGCGACGACAAGCTCATCATCGAGACCAGCCCGGCGGTGAAGACCGCCTGGGCGGAGGCGACGAGCGTGGTCGCGTCCGGGCTCAGCTCGAGGATCGAAACGTGGACGGACGCCTGGCACGCCGGTTTCCGCGACGGCACCTTCGCCACGACCGCCTGCCCCAGCTGGATGCTCGGCATCATCCAGGACGGCGGCGGCCCGCAGACCAAGGACAAGTGGGACGTGGCCGCGATCCCCGGCGGCGGCGGCAACTGGGGCGGCTCGTTCCTCGCCGTGCCCGTGCAGAGCAAGCACCCGCGCGAGGCCGCCGAGCTCGCGATGTTCCTCACCTCGCCGGCCAGCCACGTGGCCGCCTTCAAGGCCGTCGGCGCCCTGCCCTCGGACGTGAAGTCGCTGCAGGACCCGGCCTTCCTGTCGATCACCAATCCGTATTTCGGCAACGCCCCGGTCGGCAGGATCTTCGGCGAGGGCGCCATGAAGATCCAGCCGATGTACGTGGCGGTGCGGCACCGGCCGGTCGCGGAGACCACGCAGGCGGCCCTCGACGCGTACCTCGCCGGGAAGATCACCGCCGACGCCGCCTGGCAGCAGGCCGTCGCCGCGGCGAAACGGAAGGCCGTGTGAGCCCGGCCCTGCGCATCCACCTGCTCGAGGTGTCTGCGGCCCCGGCTTCATCATGCTGACGGCCGTCATCGACCGCCGCGTGGTGTAGGTTGCCGGTGCTCGGCAACCGGGCCGGACCGAGGTTTGCCGACCGGTGCCCGTGTATGCCGCCGGCCGCTGGCCGATGCTGGAGATTCTTCGGCACGGCCAGCAGGGGTGGTGACATGGCGACCGATGCGTCGCACGGCGGGCGACCCGCCGCGCCGGACACGGTGGCGGTGATCGGGGCGGGAGTGGTCGGCCTGTCCACCGCATGGTTCCTGCAGGAGGCCGGTGTACAGGTCACGGTGTACGAGCGCCGCCATGCCGGCGCCGGCGCGTCGTGGGGCAACGCGGGCTGGCTGACGCCCGGGCTGACGGCGCCGCTGCCGGAACCGGCGGTGCTGCGCTATGGGCTGCGGGCGGTGCTCAGCGCCCGGTCGCCGGTGTACGTGCCGCTACGCGCCGACCGGAGGCTGCTGCGGTTCCTGGCGTCGTTCGCCGCGCACAGCACCGCGCGGCGGTGGCGGCGTGGCATGGCCGCCTATGTGCCGCTCAACGAGCGGTCGCTGGAGGCGTTCGATGTGCTGACGGCCGGGGGCGTGGCCGCGACGACGACCAAGGCGGCCAACTTCCTGGCCTGCTACGCCCGTGAGCGGGACCGGCGTGGGCTGCTGGCCGAGCTGGAGCAGATCCGCGCCGCCGGTCAGGATGTGCGGTTCCATCCGATGCCGGGCCTGCGGGCGCGGGCCATCGAGCCGGTGCTGACTGACCGCGTCGATGCCGCCGTACAGATCTACGGACAGCGGTATCTGGACCCGCCGCGGTTCGTCGACGCGCTGGCGGCTGCGGTGCGTGCGCGTGGCGGGCGGGTCGTGGAGGGCTGCGACGTCCTCGATCTGCGAGTGGAGTCCGGGGGTGTCGGCGTGCTCTGCCGGTCCGGACAGCAGGACCGGCACGATGCCGTCGTGGTCGCCACCGGGGCGGCGTTGGGGAAGTTGACCGAGCGTTTCGGGGTGCGGCGGCCGGTACAGGCGGGGCGGGGCTACAGCTTCAGCGTGCCGGCGGAGCGGCTGCCGGGTGGGCCGCTGTACTTTCCCGCGCAGCGGGTGGCGTGCACGCCGTTGAACGGCCGTCTGCGGGTGGCCGGGATGATGGAGTTCCGGCGCCCCGATGATCCGCTGGACCCACGGCGGATCACCGCCATCGTGGACGCCGTACGTCCGTTTCTGCACGGCGTACACCTCGACGACCGGCGCGACGAATGGGTCGGTTCCCGCCCGTGCACTCCCGACGGCCTGCCGTTGGCCGGGGTGACCGCCGCTCCTCGGGTGTTCGTCGCGGGCGGTCATGGGATGTGGGGCGTCGCGCTCGGCCCGGTCACCGGGCAGCTGATGGCCCAGACGGTCCTCAAGGGTGAGGCCCCGCCGCAGCTGGCTCCGTTCGACCCGCTGCGGTAGACGCATCGTCGCGCAGGCAGCGGCCGGATCTCCCGGTGTTGCGTGTCCTGCCGGCGAGAAGTACCAGGGATGACCACCATGGGCGGCCACACCGGTGCCGGGATCCGGTCGGTGTGGCCGCCGGCCCGGACGACTGCCGGGCGGAACGCGGTCGGTCGCGCTCAGCGTGCCGGCGCGCCGGTCGCCGGTTTCTGCTCGCTGTTGCCACTGTTGCCACTGTTGCCACTGTTGCCACTGTTGCCGCTGTTGCCGCTGGTGCCGCTGGTGTCGGTGCCGTCGGTGTTGACGATGTCGAAGATGCCCAGCAGGCCGGCCAGGGCGATCGCCTCGTCGCGGCTCAGGGTGATGCTGCAACTGCCGTCGGGATCGTCGCTGCTGCTGTGGATGAGGTCCCGGCGGCTGCTGGCGTGGTGGGTGATGACTCCCACCCGGCGACCTGCGGCGCTGGTGAAGGTCCGGCATGTACCGATGCCGGGGAGCGAGATGCGTTCGATGTCCATGAACAACTCCGAAGGTGTGGGGAAGGGTCCGCGTAGCCGGCTGCGACGCGAGGACACGTGGGGGACGGGTCTGCGCTGTTCCGGTGCCGTCAGCCGGTGAGCAGCAGCCGCAGGCCGTTGAGGGTGGCAAGCGGCGGATCGGCGGGCATGGTGACCGAACGGCCGGTCCGGGCGGCCAGCTCGGCGGCGATTCCTGGCGTCATGGCCCCACCGCCGGTGAGCAACAACCGGTGCCGTCTGCCGCGGGGACGGTGCAGTCGTCGCACACAGTCGGCGATCGCCGGGATGCGGTCGACCGGGCCGGTCTCGTCGACATGGTGCGCGGCCACGACACTGCCGTCGGCGATCCGCGCGATCTCGGTCCGTCCCGACCCGATGTCCACCACGACGACGTCGGCGCCGGTGTCTTCGGCGCCGTGCCGGCAGGCCAACGCCGCCGCCAGGGGCTCCTCCACGGCGGTCACGCGCCCGCCGACGCCTCGGCGCACCGCGGCGACGAGCACGGTCCGCTGGCGCAGGGTGGCGGTGGCCGGCACGCCGACGAGCACCTGCAGCGTGGGATCCGATGGCAGCCCGAGATCCGCGACCAGCAGCCGCAGCAGTTGCACGCAGGCGAAGAAGTCGCGTACCACGCCGCCGCGGACCGGCCACGTCGCGCCGGCCTCGCCGTCGGGCAGGGCGAGCGCGGCCTGCCCTGCGACGGACCGGCCGCCACCGAGCCGGGCAAGGACGGTGGGCGCGGTGATCACCGCGCCGGTCGCCGGCGTCCACAGCCGAACGGTCGACGTTCCGAGGTCGAGCGCGAGACAGTGTTCGCCGCCGCGTACGGCGTACGCGCCCGGGGTGAGCATGACCATCACCCCAGCGCCGATAGCGAGACCGGCCGGCTCCGGGCCGGCAGCGGTGACCGCGATCGGCGGCCGGGCATGGGGGGACAGGGTCGATGACGAGACGTGGGCATGGTGCATCCAGATCACACGGGCAGCGTCACGCCTGGACGCTGCGCAGCGGGCGGCTTCAGACGGTGAGCGCGCGCCGCGGCGGTGCCCGGTCCGCCGACCACGCCGGAACACACCCCGGAACCGCACGCCGGGCCAACCGGAAGACGATGCACAGTCCGATGTCCCGAGCGGCCTCGATCGCGACCAGCAGCACGGCCACCAACGCCAGCACCGGCAGGGCGGAACGCCTGCCGATGCCGCCGAAGCCGCACCCGTCACGCATGCCGGTCACCATAGCCGTTCGCAGCGCCCACGACCATCACGCCGTAGCCGCCAGGTACACGGACAGGGTTCGAACCCGCACCCATCGGGTCGGGAGCGGCCGGAGCGGGTCTGGAGGTCACGGCTTGGGGTAGACCTTCCCCGGGCAACGGTCCTGCTGGTAGCTGATGCCGCCCATCTCCATCGGCATGTAGTCACCGCCGGCGAGCGGGATGCCGACGTACCAGATCCAGCACTTGTCGGCCAGCCCCTCCGGGTCGTTCCACGTCGTCGTGGCGAAGTCGGCCTGCGAACCGAACACGTAGCAGTACGCGGCCTTGTACGTCTTCCTGAAGTGGTCCACGCAGCCCTTGCCGGCGTCGAGCAGCTGCGCCGGCGTGCCGCCCGCGACGACCGCGGCGTTGGCCTGACCGCCCTTCACCTTCTTCGTCACCGACATCTTGCGCACCATGTCTGGCCCGAACCGTGGGGCAGCCGGTGCCGCGGATGACGCTGCCGGGGGCCGGCTCGATGCGGGCACGGTCACTTCGACGGACGGGCGAACTGACGGACCCGCTGTCGGACGATCCGAAGCCGCCGGCGTACTGTCCCCAGCCGAGCTGCCGCAGCCAGCGAGGAGCAACCCGGCGGCCACGGGCAACAGCCAGAATCTCCGAGGGACGGACGTTGTCCGGGAAACGCACACACGTGCATCATCGTGGAGTGCCTGAGCGACACTGAAGTCCTTGAACGGGCACGATGATCGTCATCTTGCCGACAGCGCCCCTCTCGATCGAGCCGTCAATCTTGGCGAAGCGAGGCACCCCTGTGGATACCGGCCAGCACAGCGCGGCGGCGGAACGGCCCGGGCTACCGGCCGGCGTCACCCCGCCGGCCGCTGGCACAGTCACGGCCGGCGGCGAGACCTCGAGTACCCGCGCGCCGATCCGGCGTCGGTGGATCCGGCTGGCCGTGGCCGGGGGAGGGGTTACCGCGATCGTGGTCGCGGGTCTCGTCGCCGCCAGGACGGCTGCGACAGGGGGCGGCCAGGGGAAGTTGACGGATACGGGCATCGCGTCGTGCGCGCGCCATATCGCCGAGGGGGTGGTGACCGACGTGTCGCCGTCCGGTGCGGGCGGCGGGTGGCAGGTCACCATCCAGGTGGAGGCGTCGCTGAAAGGCGCCGACGTGGGGCGGCCGCTCACCTACCACGCCGATGAACCATCGGGTTCGCAGGTCAGCCCCGGCACGCGGGTCGTTGTGATCGTCTCGCGTTTTCCCGACGAGCGCGTCCAGCAGTACGTCGGTGCGGACGTCGCCTGGGCCCGGGACTGGATGGCCCACGCCGTGCCGCTGTCGCACGACGTGCCGTGCGACACGCCCGGCTGAACGGATGCGGCATCATGCAGGCGGATCGGAAGAAGCCGGTGCGCGAAACGGCCTGGACGGCGCTACGCGAGTTCGTAGGTGAAGCGGTCGATCCGACCCGAGGCGGCGTCGCGGTCGGCCGACGCGCGAAGGACGTCTTCGATCCCACCGAGACGGGCACCGGGCCGACCCGGCCGCCATCACGACGTCGACAGCCGTCTGCTGGCCGGCGCGCACGGACGGCGGCAGATCCGGATGTCGCTCCAGCGCGCTGCCCAGGCGCGTGGATAGCGCTCGATCAAGTGTTGACCTTGTGAAGGTACTGGGCAGGCCGTCGCGTGATCTGGGTGTGGGCTGGCAGGCTGACGGCGTGGGTCATGCAACGGCAGGAGCGGTCGGCGACCGAGCGCGCGGAGGTCGAGCGTCTAACCGGACCCCGTTGATCGTACTGGTCTGTATGGCGCTGTGCGCGCTTGGCAGCGCTTGCGGCGGTCCGATGGGGTCACAGGACCGCGCGACGGCTGTCGGTTACCTGCCGGACGGTCGGGTCCTCATGGCGGCTGCAGGGTATGAGCGGTCGGCCAGTCTCTCGACCGTGCAACCAGACAAGGACCCACGCCCGCTGCCGTTCGACTACTGTAGCCCGATCATGGTCCTGTCGATCTCAGGCTCTTCGAGCAACGCGTCGCACATCCGCACCGCGGCGTCACGTTCGCTGGCGTAGATCATGTACACGGTCTCTCCCGTTCAGAGACGGTTCCTTCGATCACCATCGATCGCGAAGCTGGACAGAGCGCCTTGCTCGGCACCTCGCCGGTGGTGTTCCACCGTTGGACACGTTCGGGCTCCCAGAGCATCGGCACGAACGGGCAGCTGTCCGCCCACCGGCAGTCCGGTCGAGGCCACGGCCGACTTCGAGATCTCCGAGACTGCCGGTGGACGGGACGACTAATCCTGTCCGGTCGTCACAGCATCATGGCGGAGGCAACGTTCCAGCCTCCACCAGCGCCGAACCGGGTGGTCCATGGGTTGGCGGTGGCCGACCCGTTGTGCGGGTAGACCCAGAGATTTCCGCTGGCGTCGCGCACGACAATGTCGGGCCGGCCGGTACCGGTGACATCGGCCAGCAGCATCACGTCCGCGAGGTTCCAGCCCGTACCCGCGCTGAAGGGGGCCGGCACGGGACCGGTCGAGTCCCCGGCGGGAAGGACCGTCAGAGCTCCGGTGCTTTCACGCACTACCAGGTCGGGGCGCCCGCGACCGGTCACATTACCGACTAGCAGCCCCGTTGCCCCGCTCCAGGCGACGCCGGCCAGCCTCCGGTCCGTCCACGAAGCGGCCGTTCCGGTCTGCCCGTTGTGCGGATACATCCACAGGCCGCCGTCATCGAGGCGGGCAACCATGTCGGGGCGGCCATCGCCGGTCACATCCACCAGCGCAAGCCAATTGGCAATGTTCCAGCCGAACAGCCCGGTGTAGTACGGAGCGTTCCAACCGGCTGCGGTGCCGGTGGCACCGTTGTGCGGATACACCCACAGTGAACTGGGGTCCGGTGTGTCCGTGCGCACGGAGACGATGTCGGGGCGGCCGTCGCCGGTCACGTCGGCCAGCAGGAGTTTGCTGGCGTTGTTCCACCCGACGGTTCCGGTGTCGTACCGGGACGTCCAAGGATTTGAGGTTGTGGACCCGTTGTGCGGGTATACGTAAAGCCGGTCCGCCTCGCGGATCACCATGTCGGGCCGACCGTCGCCGGTCACGTCGACGAGTGGAGCGGCCGCCCCGGCCTCTGGCAACGGCGGGGTGAGAAGTGTCTTGCCCATTGCTAGCTCCCGTTCACGATGAAGTCTGTTCCAAGGCCCGGAACGCACGTGGTCCGCAGCGCGCCCGTACGGCGCCGTGGTCTTGTGGTGCGAGTTACAGGACGATCGTGTCCCGGGCGGGGCGGGTTACGCCGTTGATGGCGATGAATTCAACGCCTGATCCCGGTACGTTGTGGACGACGACGTTGCTCGGTGGGTGGTGCCATCTCCCGGCGTACGTGATGTTGAGCGTCTTGCGGTCGGCCGAGAGCTGGAACGTGAGGTCGACCTGACCGAACTTGGTGGGTACGTTGGTGAATTCGGTTGCCGTGGTGGTCAGCCACCCGTTCGGGCACATGCGCAGGAGGTGCAGCTCGGTTTCGGAGATCGAGTCGTCGATGACCGAGTGCAGGACGGACCACACGATGATCGGGTAGCTGAACAGGTTGCCGTAGATGGCGTGACGATGCTCGCTGGAGATGTAGGTGTCCTGCGAGAGACCTCCCACAAGCAGTCCATACATCCCTTCGAGGTAGTGGTCACGATCGCCCAGCTCCCAG
Source organism: Dactylosporangium sp. NPDC000521 (assembly GCF_042898305.1). NCBI lineage: Bacteria > Bacillati > Actinomycetota > Actinomycetes > Micromonosporales > Micromonosporaceae > Dactylosporangium > Dactylosporangium sp. NPDC000521. The sequence continues at coordinate 24,689 of NZ_JBIAYW010000001.1, forward strand.
TTGTGGAACATGTTCCAGCTGTAGCAGGGCTCGCTCGACGACTGTTCGTGGTCCAGAACCGCGCGGTAGAGCGCGTTGTGGTGGACGGGGTCGAACAGCTTGGTGTTCGGGCCGACGCGGAAGAACTCGACGAACGACTTCATCAGCGGGTCCGAGGCAGGCATCAACCCGGCCCACACCGACATCAAGGCGCCGGTGTCCAACATGGTGAAGTCGTCCCAGACGCCCACGCCTGAGAACTGCGGAGGGAAGACCGGCCACTGTGCGCCGGTCCCGTCGGTCCACTTCTTGGAGCGGCCCGCGAGCGCGACCATCGCCGCGCCGAACGCTGTCTTGAACTTGCCGGCGAACGTCTCGAACTCCGCCGCGCGTGGATGGCCTTCCCGCTTCAACAGGGTGATCGCCGACCGCAGGCCCTTGTAGGTGAAGCACTGCGTGATGATGCCCTGTGTTTCGGCGCCTTCGTCGGTGGAGTGGCCCGGAGGCATGATGCCTTTCACCCCGTTGTGGTTGGTCTTTCCGCACGCCTCGACGATGAAGTCGCATGCCAACACGATCGGGCCGATCCACTTGTCGATGAAGGCACGGCGATTGGTGAGGAGCGCGTGGGTGGCCAGGATCTCGAGGATGGCACCGTGGTCGCTCATCCAGTCGATGGCCTGAAGGGTCTGCGGTGTGGAGAGATACCCCGGATAGGTACCGGGGGCGAATACCGAGCTCGGCGGCTTCCGGGTGCCCTGCGTCACCTTGTAGATCTCGATGTGCTTCTCGACCACGTCGTGGTAGCCCAGCCGATCGAGGAACATGTGGCTGACCATCGAGGTCGGTGTGCTCCACAGGACGTCGTACGCGTAGGAGCCGGACAGGAACGTGAAGAGCCCGGTGTCGGGACTCTTCTCCGCGACGACCTGCGCCAGCTGCGGGCCACGGCGGATGACCTGGTTGACGTAGTTCTCCGGCGTCTTCACCTTCGCGGCCGACGGCTCGACCTGCTTCCAGTAGGCAGTGCATTGGGCGAGGACCGCATCGCGTCCGGGCGCGGCCTCCGCCGTCACATTGGCAAGCGGCTGCGGGAGCATCGGCACCAGTACGTCGATGTACGCCCCCACCTGGACGGGGAGCCCGAGCCGGAGGTCGTGGACACCGGGCTTGGCGTTCTTCGCCAGCGCGATCGAGCCTTTGCCGGTCGCGAAGTTGGCGTTCGTCACCATCAGCCGTACATTGCCGCTGTCGTCGGTGATGGGAACCGCCATCGGGCCGATCGGGTTCCACGCACGTTGCATCGTGAGGTTGCCGGCCAGCGGAGCCTCATCCGGCACGACTGTCAGCGGGACGCCGTTCTCCTGCTCGTACGGGCCGCGCGGCTTGACGTACGCCTTGCTCAACCAAAGCTGGAACGTGAAGTCTTTCGGCGCTTTGATCGGATCGACGTAGACAACCTCGAAACGGATCCACGCGTAGATGGGCTCAACGGCCGTCTGGACGTTGCCGCCCCCGGGGATGTGCGCGAACACCGTCTGCCGGAGGATCAGGCCCTCTTGACGCCGGTACTCGGTCCACAGCACCGGCGCATCGTTGCTCTCGTCCCAGCCCTGCTTGCGGAACCCGAGATCGTCGTCCCACAGCTCGTGCACCGAGGTCGGGAATGCCGGAAACCCACCATCGCGCTTGGGCATGGCGACTGTGAGCTGGAAGTTCCTCCCGAAGTAGGGCTGCGTGTTCGGCTTGGCCGCAAGGACCCAGCTCGGGTCGCAGATCAGCGTGCCGTTGTAGACGGCGTTGAACCGGAACAGGTGGCCTTTCCAGCCGATCGGGGTCCACACGTTGCGCTGCGGGAGCCACCAGTGTTTCGCACGCTCGACGTTCGGCTCAGGACTTCCTGGCCCCAACGCGGTGGACTCGAAGGTGTCGGCGTGGGCCTCGGAGACGAGCGCTTTCGGAGCGGCGAGCGTGAGCGCACCCCCCGCCACCGCACCACCCGTGAGTTGGAGAATCCGCCTTCTTGACACTTCAGCCATGCCAGGCCTCCATCGGTCATAACACATGCACGAAGTATCTTCGAAATACAGAAGATATCTTCGTGGTTTCGTGCATTGAAGGATGGCATCGCCGGGTCCAGCGGGCAAGAGGCAAGTCCGACGGGGTCAGACGAGCGAACAGCACCGTCACCGGCGTGGGGGCGAGCTTCGACCACACGTCCCGCGGCCCACTCGTACACCGTCAACATCGGCGCGAGCCCGGTCAGCGCCCGGTGATCATCGGACGGGTCACCACCACCGGCGGCACGCCGATCTCCGGCGCCACGGTGGACGCCGGCGGCGGGCGCAACGGCACGACCGACGCCGCGGGCTACTTTCGCATCACCGCGCCTGTCGGCGTCTACACGTTGACCGCGTCCAAGGCCGGCTCTACCACGAAGGTCCGCACCGCGGTCGACGTCTCCACCCTCGGTGCCACGCCGCTACCGTTCCGGCTCAGCTGATGCCGCGCCGGTGCTGTGCCGTGACTGGGCCCACCGGCGCCCGCGCCGGTGGGCCCAGTCTCCCACCCCTACTGTGCGGATCAGCGCCGGCGGCGGCTGCCCTTGACCGCGACGACGTCGATCTCCACGAGGATTCCGCCGAGGCTGGATCCGGCGGTCGTGCGGACCGGGCGCGGTTCCTCGAAGAACTCGCGGTACGCCGTGTCGAAGGCATCCCAGTCGTTGTCGATGTCCGCCAAGTGAGCGGTCACCTTGACGACGTCCTGCAGGTTCGAGCCCGCGGCCTCCAGCGCGGCCGCGACGTTGCGGAGCGTCTGACGGGTCTGCTCAGCGACGTCGTCGCCGACGATTGCCCGGGTCACCGGGTCGACCGGCCCGAAGCCCGCGGTCCAGACGAGGTCTCCGACGACGACCGCCTGAGAGTAGGCCCCTCGCGGCGGTGGAGCCTGGTCGGTGTGGATTCCTATCTTCGTATGATCCGTCATCTCCAAGTCCTTTCGACGGGCGTCACCAGAGCGCTAGAGCACCAGGGAGATCGCGTCCTGGTAGCCGTCGCCGCCCGGTCTGGGAGTGCCGGACCACCGGTTGCCCGTGGTCGCACCGTTGTTGGTGTAGATCGACAGCTTGCCGGAGGCGTCACTCACGACGAGGTCCGGTCCCGGGTTTCCGGTCACGTAGCCGACGTCGAGCCACCGTGTTCCGGACCAGTTGCCAGGGACCACGATCGGATCGGTCGACGCGCCCGTCGGGAAGACCCACAGCGATCCGTCGTTCTCCAGGTCGATGAGGTCGGCGATACCGTCGCGGTCCACGTCACCCAGGGCGAGCCGGGTGGCTGTCTGCCAGTTGCTGCCGACCCACATGCGCGGTTCCCAGGGGAACGCGGTTGCGGAACCGTTGCCGGGGTACGCGTAGAGGTCGCCGTTGGGGAACCGCCCGACGATGTCGGCGAGGCCTTCGCCGGTGACGTCCCCGACCATCAGGTAGTCGAAGATGTTCCAGCCGGTTCCGGCGATGTATCGCGAAGTCCACCGTGGACCGGTGGTGGAACCGTTGTTCAGGTAGATCCACAAGGTGCCGTTCGAGGCACTCCTGTCGAGCGCGATCAGGTCCAGGAGGCTGTCGCCGTTGACGTCGCCGAGGAAGACCTGGGAGGCGAAGCCCCAGTCGGTCCCGGCGCTGATCCGGGAGGGCCACGGATTGCCGGTGGCAGCCTTGTTGTTCGGCAGGAGCCAGAGGTCGCCGCCGCGGGCCACCCTGGCCACCAGTTCGGGCTTGCCGTCGCCGTTGACGTCGCCGGTCAGGACCTCGGCGGCGTACGCGAAGCCACTGCCCGCCGCGAAGCGCGTCGTCGCGGACCACATGGCGCCCGTCGTGGGGCTGAGCCAGAAGTGGACCCACAGCGCGCCGGTGGTGTCCCGCGCGATCAGATCCGGGTGCCCGTCGCCGGTGACGTCGGCCAGGATCAGTTGGCCGGAATTGCTCCATCCGCCTGTGCTGCCGTAGACGATCGAGGTCCAGAAATTTGTTGATGTCGAGCCGTTGTGGGGGTAGACGAGGACGGCACCGTTGCCGTCGCGGGCGACGATGTCGAGGCGGCCATCGCCGGTGACGTCGCCGAGCATGATCGCCTGAGCGAGATTCCAGCCGGTGCCGGACCAGATCGGCGCCTGGGTCCACGGATTCGACGCCACCGAGCCGTTGTTCGGGTAGACATACAGGGTGCCGCCGTCGACGGAGCGGTTTCGCGCCACGAGGTCGGGGCGCTTGTCGCCCGTGACGTCCCCTACCAGGATCTTGTCGACGCTGTTCCAGCCGGTGCCGGCGGCGTACCGGCGCTGTTCCGGCCACGGATTGGCCGAGGTCGAACCGTCATTGGGGTAGATCCACAGGGTGCCGCCATTCGTGGCGGGATCGCGTGCGATGACGTCGGTGCGGCTGTCCCCGGTGACGTCGGCGAGCAGCAGGATGTCGGCGTACGCCCACTGCGGGGAGGTCGCCACGTAGGTCGGCTGCCACGGGTTGGACGTGGTCGCCCCGTTGTTGGCGTACACGCGCAACGATCCCGCGTCGGCGCTGGGGACTTGGGCGACCAGGTCGGCACGGCCGTCCCCGGTGACATCGGCGGTCGCCGTCATGGGGGCGGCAGCGGCGGCCTGGGCGGAACTCGTAGTGGCCTTTTTGGATCTGATGGCCCTTGTGTCCCACTTCTTGGACTTCATCTTGCTCGGGGTTTTGGCGGACTTGCCGATCGCGGTGTGGTCAGGCCGGCCGTCGCCCGGGCTCGCCTGCGCCGCCGGCGTGACGGCAAGAACGGTGAGAACGGTGAAAACGGCCATGGTCAGGGCAGTGCCCACCGTGGTCACGCGAACTGCTGTTGTCATCAGAGCACAACCTCCCGCTCGGTGCGGTATTTCCTCCCGTTGACGGTGATCCACTTCAGGCCGGGTAGCGGCGGACTCGACACCGTGACGCGCTCGGGTCTGTGGTGCCAATCGCCCTGGAACTCCACATCGAGGGTGTCGCGCCGGCTGTTCAGCCGCATGCGCAGCGTCACCGGGCCGAACCTGGTCGCGACCTTCTCGAAGCGGGTCTGCTGCTGTGCGGAGAGCCACTCCAGCGGGCAGAGCCGGAGCAGCTTCAGCTCGCCGGCGGCGAGGCTGTCGTCAATGACCGAGTGAAGGAGCGACCAGGTGATGATGGGGTAGGAGAAAAGGTTGCCGTAGATCGCGTTCCGGTGCTCGCTGGAGATGAAGGTGTCCTGCGAGAGGCCGCCCGTGAGCAGGCCGTACAGACCTTCGATGAAACGCGCCCGGTCTCCCAGCTGCCAGCTGTGGAACATGTTCCAGCTGTAGCAGGGCTCGCTGGAGGACTGTTCGTGGTCGAGGACGGCGGGGTACAACGCGTTGTGGTGTGCCGGGTCGAACAGCCGCTGGTTCGGCCCCACGCGGAAGAACTCGACGAACGACTTCATCAACGGGTCGGACGCCGGCATCAGTCCGGCCCAGACCGACATCAGCGCACCGGTGTCGAGCATCGTGAAGGCGTCCCAGACACCCTCGCCCGCGAACTGCGGCCGGAACACCGGCCACTGCCTGCCCTCGGCATCGGTCCACTTCTGTGATCGGTCTGCCAGGTCGCGTACGGCTCGGACGAAGGTGGCGCGGAAGGTGCCGGCGAACGCGGCGAACTCCGCCGCCCGGGGGTGCTCGAGTCGCCGCAGGAGTTCGACGGCGGATGCGAGTCCTTTGTACGTGAAGCACTGACTGATGAAGCCCTGGGTTTCGACGCCCTCGTCCGTGGAGTGGCCGGGAGGCATCAGCCCCTTGACGCCATTGTGATTGGTGAGTGCGCAGGCTTGCACGATGAAGTCGCATGCCTTCACGATGGCGTCGAGCCATTTGTCGATGAACGCCTCGCGGTCGGTCAGCAGGGCGTGCACAGCCAGGATCTCCAGGATCGCGCCGTGGTCACTCATCCAGTCGATGGCCTGCAGCGTCTTCGGGGTGGACAGGTAACCGGGGTAGGAGCCGCCGGCGAAAGCGGCCCCGGGCGGGGTCCGTGTCCCCTGGGTGGCCGCGTAGATCTCGATGTGCTGCTCCACGACGTCGTGGTAGCCGAGCCGGTCCAGGAACATGTGGCTGACCATGGAGGTCGGCGTACTCCATAGGACGTCGTACGCGTACGAGCCGGACAGGAAGGTGAACAGACCGGTGTCGGGGCTCTTCTCGGCGACCACCTGGGCGAGCTGCGGACCGCGGCGCATCACCTGGTTGATGTAGTTCTCCGGGGTGTCGACCGTGGCGACGGTGTTGGCGCGCTCCTTCCAGAACTGCTGGCACTGGGCGAGTGCCGCGTCGCGACCTGTCGCCGCCTCGGCCTTGGCCGCGGAGAGCGGCTGGGGGAGCATCGGGATCAGCACGTCGACATGGGCGCCGACCGTCACGGGCAGGCCGAGCCGCAGGTCGTAGACGCCGTTGACCTTGGGGTTCTGGGTCATGGCGATCGAGCCCTGGTCCGCGGTGGTGACCATGACCCGGACGTTGCCGCCCGCGTCGGTGATCGGCACCGTGATCGGTTTGCCGCTCGGGTTCCACACCCGTTGCATCGTCAGCCCGCCGGCGATCGGGGCAGTCTCGGGGAACACCGTGAGCGGTACGCCGCTCTGGTCCTGATAGGGGCCGTTGGGCTTCATGTACGCGCCGCTGAGCCACAGCTGGAACGTGAAGTCCTTGGGCGCGATCCGCGGATCGACGTAGACGACCTCGAAGCGGGTCCACGCGTAGATCGGTTCGACGGCCGTCTGGACGGGGCCGTTGCCGGGCACGTGAGCGAACACGCTCTGCCGGATGACGAGACCCTCGTGGCGCCGATGCTCGGTCCACAGGACGGGCGCGTCACTGTCTTCTACCCAGCCCTGCCTGCCGTAGCCGAGGTCGGCGTCCCAGATTTCGCGCGTGAAGGCCGGGAAGTCGCGGAAACCCCCGCCTCGCATGGGCATGACGACGGTCGTCTGGAAGTTCTTCCCGCGATATTGCTCGGTGTTGGGCTTGGCCGCCAGGACCCAGCTCGGGTCACAGATGAGGGCTCCGTTGTAAACGCAGTTGAACCGGAAAAGGTGTCCCTTCCAGCCGATCGGCGTCCACACGTTGCGCTGGGGGAGCCACCAACGCTTGGCGCGTTCGATGGTGGGTTCCGGGTCGCCCGCGGCCAGCGGCGTCGGCACCACCGTGTCGGCGTACGCGCTGGGCTGGGTGGTCAGGGGGTTGGCGGCGGCCAATGCGCCTCCGGCGACGGCTCCGCCGGTCATCAGGAGTAGTTGGCGCCTGGAAGGTCCTCTCACGTGCGCGGCCTCCTCGGACGTGGCAGCAAGGGAGTTAGTTTCGATATTTCGAATATATCTACGAAGTATCGATAATTGAACACTGTGGCATCGGCACCCAGGAAAAGGCAAGGGGCAATGCGCGGAGACGATCATCAGTCCGCGCCGGATGGGCGGTATGGAATCGCCCAGGTGGCGGCGGCAACCAAGGCCCCCGCCGCGCCCCGAGGTTTCCGCCTCAGTGGCGGGTGGAGGTCAACGGACCGCCGTTCCGTCCGGAAGATCGAGTATGGACAGCTCCGCGCGGGTCGGCAGTCCCTCCCAGTCGCCGTGGCCCGCGACCGCGAAGGCCCCTGTGGTGATCGCTCGCGCAAGGCGTTCCGCCACTGGCAGGCCGTCCACGATGCCGGAGAGGTATCCGGCGACGAAAGCGTCACCGGCGCCGATGGTGTCGACGGCGGTGACAGGCTTCGCCGGGTGGCTGATCGCCCCTTCGGCCGTGAACGCCGTAGCGCCGGCCGCCCCGCGCTTGACGACGACCTCGGTCGCCCCTCCGGCGAGCAGCGATCGCGCTCTGCTGACCTCGGTGTCGCCGCTCGTGGCGAGTGCGAGCTCGTCCTCGGAGGCGACGACGAGGTCAGCTTCGGCGGACAGCTCGCCCAGCATCCGGCGGGCGACGTCCTCGGACCAGAGGCGGCTGCGGTGGTTCACGTCCAGACAGACTCGCGCCCCGGCGGCCTTGGCCAGGCGTACCGCGGCGCGCACGGCCAGCGCCGGGCCCTCGCCGAGAGCCGGGGTCACCCCGGTGATGTGCAGGATCCGCGGGGGAGCCGGCAGCGCCGCGTACGCGTTCTCCACATCGGAGATGGAGAGCCTGCTGCCGGCCGAGCCGGTCCGGTGGTAGTCCACACGGGTCACTCCGGCAACGCGCTGTTCGAAGACCACGATTCCCGTTGGTGCCGGGTCGGTCCGGAGTGCCTGTACGCCCACCCCTTCCGCCCGGAGCGTACGCCGTGCGAGCTCGCCGAACTGGTCAGGCCCGACAGCGCCGACGAACGCGACGTCGTGCCCGAGCCGGGCCAGGCCGATGGCGACGTTGGCCTCTGCGCCCGCGACACTCATCCGGGCGGTTCCCCCGAGCTTGACCGGACCGTCAGCACGCAGGCAGACCATGATCTCGCCGAGTGTCAGGACGTCAGGCATTTCGGCGCACCAGCCCTTCATTCCACGCCGAGACGAAAGCACCTGCGCGCTCCGTCAACGTCGCCCAGCGGCGATCCGCGACAAGGTCGGCCGAGACAAGCGCGCCACCGATGCCGGCGCCGACGCACCCCATCTGTGCGTACGAGTTGATGTCTTCGAGGCTCACGCCTCCGGTCGGCAGCAGGGGCACATCGTGGAGTGGTTCCCGAACAGCCCGCAGGTAGCCGGCTCCGCCCAGGGCGGAGGCGGGAAAGACCTTGACCACAGCGGCGCCCCGGTGCCAGGCCAGTTCGATCTCCGTCGGGGTGAGCGCGCCGCATGCCACCGGTATGCCCGCAGCGCCGGCCACGTCGAGGACATCTGTCGCAGTCGTGGGGGTTACCAGGAATCGGGCTCCCGCGATGATGGCCGCATGGGCGTCGGAGGCTGTGCGGACGGTCCCCGCCCCGACGAGAACGCCCGCTTCCGTGCTCCAGCGGCGGATGGCGTCGAGCGCCCCGGGTGTCGGCAGGGTCACCTCCATGATGTCGACGCCGCCGTCCCGCAGGGCGGTCGCGATGGCGTCATCGGGTTCGCTTTCGCGAAGGCGGATGATGGCTACGACTCCGGAGATGACTGTCTCTGGCTTCCCCTGGTCAGTGTTCACAGGTTCCGAACCCTTCGATATAGTGAAGGTATCATCGAAATCTCAGATTATCGGACCTGGGGCCCGGGCCACGTTCCGGTGGGTCACCACCAACGCCAGCAGGAACCGACGAGCGGAAAGGTAGGACTGGCCGATGTCTGATGGTGGCAGTGAGGTGGATCGCCCGGCGTCCCCGGGCGTGGACCGCACGCTGACCGTTCTCGAGCATTTGGTGCTGGCCGAGGAGGGTCTCACGCTGACGGCGCTGGCGAAGTCGACCCGGATACCGCTGGCGACGTGCGCGAGCATCGTCTACACCCTGGAACACCGCGGGTACGCCACCCGCCGGGTGATCGGGCGCAGTCATTTCTGGCGCCCCACGCTGCGCCTCTACAGCCTGGCCTGCCAGTTGGTGCGCAAGGTCGACCTGTCGCAGATCGCGACCTCCGAGATGCGGGCGCTCGGCGAGGAGTTGGGCATGCCCGTCCACATCGGAGTCCTCGACGGTGCTTCGGTGGTCTACGTGGCCAAGGCCGCGACCCCGGGTTTCATCCAGTTCGACACCTACCCGGGCAAGGTCGCGCCCTTCGACCTGACCGCACTGGGCCGCGCCATCGCCGCATACCTGCCAGACGATGAACTCGCCGCGCTGCTGCCGCATCTGCGGGCGGGGCAAGGGCCGCAGGCCCGGGAGTCCAGCCCGGAGGTGTTCAAGGGACTGCTGGAGAAGGTGCGCGTGGACGGCTACGCCATCGAGGAGGAAGAGGAGCAGGCCGAGATCTCCTGCGTCGCCGCGCCGTGCTTCGACGCCGAGGGCCGTATCGCCGGGGCGGTCGGGGTGACCGGCTTCGCTCGTGACCTCGTCGGGGACAGGCGGGACAGCGCCTCACGAGGTGTCGTACGCCTCGGCGTTCTGATCTCCCAGCGGCTCGGATGTCCGGTGACGGTATTGCCGTCGGAGCTACGCCGATTCTAAGATTCGATCTGCCGGAAATAAATTCGATATATCGAAGGGTTGCGGATGGCGTCGGTGGCTCTGCGGTGGTCCGAGTTGGACCGCGACCAGCTGAAACGGCACCTGCCTGAGGCCGTTGTCATCATTCCCGTGGGTGCGACCGAGCAGCATGGTCCGCACCTGCCGACCGCGACGGATGCTCTGATCGCCGAAGCGGTCGCCGACAGTGCTGCGACTGCGGCGGCGGGCCGCAGCGGCAGGTCGCTGATCGTCGCGCCCACGGTCGCGTTCGGGGCGTCGGACCACCACCTGGCGTTCGGCGGGACGCTCTCGTTGTCACCGGAGACGCTGCTCGCCCTGATCTGCGACCTGCTCCGCTCGATCGCGGCGCAGGGCGGGCAGCGGACGGTCCTGCTCAACGGCCACGGCGGCAACGTCGGCGTCTGCCACGCGGCCGCCGCGGCGGCCGCGACCCGATTCGGTCTGTCCCTCGCGCATCTGGACTATTGGCGGCTCGCCGGCACCGAGGGCGAGCCGCCCGTCCCAGGACACGCCGGGGAGTTCGAGACCTCGATGGTCATGGCCATCCGGCCGGATCTGGTCGGCCCGCGCGAACGTCGGGCACAGGTGCCGGAGACCTTGGCCGTTCACGGCGTGGACCTGCACTCGGAGATCGTCTGGCGCCGGATCGACGGCTTCACCGACTGTCCAGAGCTTGCCGAGGCCAGCGACGGCAAGCGGCGGCTGGAGGGCATCGTCGGCCGGACGGCGGACCGTCTGGTAGAGCTTGCGAGCGTTCTATGATCGACTTCCACACGCACACTCCCGCTTGGCGTACTGCCAGCTGGCTGGGAGGGGTCCAGTTCGGCGCGGACGAGTTCGTGGCCTTCATGGACTCGGCCGGCATCGAGCAGGCGCTGGTTCTGAGCCACGACGGCCTCTTCGACGCCACTGCCGAGGCCAATGACGACTTGGCGGCCTTCGTCGGGCGGTATCCGCACCGGCTCGTGGGCTTCGGGACTGTGCATCCGCGCCGCGCGGACGCCGCCGAAGAGGTCGACCGGATGCTCAACCGGCTCGGGCTGCGCGGTCTCAAGCTGCATCCCTGGCTGCAAGGCTTCAGCATGCACGAGTTGGCGCTCGATCCGATCTGCGAGGTCCTCGCCCAGAGCGGCGGCATCCTGCTCAGCCACGACGGTACACCGCCCTACTCCACCGGCGGTCAGATCGCGGCCCTGGCCCGGCGGCACCCTGCGGTGCCGGTCGTCCTGGGGCACGGCGGCCTCCACGACACCTGGCGAGAGGCGCTCGCCCTCACCATCGAAACTCCGAACCTCTACATCTGTATCTGCGGTACGCCGCCCTACGCCGCGCGCGAGATCCTCACCCGGGCGCCCTCGCACAAGGTCCTGTTCGGCACCGACGCCGGTCTGTCGGACCGCAAGAGCCAGGACTACGCGGTGGCCCGGGTCGCCGAGATCGACGGATGGGGAATCACCGACGACCAGCGCCGCGCGATGCTGGTCGACAACCCCCGCGCACTGCTGGCGGCAGGGCGGTGAGGCCCACCGTCACCGCGGTCCACACTGCGGCCGTCAGCCTCCAGGTGCATCCGGACCTGGTCGTCACCGGCGCCAGGGGCACCCACGCCCGGTCAGACTTTCTTCTTGTACGCGTGGTGACCAGCGCTGGTATCGAAGGGTACGGCGAGGTCAGCGCGACGCCACTGTGGAGCGGTGAGGACGGCGTCAGCGCCGCCCACTTCATCCGTGAGATCCTGGCCCCCGCCCTGGTCGGTCGGCCGCTCGCCCCGGTCGGCGGCCTGGAGATCCTGATGGACCGGCTGCTCGCGGGCAACCCGTTCACCAAAGCGGGCGTGTCGACAGCACTGTGGGACGCGTACGCCCGGACCCTCGACGTCCCGCTTGCCGTGGCCCTCGGCGGCCCGTACCGCGACGAGGTCCCGATCAAGCTCTCCCTGTCCGGCGACGGGGCGGCATTGGACTCGGTCTTCCGGGCCGCGACGGCGGCCGGGTTCCACGCGTTCAAGGTCAAGGTGGGGCTCGGCGTCGCGGGCGACGTCGCTCGCGTTGCCCGGGCCCGTACGCTCGCGGGTCCGGCGGCGTTCCTCGGCGCCGACGCCAACGGAGGGTGGACACGCAGCCAAGCGGCGCGGGCGATCCCCGCGCTGGCGGAGCAGGATGTCTCGTTCGTCGAACAGCCGGTCGCGCCGGCCGATCTGGACGGTATGCGGCAGCTGCGCAGTCTCGGGCTACCGGTCGTCGCCGACGAGTCCGTCTTCGGCCAGGCGGATCTGGCCGCGCTCATCCGAGCGGAGGCAGCCGACTGCGTCAGCCTCTACGTAGGCAAGAGCGGCGGCCCCGGACGTGCCGTCGCGATGGGGCAACTGGCTTCGTCCTTCGGGATCGACACGCTTCTCGGCTCCAACGGTGAGCTGGGGATCGGCGCCGCCGCGCAGCTCCACGTCGCCTGCGCGCTCCCGGCACTGTCCCGGGAGTTCCCCTCCGACATCATCGGCGCGCACTACTACGCCGAGGACATTCTCGACGAGTCGCTGGACAGCGACGGCCGTCGCGTGAGGCTCAGCGACACACCCGGGCTTGGCGTCCGGCCACGAGCGGACTTGATGAAGGAATTCCGATGATCGTCGATGTCCATGCGCACACCCCTACCCACCGGGACACGGTGCCCGCCGAAGAGGCCTGCGTCTTCACCTCCTGGCGTACCGACCGTCCCGTCGTGACCACGAACAGCTGGGCCGACTTCGATCGCGCCATGTCCGCCGCGGATGTCACGATCGTTTTCAACATCGCGGTCGCCGATCCGGCCGCCGCGACCGGCATACCACACGATCCGGACCGCACCAACGACGCGACCGCGGAGTTCGTGGCGAACGACCCTGTCCGCCGTATCGGGTTCATGTCCGTCGACCCCACGTCCCCTGACTGCATCGATGAGGCCGAACGATGTCGTGAGATGGGGCTCGTCGGCGTCAAGCTCGGCCCCAACTACCAGAACTTCGACCCGCTCGGGAAGCCCGCCCTGACGTTCTACGAGTACTGCGAGCGCAACGCGCTGCCCATCCTCTTCCATCAGGGAGCGTCGCCGATCCGCGCGGCGCCGCTGCGCTACACCTACCCGCTGGTGACCGACGAGGTCGCGCTCCGCTTCCCCGAACTGCGGATCGTCATGGCCCACATGGGTCACCCGTGGGGCAAGGAAACCGTCGCGACGATCCGTAAACACCCTCATGTGTACGCCGATGTGTCGTCCATCTACCTGCGACCGTGGGTCTGTTACGAGTCCCTGCTCGCCGCGGTCGAGTGGGGGTGCACGAACAAGCTACTGCTCGGTTCGGACTTCCCGATCGCCAATACCGCCGAGGCGATGGGGGGCCTGCGGGGCGTCAACAAGATCCTGGAGGGTACGGCGTTGCCGCGCGTGCCGACCGAGCTCATCGAGCAGATCATCCATGCTGACGCGCTCGGCGCGCTCGGCCTGACCGTGGGGAGGCCCGTTGATCGTTGACGCGCATGTACGCCTGGGGCGGGGCCGGGAGGTCAGCCTCGACGCCGATCAGTTGATCGCCACGATGGACTCATTGGGTATCGACGTGGCGTTGGTGGCACCGGACGAACGCTGCATCGCCTACGACAACAGGGAAGGCAACGAACGCGTCGCCGCTGCGGCGGCCGCGTCGCGGGGGCGGCTGATCGCGTACGCGGTGGCCAATCCATGGCGCGCACGGGCTGCTCTGGACGAGCTCGACCGGGCCAGGGACGCCGGTGCCCGCGCGCTCAATGTGGACAGTGTGCTGCAGGGCTTCGACCTTCTCGACGGGCTCATTGATCCGCTGCTGGAGTTCGCCACCGAGGCGGGGTGGCCCGTCTATGTGCGTACCGGTACTCCGCCGAGTGCGCTGCCGCTGCCCCTGGCGAGCCTCGCCAGGCGCTGGCCGGAGACGCCGTTCGTGATGGGCCGCAGCGGCGCCACCGACTTCTGGATCGACGCGGCGCCGGCGTTGCACTATGCGCCGAACCTCTACGGCGACACGAGCTATGCGCCCTGGGACACCGTCCTGGTCGAGCTCGGACGGGATCAGGACATCGGCCCGTCGCGGCTGATCTTCTCGACCGACGCGCCCTACACGGTGCCGCGTTCCGAGCTGCGCCGAGTGCTCGACTGGCCGATCGACGACGACGCGCGACGCGACGTGCTCGGCGGCACGATCATGCGCCTGCTGCGCGCGTCCCACGGCTGACATCCGGTTCCTCCGCCGCAAGCCTCTTGCCCAACCTGGGCCTTGGGATCTATCGTTCATAAATAAGAAAATGTTTTCGATATTTCGAAAGATCGGCTTGGAGGGCGAATGAACATCCAGACGAGTGCCTCCCCCGTCCGTGGCGGTAGCGGGGATGCCTCGGACCTGGTTCGGGGGATCTCGCCTGTGCTCGAGGTTCCGTTCACCGATGCCGGAGACGTCGACTTCGAGGGATTCGGCCGGGTCGTTGACCATGTCCTTGGCACGGGCGTGACGAGCGTGATGTTCCCCGGCTTCGCCTCGGAGTTCTACAAGCTCACCGAGGAGGAGCGCCGCCAGCTGACGGGGATTCTCCTGCGGCGGACCGCCCACCGGGAGGACCTCGCGGCGATCATCGCGGTGCAGGACCACACGACCCGGATGGCCGTGGCGAGGGCCCTCGAGGTTGTGGCTGCCGGAGCAGACCTGATCAACCTGCTGGCACCGCACTTTCTCCAGCCCCCGCGCCAGGCTCAGGTCGAACACGTGGCGGCGGTCCTGGACGCGGTGGCCCCGACGCCGGTGGTGCTGCAGTACGCCCCGGCCGAGACGGGGGCCAGCCTCGACGCGGCTACCATCGCGAGCCTGGTCCGCACGCACCCGAATCTCCGGCTGGTCAAAGTGGAGTCCAGCCCGCCCGGGCGGCTCATCGGCGAACTGGCGGCTCTTGACCCGCCGGTGACCTCGCTCGAGGGCTACGCAGGCGTGCAACTGCCCGACGCCTGGCGGCGCGGCGCGGTCGGTAGCCAGCCCGGATGCTCGTTCACCGAGATCTACGTCGAGATCTGGCACCGGCTCAGCTCGGGCGACGAGGAGGGTGGCGAAGACCTGCACCGGCGGCTGCTGCCCTACATCTCCTACTGGATGCTCGACACCGAGCTCATCATCGCCGCGGAAAAGCAGATCTCGTTCCGCCGGGGCCTCATCGACAGCCCGTACTGCCGCAAGCCGGCCCACGTGCTCGACGCCGAGGAGCTTCGCCGGATCGAGGTTTTCCTCCGGGAGTTCGCGGATCTGTTGCCGGATCTGTCGAGGCGGAACTGAAGCATTGCCCTGATAACGCCGAGAATGGAGGTTCCAGTGAAGTTTCCGCATAAATTACTCACAGGATTGGTCCTCGTTTCCTGCCTGTCTCTGGTGGCGTGCGGCAACGGAAAGGGCACGGGCCAGTCGGAAGCACCGGACCCCACGAGCTGGCAGCAGAACATCAAGGGCGGGCCGATCGAGGTCGGCGTGCTTCCCGCCGCCGGCACCCCCTCGCTGAAGTTCCTGGAGCAGGTCGCGGCCGGGGTTGAGAAGGACCACCCCGGCGCACAGCTGAAGATGACCTTCGCCAACACGAAGGCGCGTCCGGCCCTGGAACAGCGGTGGCGCGCGGGAGACGGGCTCGACGTCGACTACACGATGTTCGACGGCACCAATCCCGCGCTGCTGGAGTGGGCCGACAGCGGCGCGCTGCTGGACCTCAAGCCCTACCTGGACCAGGTCGACGCGGCGACCGGCAAGCCCTGGCTGGACCAGTTCAGCCCCGCGGTCATGCAGTTCATGCAGCACCCCACGACCAAGAAGATCTACGGCGTCCCCTCCGAGTTGTCCATGCAGGTGCTGTTCTACAACGCGGGACTCTTCAAGCAACACGGCATCACACCGCCCGCCACCTGGGACGACCTGACCGCGGCCGCGGACAGGCTCACGGCCGCCGGGGTCGACCCGATCGCGGTCACCGGCCTGTTCGAGCCCTACATGGGCATGTGGAGCGACAACATCTGGCTGCGCACCGTCGGATACGACAAGGTCCACGACGTCCTCACCGAAGGCAAGGGGCGCATCACCGGCGACCCCGGGTTCCTCAAGGGGCTGCAGATGCTCCAGGGCCTCCGCGACCGGAAAGCCTTCCTCAAAGGGTTCGAGGGCACCGACTTCACCGCGGCTCAGGCCCAGTTCTTCCAGGGCAAGGCCGGCATGATCCTGATGGGTAGCTGGCTCGTGAGCGAGATGGCCGACGTGATCCCCAAGGGCTTCGAGTTGGGCGTCCTGCAGTTCCCGACCGTGACCGGCGGGACCGGCGACCAGGCGAGCATGCTCGCCACCGCCCAGCTGATGTCGGTGTCGGCCAAGAGCAAGAACATCCCGCTCTCGCTGGCTTGGATTCACCGGGTCACCGGCGTGGAGACCCAGACCCGCAGGGCAACCGAGATCGGCGAGGTCTCCGGTGTGAAGGGCGTGCCGAGCCCGCCCGGCCTGCCGGGCATCTCCGACGTCGTGGCCAAGGCCGACCGGCTTCAGGCGAGCTACTACGGCCTGCTGCAATCCAAGGCCAAGGACATCGTCTACCCCGAGATCGCCAAGCTCCTGTTCGGCAAGCAGGACGCGCAGCAGACTCTCGACAACATCGACAAGGGACTGCGCCGGGTCTACGGCAACTGAACCTTGTCAACCGAACCCGCCACGGGGCTCCGCTCGCACACCGAAGCCCCAAGCCGGAACTCCGTGCCGGCGCCCCGTGGCGGTGCACGAATCGGGAGGTCACATGCACAAGGCGGCACAGCGACGCATCATCATTCCCTTCCTGATGCCCGCGCTCGCGCTGCTGGGGGTCTTCTTCCTGTACCCGTTGATCAAAACGGTGGACCTGTCGTTGAACGAGTTCACCCGTACGGGAACGATGCGGTTCGTCGGGATTGATCAGTACCGCCTGCTGGCACGGGATCCAGACTTCTTCAACTCGCTCAAGAACACATTCCTGATCACGCTCATCGGCAGCTGCATGCTCTTCCCGCCCGCCATGGCGATCGCCTGGGCGCTCTCGCAGCGCATCCACGGCGAACGCTTCTTCCGGTTCGTGGTGTTCGCCCCGGTGGTGCTGTCCGTCGCCGTTGTCTCGATGATGTGGAAGTTCCTCTACCACCCCACTCTCGGTCTGATCAATCCCGCGCTCAAGTCCATGGGACTCGGCGCATTGGCCAAGACCTGGCTCGGCGACCCCGCGACGGCGCTTGCCGCTGTGACGTTCGTGTCCGTGTGGCACGGCATCGGCATCTGGATCGTTCTGCTGTGCTCGGGCTTCGAGCGACTGCCCGTCGAAATCCTGGAGGCCGCGCGCATCGACGGTGCCGGCGAGTGGCGGGTGTTCCGGAGCGTCATGCTGCCGATGATGAGCGACCTCATGCGGATGCTCACCGTCTTGTGGGTGGTCCAGAGCCTGCAGACCTTCGCCTTCGTCTACATCATGACCGGGGGCGGTCCCTTCGGCTCGACCGACACCGTCGGTACCCTGATGTATCGCGTCGCCTTCGACCGGGCCGACTTCGGCTACTCGGCGGCCATCGCCGTCGTGCTCGTGATAATGATGCTGGCGGTGGCCATGCTCCTCAACAAGGTGATGAAGCGCGATGACCTCCAGTACTGACCTGCCCGGGACCGCCACGCCGCGGCGGCGGAGTGCCTCGTTCCGGCCCCGCACCCGCTTCCGCCCGCACCACCTGTTCTTCTATCTGCTGCTCGGCGCGGTCGCGCTCTCCTCGATCAGCGCGTATGCCTGGGTCTTCAACGTGTCGATGAAGACCAACGCCGAGTTCATCTCCTCGCCCCCCTGGCAGATCGCCGCCGGGTGGCGCTGGGAGAACTACGCCAACGCATGGGATCGCGCGAACATCGGGCTGTTCTTCGGCAACAGTGTGGTCGTCAGCGTCGCCTCGACGCTGCTCGGCGTCGTCCTCGCCGTGTTCGCCGCCTATCCA
Source organism: Dactylosporangium sp. NPDC000521 (assembly GCF_042898305.1). Lineage (NCBI taxonomy): Bacteria > Bacillati > Actinomycetota > Actinomycetes > Micromonosporales > Micromonosporaceae > Dactylosporangium > Dactylosporangium sp. NPDC000521. The sequence continues at coordinate 42,837 of NZ_JBIAYW010000001.1, forward strand.
CTGGCTCGGATCAGCTTCAAATTCAGCAACCTGGTGCTCAGCACCTTCCTGCTCGGGCTGATGATCCCGTGGATGGTCACCTTCGCACCGCTCTACCTGATCATGCAGGATCTCGGCCTGCTCGACAGCCAACTCGGGCTGATCCTCGTCTACACCACCTACAACCTGCCGTTCAACGTCTTCGTCCTGGTCGGCTTCATGAAGACGCTGCCGTACGAACTGGAGGAGGCGGCGGCGATCGACGGGGCGGGCCCGACCCGCACATTCATCTCGATGATACTGCCGCTCACCGGGCCGGGACTGGCGTCGGTCGCCATCATCAGTTTCCTGCAGAACTGGAACGAGTTCTTCTACGCGCTGCTGCTGATTCACTCACCCGAGAAAATGACGCTGCCGCTCGGGCTGTTCCAGCTCGGCCAGGCGGCCGACTACGGCACCAACTGGGCCACGCTGTTCGCCGGAATGATGATCACGGTCACCCCTGTACTGCTCGGATTCGCCGTACTCCAGAAGCAGATCACCAAGGGACTGACGGCCGGCGCACTCAAGTAGCCGAGCCACCGAGAAAGGGAGATCCATGTCGTCTGGTCCTCGGGACGCGGCTCCGCCGCGGTGCGCGCTGATCACGGGTGCCGGCGGGGGCATCGGGGCGGTGATCGCCCGCGTCCTGCACGCCGAGGGCGCCGCAGTGATCGTGACCGACGTCGACCTGGACGCGGCGCGCGCCGTCGCGGACAGGATCGACGGCGCCGAGGCGGTCCACCTCGACGTGCGCTCGGAGGAGTCTGTCCGGTCGGCGATCGACTCGGTCACCTCGCGCCACGGTCCTTTGGACATTCTCGTCAACAACGCCGCGGTCTGCTCCAACATCGAGTTCGAATCCGTACCCGAATCGGTCTGGTCGATCGACCTGGACGTCGTACTCGGCGGGACGTTCCGCATGTGCCAGGCGGTTCTGCCAGGCATGCGCGCGGCCAGGCGGGGAGCCGTGGTCAACGTGGCGTCGGTCAACGGCCATCGGTATTTCGGTAACGACGCCTACAGCGCGGCCAAGGCCGGGCTGATCAACCTCACCCGCGGACTGGCCGTCCAATACGGCCCGTACGGCGTGCGCGTCAACTCGGTGTCGCCCGGCACGATCGCCACCCCGGTCTGGGCCGAGCGGCTCGCGGCCGACCCACACACCCTGGAGAGAGCGGTCTCCTGGTACCCGATGGGACGGGTCGGCACCATGGACGACGTCGCCGAGGCCGTCGCGTTCCTGGCGAGCGACCGTGCGTCGTGGATCAACGGGATCGATCTGCCCGTGGACGGCGGTCTCCTGGCCGGAAGCCGGGCCTTGGCGGTGGACATCGGCGCAGCCGTCGTCGATGTCGAATGATCAACCGCTCCCCGAAGACCGGACTCCGACACAGCGGGACTCCGCCCGGCCGGCCTGCGCCGCCGCCCGGCAGCGGTTGCCGGGAGAGGGCGGCCCGCCGTCGGCGGCGGCCGAGTCGGATGATTGCGGGACCCGTGGGAGCGACGGCCCGCCGCCAAGCGACTGCTCGACGCGCTGCGCAGGCCGGACCGAGGATTCGACGACGTCGTCATCGGTGAGCCACACCTCGCCCATGTCACCGGGGAAGTTCCGCACGACCAGGTACAGGGTTCCGCCGCCGACCGACGCAGCGAACACCGGCCAACGGTCTGGATCGTCGAAGCGGTCCAGGTACGCGTCAAGGTCAGCCAGGTCGGCATTGAAGGCGCTCGGCGCCGCGGTCGCCATCCCGACGCGCAGCAGGAAGGCCGGCCAGAACAGGTCATCCTCAACCCAGCCGTCTGCGTCAACCAGCGGCGACGTCGTCAGCGACGGATGGAAACCGTCGAGATAACCGGGCATGTGCACGGCCAACCCTACGATGCCGACCAGATCCCAGAGGCCTGGACCTGCCGCTGGGTCCGGTTCACCGGGTCAGAGGCCGGCGGCGATGAGGAGGCGGTCCATCTCGGCCGGCGACAAGGCCGGTGATCCGGCCGCCGCCTGCGCGACCCACGCGCTCTGGTCCGCCAGCAGGCTGATCAGCGTCGCCGCCGGCAGCCGCGGATGCCCGGCGACCGAGCCGCGGACCACCGGCTCGGGATCGGCCGCCAGTCGCGCCGCCAGAGCCGGTGGCAGGTCGGGGTCGCGCGGCGCGAGCTGGCGCATCCGCGGATCCGGGTCGGTCGCGAGCCGGCGGAGCGTCGCCTGCGGGAACGTGAGCCAGTCGGCGGGACGGTCCCCGGTTCGTTTGACCGGACGGTAGTCGCGGTCGATGCGCTCGGCGGTCACCGGGTCGACGAGGTGCGGGGCCTGGAAGGCCATGGCCGTGCGGACCGTGCTGTCGTCGTCGTGCAGCAGCCGGTGTACGACGTGCGCGGGCAGCGACGCGCCGGCAGCCGCGGCGGCGGCACGGAAACAGGGGTACGGCGAGTCGACGTGCGGCAGCGGGTCGGCGGTGACCCACGGCAGTTCGAGCATCCACAGTTCCATCTCGTACCTCAAGCCCAGCACCTGCTCGTGGATCCGGCGCCGCAGCGGCTCGGGGGTGTCCTGCCAGGCGAAGACGGCGATCCGCACCCCCGGTTCCCGATCGTCGCCGAGCCGGTCCCGCACGTCCGCGGGCAGCCGCGGATGCCCGGCGAGGGCCTCGCGGACACTGCCGTCCGGGTCATCGGCCAGCCGCCGCGCGATCGCCGAGGTCAGGTCCGCGTGCCGGACGGCGCTGGCCCGGGTCACCGGGTCTTCGAGCAGCCCGGCGACGAGGTCGGCGGGCGGGACGGGGTGGGGAAGCCGGCGGAAATACGTGGAGCAGGCCGCTCCCCGCACCGCGTCGACCGGGTCGGTCAGCAGGCTCCGCCGCATCTCCTCGGGCGCGTCCGTCCACCACTGCGCCAGCGTGGCCCGGACGTCCGGATCGGGGTCGTGGGCCAGCCGGCCGCGAACATCCGCCGGCACGTCGTCGTGCTGGGCGAGGTACTCGCGAACCCGCTTGTCCGGGTCGTCGACCAGCCGGAGGTACAGCTCCCGCGGCGTGCCGCGCCCCGACACGACCAGGGCGGCCCGTACCGCGCCGTCGGGATGCCCGGCGAGCCGCAACCGGACCGTGTCAGGCAAGTGTCGGTTGAGCGCCAGCGAGTGCAGCAGCCGATGGTCGTCCGTGGCGATGATGGCGTCGATCGCGTCGCTGGTCAGGTCCGCCCGCCTCGCCACCTCGCCGAGCCCTCGTCGGTAGCGCACCAGCCTGAGGAACAGTTCCGGCGGCAGCGCCGGGTTCCCGGCCAGCCCGGCCACGATCGCATCGATGTGCATCCTGAAATCCTGGCACGCTACGCGCGGCTGACGGCGCAGCCGGCGGCGGCGGTGGCAATGATGGTTGCCGCGTCGAGGCCCGCTGCGCTACATCGAGGCCAGCTTCACCGTCACGGTCGTGAGCGCGCTGCGGTGCATCGTCTGGTCGTCACCGGCGTCCTCCCAGCCGCCGTGCCCTACCCGCCGCTGCCGGTCCCGGCGGCAGTCCCGGCCGGGATCAGGTTCCTCGCGGGTGCCGACCGACGGTGACAGGCAGGCACACACGGCCGAGCGCCCCAAGCGGCAGATGTGCACATCCGATCAAGGCCAGGTTGGAGGAGGCCATTGGAGACGGATGCGGTCATCAGCGATGATCGGATCATGAAGTACACCCACGTGTGTCCTAAGTGCCACGCGTCGAGCGTCGCTCGTGTCCCTGGAGCGGTGGGCGCCTACGGGGCGGGCAACAACATCCTTGTCGGGCTCACGACCTTCGGGGCCGTCCCGGTCTCCCGGTATATCTGTCTGAACTGCGGCTTCGTCGAGGAGTGGATCGACACACCAGAACACCTGGCTAAGCTGCGGCAGAAATACGGTCAGTCAGCCGGCCCATCCGGAGCCTGATCCGATCAGCATCAGGCGGGACGAGACACGGCTCTCTGCACCACCACCGAAAATTGCGTCTCCACGCTGATCAACAACGCATCGAGCGCGCTCATCGGCGGATTCGCCTATCTGCCAACCTGGGCGCCGTCACGCCGGGTAGCAAGCACCTCGCGGCTACTTGAGCGCACCTGATCAAGAGAATTGATGGATCGGCGCGCTTTGCTTGGCGCGCTCGTGGCCTTCGACAGTGCCGCTCAGCGGGCCCTCCTCGTCGCCCGCTTGCGAGGCGGCGTCAACAGGTCGGCGATCGCCGCGATCGCGGACGGCACCAAGCGGTAGTACGCCCAGACGCCGCGCTTGTCGCGCTCGAGCAGGCCGGCCTCGGTGAGAATCCGAAGGTGATGACTCACGGTCGGCTGGGATAGACCAAGCGGCGCGGTGAGGTCACTCACGGAGGCCTCGCCATCCGGAGCGGACTGGATCAGACTCAGCAGTTGCAGCCGGGCCGGATCGGCGAATGCCTTCAGTACTCCCGCGAGCCGCTCAGCATCGGCACGCTCAATCGGCTCGCCGGCAAGCGGCGAGGTAGCAGGCATAGCAGTTGTCGCAGTCTCCACGCCTTCCATCGTTCCACCAGTACCATCGATCGGCTGGTGGAACCGGAATCAGGACCCCCGATTGCGACCACTAGGCCGAGTACCCCATTGCGCAGTTGGGCGGCAGGTCTGGGCACGGACGGCGGTGAAGCCGCAGGTCACCAGCTTGGCGGTCATTGGTCACCATGCCGACCGTGGCGAGCGCTTCGCGGCATGTCCGGATGTAAAGATCACCTTGCCTTGATTGACTTCCGGTCGACTCGACTCGTGGGCAGAACAGGAAGCTGCGGCACCTTCGTTCAGTCCTGTGTCCGGCCGCCCTGCGAGCACGGCTGCGCAGCGATGCCGAAATGCGTGATGGTCATGTCGGCCACGTCAGCGGGACTGCGCCTGGTGTTGTCGATGCGCAGGTAGTCGGTACGGTTGTCGAACCGGCCTCCCGAGCCGAGGCGGTACTGTTGATCCAGTTCGAGCAGGTTGCGCTCCGAGAAGGCGACATCCCGCTTGGACGGCTTCTCCGCCATGCGTGACGCGCCGCGATTCCGCCGGAGCCGTTCCTCCTGACTGGCCTCGAGCTCCAGGAAGAGGACCCGGCCGCCGCGCCGTCTGAACGGCTCCGCGAAGCCATCCACTGCCACCTCATCGTGGGGAAGGTCGAACGCCCAGACAAGGGTGAAGATCAGTCCGGGCAGATCGCTGGCCGCCACCTCTTCGATCAGGTCGCGACGGAACCGGTCAACCAGCCGCCCGAACGGCGGACTACCGAACGGGAAGAACCGAAGCACCGGCTCAATCGCCATGTGGTTGTGGAACAGCCGCAGGCCGGTCCGGGCGGCGATCTGCTCGCCCACGGTCATCTTCCCCACGGCCGGCGGCCCGACGATGAACAGCAGCGTCCCGGTCACCTCGCCAACGCTAACGGTCCTCAACCTCACGATCGAGGCGTTTACCGGCCGGGCGCGTCGGCGCCGGATACTGCGTGCCCACCAAGAGGAGCCTCACGATCACCTGCATATCAAACAGATCCGGACGCTCGGCGGTCGCGTAGCGGCGGCGTTGCCGTTACGCGCCGTCACCGCCAGCCGGTCACCCGTAACCGGTGATCTGGCTATCCTCCGAGGCCGGCGCCCGCGGCATCAGCCAGGGTCAACAGCGCCCGTCGCATGACGACGCCCTTCCGGGCTCCAATCTTGATCGGAGTAATCGAGGCTCGGTGCAACCGTGGCGATCGTCAGGAACCCACCCCGGCCGCATGCGTGAACGCCCCGAACCCGGGGGCAGGTTTCGAGGGGCGGTTTCGTGGTAGGTGCGTGCGGTCGCTGTACCTGACGTCGGGGGGATTGTCATGTCGCAGACCAGGGAGTTGCTTGACACGGTCGCGGTGAGTTTCCGGCCGCAGGTGAGCAGTGAGCGGTTGGCGGCGGCGATCGACGCGATAGGGGAGTGCGAGGAGGCGGTCACCGCGTGCGCGGCCGCGATGGTCGGCGAGGACGACGTGCGGGTGCTGCAGGATGCGATCGTGCGGGATCTGAACTGCGCGGACGTGGTGGCAGCGACCCGCCGTGTGCTCAGCCGTGGCAGTGACGCCGCGCTGCTGAGCGCGCAGCTGGAGGCGTGTGTGCTGGCCTGTGAGCACAGCGCCGAGCTGTGTGCCAGGCACGCCCACCATCACGAGCACTGCCGGATGTGCTCACAGGCGACGCTGCGGTGTGCTGAGGCGTGCCGGCAGGTGCTGCACGGGCTGCACGGCTGAGCACGACGCCGGACCCGGCCGGGCGCTGTCGCGTTGCGGGATCGTTGGACGCGTTGAACTCTGATCCGGGGTCGGCGGGTCAGATCGCTTGGGCGAGTTCGGTGAACGCGGCGGCAACCCGCGTTGCCGGCATGAAAGATCTCCCGTCAGTTTGGTCGCGGCGAGTGCTGTGTCGGCTGGACAGTGCGGCAGGACGTCATCGACGGGGCGGGTGCCTGGCGGAGGCTGAGCATGACGTGATCGGCGCCGAGGCTGGTCGAGGTGGCGGAGAGCCGAGCGGTGAACTGGGCCCCCGCGTCGGCGTCTGACCAGTCGTTGTCCAGTGACAGCTCGATGCCGATCGTGGGCCGGTCAGCGGCTGCCAACCGATCCAGAGCGGTCGAGGTCATCGTCGCGTCTCCCCAGCTGTCACGCCCAGCTTGTCGAGTACCGCACGGGCGGTGTCCGCGCTGGATTGTGGGTTCTGGCCGGTGACCAGGTTGTCGTCGATCACGACGACGCTCGTCCAGGGTTGACCAGCATCGATCGTCGCGCCTTGCTCGCGCAGCCGCGACTCGGCCCCCCACGGGGTGGCGTCGCCCAGCCCGCCCTGACGCTCCTCCGCGTCGGTGAAGACGGTCAGGCGGCGTCCGGCGAAGGTGAACGTCCCATCGGGACGGTGGGCGCTGAGCAGGGCTGCGGGGCCGTGGCACAGGGCCGCGATCAGCTGGCCGCGGTCGTCGGCTTCATTGAGCAGCACGCCGAGGTCGGTGTCCGAGGCGAGGTCGGCCATCGGGCCGTGCCCGCCCGGGACGAAGATGGCGTCGTACGCGGTCGCGTCCGCATCCGCGAGCGCCAGCGGCTTGGCGAGGTCGCCGGCGATGGAGACGAGATAGTCGCGGAAGGCGTCGGCGTCGGCATCGCTCACTCCGCCGCGGGAGTCGAGGCTGATCGGGTCGACGGTCGGGGCGACGCCACCGGGTGTGGCGATGTCGACCGCGACGCCGGCGTCGCGGAAGACCTTGTGCGGGGCGGCGAGTTCCTCGGCCCAGAAGCCGGTCGGGTGGCTGGTGCCGTCGGCGAGCGTCAGGCTGTCCGCGGCAGTGACGATCATCAGGACCTTGGGCATGACTGGGTTCTCCTTCGTGAGTGCGGTGATTCAGGCCCGGGTGCCGGCGTGCGCGGCGGCACCCGCGCGCCGGGCGTCCTGGGATTTGCCACGGCGGACGGCGTGCCCGGCGGCCAGCAGGACGAGCAGTCCGGCGAAGCTGAGCGCTGCTCCGGCCCACAGCGTGGAGGTGTAGCCGAGTCCGGCGGTGATGGTGACGCCGCCGATCCAGGCGCCGAGCGCGTTGCCGACGTTGAAGGCAGCGATGTTGGCCCCGGAGGCCAGGGTCGGCGCCTGCCCGGCGTACTGCATGATTCGCATCTGCAGGCCAGGTACAGTGGCGAACCCGAATGCGCCCATCAGCGCAAGCGAGATGATGGTCAGCGCTTGGTTGGGCGCGGTCAACGCAAACAGGACGAGGGTCGCGGTGAGCGCAGCGAGCACGACCATGAGCGTCTTGGGCACCGACCGGTCGGCGGCCTTGCCCCCGAGGGTGTTGCCGACGAACAGGCCAACGCCGAACAGGATCAGCAGCCACGGCACCGTCCCGGTGGCGAAACCGCTGACCTCGGTGAGCGTGTACGCGATGTAGGTGAACGCACCGAACATGCCACCGAAGCCGAGGACGGTGATCAGCAGCGAGAACCAGACCTGCGGATGCGCGAAGGCCCGGATCTCGTGACGCAGGCTCGCCGGCACGCTCGCGCTACTGGTGCGCGACGGGACCAGGGTCGCCATGCCGATCAAGGCGACGATGCCGATGCCGGTGATCGCCCAGAACGTCGCCCGCCAGCCGAGCTGCTGGCCCAGGAATGTGCCGAACGGCACACCAAGGACGTTGGCGGCGGTCAGCCCGGTGAACATCATGGCGATCGCCGCGGCCTGACGCGACGGTGCGACCAGGCTGGCGGCCACGACCGAGCCGATGCCGAAGAACGCCCCGTGCGACAGGGCGGCGACGACGCGGCCGGCCATCATCACCGAGTACGTGCCGGCCAGCGCGGAGATCAGGTTGCCCGCGATGAACAGCACCATCAGCCCAATAAGCACGTGCTTGCGGTTGAGCCGGGTGACGGCGGCGGTCAGTGCGATCGCGCCGACGGAGACAGACAGGGCGTAGCCGGAGATCAGCCAGCCCGCGGCTGACTCGGTGACGCCGAAGTCGGCTGCGACCTCGGGGAGCAGTCCCATGATCACGAATTCGGTGAGGCCGATGCCGAAGCCTCCGATGGCGAGGGCGAGCAGACCCAGTGGCAGGCGCCCCGTTGAAACAGACATGTTCTCTCCCGATGACGATATGCAACGCGCTTGCAACTACCGGCGTGTGCAACCCAATACTTGCGTGCGCGCTATATCGGCGCAAGCATGCCGTCGATCACATCGCAAGCGTCTGCAAATACCGGCGTACGCGGCTATGCTTTGGCCGGAGCCGTCACGCATCAGTGGCTCTCGAGACGAGGTGAACAGGTCGTGGGTATCGGCGACGACGCGGTCGAGATCCGCGCCCAAGGCTGGCGGACCCTCGCAGCCCTGCACGGCCTCATCGACACGGCCCTTGAGAAGGCATTACAGGCCGAGCATGACCTGTCGGTCGTCGAATACACGGTGCTCGACGCCCTGTCGCGCCAGGACGGCTGGCACATGCGCATGCAGCAGTTGGCCCGAGCAGCGGCGCTGTCCAGCAGCGCGACTACCCGCCTGGTCAACCGCCTGGAAGACCGAGGACTGCTCACCCGAATCCTCTGCCAGGACGACCGCCGCGGCATCTACACCGAACTCACCGAACGAGGCTGGACGCTGCTCAAACAGGCCCGTCCAACGCACGACGAAATCCTGGCCACCGCCCTCGCACAAGCCGAGGAAATGCCCGAACTGGCACCCCTGGTCAACGCCCTGCACCGACTACCTGCCAGAGCATCGGCATGAAGCGACCCCCCGGCGAACGAACGCCCGGGACTGCACCCCGACGTATCCATCGACGCAAAGTAATGATTGCGCATCGACGGGAGTAATCGTTAACTTTCTTTCATGAAGCGACTCGTCGTCAGGGCGGTATTGATCGTAAGCGTTGTGCTGTCGGCCGTCGGCATCGGCTCGGCAGCGCAGGCCGGGGCGCCCGGCTACACCCGGCAGGGGCTGTACGGCTGGCCCGACCAGTGCGCCGGGATCGGCTACGTCGGCCAGCAGAACCACCAGTGGACCTCCTACTACTGCGAAACCATCCAGGCGACCAACTGGAACGCACCCGGCCTCTATGCGCTCTGGGTCGCCTGAACGCGCCAAACCGTAGGGCGATGACGCGACCGCCCGGATGCAATGGACGGCTGGCACGGCTGCTCGAGGTGCGCGGCGTCGACATCGGCGACGCCGCGCACCGACTGACCTCGCGCTGGCGTGGTTGCTGACCTACCTGCCGCGAGCCGTTGCGGAGCTGCGGCGGCTCTTCGAGTCCATGCCACAGGAGCCCCGGCCCGATCCGCAGCCGCCGGAGCCCGCGTACCACCGCTACCCCGACGACGGGGCCGGGGCCCCGTTGGAGCCGTGGTGTCAGGGTTGGTTGAGTGGGAGCTTGGCCTGCAGGTGGGTGCCCTGGCCGGCCGGGCTGTCGAAGGTGAGCGTGCCGCCGAGTGCTTCGACGCGGTCGGTCAGTCCGGTGAGGCCCGTGCCGCGTTTGGGGTCCGCGCCGCCGATGCCGTCGTCGCGTACCGACAGGTGCAGGTAGCCGTTCCGGACCTGCACGCAGACGTTGGCGTGCGTGGCCTGAGCGTATTTGGCGGCGTTCGTCAGCGCCTCCGCGACCACGTAGTAGGTCGCGATCTCGACCGGCTCCGGCTGCCGGCCGTCGACGTGCATGTCGAGTTCCACGGGGACGGCGGAGCGGCGGGCCAGCGTGCGGAGCGCGGGTCGCAGGCCGCCCTCGGTGAGGATCGCCGGGTGCAGGCCGCGGGAGAGCTCCCGCACGTCGTCGACTGTGTCGGTCAGCCCGGTCACGACGGCGGCCAGCTGCTGCCGGAGCTGGGTCGACTCCGGCGGTACGTTCGCCTCGGCCTGGCGGATGTCCAGCGCGAGTGAGACGAGCCGGTGCTGGACGCCATCGTGCAGGTCGCGCTCGAGCTGTCGGCGGGTGCGGTCGGTGGCGAGCACGAGCCGTGCCCTCGATGCGACGAGGTTGGTGCTCTCCACGAGCGTGACCGCTTGGCGGATGATCAGCAGCACGATGACGACGGTTGCGACGACGACCTCGACGCCGTCCATCGGGATGCCCCGGACGAGCTGCACGATGAACAGTACGCCGGTGCCCGCGACGGGCACGTACGGCAGCAGCAGGTGGCCCCAGCGGGCGTGCGGGCGTATCGCCCAGCCTGGTGTCTCCTGGGTTGGGGTCAGCACGGCGACTGCGACGAGTCCGAGCCCGATGACGAGCCCGACATGGGTCAGCGGCGGTAGGCTGGATGCGCCTCTGGACAGCCGATAGAGGAAGATGCTGTCGGAGAGCGACATGGAGAACAGCCCGGCGCCGAGGATGATCAGCTGCAGTCGGTTCGACGCCGACGATGCCGCCGAGATCAGGAGAATGACCAGGACGGTCAGCAGCAACTCGGTGACCGGGTAGGCGATGGCGGCTGCGTAGGTGAGCTTGCTACCAGCACCGGCCCGCACGAGTGGCCCGAGCGTGGTGGCCCAGGTGAGCACGAACAACGCACCGACGACAATGAGCCCGTCAAGGACCATCACCAGTTGCCCCGAGCGGCGCCGTAGTGGGCCCTGCGCGGGCTGGTCGGTGGCCAGAGTAATGAGTGCCACGAGGGCGAACAGCGGCATGGTCATGAATGCGGCGTCCGCGAGCGACGGGAACGGCAGCGTGACGTTGAGGACCAGCTGGTACCAGGACCAGATGAGCCGCCCGATCATCCAGCCGCATGTCGCGACGCCCATCCACACCCGCCAACGCCGTTGCGCACCGGAGTGCTGTCTGGCAGTGATCCAGCAGGCGAGAGTCGCGACGAGCGCAGCGGAGAAGTGCCCGGCGTCGTCGAGGAGCGTCGACCACCACGGGTTGAGCAACCCCGAACTGGCCAGTCCGACGGCGGCAATCACCCATACGGCGGTGACTGCGAGAAGGGCCGGCAAGGGTCCGCGCGACAACTTGCTCAACCCTGACGGAAGGAAGTTATGGCGACACGCGGACAAGGTTACCCCGCCCCGTGTGGCTTCCGCCGCGTCGCGACCCCACGGTTGGGTCCCGGTCAGTTCGCCAGCTGATCAGACAGGCCGCCCACCGGTACACCTTCTCGAAACCCGACACCACAGGCATGGCTGCCCAGGTTGAAAGGCATGGGCGGTATCGACCCGGGCTGTCGCACCGCGACGGCGACAGCCGACGCGGCTGCTCGCCGGCGGCCGGGAGGTGTCCGCTGCGTCACGGGTGAGTGCCCAGACCGCCAGGGCGCAGGCGGCGAACGCGGCCCCGAGGACGCTGGAGCCGGTCCATCCGGCGGCGGCGAACGCCTTCGTCGTCGCGGTGGCGCCGACCGCGGAGCCGAGGGAGTAGAAGACCATGTATCCGCCGATGACGCTGCTGGTCCGGTCGGGTTTGGCGGCGGTGAGCAGGTGCTGGTTGCTCACGTGGACGGCCTGCACGGCGAAGTCGAGCGCGACGACGCCGATGACGAGCGGCCACAGCGACCACGAGGCCGAGGCGATCGCCGGCCAGGACGCGATGAGCAGGACGAGGGCGCCGCCGGCGACGCGGCCTGTGTGCCCGGCGTCGGCCCATCGGCCTGCGCGGGCGGCGCCGAGTGCTCCGGCCAGCCCGGCGACGCCGAACGAGCCGATCTGTGCGGCGTTCAGGTGCCACGGGGCGTCGGAGAGCGGGAGGGCCAAGCCGCTCCACAGTGTGCCGAACGAGGCGAAGAGGAAGAACGCGATCAGGCCGCGGCTGACGAACGGCCGGTCCCGGAGCAACCCGACCAGCGATTCGAGCGCTCGGCGATACGTGGTCCCGCCCCGTGCGTGAATCGGCGGGCAGCACCGCGGCGACCAGCATCGCCAGCAGCACCGACAACGTGGCCAGGGTGATGTACACGCTGCGCCAGCCCCAGGCTTGCGCCAGCGCGCCGGTGAGTACCCGGGCGCCCAGGATGCCGATCACGACCCCTGAGGTGACCACCCCGATGGTCCGCCCGCGGTCCTCCGGCCGCGACAGCGCGGCAGCGTACGCCACCGTGGTCTGCACGATGACGGCGAACAGGCCTGCGCAGGCGAGCCCCACGAACGCCAACGCGCTGGACGCCGCGACGGCGACCAGCCCGGCGCCCACGCCCGTGAGTATGAGGTGCGCGGCGATGAGGTTCCGTCGGTCGAGGACATCTCCCAGCGGGACGAGCGCGATGAGGCCGGCCAGGTAGCCGAGCTGGCCGACGGCGACGACCCAACCGGCCCCGGCGCGCCGACGGGGCGGTCCTCGATGCCGGAACGACGCACGTGCGGAAAGTGTCGTAGCGGGCGTCACCGCGGCCGGGGCGGCTATGTCCAGGCCGACGTGACCAGTGAGGATCAGGTGCGCGCCGCGGTCGAGCGCGCACCGTTGGAACGTTATGCGCGCAGCTGCTCGTTCATGATCAGGAAGGCGCCGAGTCCGTGTGTGTCATTCACCCTGCGGAGACGATTGAAGTAGTAGTCCTCGTCCCCGACGTTGGTGCCCTCGCAGATGTCGACGATCCGGGTCAGGCCGTCGGAGCCCATTGACAGCTGGCCGAGCACTCCTTGGTATCCCTTCGACGCCACGTGCTGGTACTCCGGACCGAGGTACCCACGCTGGACCCCTCGCGAGAGCATGAAGGTGAACATCGCGGAGCAGGACGTTTCCCGCCAGTTGCGGGTGTCGGTGCTCTTGTTCACGACCTGGTACCACATCCCGGTCCAGGCGCCCTGGTAGTTACGGTAGCCGGCGGCGAGATGGCGGACGATGTCGATCAGGAGGGCCCGCCGGGGGTGGTTGGCGGGGAGGACCTCGAGGAGTTCCACGGCGGTCATACCGAACCAGCCGATCGCCCGTCCCCAGTGCACCGTCGAACGGCCGCCGTTGCTCTTCGCCCACGGTGCGGAGCCGTCCTCGTCGTACGCGTGGAACATCAGCCCGTTGTCCGACTTCAGGTGTTTGAAGTAGACGGCCATGTTCTTTCCGGCCTCTTCGTAGCAGTACTGCGCGTCGCCGAACGTGCGGCCGTACAGGGCCAGGAATGGGAGGGCCATGTAGACCCCGTCGCACCAGAGTTGGCCCTTCGCGTTGATGTTGTGGATCAGGGCGCCGTCGGTGGTGCGCGGGTAGGTGTTGAGCCGCCGCCGGACCTGCTCGGCTGCGGTGCGGTATTTCCGCAGCCCGGTCTCGTTGTACAGCAGCGGCAGAAGTTGTGCGGGGCGCATCGCGTCGAGGCTGTTGAACTGGTTGGTGACGCCGCTGTCAGTGACGAACCGGTCGACCCACGCCTTGATGTAGTCGAAGTACTTCGACTCGCCGGTGCGCCGGTAGAACAGGTACTGGCCGTACAGGTACAGGGCCTTGTGGTACTCCCATCCGCCGAAGGCCGCGGGGGTGAACCGTGCCATCGTCGAGTCGACGATGGCACGCGAAACGTCAGCGGGCAGCTCCGCCGCTCGGGCTTCGCCCGGCAACGCCAGAGCACCCAGTGCAGCGGCTGATCCCGCCAGTACGGACCGTCGGGACAGGTTCATGACGTACTCCTTCTGCTTCGGCTATTCAAAGAACTTCAGGCTGTAGCCGACATCGGTGGTAGCGCCGGGAACGTTGGCGCGCCGATAGGTGGTCTTGCTCCACCAGACGGCCGTGCCGGTGTACCAGTAGCGGTTCGACCAGGAGTACGGCGTACCCTTGGCGACGGCATGGAACATCGTCGCGAACCGCCGGCCGGACGGCGGACTGGCCGCGATGTCCCCACGCTCCAGCACGAAGGTGTGGTGCCCGGGGCCGTCGACCTGCAGCGTCGGGTCCCACCCGGACATCATGTTGTCGGAGTGCGAGCCGAACAGGCAGCCGTTGCTCTTGTACCAGTCCCACACGTTCGTCGGATCCCCGCCGGCGCGTAGTCGCAGGTCGGCCAGACAATAGCGACTGCTCCAGCTGCCGTTGGCCGAGTACACGATGTGCAGCTGCCCGTTGGGGTCGAGAATCGGCTCAGGAGCCTCGTTGATGTAGGGGTTGCCGACAACGCGCTCCCAGGACTCCCGTGGCTGTGAGATGACGTAGCGACCGCCGGTCGTGGTGGTGGGGCTGCTCATCCGCGCGATGTAGAGGTTCTGTTCGACGTTGGTGTCACCGGCCCATCCGGACCACACGAACCATCGCTGCCCCTGGAACGTGAACGGCACGCCGTCGATCGCCCACTTGTCACCGGGCAACGCCACTTTCGTGGCAGGGGTGTAGCTGGAATCCGGGCTGGTCGAGCTGATGTGGTACATCCGGTGTGCACCGCTGCGCCCGGCCGCGAAGTAGATCTGGTAACGCCCGTCCTGGTAGACGATCTCCGGTGCCCATACCTCGCCGAGGTTGCCGGTGTCGCGCCAGACCTGGCGTTTGGGCGCGGTGGCGATGCCGGCGAGCGTGGTGGCGGACCGGACCGCGATGCCGCCGTCGACGGATTTGGCGGAGACGTAGAGCCCACCGACCTTGATGACACTGGGGTCGGCACCACCGAGGGTGGTGGCGGCGGCGTCGGCGTGCCGCACGAAGGTCAGGCTCAGTCCGAGCGTGACAGCGCCGGCGAGCGTGAGCGCGCCGAGGCCTTTGAGGCGGCGGGAAAGGGTTGTCATCGGGAGATCTCCATCCAGTCGATCGATTGGGTGAAGGTCCGCGTCAGCGGCTGTCCACCCGGGACGGGTCGCGGCCCGAGGATCAGGTCCATCGGGTCGGTCGGGATGACGGGCGGGCCGGTGATCGTCGTGAACAGCCGCCCGCTGGGCTATGCGGTGACCGACAGCTCGATGAGCTCCGCGTCGCCGGTGGTCCAGCCCGGCACTGCCACCGCGACGTACCGCGCGGACAACGGCCCGCTGAAGGTGGCGTAGGCCGCGCCGTCGGTCGAGGTCTCGATGCGCGCCGCACGGCGGGTGCCGCTGGTCCAGGTCAGCGACACGTTCGCGACGGCGCGTGACACGCCCAGGTCGACGACCATCCGCCCGTTGGGGCCGGGGCGCCAGGCGGTGCCGGGGTTGCCGTCGACGGCGTACGACGGTTCGCCCATGCCGGCGGGCAACGGCGAGGTGGGGAACGTGGCGCGTCCGCGGGCCAGGTCGGAGGTGGGGGTGACCGGTCCGCTGACCGGCACGGCGAAGCTTCGGCTTTCCCCGGCGGGCACCTGGGCGCGCGCCGACCAGGCGCCCGCCGCGAGGTTCAGGTCGACAGCGGCGCCGGTAGGTGCGGTGATGGTGACGTGGTGTGAGTCGGCGACGGAGAACCGGGTGCCCGCCGGTGCGCGGCCGGTCAGGGTGAACCTGGCGGGACGGACGGCGCCGGTGCCGGCGGGCACCGAGGCGGTGAGGTCCAGGCCGCCGTCCGTGCGGACGACCGACACTCCGCGGTACAGCCGGTCGCCGCGCGGCAGGGTCAGCACCACGCTGTTCACGGCGGTGGGGGAGAGGTTGAGCAGGGTGAGGTACCCGTCGGCGTCGCTCAGGCGCAGGGTGGCCGGCCCGCCGGTCGGAAGCCGTCGGCTTGCCGCGGCAGCCAGGTCGGTACCGGTGCCGGTGTATCCCTCGATGAGGTTGGCGGGTGGGATGGTGATGCTCGCCGCGGACGCCGTGATAGGGCTGGCGGCGCCGTGCGCGACGAGGCCGGCGCGGCCGTCGATGCCCGCCCAGGCGCCCAGTGTCGCGGTCGCGGGTGCGGTGACCGCGGTGGTCCAGGTGGTGCCGTTCGTCGAGGTCTGGATGAGGTACGAGGTGGCGTAAGCGGCCTCCCAGCGCAACCGCACGCCGGTGAGCTGAACGGTGGCGCCGAGGTCGACGGCGAGCCAACTGTCGGCGCGGGTGCGTTCCTCGCGCGAGACCGCCCACCGGGTGCCGGCGTCACCGTCGACAGCGTTGGCGGCCGGGTAGGCCGGGTCGGCCGATGACGCGGTGACCGTGCGGCCGCGCGCCCGGTCGGTGCCCGCGGCGTCGAGGGCCTCGAAGGAGAACAGCGAACAGCCGTATGCGCCGGCGGCCGACCGGCCGAGGAAGCGCACATGCCGGGCAGCGCGAGCGGTGAATGTGACCTCGTCGGTGCCGCCGTCGCCAAGCCCGGGAGGGGGTGTCACGGCACCGCCGGGTCCGGTGAAGGTGCGGCTGCCGTCGAGGCCGGGCACTCCCGGCATGTTCAGGTTGAACAGGGTCAGCGAGGATGGACCAGGCCCGGCGTAGACGACGGTGCCCGTGGGGAGGGTGGCGTAGCCGGCCCACCCGGCGGCGGTCTGCAGCACCGTGATGGTGGCGTCGACGCCGTCGCGGGCCGCGACGTACGCGCCCGTCCACTGTCGGGTCGGCGCCGCGGTCTGGGCCGGGAGGAAGGCCGGCGCCCGGGTGTCGATCAGCCAGTTGTCGTGTCCGGGTTGCCACAGGAACCGGACGTAGCCGGGCTTCGTGACGGCGGCCGCGAAGCCGGTGATGCTCTGGTGCGCGGTCAGCCCGACGGCCGGGCCGAAGTCGCGCACTCCTGCGGCGGCCGCGAAGAACTCGCCGCTGGTCACCGGTTGCACCGGGGTCGCGCGCCAGCGGTGGAACAGGTAGGCGATGGCGAGTTCGGCGCGGGCCTCCGGCTCGTACTTCTCCTCGCCGCTGAACTTCGTCAGCCGGTTCTCCGGCGCGTACTTGAGGTACGGCATCAGCCGCGCCGCGAGGTCGGCCTCGGCGCGGGCGGCGTGCGGGTCGCCCTGGACCTGGGCGAGGAACGCCAGGGGCAGCACGTCGCGACCGTACAGGTGGTAGCGGTCGGCGACCATCGGCATCACCGGCTCGCCCGCGTCGCTGGCCAGCAGGCGCAGCGTGGCCCACAGCTCCCGCCCGTTGGGCTGGCGGGTGAGGACCTGCGGCAGGGGCTTTCCAGCCGCGAGGAAGTGCGCCGCGGCCCGTCCCGCGGTGCGCCACAGTTCGGCCTGGTAGTGCGGGTTGACCGACTCGTGGTTCTCCACCACGAACGTGTCGTGCAGGTTGTGCGCGACGTTCCAGGAGCTGACCGGGCGTCCGTCGATCACGGCCGGGTTGGCCCGGTCGGCGGCGGGCAGCCCGCTGGCGTTGGCGGCCCAGAACACGAACCGCTCCTGCCAGCGGGCGGCCTCGGCGTCGCCGGCCGGGGCCCACGCCAGCCCGGGCGCGATGGCCTGCGCGTAGACGCCCATCTCCTCGAGCTTGGTGTCGCCGGTGTAGCCGCCGCTGCTGCCGTTCGGGCTCCACGAGCCGCTGAGCGGGTCGTTGCCGGTGCCGAGCCCGTACGCGTAGGCGGCCTGCCCGCGGGCGATGGCCTCGACGTTCGCCCGGGTGGTCGCGTTCAGGTCCGCCCACAACAGCCGGGCGGCGAGCACGAAGTACAGCTCGAACGTCGAGTCCCAGAACAGCCGACGCCCCCACTCGGCGCCTCCGGCCAGCCGGTTCGTCGCGGCGAACCTGGTGATCGTGGCGACGGTGCGCGTGCGCAGGGTGGCAGCGTCGACACCAGCGAGGGCCGCGTCATAACCGTCGGTCGTCAGGAGCACGGCGTTGCCGAGGACGGCGGCGAACCGGAAGTCCGCGGCCCGGTACGCGCCGATCGACGCATCCCACTGTTGCTGCACCCAGCGGGTGTGCACGAGCAACAGGCGGTGGTACTCCTCGGCGACGGGGTCGGCGACGGCGGCCGCCGCCGGCAGCGCGGTCGCGGGCAGTGCGAAGGCACCACCGGCGGCGCCGAACGCGGCAAGCAAGGTGCGGCGGGTCAGCATGCCAGTACAGTCGCAACGCGACCGAGTTGGGTCAATATCTGCAAGGAAAGTTTACAAAACCTGCCGCTCCGCCGAACCCCACGCTTCGAGCTGGCACAGGACCACGATCACGATGCCCAGTTCCATGGCGAGCGGTTCGAGATGGCGCGAGATCTCCGCCATCTCGTGGAATCGCTGAGACGTCGGTTGTCCTGCCGTCAGGACCTGCGCCGGATCAATGACGACCAGCTGTACGGCGAGTTCAACGGCAGCGCGGCGGATCTGGCGGCTGACGTTCGCGAGCGTCGGAGTGCGGGCGTCATTGACGACCGGCGGAGCCTCGCTGATGTCGCCCATTCGGCCATCGCCGACTTCCCTGCCGCAGCGCACGTACTCCCGGATGTCTGAACGCGAGCTTGGTGCCGCCCTCGGCGTGTGGTGTCGGCCTGAGGTCGCCGGGGTGACCGGGAACCGCCCGAGCGCATTGTCCGGTGTGGACACTCGCCACGCGGGGCCGTTCGACGCGGTTGGCCTCCGTGACGCGCGCCGCGATGCAGTGCGGAGCGCGGTGGGGGCTTGACGTCTTATTGAAAATGAATATCGTTACGGATAACCCCGCCCCGGGCGGGAGACTGAGGAGGATTGGTATGCGGGTTCGTATCCCGTTGCTGGGTGCTGCCACGACGGCGTTGACGGTCGCGCTGCTGGCCGTCGGTACCCCGGCGCAGGCGGCCGGAGTGGTGCTGTCGCAGGGCCACGTCGACGCCGTCGACGTGGCCTTCGAGGACGGTGCGTTCGAGCTGTCGGTGCATGACGAGACGGTCGATCCGGATGTCGAGCGTGACCCGGCGTCCGTCGTGTTCAAGGTGCCGTCGCAGGCCGCGGTCACGGTGCCGGCGGACCCGGCCTACGCGTTCCTGGGCTCGCCGGGTTCGACCGTCTACGTGCTGCCCGAGGTGCAGGACCCGGCGCTGCTGTGGGCAGGACTCGCCACGGAGGAGCTGGAACCGGGCGTGTTCGCTGGTGACAGCGTCCGGATCCGGTTCCGGCAGGTGCTCGGCCCGGACGGGTTCAGCCTGTTCGCCACCGACCCGGCCGGCGCGCCGCTGGTCGCGGTGGACAGCGAGAACGGCCTGCCCGACATCGTGACGCTGCCGGTGGCGACCCATGCGCACTACAACTGGGCGTTCGAGCGGCCAGGCACGTACCGGATCAAGGTCGACGTCACTGCGCGGCTCGCGTCCACGGGCGTGACGGTCACCTCCGACCCGGTGTGGCTGAAGTTCGTCGTCTGCGCGTGATCCCCGTTCATCGATCGAGAAGGAAGCTCATGAGACTGTTCCGCCGGTCCGTCGCCGTGATGGCGGCCGCCGTGGTGCTGCTGGGCCTGGCCGCCACGCCCGCGTCCGCCGCCACCATCCAGTCCGGGCACATCGACGGCCTCGACATCGACTACGTCAACGGCGCACTGAGCCTTGACATCAAGACGTACAGCCCGGTCAATGACGACCTGTCGCCGTCCGGCACGACGCTGCGGCTGCTGTCGTCGTCGGCGATCACCGTGCCGTCCGGCGCCGCCTGGTCGTGCCTCGGCGCGGCCGGTTCCACGGTGTACGTGGCGCCGCAGACCCAGAACGCGAACCTGCTCTACGCCGGCTGGAACGCCGAGGACGTGCCGGCCGCGCAAGGTCCGGTGAAGCTGGAGCTGGTGAGCTGGACCGCCCCGGCCGGTGGATGGTTCGCGCTGTACACGACCGCCGGTTTCCCGGCGACGCCGACGTTCCGGCTCAGCACGAACACCGCCGCCGGTTGCCCGGTGGCGGTGTGGCCGGGCGGCATCGCCGCCGGTACGCACGCCCACGGCAACTGGGCGTTCTCCCAGCTCGGCACCTACACGCTGACGTTCAAGGCGACCGCGCAGAACGGCGCCGGCGCGACGTCGGGCAACGTCACCTACACGTTCCAGGTGGGCTGAGCGCGACCGGTCCGCCCGGCCGCACCGGTCGGGCGGACCGGCTTCCTCCACTGGCCCTCTGGACAGAACGGTTATTGAAAGTGAAAATCGTTTCGATGTCGAAGTCAGCTGATCTTTCGCTGCACGGCCGCAGGCGCTTCGGCGCGGTGCTCGCCGCGGTCGGGGTGCTGGTCGCGATGCTGGGTTCGGCGGCGGTACCGGTGAGCGCCGCCACCGGTGCGCCGGCGCCGCCCAGCCGCCAGCGGACCGTGCTCAACGACGTGCACACCGACCTGTTGTTCGTGGACCACGCCGACGGCGGGCTCGACGTGCGTACCCGCATCGGCAACGGCGACGAGGCGACGTTCGCCGACCCGGCCGACGTGCTGGTGCAGCTGTTCGACACCGACGCCTCGAGGCTGGCGGTGCCGGACCTGCCGGACTACGCGTTTCTTGGCGCCGCGGGCGACCCGATGTGGTTGGCCCCGGAGATCCAGGACTACGCCCTGGTGTGGCCGGGCTGGTCCACCGAGGGCATCGAGCCGGGCGCGATCGCCGGTGACTCCGTGCGGTTCCATCTGCGGGAGGTGCGCGGGCCTGGGCGGGTCGAGGTGTTCGCGTCAGGTCCGGTGGGGGAGCCGTTGCGCTACTTCAGCTCGACGGATCCGGCGTACACCAGCGGCTCGTGGCCGGTGATGACGCACGCGCACGCGAACTGGGTGTTCACCGCCCTCGGCCGGTACGTGCTCACGTTCGAAGTCACCGCGACACACCCGGACGGCCGGACGATCAGCTCCGGCCCGGTCGAGGTCGCCTGGTTCGTCGGCGGCACATCGACGGCCGACATCCCTGCCACACCGACGTCGACCAGCCTCACGCCGCCGCGGGCCACCTCGGCGGCAGGCGAGCCGGTCACCCTCGCCGCGACGGTCGAACCGGCGGGTGCGGACGGCTGGGTGGAGTTCCTCGACGGCGATACCGTCCTGGGCCACGAGCCGGTCACGGCGGGCGCTGCCACCTTCACCGCCACCGGTCTCGCCGTCGGCGGGCACCAGCTGGCGGCCCGGTTCGTCCCCAGGTACAGCACCGACTTCACGCCGTCGGCCGCCCCGGCCGTCGCCCACCAGGTCACCGGCGGATCTCCGTCCGCCGCACCGAGCTCGTCGCCGGTCCCCAGTTCGACGCCCTCCCGCACGGCCGCGCCGGAGGCGACGACCACCACGCCCGCGACGACACTTCCGGCGACGAGTACGGCCGCGCCACGCCCGACATCGTGCGCGCCGACCACCCGTCCCAGCGGCGTCGTCATCTCCTCAGGACACGCCGACGTCGCCGTCCGCCTGGAGAGCGGCAGACCCGTCACGAGGATCAAGGACGGCACCGGCGGCGGCGCACCGGTCTGGCGTCCTCCGTCGGATGTGGTGTTCCATCTCGGTGACGCGGCGACGGCGACGGTGCCGGCCGGACCGTTCGACTTCCTCGGCGGCCAGGGCGCGAAGGTGTGGCAGGTGCCGCAGACCCAGAAGGCGGGCGTGCCCTGGCTCGGCTGGAACACGGAGGAGGCCGGCCAGAGCGGCGGGCCGGTCACCTGGAGGCTCACCGGCGTCGACGGCCCCGGCACGGTCGCGGTGTTCGAGTACGACGCGTTCGGCCAGCCGAAGGTCATCTTCAACAGCAAGGACGGTCTGCCGGACAGCCTCGACGTGCCGACGGGCACCCACGCGCACGGCAACTGGGCGTTCACCAAGCCCGGCGCGTACCGGTTGTCGTTCAGCCACACCCTCGGCGGCACGACCGCGACCTCCGTGGTGACGTTCGCGGTCGGCGGCACCGACCCGAAGACGCTGCTGCCCCGCACGACGAGCACCGGCTGTGCCGCCGCGGACGGCCGGCTGCCCCGCACCGGGGCGGCGCTGTCGCCGCTGATCGGCGCCGGCGCGGCCATGGTCGGCGCCGGCGGAGTTCTGGTCGCGCTGACGTACCGGCGCCGGAGGACGACGTGAACGGCCGGCGCGTCCTCGGCACGCTGATCACCCTGGCCACGGTCGCCGGCTGCGGCGTCGTCCCGTCCGGCGACGCCGCCGTCAGGGTGGTCGCGACCACCGAGATCCTCGCCGACCTGGTGCGTGCGGTCGGAGGGGACCGGGTCACCGTCGACTCGGTCGTGCCGCCCGGCGGTGACCCGCACTCGTACGAGCCGACCCCCAGCGACGCGAAGACGATCGCGAAGGCGGATGTGACGTTCACCAACCATCTGCTGCTGGAGGAGCACGCGCTCATCAAGGCGATCGACGCGAACGCGCCGAAGGACGCACCCAACGTCTCCCTCGCGGAGTCCGCGGAGGCGTACGGCGCGCAGGTGATCCCTCTCGTGGAGAACATCGCCCTGGATGTGCCGTGGGTCGGGCTCGCGGTGCGTGGTAGCGGCGCCGCCCGCGGCGCGTCCCGCGCGTCGGAGATCAGGCTGACCGCGACACAGCTCGACGGGCCGGGGCGGCTGGCGGTGTACCTGACGCACGCGCTGGGTCAGCCGGAGGTCTACGTCGACTCCGCCGACGGGCTGTCCCCGGCCGACACCGTGGTGCTGCCCCCCGACGCGCACACCCACGTCAACTGGGCGTTCAGCACGCCGGGGATCTACCGGCTGGCCCTGTCCGCGGCCCTGTCCAACCCCGACGGCGTCGTACAACCGGTGGCGGCGGGTACGTTCACGTTCGCTGTCGGCGTGGACCCGCACACCGTGGCACGCGGGGCCACCGTGCTGGACCGCGGCCACACCGATGTGGCCGTCGACCTCGACCGCGGCGAGATGTACGCCTGGACCGACGCGGGCACGCCCGGCACGCAGCAGGCCGTGCCCGCCGCCGACGTGGTCATCGACGTGCCCAACCGTGCCCTGGACACCGTGCCGGACGACCCGCGGTTCGCGTTCCTCGGCAGGGCCGGTCAGAGCATCCACCAGCTGCCGCAGGCGGTCCTCGGCAAGCACGTCCACGGCGAGATCGACCCGCACCTGTGGCAGAACGTGGCCAACGCCAAGGCGTACGTGCAGATCATCCGTGACACCCTCGTCACCCGCGACCCGGCCGGCGCCGACGGCTACCGGCGCCGGGCCACGGACTACCTCGCCGAGCTCGACCGGCTCGACCACGACGTGCGCGCCAGGATCGCCACGATCCCCGCCGGCCGCCGGCAGCTCGTCACCACCCACGACGGGTTCGGCTACCTCGCCAGGGCTTACGGGCTGACCGTCGCCGGGTTCGTCGTGCCCAACCCGGCGCAGGAACCCAGCGCCGCGCAGGTCCGGAAGCTCACCGAGACCATCGCCAACCTGCGGGTGCCGGCGGTGTTCATGGAACCCAACCTTTCCAAACGGGCGAGCGTGCTCACCCAGATCGCGAAGGATCAGGACATCCGCATATGCAAGCTCTACGGGGACGCGTTCGACGACCAGGCCAGGACCTACCTGGTGATGATGCGGCACAACGCCGACGAACTGGCCACCTGCCTCGGTGGTCCGTGATGGCCGCTGTGCTGGCGCTGCTGCCTGCGCTGCTGGGGCTGCCGGCGCGGGCGGCGCGGGCGGCGCCGGCGCCGGTCGTCCTCACCGTGGGCCACGCCGACCTCGGACCGCGCGTCGTCGACGGCGGCTGGCGGGTCCAGGTCCGCGACGACACCGTGCGCCCGCCGGCGTGGCGGGCCCTTGACGAGGTCGTCGTCCATGCCGTCGACGCCACCCGCGCTCAGGTCCCGGCAGCGGCGCAGTTCGCGTTCCTCGGTGCCGCCGGCAGCGACGTGTGGATCCTGCCGCAGGTGCAGCGCCCGGACGCGGTCTGGCTCGGCTGGAACACCCAGGACCCCACCGTCGCCACGACGATCCAGCGGGAGGTGACCTGGCGGGTCCATCAGGTCAGCGGCCCTGGAAGGTTCGCGCTGTTCCTCAACGGCAACTTCGGGGCCCCGCAGGTCGTCTTCGACAGCGGCAGACCGCTGCCCCAGGACAGCGGTGTCGAGGTGAACACCCACGTGCACGGCAACTGGGTGTTCACTGCCCCGGGCGCGTACCGCATCGACCTGGAGATGACCGCCGCCGGCAAGGCCGGGGAGCCGCTCAGCGGACGCGGCACTCTGCGTGTCTACGTCGGCGCCGGCGACCCGGCGACGGCGTTCCCCCCGGCGTCCTCACCCGCAGAGAGCGTCGGCACCGGCCCGGCAGCACCCGCAGCGGTCGCGGTGGCAGGCGACTCGACGGCGGGCCGGGCATGGTTGTGGCCCGCCGTCGGCTCCGGGGTGTTGCTCGTCCTGTTGGCGCTGCTTGCCGTCGTGCTGGTGCGGCGCCGGAACCGCAGGGCCGAGCGGTGAGCGCCGCGACCTTGCTCGTTCGCGGTGTGGGAGCCCGGCTGGCCGGACGGGAGGTGCTCGCCGATGTCGACCTGGCCGTGCACGCCGGCGAGATCGTCGGGCTGATCGGACCCAACGGCGCCGGGAAGACCACGTTGCTGCGGGTGGTGCTCGGCCTGCTCGACCGGCACGCCGGCACGGTCAGCGTCGCCGGGCAGCCGGCCGACCGTGTCCGCGGCAGCATCGGCTACGTCCCGCAACGCCACGAGTTCGCCTGGGACTTCCCGATCACCGTCGAGCGCGCCGTCCGGACCGGGCTCACGCACCGCACCCGGTGGCTGGGCCGTCCGCCCCGCGAACACACCACCGCCGCCCGCGCCGCCCTGGAACGGGTCGGCATGGCCGGGCTGCGGCACCGGCCCGTCGGCGAACTGTCCGGCGGGCAGCGGCAGCGGGTCCTCGTCGCCCGGGCCCTGGTCCTGCAGCCGGCGCTGCTGCTGCTCGACGAACCCTTCACCGGCCTCGACCAACCGACCCAGACCATGCTCACCGACCTGCTGCGCCGCCTCGCCGGCGACGGCACCGCGCTCGTTGTCACCACCCACGACCACACCGCCGCGAACCGTCTCTGCGACCGCATCTGCCTGCTCAACCGCACCGTCATCGCCGACGCGGCCCCCGACGAGCTGCGCGACCCGGCCGTGTGGCTGCGGGCGTTCGGCGTCACCGGAGCGACATCATGACCTTCTTCGACCTCGTCGCCGAGCCGTGGGACCACGCGTTCATGCAACGTGCGCTGCTCGTGGCCGCCATGTCCGGCATCGTGTGCGGTGTCGTCGGCAGCCACGTCGTGCTGCGCGGCATGGCCTTCATCGGCGACGCCGTCTCCCACGCCGTCTTCCCCGGCATCGCCGTCGCCTTCGTCCTCAAGGCCGACCTCGTCATCGGCGGCGCCGCCGCGGGCCTGGCCACCGCGCTCGCGATCGCCGCCGTCGCCCAGAACCGGCGGCTCAAGGAGGACACCGTCATCGGCGTGTTCTTCGCCGCCGCGTTCGGGCTGGGGATCGTCGTGCTCAGCAGCGCCCCCGGCTACAGCGGCTCACTGGAGTCGTTCCTGTTCGGGCAGATTCTCGGCATCAGCGACCGCGACGTGCTCACCGTCGCCGGCACCGGTACGACGCTGCTCGCCGCGGCCGCGATCCTGCACAGCCGGCTGGTCACCGTGAGCCTCGACCGGGAGACCGCCCGCGCCAACGGGCTGCCGGTCGCCGCGCTGGACGTCGCCCTGTACGCGATGGTCGCCCTCGCCATCGTCATCTCCCTGCAGGCCGTCGGCAACATCCTCGTCCTCGCCCTGCTCGTCACCCCGGCCGCCTGCGCCAGGCTGCTCACCGACCGGCTCGGCACCATGATGCTCGTCGCGCCGCTCATCGGGTCGCTCGGCGCCGTGTGCGGCCTGTACCTGTCGTACCACCTCGACCTCGCTGCAGGCGGGTTGATCGTGCTCGTGCTGACCGGCGTGTTCATCGGCTGCTGGCTGCTGGCCCCACGGCACGGGCTGCTGGCCCGGATGCGGCTGCGCCGGGCTGGGCCGCAACCCCGACCCGGCCGGCAGGTTGCTGCCTTCGGAAACGGCGGGCCGGTGACCACCGGAATGCAGCAGCGGGGCGATGACACGTGAGCGCTTCCCCGGCGCCGCACGGAGCGGAGCGGCGGCACGTGGGATGGCCTGTCGACGGCCGCCACCACCGCACCCGTCAGCGTCGTGCGGTGCTGGAGCTGCTCGCGGAGACCGATGAGTTCATCAGTGCGCGGCAGGTCCACGCCCGGCTGCGGGAGCGGGGATCGTCGATCGGGCTGACGACCGTCTACCGCACCGTGCAGGCCCTCGCCGATGCCGGGGAGGTCGACACGGTCCGGGTCGACGGCGGGGAGCAGCGGTTCCGGCGGTGCCGCGAGGAACGTCACCATCACCATCTGATCTGCCGGCACTGCGCCCGCACGGTCGAGGTCACCGGCCCGGGCGTGGAGGCCTGGGCGCGGCAGATCGCCCAGGTACACGGCTATTCGGAGGTCAACCACACGCTTGAGCTGTTCGGCACGTGCACCGAGTGCCGTCAGTCCGGGTGACAGTCCGATCCCTGCAGTATCTTGCCCAACTGTGACGCGTCGACCTGCGCACCCTGTCCGTCTGAGTCGCCGCGGCCGTCGGAAGGTCAGGACTCGTACTGCTCGGCGGGCGTGGCGATCGCCTTCGCCTCGATGACGCGAAGGTACGGAATGCTCTCGGCGTTGACCGGATCCTTGACGGTGCGGTCGTCGTACACGCCGACGACCTCGAACCACTGCTCCTGGTTCGGGTCGCTGCCGAGGCCGGCGAGCAGGTCACCGCCGAGGGCGACCTTGATCGGCCGGGCGTCGGCGGCGCAGCAGCTGACGATCATGCGGGCCAGGATCGGGGTGCCGTCGGGTCCGGGCATGACGAAGCCGGTGAGCTGGACCCGCCGGTCGCCCAGTGAGCGGCCCTGGTCGAAGATCGCGCGGGAGGCGTAGTCGAGCAGCCCGATCCGGACCGGGTCGCCCTCCGGCAGCGGGGCGTAATCCGACGGTGCGGCCAGGGCGGTGCCGGTGCGGCCCGCGGCGTAGGAGCCCAACGCCGGCGGTGCGACGAGCAGGAGCCCGAACGCGGGCAGCAGCAACAGCCAGGCGATGCGCGGGCTGTGATGCTCGTGTTCGTGGCCGTGCTCGCCGGGTGATGTCTGCGCGGTCCGGGCCGGGCGCAGGTCCTGCCAGAGTGTGTACGCGCCGGCGAGCAGCAGCAGCACGGCAGCGGCGATGAGAAAGCCACGCAGGCCGGGTTTGACGTAGTTGAGGTACTGGTCGGTCACGCTGGCGCGCATCACGGAGCCGCCGAGCAGCAGCAGGATGATCGCCTGGGTCTGACGGCTCACCAGATCACCGCCCCGACGATCGCCGACACGGTGACGGCCAGCACGAAGGTGGCGGGCGCGAACCGTAGCGCGAACCCGCGGCCGAGGATGCCAGCCTGCATGGCGAACAGTTTCAGGTCGACCATCGGGCCGACCACGAGGAACGCCAGCCGCGCTGTCAGCGAGAACTGGGTGAGCGACGCCGCGACGAACGCGTCGGCCTCTGAGCAGATGGACAAGATGACCGCCAGCAGGCCGAGCGCCACAACGGCCACGACCGGGTTCGCCGACAGCTGCTGCAGCCACGACTTCGGCACGACGACCGCGACGACCGCGGCGGCGGCCGCCCCGACGACGAGGAAGCCGCCGGCGTGCAGGACGTCATGGCGGACCGACGTCCAGAACGCGGGCCACCGGGCCATGCCGTCCAGATGCGCCCGGGACGGCATGCGCAGCCAGTCGCCCTTGCCGAACACCTGCCAGAGCCAGCCCATGAGGCAAGCGACCACCAGGCTGGCCACGGCGCGAGCGAGGACCATCCTCGGCTGCCCGGGAAACGCCACCGCGGTCGACACGAGCACGATCGGGTTGATCGCCGGGGACGCCAGCAGGAACGCGAAGGCGGCCGCGGGTGTGACGCCGCGGCGGATGAGGGCGCCGGCGACCGGCACGGACGCGCACTCGCAGCCGGGCAGGACCACGCCCGCGATGCCCGCCGTCGGTACGGCCAGCACGGGGTGCCTCGGCAGCGCCTTGGCGAAGAACGAGGCCGGCACGAACACCGCGATGACCGCGGACAGTGCCACCCCGAAGACCAGGAACGGCATCGCCTGGATCATGACCGATACGAACACGGTCATCCACGTCTGCAGGGCGGGGGCCGAGACCGCTGCCGTGATCGGTCCGCGCAGCAGCACCACGACGACCAGCAGCCCGGCGAGGACCTCGACGGACCCGATCCTTCGGCCGCGCCGCGGGGCGGGAGTCTGTGCCGGTTGCTGGTCTGTCAGCGTCACCACCGCAGGTTACCGCCTGCTCGGTTGGTACCGTCTCCTCGTGGAAGCGGTCAGGCAAACCGGACCTGTGCGCGCCGCCGCGATGCTGCTCGCGCTGCTGCTGGTCGGGTGGCTGGTGGTCAGCGGTCCGCCGCGCCGGTCCGCGCCCGCCCGGTCGCAGGCGGCGCCTGCCGGGGCGTCGCTGGCGCAGGCCTGGCCGAAGGCTGCCGTCGTGGACACGCCGGGTGTGCTCCCGGACGGCGCGATCTACACGCCGTGGCTGTACGTGGACGTGTCCACCTCGGTCGGTGTCGCACCGACCCCGGACGGCACCGCGCAGCGGGTCGTCGTGCGGGCCGGCGGCGAGTTCCGGGAGCTGCGCCGGGTCACGCAGGACCGGTATCCGAACTTCCTCGGGTTCACCGGTTCGGGTGATGCCGTGTTCTGGGCCGAGACGACATCCGCGTCGACCACCGAGCCGGCCCAGACGCGGCTGTGGCGTGCGTCGCTGCGTGACACGGGGGCACCGGTTCCGCTGACCGCCGACACCGGTGGCATCGTGTTCCTCAACTCGTAGCATGATCTGCTGGTGCACGGCGATCGGCTGCACTGGGCGGCCGCGGTCGAGTCGGCTGACGGCGTGAGCACGGAGCTGCGGTCGGTGCCGGTCGGCGGCGGGCAGGTGACGGTCCGGCGGATCACCGGCGCCTACCAGCTGTCGGCGTGGCCGTGGCTGTTGAGCGTCCCGGGCAGCGGCCCGGCCGCCGAGCCGCTGGAGCTGCGCAACCTCGACACCGATCAGCGGGTCACCGTCGCGTCGTCGCCCAGCGAATACGTCGCGTGCAGCCCGACGTGGTGCCGGTCCATCGTCACCACCGGCTCCGACGGCAGCACCCGCTACGACATCATGCGGTCCGACGGCACGGGCCGCCGCCGTGTCGGGGGAGCCGTGTTCTCCGCCGCCGTCGCCGATGTCGCGCTGCTGGACCGGTTCGAGCCGGTGCTGGAGATGAGCAACCGGACGTCGGGGGGTGCTCAGCAGCGGCTCGTGCTCTACGACGTCACCACCGGCCGGCTGGTCACCGTCGCCGAGAACGTCCGGGAGGTGCTGGCCCGTCAGCACGTGCTGTGGTGGTCGACCGGCGACCGGCAAAGCCAGGTCTGGCACAGCGTGGATCTGGCCACCCTGGTCCCGTAGCAACGACGTCCGCCGGTTCGAAAATATTTACGCTTGCGAATGTATTCACTTCCTGTCGGGTGCGGTGAATCGCGCTTAGCATCGGGCGGAAGCCGGTAGCCGCGTGGTCGCGGCGCCGGAAGGGCGAATTCGGGCGAACCGCTTGACGGTGAAAATGAAAACCGATACCACTAATGCTGTGAAGACAGCGTTTGTGGGCAAGGGTGGCAGCGGCAAGACGACGCTGGCTGCGCTCTTCGCCCGGTACCTTGCCCAACACCACGTCCCGCTCCTGGCGATCGACGCGGACATCAACCAGCACCTGGCCGTGGCGCTCGGCGCCGAACAGGACGAGGCCGCGTTGCTGCCCGCGCTCGGCGACCATCTCGACGAGATCAAGGAACACCTGCGCGGGGACAACCCGCGGATCGCCTCGGCCGCGGCGATGCTGAAGACCACGCCGCCCGGCGCGGGGTCGCGGCTGGTCGGTGTCGCCGACGGCAACCCGATCTACGACCGCCTCGTCCGGCCGGTCGGTGGCGTCCGGCTCGCCGTGACGGGCCCGTTCGCCGTCGACGACCTTGGCGTCGCTTGCTACCACTCGAAGGTCGGCGCGGTCGAGCTGCTGCTCAACCACATGCTCGACGGGCCGGGGGAGTACGCGGTGGTGGACATGACCGCAGGCGCCGACTCGTTCGCCTCCGGGCTGTTCACCCGCTTCGACCTGACGTTCCTGGTCTGCGAGCCGACCGTGCGCAGCGTCGGGGTCTACCGGCAGTACACCGGCTACGCCCGCGACCACGGGGTGCGGGTCGCGGTCGTGGGCAACAAGGTCGACGACGACGATGACGTGGCGTTCCTGCGCGAGCAGGTCGGTGACGACCTGTTGTGCTGGATCGGCCGGTCCGGGTTCGTGAAGGCCGCCGAGCGCGGCCGGCATCTGCCGATCGGCGACCTTGAGCCGTCCAACGCCGCCGCGCTGCGCACGATGCGCGCCGCGCTGGACGGCTGCGTCAAGGACTGGCATCGCTACGCGGCGCAGGCCGCGGAGTTCCACACCCGCAACGCCACGGCGTGGGGCAACGCCCGCGCCGGCGCCGACCTCACCGCCCAGATCGACCCCGACTTCGTCCTGCAGCCGGCGACCGTCGCCGCGCGCTGACCGTAGAGGAGCAACCGATGTCACTCGACGTCCCCACCGCACTGCTGGAGCGGGCCGAGGCCGGACCTGTCGACGATGCCGAGTTCGTCGCCTGCGTGCGCGACTCCCTGCCGTACGCGTGGACGGTGATCAGCGGCGTCGCCGGCGACCTGCGCGCATCCGGCGGCGACTTCGCCGACCACGAGGTGCCGCCGCCGAGCGAGGCCGAACGCGGGCAACTGCTGCGCGCCCTGGCGAGCGACGCGATCCGCGGCGGCCTGGAGCGGCACTTCGGGGTGAAGCTGGCGTTCCAGAACTGCCACCGGGTCGCCGCGTTCGCCCCGGCCGCAGTCGGCGGCGAGCGCTACGAGGCGTTCATCTCCCCTCGGGGTCAGCTGCTCAACCAGTCGCCGGAATTGCGTGACTGCTGACCTCGGTGCGGCCAGCAGGGAGTTGCGTGTCGACGCCTTCCTGCTGGCCGGCCAGTTCCCCGGCGCCGGCCATGGCGACACGCTGCGCACCGCCGTCACCTACGCGCAGGCTGCGGAGCAGGCCGGCTTCGACGGCGTGTGGCTCGCCGAGCACCACTTCGTCACGTACGGCACGTGCCCGTCCGCCGTCGCCATGGCCGGGTTCGTCCTCGGCCGGACGAGCCGGTTGCGGGTCGGCACCGCTGCGGCGAACCTGTCCAACCGGCACCCGGTCGCGTTGGCCGAGGAGGCGGCGCTGCTCGACGCCGTCTCCGGCGGCCGGTTCGACCTCGGCGTCGCTCGCGGCGGCCCGTGGGCCGACCTCGAGGTCTTCGGCACCGGCCTGGACCGCTACACCCTCGACGGCTTCGCCGAAGCCCTCGGCGTCCTGCTCGCCACGCTCAGCGGCGCCGGTACCGTCCGCGGCGACGAAGCCCGCTTCCGCTTCCGCGACGTGCCGGTCGTACCGCGGCCGCCGCGCGCCCTGCCGGTGTGGGTGGCGGCGACCTCGCCCTCAACGGTGGACCTGGCCGCCGGCCGCGGGCTGCCACTGCTGCTCGGCGTGCACGAGACCGACGTGGGCAAGGCCGATCTGATCCGCCGCCACGCTCAACGGGGTGCCGAGCACGTGTCGGCGCATCTGGCGTACGTCGCGGACACCACCGCGCAGGCCGAGGACGTGCTCCGCGCGACGCTCCCCGGGTGGCTCGCCAGGGCGGCTGAGCACGTCCGCATCGACGGCACCACCACGACCAGGAACCTCGCCGACTACGTCGAGCACCTGCTGGCGATCCATCCGATCGGACCGCCCGACAGGTGCGTGCAGCTTCTCACCGGCACGCTCACCGGCACCGGCGTCCGGCGGGTGCTGCTCATGGTCGAGGCCGGCGGTACGCCGGAGCGCACGATCCGCAACATCGAACGGCTCGGTGCCGAGGTCCTCCCGGCCCTGCGCGCCGCATGACTGCCGGTGCTCGGGGCATACACTGGGCGTCGCCGGCACCGGCCGGCATGATGCCACCGTCCGGTACGGGCGGGCACCGGGTGGAGGAGGGGCGCAGTGAGCGACATGATGGCCGGCGCCACGAGGAACACCCGGCAGCGCAGCGAGGTGCTCGCCCTGCTCGACGAGACGGCGGACTTCCGCACCCCGCAGCAGCTGCACGCACTGCTGGTCCAGCGCGGCGCGAATGTCGGCCTCACCACTGTGTACCGCACGCTGCAGCTGCTGCAGGAGGCCGGTGAGGTTGACGTCACCAGGCTGCCGGGCGGTGACCAGTTGTTCCGCAAGTGCGGCCGCGGCCGCCATCACCATCACCTGGTCTGCCGCCACTGCGGCGCCACCGTCGAGGTCGAAGGCCCCACCGTGGAGCGCTGGGCCGACCGGATCGCGGTCGAGCACGGCTTCACCGACGTCGGTCACACCCTCGAGATCTTCGGCACCTGCCAGGCCTGCGCCGCCTGACGGCGGGCAAGGACCACCCGGGTCGTCGGACGGCGCCCGGCGCCGCTATCCGGAACGAAAGTCATTTGTGGTCGGCGAGCACCGGCGGTGGTCTGCCTGAGTGCCTGCCGCATGCGCACATTGCGATGCGACGTCTCGTTATCGCAAATGAAAACGAGTACCGTCTGGCTCGTTCGGGCGACTGACTGCCCGACGGACGACTCGTATCCGAGGAGCAACCGATATGAAGCTGCGAACACTCGCAGTCGCCGCCACGTTCACCAGCCTGGTGGTCGGGCTCGCCGCGTGCGGCGGCAATGCGGGCACCACGGCCCAACCGGCGGACGCCGCCGGCGCCAAGCTGGCCGTGGTCGCGACCACCACCCAGGTCGCCGACTTCGCCCGCAACATCGGCGGTGACCGGGTCGCCGTCACGCAGCTCATCAAGCCCAACATCGACCCGCACGACTACGAGCCGACCCCGGCCGACCTCACCGCCATCGGCGCCGCCAAGGTGCTCGTCAAGAACGGCGTCGGCCTGGAAGGCTGGCTCGACGCGACCATCAGCTCCGCCGGGTTCAAGGGGACCACGGTCGACGCCAGCACCGGCGTGAAGATCCGCCAGGGCGAGGGCGACGAGGCCGATCACGGCGACCCGCACATCTGGCACGACCCGCGCAACGCCAAGCTGATGGTGCAGACCATCGAGAAGGCGTTCAGTGCCGCGGCGCCGGCGGACGCCGCGACGTTCGCCAAGCACCTCGCCGACTACAGCGCCAAGCTGGACCAGCTGGACGCCGACATCGCCGCGAAGATCGGCAAGCTGCCGGCCGGCGACCGCAAGCTGGTCACCAACCACGACGCGTTCGGCTACTACATCGACCGGTACCAGCTGCAGTTCGTCGGCTCGATCATCCCCAGCTTCGACACCTCCGCGGAACTGTCGGCCAAGGACGTCGAGGACATCGTCGCGAAGATCAAGCAGACCGGCACGAAGGCCGTGTTCTCCGAGAGTTCGCTGCCGCCGAAGACCGCCGAGGCGATCGGCAGGCAGGCCGGGGTCACGGTCGTCGCGGGCGAGGACGCGCTGTACGGCGACACCCTCGGCCCGGAAGGCTCCAGCGGCGACACCTACCTGAAGATGGAGACCCACAACACCGACACGATCGTCAAGGCACTCGGTGGCTGAGCCCACGACCGAGCCGGCGACGCCGACGGCCCTCCCCGTCGGCGTCGCCCTGCGCATCGAGCACGCAACGGTCGCCTACGACGGCACCCCCGTCCTGCAGGACATCGACGCCCACGTGCTGCCCGGCGAGACCGTGGCGTTGATCGGCCCGAACGGTGCCGGCAAGTCCACCCTGATCAGGGCTGTCCTGGGTCTGGTGCCGGTCGCCGCCGGCACGATCACCGTGCTCGGCCGGTCGCCGGCGGACGCCCGCCGCGACGTCGCCTACGTCCCGCAGGCCGACACCCTGGACCCCGAGTTCCCGATCTCCGTGGCGCAGGTCGTGCTCATGGGCCGCTACCGCCGGACCGGATGGCTGCGCCGGCCCGGCCGCGCCGACCGGCGCATCGCCGCGGAGGCCCTCGCCCAGGTGGGCCTCGCCGACCGGGCCAAGGCGAGATTCGGCACGCTCTCCGGCGGGCAGCGCCAGCGTGTGCTGCTCGCCCGGGCCATCGCGCAGCAGCCCCGGCTGCTGTTGCTCGACGAGCCCTTCAACGGCGTCGACGCGCTCAGCCAGGACGCGCTGCTGACCGCGATCGCGGCACGCAAACACCACGGCGCCGCCGTCGTCATCAGCACCCACGACCTGACCCTGGCCCACCTCGCCTGCGACACCGCCTGCCTGCTCAACCGGCACATGTACGGGTTCGGGCCGGTCCATGACGTGCTCACCCCGGACCGGCTGCGCGCCACGTACGGCAGCCAGGCCCTGGAACTGCGCGGCGACCGCGTCATCGTCGCCCACCCGATCGCGAACCGCCATGCGTAGCGCCCTCGTCGAGCCGTTCACCATGCCGTTCATGGGCCGCGCCCTCGCCGAGCTGCTGCTCCTGGCACTGCTCGCCGGCGTCGTCAGCGCGTTCGTGCTGATCCGGCGGCTCGGGTTCGTCGCCGACACCATGACCCACACCGTCTTCCCCGGCGTCGTCATCGGGTTCCTCGCCGCCGGACCGGGCGGCGTCTTCCCCGGCGCGCTCGTCGCGGCTGCGGTGACCGCGGCGCTGCTGACACTGCTCACCCGCTCCCGGCGGGTCACCGACGACACCGCCCTCGCCGTGCTCCTCGCCGCGATGTTCGCCGTCGGCGTCATCCTCGTGTCCCGGCGCAGCTCCTACAGCGCCGACCTCACCGCGTTCCTGTTCGGGCGGCTGCTCGCCGTCACCACCACCCAACTGGCCCAGACCGCCGCCGTCGCCGCCGTCGTCCTGCTCACCCTGGCGCTGCTGGCCAAGGAACTGCGGCTGCGCGCGTTCGACCCGCAGACCGCCGCGGCCATGGGCTACCGCGTGTGGCTGCTGGACCTGCTGCTCAACATGAGTGTCGCCCTCGTCGTCGTCGCGGCCGCCCAGTCCGTCGGCACCATCCTCGTCGTCGCGCTGCTCGTCGTCCCCGCCGCGACGGGCCGGCTGCTCTCCGACCGCCTCGCGGTGATCGCCGCCGTCGGCGTGCTGGCTGCGGCGGGAGCCGGCTACGCCGGGCTCGTCGTCAGCTACCACGCATCCGTCACGTACGGGCTGCGCCTGGCCAGCGGCGGCACCGTCGTACTGGCCCTCGTCGCCCTGTATCTGCTCGCTCTGCTCGTGCCACTCGTGCGTCGGAGGCCGTCCGATGTCGTGGCTTGACCTGGCCCTCAACCAAGCCTTCAACCGGGCCCTCGTCGAAGCGGTCCTGATCGGCGTCGCGACCGGGCTCCTCGGCGTCCAGGTCGTCCTGCGGCGCCTGTCGTTCTACACCATGGCGATGACCCACGCCACGTTCCCCGGCGTGGTCATCGCCGCGGTCGTCGGCGTCGACCTGTACCTCGGCGGCGCCACCGCCGGGGTCCTCGCCGCGCTCGCCGTCGTCGCGCTGTCCCGGCGGCGCGGCCACGACCCGAGCACCGCCACCGCCGTGGCGCTCGCCGCCGGGTTCGCGCTCGGTGTGGTGCTGCTGTCCGCGCAGCGCGGCTTCACCAAGGACCTCACCGCGTACCTCGTCGGCTCGATCCTCACCGTGACCACCGAAGACCTGTACGTCGCCGCGGCGGTCACCGCCGTCGTCGCCGCCGCGCTGGGCCTGGGGCACCGGGCCTTGTTGTTCACCGCGTTCGACCGTGGCGGCGCCCGGGCCGCCGGCTACCGCACCGCCGCCATCGACTTCGGGCTCCTGCTGCTCATCTCGGCGGTGGTCGTCACCGCCGTACCAGCCGTCGGCACCATCCTCACCCTCGCCCTCGTCGTCGCCCCGGCCGGCGCCGCCAGGCTCTGGACCGACCAGATCGCCACGATGACCGCCGTCGCCGTCGGCCTCGCCGTCGCCAGCACCGTCGGCGGGCTGCTGCTGTCACGCACCTGGGACGTCGCTGCCGGCGCCGCGATCAGCCTGATCGCCACCGGCTGCTTCGCCGCCTCGATGCTCATCGGAGTACGTCACAGCCTGCTCGCCCGGTGGCGGCACCGCCGTGCCCTCATGCCACCGTTCGGAACCGGAGCGTCGGTTGCCGGCCAACCCTGAGCAGACACGCGGTCCGCGCCGCGAGGGTGCGGTCGGCGCGGTGACGCTGGCGCGGTACGACGCCGCCAGCTCACTGTTCCGTGCCCTCGCCGCACCGATCCGGCTCGCGATCGTCGAACTGCTGGCGCAACACGACCACCTGCACGTCCACCAGATCGTCGAGGCCGTCGGCGCCACCCAGACCCTGGTCTCCCAGCATCTGCGGGTGCTGCGCCAGGCACAGGTCGTGCAACGCGTCCAGACGGGACGCGACACCACGTACCGGCTGTCGCACCCGGCCGCCCGGCCGATCATCGCCGCAGCCCTGGCCGCCCGCGGCAGCTGACGCCGCCCGCCCATACGGGATGCGTCGTCCGCTAAGAAGTGGGACAACCCCCTATTGGCTGGAGGCCCATAGGACGATGGCGCCGGGGTGCGTGGTCTGACGGGGCTCCACGAACTCCGTGGTCGGGTGGAGTGAGAGACAGTGATCCGCCCAGGTGAAGACGCCGCGGACCGGGCGGCAGCCGGAGGCACCCTCGGTGTTACCGGTCATCGGCCAGCCCTGGTCACGCAGGGCTGCTGCGGTGAGGGTCATGACCTCCGGGTTCGGCGCGCCGTGGCGGCTCCACACCTCGTACAGGCGCAGGCACGGGACGTGAGCGCCGAGGCAGCTGGGGGCGAGCTCGTGGACGTTCAGCTCGTCGGGCAGCGACAGGAAGTCGGCGTCGCGGACCCCCGTCCTCGGTGGGCCGCCTGACGGATTGAGCGGGACGACGAAGAACGAGAGCTGATACCAGCAGGTGAGGAATACCGCCGCGGTCGCGAGCATGGGGATCGTCAGCAGGCCCCGCCAGCCGGGGAGCCGCATGGGGAGCAGCACCAGGCCCACCAGGGTGACCAGGCCGTAGTAGGGCAGCAACCAGTCCTGCGGGGGCGGTGACAGTGCTCCCTGCGGGGGGCCGGCCCAGACGCCGAGCGCGATCAGGCCGACGGCCAGCACGGCCGTGGCGGCAACGGCGGAACGCAGGCCAGGGGCGAGCAGCATCGTGGCGCAAACCGGCACCAGCACTGCCAGCACGGTCCCGATCCGCTCCGACGGCCCGCCGACGCCGAACAGTACCTGCACCAGCACCACGAACAGCGCCACCCCGGCACCCGCCAGCCACGCCTTCCTTCGCATGCCGGGAAGCATCGCACAACATCGAGCACCACATGCGCCGGCGCAGGCGTCTCCGGGGCTTGGCGACACCTCGGCATCGAGGTCCTGGCCGCCAGCTCGAAGCTGCCACAGTTCCTGCTCGACCAGGCGGAACGCGACGACGACGAAGGTGCGTGACCGGCCGGTCCAGGCGGTCGGTGCGGACCGGGCCGCGTTCCCCGGGGTCGTCAGGCGCCGGAGGAGGGGATCGACGCTGATGCCGGCCGCGGCGCACGCGCCGTCCCGTGGCGACGGTGGAGCCGCGTACAGCTACCCGGCGGGGCGTGTGGAGCTCCACAGGTCGTCCCCGTCGTCGTCGCGCCACGGGTCGTCGTCCGGTGGTATGGAAGCCGCCGGTTGCTCCGGTTCGGACGCCGTTTGCTGCTCCACCGAGATGAGCACGGCGAGCGCGGTGGTGATCGGCACGGCGGCGACGATGCCGATCGTGGCCACGACGCTGCGGACGACTTCCTGGGCGAGGAACTCGCTGGTGATCGTCTCTCCGAAGGGTTGGCCGCCGGCCGCGATGAGCAGCAGCACCGGCAGCGACGCGCCTGCGTAGGCGAGCACCAGCGTGTTCACCACGGCGGCGATGTGTGCCCGGCCGACGCGGGTCGCTGCGCGGTACACCTGCCGCCGTGTCATGCCGGGATTGGCGGCTGCCAGCTCGCTCACTGCCGCGGCCTGCGTGACGGTGACGTCGTCCAGCACGCCGAGCGAGCCGATGACGATGCCCGCGAGCAGCAGTCCGTGCAGGTCGACGGCTTGGAAGAACATGGCGAGGGTGGTCGCGTTCTCGCCGCCGTTGCCGGTGAGGTGGGTCAGGTCTACCGACCACACGCCCAGCACGCCGGTGAGGACGAGGCTGGCGAGCGTGCCCAGGACCGCCACGGAGGTGCGCACCGAGATGCCGTGGGTGAGGTACAGCACGGCCAGCATGATGGCCGCCGAGCCGGCCACCGCGACGGCGAGGGGTGGCTGACCGGCGGCGATGGCGGGCACGACGAACAGCAGCAGCACGGCGAAGCTGACCCCGAGCCCGGCCAGCGCGGCCAGCCCGCGCCATCGGCCGAACACCACGATCACGAGGGCGCCGAGGACGGCGAGCCAGATCAGCGGCTTGCCGCGTTGGTGGTCGATGATGGTGTACTGCTGGGCCTCCGGCCCCTCCGGCGTGTCGACGAGCAGCATGACGACCTCGTCGCCGACCGAGACGCGCGGCGCTTGCGGCCCGTCGGGCACCGGGGTACGGATGATGCGGCGTGCGTCGGGTCCGTCCTCGACACGGACGTCCACCGTGCCGCACCGGCTGGTGACGGTGCCGGTCGGGGTCTGGACGACCTCGTCCGGGGTGCAGGCGCGCTCCTCGACCCGGGTGACGGTGCCGAGATGGCGCCTGCCCGTGTCGCCGTCCACGCGGGCCGGCTCGGCGCGGGGCCAGAGCACGGCGATCGCCGCCAAGGTCGCGGCGATCACCGGCAGCATGACGGCGATGATGATGACGCGGATGCGCCGCGACGCCGCCGGTGCGGTGGTGTGGTCGTGCCCGGTTGCCATGCACTCTCTCCTCTTGCAGACGCGCGATCTCGGCGCTGAACGCCTGCGCCTGATACAGATGGGGGAGCCGGCCGGCCCCTGTGAACGTGTGGAACCGGGCGTCGGCCACCAGGGAACGCAGCCGTTCCACGGTGCCCGGATCCGGCTCGGTGACGAAGGAGGCGTACGTGACGTGCCTCTTCGATCAGCGCAGCCACACCTGCAGCAGGGCACGGTCGACCGCCGGGCCCTCGGTTGATCCCGGTGGCTGCGCACCGACGGCCGGCGGCGTGAGTTCGTAGCATCGCGTGCCGGCATCGATCGCCGGCGGAACCACCGTTCGAGCCGAGGAATGGTCGGCGATCGGGCGTTCGGAAGTCTGCGCGGCATCCGACGGGTTCGACGATTCGCATCCGCCGGCGGTGGCGACCAGTTCGGTCAGCGCGTGCGCGCGCTCCGGCAGCAGCACGACGGGATGGACCGTGTAGCCCACGACGCTCAAGGCGAGCAGCAGCCACAACAGCGGCTGCCTGCTGCCCTGACGACGCATTGGATGCCTTTCTCAAGCACGGAGTGGCTGTCACCGTACCTGAAGGCCGCGTGCGGGACCCCGTTGCAGGTGCGGGCGGAGCGCATTGGGTGGTGGCGTCGTCGGTCGTGTGCTGATCCTCATCGAGCAGGCGCTTGGGCTCGAGCCGGTGAGCCCAACACCCTTCTGCCAGTAGGCATGTGGTCATGCGGCGCGGTCCATGTGCAACCGGTGACTGGTGCTGGGTCGTGACGGCGGTCGTGTACCGCCGTACCGTCGTGCCATGGTTCGCCCGCGATTGAGTTTCGCCCGCCAGACGCTGCTGTTGCAGGTCGTTGTGATCACGCTGGTGGTGAGTGTCGGGCTGTTCGTCTTCGGCTGGCTGTTGGACCGTGAGCTGACCGCGCAGTACGGCGAGCGGGCCCGCGCCGTCGCTCATTCCGTTGCCACGGACCCGGCCATCGTGGAGGCCGTGAACCGGATCGACCCCCGAACCGGCCGGCACGACCCGGACGGCGTGGTCCAGGCAAGAGCAGAGGCGGTGCTCCGCAGCACCCACGTGCTCTTTGTCGTTGTCACCGACAAGGACGGCATTCGCCTGTCGCATCCGATCGCCGGCGAGGTGGGGCACCGGGTGAGCACTGATCCTTCTGAGGCGTTGGCCGGTCGCGATGTGGTGACCGTCGAGCGGGGTACACTCGGCGACTCCGCCCGGGCCAAGGTGCCACTGCGCGACCAGACGGGCCAGGTGATCGGCATCGTCAGTGTCGGTATAGGCCTGGATGACATTCAGACGCGCTGGCGAGGGACCGTGGCTGTGGCGGGCCTGTACACCTTGGCGGCGCTGGCACTCGGCGTGGCGGGGGCGGCGCTGCTGACGCGGCGACTGCGGCGGCTGACGCTCGGCCTGGAGCCTCATGAGCTCGCCGAACTCCTACAGGAGCGGGAGGCCGTGCTGCACGGCATCGGTGAAGGGATGCTCGCGGTGGACGCCGCCGGCCGCATCTCCGTCTACAACGGGGAGGCCGAGCGGCTCCTGGGTATCCACTCGACGGTGGGTGCCATGCTGGCCGACATCGATCTGCCCGTGGGTGTCCGATCGGCACTGCGCGACGACGGCGATGCGGACAATCTCGTCACCGTCGCCGGCGATCGGGTACTGGTCGCCAACCGCAGGCAGGTGTGGCGCGAAGGGCGAAGCCTCGGCCGGGTGCTCACGTTGCGCGACCGCACCGACTTCGAGAAGTTGGTCAGCGAGCTCGACGCCGTCCGGACACTGACGGAGGGCCTGCGAGCGCAGCGGCACGAGTTCTCCAACCGGCTGCATCTGATCGCCGGTCTGCTCGAAACCGGACACAGTGCGGAGGCGGTGGAATATCTCCACATGGTGTCGGCCTCGTCGATCGTCACGACGGACGCGGACAGCCAGGCGATCCTGGACCCGTACCTGCGGGCCTTTCTGGCGGCGAAGCGGGCCATCGCCGCGGAGAAGGGGGTAGGCCTGGACATCAGTGAGGGCAGTTGGGTGGACCGGCGAGTGACGGCCCCGGTCGAGGTGATCACCATTCTGGGCAACCTGCTCGACAACGCGATCGACGCCGCACGTCTCGGCGCGATGCGTCCGGCATGGGTGGAGATCGTGCTCGCAGGCGAACAGGACTCACTGCATGTGAGCGTTGCCGACTCCGGTGACGGCATCGCATCGTCGATGGTGGACCGCATCTTCGAACAGGGCGTGTCGACGCGGGCCGGCGACAGCCGAGGGCTCGGGCTGGCTATCGTCCAGCAGTCGGTGCGGGCGCTCGGCGGCATGGTGTGGCTGGCCCAGCCGGGCGGCGACGGCGAGGGCGCGGTGTTCGCCGCCCGCCTGCCGGCTGTTCTGGCTGCTGACACGGCAGCTGATCAGGACTGATCGGGAAGGTCGGCGGGTCCGGCGTGGCGGACCCGCCGACAGCAGAGCTATCGCTCTGG
Source organism: Dactylosporangium sp. NPDC000521 (assembly GCF_042898305.1). Lineage (NCBI taxonomy): Bacteria > Bacillati > Actinomycetota > Actinomycetes > Micromonosporales > Micromonosporaceae > Dactylosporangium > Dactylosporangium sp. NPDC000521. The sequence goes on from NZ_JBIAYW010000001.1 coordinate 84,527, forward strand.
ATCGAATCGCCCGGCAGCAGGGGAGCAGGTCGCTGAACGACCGGTCATGCCTTCGGGACCTTGGTCACGAACTCGGTGGTGTACCCCTTCGTCACGTCGATGGACGCCTTGCTGCTGGCGACCTCGGGGATGCCGGCGGCGAGGACGTCGATGACGTTGCGGGCGCCGTCGGCGTCGATGACGCCGTCGCTGGTGAACCCGTCCTTGGTCTCCTTGATCGACGCCACGTACAGCTGCGGGTTCCCTCCCGCGTAGTCGGCCGGCATCTTGGCGGCGATGTCCTCCGCTGAGCTGCTCGCGATGAAGCGCAGGGTCTTGACGAAGGCGTTGGCCAGCTTCTGGGCCTCCCGTGGGTGGGCGGTCAACCAGTCGCAGGGCATGTAGAGGGAACTGGCCGGGTAGAGCCCGCCGAGTGCCGCCTTCGTGCTGTCCACCGTGGACAGGTCGACCAGGGTCGTGGCGGTGCCCTTGCTCAGCAGGGTGGTCGATGTGGGGGGTGTCGTCATGCCCGCGTTGATGCCGCCGTTTTCGATCGAAGCGACGAAGGTGGAGCCTGCGCCGGCCGCGACGCCGATGAAGTCGCCTTCCTTGACGCCCGCCTTCGCCATCAGGGAGTTGATCAAGGCGTTGGTGGAGGATCCCTTGCTGGTGAACCCGACCTTCTTGCCCTTCAGGTCCGCCATCGTCTTCACCGTCGCCGCGTCCTTCGACGACAACATGACCTTCTCCAGCGGCGTGTTGGCGAACTGCACGACGCTCCGGACGCACTTGCCCTTGAGCTGCAGGGTGTAGGCGTGGTCCATGAATCCGACCACCCCCTCGAGATGCCCGGCCAGCATCTCGTTCTCCTGGTTGACCCCGTTCTGCTCGTCGGAGAGCTCGACCTCCAGGCCCTCGGCCGCGAAGTAGCCCAGCCGTTCTGTGAGCATCGCGGGCATGTAGATGACCTTGTTGATGCCGCCGACGCCGATCCGGACCTTCGCCAGCGGACCTTCGGTCTGCGGGGCCGTCGGCCTTTCGGCCGTGCTGCAGGCGGCCAGGCCGGCCGCCAGGCCGACGACGAGGACGGTGGTAAAGAACTTCCGCATGTTCCAGTCACTCCTTTGTGGATGGTCGCTAAACATGGCTGGCTTCGCTCGCCGAAGGCGGACGCCAGCGGAGAAGGCGTTTCTCGAGCGCGGTGAGAAGCCACTCCGCGCCGAGGGCGACGACCGTGATGATGATCATTCCGGCGTAGATGCCGGCCGCGTCGAACGTGCCCTGGGAGTGGGCGATCAGGAGGCCGAGGCCACGTTTGGCGCCGATGACCTCACCGACGACCGCTCCGATCAGCGCGAAGCCGAAGGCGACGTGCAGCGAGGCCAGGATCCAGGAGGTCGCGCTCGGGATGACGATCGAGGTGAGTACCTTCGTCCGGCTCGCCCCCAGGATGCGGGCGTTGTTGACCAGGTTGCGGTCCACCTCGCGAGCGCCTTGGAACGCGTTGAAGAACACCGCGAAGAAGACGAGGACGACGGCGGTGGCGATCTTGGAGGACAGGCCGAGGCCGAACCAGATGACGAACAGCGATGCGAGCACGATCCGGGGAATGGCGTTGGCGGCCTTGATGAACGGGGCGAGGACCTCGGCGGCGAACCGGGCCCGGCCGAGCAGGATGCCGAGCACGACCCCGGCGATCGACCCGATCACGAAGCCCGACGTCGCCTCCCAGAGGGTGACGCCGATGTGCTCCCAGATCGGGCCGCTGCTCGGTCCCACGGTGAACCAGTCGTGCAGGCGTTGCCAGATCTGTGAGGGCTGGGAGTAGAAGAACTGATCGATGCCCCAGCGTTGGGCGTGGTCCTTCCAGTCCAGCGGCTTGCTGAAGTGGGTTCGCCCGTCGAAGTCGACCCAGTAGCGCGCGGCGAGTTCCCACGCCGACAGGCCGACTGCGACCAGCAGGACCCGGACACTCCAGACCACTGCCTTGTGGCGAAGCCGTGATCTGCTCGCAGCCCGGACCGCCGCGCGTTCGGCGTCCGCGGACGGTCCCCGCGCCGGGGTCGGCGGTACGTCGGTGTCAGGCAGCATTGAGCGTCGCTCCTCTTCTTGCCCGGGCGACCTCTTCACGCAGGCAGTCCCAGATCTCGCGGTAGATGTCGAGGAACGCCGTGGTGAGACGGATCTCCTCGACGTCACGGGGCCGAGGAAGATCGATCACGAAGTCGGCCTTGATGGTCGCCGGCACGGCGGTCAGCACGACGACCCGGTCGGCGAGTGCGATCGCCTCCTCGAGGTCGTGCGTCACGAAGATCACGGCCGCGCCGGAACCGGCCCACAGTCGCAGCAGTTCGTCCTGCATCAGGCTGCGGGTCTGGACGTCCAGTGCGCTGAACGGCTCGTCCATCAAGATGATCTTCGGGTCGTTGACGAGTGTCTGCGCGAGCGCCACCCGCTTGCGCATGCCGCCGGAGAGCTGATGGGGGTAGTAGGACTCGAAGCCGGCGAGGCCGACCCGCTGGACCCAGGTCGTCGCCACGGCGCGCGCGTCAGCCTTGCGGACACCGCGGAAACGCGGCCCGGCGGCGACGTTGTCCAGCACGTTCTTCCACGGCATGATCGCGTCCTGCTGGAACATGTAGCCGATGCCTGCCGGGATTCCCCGCACGGGCTCGCCGCCCACCAGGACCTCACCGGAAGATGCCGGTTCGAGGCCCGAAACCAACGACAGCGTGGTGGATTTCCCGCAACCGGTCGGGCCGACCACCGCCACGAATTCACCTGGGTGAATGGCCATGTTGAGGTTTTGAACCGCTGTCATGATTCCGGTCGAGCCGCGGAAGCGCTTGGTAGCCTCCCTCAACTCGATCACGGGTTGGGTCACGTCTCCTCCTTGTGTTGCCCGGCGATTGCAGGGGTGTTTCACCGGGTGTTCGCAGGAGGGTAAGGAACCGGCCGGCCGGGCTCCTAGCCTTGACGTTGTTGCGTACGCAATTGACGTTCTGGAGGTTTCGCGCGTTTTGCTCGCGGCGGTTCACGGGCTGGCTGAGTGATCCGGGATCCGATCGTGCGTCGCTCGTCGTGCCCGCCTGCAACGACGTGTTGACCTGCGCCTTCTGGCGGTGCGTCGTTCGGACTGCTGACGCGCTGCGGTGCGGGCCGGCACGCGTGACTCCACCGAGCTCCCTGACGTGTTGGCCGCTTGCCCACCCCGGCTTCGCCGGCACCACCGAGTGATTGACACGACGCAACGATCAAACCTAATCTGGGCGCCGCAGCCGATCGGTCGCGTGCCGGAGCTTCTCCGTGACTCCTGGCCGCAGGTACGCGGAGCGGCTCACACCCCTGGTCTGGTCGCGCCGTGGATTCCTGGGCCGAGCCGGCGTCGCCCGGCACGCGGTTGACGAGCTCGGCGGAGATGCGTGGCTGGTTCAGCCCGGCGGCGACAGCCGGAGATGCGGTCCTGTCGCACGCCCGCTGACCGAACAGCGGAGGTCGACTGATGATCCGAGTCCTGGTCGTGGAGGACGACTTCCGGGTCGCGAAGGTCCACGTGAGCTACACCGACCGGGTCCCCGGATTCCGGGTCATCGGAACGGCCCTGACGGCGGCCGACGCGCGCCGGATGCTCGCTCATGAGCAGCCTGACCTGATGCTGCTCGACACCTACCTGCCTGACGACTCGGGACTCGCGGTGCTGGCGGAGACCGACGTCGACACCATCATGTTGACGGCGATGTCCGACGCGGCCGCAGTCCGCAAAGCGTTCGCACACGGGGCATTGAACTATCTCCTCAAGCCGTTCACGGCGGAACAGCTGGTGGACCGCCTCACCGCGTACAGCCGCTACCGCGCGGCGCTCGCCGTGTCTGCCAACGGCACGTTCAACCAAGAGGAAATTGACCGATGCCGACGCCATCTCCACTCTGGTGACCGGACGGTCACGCCAAAGGGGCATTCAAGCGTTACCGCCCGGCTCGTGGCGGAACGGCTCCAGGCGCTGCCGCACACCGCGCGAACCGCCGCGGAAATCGCGGCCGAACTCGGCATCGCGCGAGCCACCACGCAACGCTATCTCGCCGTCCTCGAGCAGGACGGCTTGGCGCTGATGAGCCTGCGCTACGGCGCCACCGGCCGGCCCGAACATCTGTACCGCTGGAAGGGGCCGGCCGGCGGCGACGATGCTGTACCTGGGCCAGGCGGTCCAGGACGCTGACACGCGGACCGGCCCCGGCGGGTTCCCGATCGTCATCGGGGTCGTCGCGGCCGGGTTCTGGGTCGGGGTGTGGCGGCTCCGGCCGGGCCACTGATCTCGGCGCGGGCCGGTCACCCCGGGGGCCCATTCGCTTACGCGTCTGTCTCGAGCGGCGGCACCGGACCCCCTCGAAGGAGGCTCTCGCCTTCCGCCACAGCCGCTCGTAGCTGCTCGACGAGCTGGCGCAGGCTCCTGTCGAGATCGACCTGGTCACTCGTTTCCGCGTCGATCGTCGCCCGGACGTCGTCGACGAACGGCTTCCACGCATCGTGAGCGTGCCGCGTGCACTCGGTGACGACCTGGTGAAGCTTCTCGGCCGCCGTCTTGTCCTGGTGCAGGCGTGCGCGATCCGCTCTCAGTTCGCCGATGACGTTCGCCAGGTAGACGGCAAGGGGGAGCGCGGCTTCGGCGACGCCGATGTGCCGTCCCAGGTCGCTGGGCGCCTTCGCCGACTTGGCCGTCCCGCCGGCGGTCGGACCGGACGCCTTGTTCGCTGCCTTCAGCACACCGATCAACATGGTCCCTACCGCCTGGATATGTCCTGCGGCAACGCCGGGTGCTGCCGGGGCTGTGGCGGCGTCGTTCCCGGACCCGAGTGCCGCGACCAGCGAAGCGAAGCCGGCCCAGGAGGGATGGGCGCGCTCCCGCTCCTTGGTCTTGCGGATCGACTGCCGCAACCGCTGGACGCGGATCTCGTGCTTGGTGAACCACTCGTCGAGCGTGCGCTGGATCTCGGCCTGGAGCGCATCGGTGCCGGAGCCCGGCTCCCACGACCGCCGCATCACCTCTTCGACGAGACCGTCGAGGCTGGCCAGGGCTGCCCGGTCGAGCGTGTCGAGTTCGCTCTCCCATGCGTCGCGGCGAGCGACGCCACGGGCGGCTACCTCGGCACGTGCCGTGTAGTCCGCCAGTTGCCTCCGCAACTCGGTCACGGTTTCGGCCAGGATCGCTGTCCAGTACCGCTGCCCGGCCGCATGTCGCCATCCGGGCAGGGCCGAAGGGGACACCGCCGCAACCGCGTCCGCCAGGTCCTTCATGCCGTCCCAGCCACGGAAGTCGTCCCAGGTCTCCCGGCCGAGGTCGGTGTCCTGCCCCGCCGTCTGGAACGGGTCCTGCGCGACGACGAACACCGGTGTCCTGTCGTCCAGTTCGAGCGATTGCCGCAACTCGCGAACCTTGCGATCACCCAGTTCCCGGTACTGCGCGAGGTCGTACTCCGGGTTCACGCCAGTCTCGTCGAACCGCGAGATGACGTACCACGTCGTCCCCAACGGCCATCCGTGCGCGAACAGCTGCCGCAGCACGTCACGTTCGGCGGTCGCCAGCTGCGGAGTCAGCACCACGATGCCGACGTCCGTGAGTCCGACCGCCGCCATCGCCCGGCTCGAATTGTTCTGTGCGCGGATGTCGGACGCACCGACCGCGATTCCGGGAGTGTCGCGGATGATGCACCCACCGACCTCGACGTCGTTGACCTCGAAGGTTTCGTGGCGTGCGCTGATCGTGAGCCAGCCGGGAACGTCACCGCCCGCGTCGACGATCAGCCGGCGGAGCAGCGAGCTCTTGCCGGTGTCGTAGGAGCCGAAGAGGGTCACGACCGGTCGGTCCAGCTTCTCGAACGCGTCCCAGCCGTCAATGTACTGCCCGGCCAGCGATCCTCCGGGAAGTCTTCCCAGCCAATCCCGCACCGCATCGATGTCGACCACGGTCATGCGTTCCCCTCCGGTGTGCCGGTCAATTCGTCCGCGGCCGCGATCAAGGCCCCGGCCACCTCCGCCTGTGCTCTCGCGGAGTCCATCCGTTCCCTGATCGACGAGTCGAGTTCGAGGTGCTCGTCGAGCAGTGTCTCGAGCTCCCCGCTCCGCTGTTCGAGGTACCCGACGGGACCCTCGCCCTGCTCACCGCGCATGATCTGTTGGACGATCTCCGCGGCCGCTCTGTCGATCTCCTGCAACGCCGACTCCTGCTGGCGCTTGTGCTCTCCAGCCTTCCGGCTGTCATTGACCATCGCTGCGGTGTCCACGGCGGCGGCGACGGCCCCGAGGACGACACCGACCTTCGCGACGTTGGCGCCGCCCTTCACCGCGCCCCACGGCTTGAACTTGTACTTGAACAGCTTGCCGATCGCGTAGACCGCGTCCCGCTGTCCCAAGGCTTTCGCAAGTCGCGCCGCGTTACCCGCGACGTTGCCGGCGGTCCCGGCCAGATCCTCGTGCCAGGCGCTTCCCTGGGCCTTGAACTCTGCCGCGAACTCGGGTGCCACCTGGAACTCGGCAGCGCGCATCTCACGTCCGAGCGCTGAGATGTGATCACTGTGCCACTCGTCCAGCTTGCGCGCCGCGTCGGCAAGGTACCGATCGAGATCGGCTTCGAACTGCGGGTCCTTCCACCAGGACTCGACAAGGTCCGTCAGCTTCTGGCCGTCTTTCCGGTCGAGTTCCGCGACTGCGGATTTCGCCGGTACCACGTGGCGGTCCACCATGCGGCGGGCGTCCTCTCGCAGCGAGCCTTCGAGGACCACGGCGTCCTTCACCGCGGCCCGGAGGGCAGCGATCACCGGCTCCGAGCGACGCAGGCGTTCCGTGCCGTCGGTCTGCACCTGGTGCAGCGCGTGCTGGTGACGCTTGAGGTCGGTGACCGCCGCGTCGAAGGCAGCCGACGATGCCGCGGCGGACAGTTGCTCGTCGGAGAGGCCCGACATGGCGCTCGTCAGTGCGGTCACGCCGTCCCACGACCGGTGCTCGTCGAAGTCACCGGGTGCTGCCGCCGGATCGCCCCCGACCAGGCCGAACGGATCGCCGGACAAGCAGTGGATCCGGTCGACCCCGACGTCGATGGCGCGAGTGGCGAAGGCCGCCCGCAGCTCCTCGCGTTTGCGGTGCTGCCGGTTGAGAAACTCCTCGGGTGCGGTCAGCGGATCCTCCCCGCCCAGCTCGTCGCACCGGTTGATGAGGAACACCATCCGCACGCCCTTTGCGGCCATCGTCTCCGAGCCGCGCGAGAGCTCCTCCAGGATGGAGGTGTTGCCGATCAGCAGGTTGATGTGGAGGACGACGAACACGAGAGCGGCCTCGGTGATCGCCTCGAGCGCTGCGGCGTCGTGCTCGTGGTGCCCGCTCTGCAGCCCCGGTGTGTCCACGAGATCGAACCGGGGCAGCTGGTAGCGGCTCGTGGCGGTGGTCGCGGGCAACGCCCGGATGTCGATCGCTGCGCGCGGTTGCCGGCCGCTGTCCACCAGGATCCGATGGATCAACGACGACTTTCCCGAGTTGTAGTCGCCGAGGACGGCGAGCGCTGGTCGCGCCCCGTCGACGCGCCAGAAGGTTCGCGCGATGTCGAACAGTGCCGGGTCGTGCCGGGCCGCGTCCTCGAGGGTGTCTCGCCACGCGTGGATGTCTGCCGCCGGCGGTGTGCTCCACGCCGTGGCTATCGCGCGCGTCAGCCGGTCGCGGTTCTCCTCGCGGCGCCTCGAGTACACCTCGTGGACGGCATGGTCGATCTGCGCCGGCCGGTGGTCGATGCCGGACTCGAGCCAGTCCTCACCCAGCAGCGCCCGGGTCAGCTTGGCCCGGGTTCGCCCCACCCGGCGCTGCGCCCGCAGCAGGACGTCGGTCACCGCGGGGGCTGGGCTGATCGAACCGGCGTAGGTCTGCAGGCTGTCGACCAGCCGCAGGATCCGGCTCTGCGCCAGGCGAAGTTCGATCGCGGTGCGGAGCGCCTCGCCGACCGCAGGAGCCAACGACGTCCACGCCGCTCTCCGGCTGTCGAGGACGAGGGCGTCCTCGACAGCGGCGAACGTCTGATCCACCGCGCGATGGCTCCCTGTGATCGCCTGAGCCTTCGCTTCCCGTGCCTCCGCCGACGCCTTCTCGCTCACCTTCTTGCCGAAGTGCTGCTGGACCTGCCCCACGATCCCGACGCCCACGGTGGCTGCGCCGATCACCCAACCTACGGGGTTCGAGAGGAGAGCGGCTGCCACCACGGGCACCGCGAGGGCGCCCGCACCCACCGCGATGCCTGTCCCTCTGAGGACGCCACCCGTCGCGCCGCCGCCCTCGTCGCCGCGGATCGTCGCCGTGTGCAGTACCGCCGGCCCGTTGTCGAGTGTCTCGAGGTCCACCGCGATGTCAAGCTCACGCCGCAGGAACGCCAGGCGATCCGCCCACACGGCTTCCACCGCGGCGGAGACGGCGCCGTGGTCGTACACGGCCTCCGTGAACGCCGGCTCGTCGATGGCTGTGCGCGACTCGAACGCCTTCCGGATCAGGTCATCCGTGTTCGCCTTCGCCTGCCGGTGGCATCCGGCAAGGTGCGAGGCGGCGAGGTGCCGGACGAAGCGGTCCAAGGTCCCCATGGGCGGCGACGTGTACGGGCGCCCCCTGGCCTGCTCGGACACGTCGATCAGATCCGCGCTGAGCGCCGCGTCCTGCAGCCACGTGGCACGTTCGGCGCCTTCCGGATAACCCAGCACGCCGAACAGCGACTCGACCTCGCGTTCGAGGGACTCCGCTTCCTGCACGATCTCGGCCGCCAGGCCTTCGAGCTCGCCGATCCCTCGGCGGCACCGTGAACGGACGTCCTCGCGCAGCGCGGTCAACCGGAGGTCGGCGCCGCCTTCCGCGATCGAGGCGACGATCAGGCGCTCCAGGGTCCCGAAGTTCGACCAGCGCTCGAGGTAGTCCTTCCCGAACTCCTCCCGTTGTCGGTGGAAGGTCTTCTGGAGCAGGTCTGGGCCGTGGAAGGGAGTCGTGGCGCGCGCGAACAAGGCCCGCTGGCTGTGGATCGCGACGACCGGTGTGTCGGGCAACCCGATCTGCTCGAGGTGAGCCCGAATGTTGTCGGTGTGCTGGCGTACCGCTTCGGACGGACTCCTGCGGCGAGCCTCGGGGACTATCGCGGGGTGGCGCCAGCGCGGGTTGCGGACGTTGAGGACGGCCACTGCCGGCTTCCCGTGGTCGCGGATCCAGGCGGCGACTTTCTCGAACTCCATCTCCTGCTGAGACTGGGTGTCGAAGCACAGCAGCACGATGTCCGCGATCTCGACTGCCTGGCGGGCCTTGGCCTCGAGATCGTCGCGGTTCTCGGTCCGTCCCCAGCCGTTGATCCCGGGTGTGTCGAACAGCCGGCAGTCCCGCCACTCGATGGGACACACCTCGGTGGTCCAATCGCTGTCACCTGGTGAGACGTACGCCCCGTCGAGCCGGCCGAACGCCGACAGCAGGGTGCTCTTTCCGGCGCCGGTACGTCCGAAGAACGCGATGTTGAACGACCCGAGCGACTCACGCTCACGGTCGAGGTGACGTCGCAGCTCGCCCGGAAACCCGCGAGCGAAGTCGTCCAGCCGGGTGATCAAGTCCGACGAGGGCGGCGCGCCGCGCTGCCCTTGCGCGAATGCGCCGGCCAGGTCGTCCGTACTGGCGTCCAGACGCGCCAGTTCCACGTGCCCCTGCTCGACGGCCGATCGAACGGCCTCCTCGAGCGACACCACCTCTGTCGTCAACTCGTCGTCACTTCCCGGAGGACCGGTGGGGTTGGCTGCTCGTCCAGGCCGGCAGCGGCGCCACTGATCGATCGCTGTCGTTCTGCAGTACGTTCGGGAGTCGCCACGTCACGCCAGCAACCGTAGAGGCCACATCCACGGATCGGGAGCACTGACCGGTCCCGAAGGCTCGACGTTCGGCTCACCTGATCCAGATCACCGCATTCTTCGCGACCATGAGCTGCCCTCGCCTTCGCCAGTCCACGGCCGGCCTGCCCTCCAGCACCGTGTGCTGTCTGACCTCGCAGTACCACCCTGTCGTCACCGACTCGCTCCAGCGCTGGCCGGTGACCCACAGCTGCATTCTCATCCACAGCTCATTCGGCCCCAAACGATCCTCCCACCGCATGAGATTCGATACGGCAGGCCGGTTCGCAACAACGGGTATCCGCTGCGTGGAGGAGGGCTATCAAGCCAATTCCACCTACCGATCGGTGGTGTGCGCCGCCGAGATCCCACTGCCCAGGTCATGCTCATCACCACCGGCTCGTACGCCGTGGACATCGCCGGCAAGGGTTGCACGGCCGTCTACAGCACCGTCAAAAGCTGGGAGGGCGGCTTCCAGGGCGAGGTGACCGTGAAGGCGGGGAGTTCGCCGATCACCGGGTGGGCGGTGAAGTGGTCGCTTGCCGGCGGCCAGACCGTCTCGCAGGTCTGGAACGGCAAACTCACCACGAGCGGGTCGAACGTCGCCGTCGCCAACGAGAGCTACAACGGCACGGTGGCGGCCGGGGCATCCACGACCTTCGGGTTGCTCGGCACCGGGACCGCGACCACACCCACGCTGACCTGCATCAGCGCATAGCACACTGTCCGCCCGGCGCCGCGCCACGAGTGTGGCGGCGGGCCGGCACAATCTTTGACGGTGTCAACGGCGGCTGGGGTCTCAGTCCCGGCTTCGGCCAATCGCGGCTCGAGGTACGGCCCGAGGAGGTCCTGCGTGCGTTCCTCTGCCGGGGTTCAGCTCGCTCCGTTGAATCCGCCCAAAACCATGGTGCCGACAAGGCCGCACCACACGATGATGAACAGCCCGTAGATCACGCTGAGGATCCAGCCGGCGATGACGCCTACGTTGGCCAGTTCGATCCCGCGTTCTCCGCTCTGCGCGATCTGCGCCTTGGCCTTGTACCCGAAGTAGATCCCCAGCGGCGGGAAGACGACGAAGGCGAACACGGCGGCGAGGATGGCGTACGTGTTCACGGGCGGAAGCGGGACGTACTGGTACTTCGGTGGTTCGGTCATGTGTCCGTCAGCTCCCTTCGGGGGGTGTTCACGCGATCATGGTCCGGACAGTATTGCAGCTTCTTGATCACCAGGACATCGATGTTTGCGGCAGGGCGCGGCGTCCCCTGACCGCAGGACAACGGCCGAGCGCCCGGCACCGGTGAGGGCAGCCACTGCCCGGCGCCGGCCTGAGCCTGGCCGGTGCCGGCCCACAGCAGCGGGGACCGGAAGCGGTCGGCTACAAACGACCCGGCAAGAACAGGTAATAGCCGAGGGAACAGCAATCCGACTATTGCGGCGCCTGCTGCAATCGCGATTGTTCGTTTACCGGCCGGCATCCGGCCCTCCATGCGTGGGAGGATCATTAACGCATCGTTCAGCAGTCGGGTCGGGCGACCCGGCACAAATAGGCACGCAAATGACGAGCGTCGGAAATGGTGCCGTGCCTGCGCCGCCGTGGCATCCGCCGGCCCGGTCCGTTCCGGGCGCTCAGCGCCACCAGTCGCATCTTGGGAGTGGTTCACGGTCCAGTGGAATCGCGCGACCATGACAAACGCCAACTGTCCACCGCGCCATGAGTCGAATTGCAGGTACGGGGATGGAGCCATCGGGCGGCTTCCGGGAACTTGATCGGTGGCGGGCCAGATCACACCTGCTGGTACTAGGCCAAACGGCTACGTGGCTGTATGGTTTGCGGCATCGCGGAAACGATGAGGATCATCGTCTACGGCCGTACCTCAAACGTGATCTGGGCCACTCCATGCCTGCGCCGAAATGCCCGATCCGGGGCTTACGTGGGCTTTTTTAATCGTACTGCCTCTTAGCCCTGACTTAAGAATGCTAAAGGTAGCGGTTCATCGACCCTGCGGGGGTGCATTCCCTCGGCAAGCCGTGGCATGCTTTCGACCGGAATGGTTACGGCAAGGTCTCGGACGGCGCCAAAACGCCGGTCATGACGCGGCCAATTCGGGTTCGCCGGAATGGGCAAACGCGTTACCGCAGACACTGGAAAGTTGCAGTTAGGGACTGGAATCCCAGCCGACTTTCATGCCGACAAGCTCAGACAGGCCAAAAGCTCCGACAGGCCAATGGCCGTCGACTGACGGATGTCGACTGACCGGGAGGATTTCCCTCAGCATGAACCCGCACTCCATCTCGCATGACTCCGCCGACGGGATCGCCAGCGTTCCCGCGGACGGCTCCCCGTTCCACCCCGCACAGACCATCGCGCAGGCCGCCGCCGGCCGCGGCCCGCGGCGCCGTGCGGGTGTCGGCATCGTGGCGCTGGCACTGCTCGCCACCGGTGGCCTGACCGCGTGCAAGGACACCATCGACCTTGGCGCCCTCCCCGCCTACGGCGCGCAGCCCGGCGCCTCCGCCAGCACGGGCGTCGGCCCGTCCGCGTCCGCCGGTGTGGGTAGCCCCTCCGCTTCGGCTTCGGCCTCCGCTTCGGCCTCCGCTTCGGCTTCGGCCTCGGCCACGGCCTCTGGCTCCGCATCCGCCACGCCGACGAACTCCAGCACGGCGACGCAGGGCGCGGGCGGCAACCCGACCTACACGGTGGCCGGCTTCCCCGCCGCCCACAACACCGGCTATCCGCAGGGCCTGCCGGGCGACACCCGCAAGAAGGTCACCCTCACGCCGTACACCGGACCGATGACCATCACGGTCGCCGGCACCGTCATCGATGGCAAGGACATCAACGGCCACCTGGAGATCAAGGCCAAGAACGTGACGATCCGCAACAGCCGGATCCGCGTCGCGAACGTGCAGGCCGTGACCTCCACCGACGACAACGCCAACCTGCGCATCGAGGACACCGAGATCGACGGCCAGCGCAAGGACGCGTCGACCGGTGGTATCTCGCTCATCGGCCGCACCGGCTTCACCCTGCTGAGGGTCAACGCCCACGGCTCCGGCGACATCCTGCGCATCGACGGCCGCGGCACGGTCCAGGACTCCTGGCTGCACGACCCGGCCGGCGTCGGCTCCGCCCAGCACAACGACGTCATCCAGTCGACCAACGCGACGTACATCCGCATCCTGCACAACCGGCTGGACAACCAGAACACCCAGACGTCCTGCATCCTGCTCAAGGCGGACATCGGCCCGATCAGCGACGTGGTCGTCGACAGCAACCTGATGAACGGCGGCGGCTACTCGTTCTACTGGTACGACGCCGGCTACAAGATCACCAACGGCAAGGTCACGAACAACAAGTTCATGCGGGCGCCCACCGGCGGCTACTGGCCCAAGGGCGGCTACTACGGCACCCAGGCCCTGAACGCGTCGACGCTCCCCACGTGGAGCAACAACTCCTGGAACGACAACAACCAGCAGATCGGCAGGTAAGCCGGACGGGCTTACCAGTCAGGGGGCGCGACCCGGGACTCCGGGCCGCGCCCCCTGACTGTCAGGCGGAGCGGGAGTTTACGAGAGCCGTACTCCTGCCGCGATCGTTCCATCAGGTTGGTCTTCCGGGCGGTCGGGTGGGTGGGCGCGACGCTGGCACGGGTCGGAGCCGTCGAGCCGTCAGGCGTCGCCGACTCGCAGCCGGACGTGTCGCATCCAAAGGTGCCGACGTCCCGGGGAACCGCGTGACAAGGGCTCCGGGGCGGCTAACGTCGACCCCGCCGACCACCCCGCCGCGAGCGACCGGCACGGCGGGCGGGGGTGCGGCGGATCCAACCGATGTGGTGGACAGGAGCACTGCATGGCGCGTATGTCCGGAGCCGATGCCGACGAGCTCGAACGGCTCGGGCACCGCATGCAGGAGGCAGCCGACCGGTTGGAAGTGATCCGCAACGAGGTCGCCTCCGCGTTCGCCCGTACGCACTGGGACGGCGACGACGGCCAGCACTTCCGCGACCTGTGGCAGCACCGGCTGTCGGGCCTGCTGCGCAACGCGGCGGTGGCGACCCGCGGAGCTGGTGCCGTCGCCGTGCGCAACGCCCAGCAGCAGCGCTACGCCAGCGGCGACGACGGCTCGGGTGGTCCGGCCGGGCTCGTGCCGTACACCGGCGGCATCTGCAAACCGGTCGACAAGGGCGGCTGGGGCTGGAAGGAGTTCAAGGACGCCTTCGGTATGGCGCTCGGCGGGGTGACGACCACCGTCGAGAAGCTCGACTGGAAGAAGGTCAAGACCTTCGGGAAGGTCGCGAAGACCGTCGGCACGGTCGGCGACTACGTCGGCGGAGCCATCGATCTTGGGTCCTACGTGCACGCCGTGTTCACCGGTGACGAACGGGGCCGGAAGATCGCCGCCGCGGACCTCGCCGCCGACGTGCTGTTCCCGGTCCTGGAGACGGGCGCGGTCGCGGGCGGGGTGGCCGCCGGTGGGTTGATCGGCGGACCGGTCGGCGCCGTCGCGGGAGGGGTTGGCGGCTACGCCGCCGTGGCCGGCCTCGAGGCGTACTGGAACTTCAAGGTCTCCGACGACTTCAAGGAAGTCGTCGGCGGTGCCGTGGAACGCCAGGCCGTCCGTCAGATCCTCGGGCCGTACGCACCCGCGGTGGACCTCGGCGGGGCGGTTGCGGGCATCGCCTCCGGCGGGATCAACAACGTCAAGAAGCTCTTCGGTCGGTAGGCCGGTTCATGACCACAGAAGGAGCGGTACCGGCCGTGGCCGAAAGCACGTTGATGACGTTCGCCGAGCTCGAGTTCCTGCTGCGCTCGGCCGCCGGGACGAACCAGGCCGCTGTTGACGCCGTCCGTACGCGGCTGGATTTGCGGCCGGAGGCGGCGGGCGACGTCGTCACGGCAGCCGGGGTGGCGTCGCTGCTCGCCCGAGGACTGTGCACGGAACGCGGCGGTGACGTCGTCCCCGGCGAGCAGGTCCTCGGGGTCGTCGCGGCGCTCGCGACGTGGCACACGATGTCGGAGGCGGCCGGCTGGATCGAGGGGCAGCCGGCCGTGGTGCACCTGTTCAGCGGCACCACTGCCCGGCTCGTGGTCTCCCCGGGGAAGTTCGGGCTGTACAGCGTCGAGCTCGTCGATCCGGCCGAGTCGCTCGCCACCCCCTTGATCCGATTCTTCGATCTGTGCACGGCGGGCCAAGGCGAAGCCGCGGTGGTGTTCCGCTCGCGCAAGGGCGACGAGCCGGAGGTCGGGCTCGCCGCCGCCCGCAACGCCGAGGGGCAGTGGCTGCTGTCGGACACCGTCGACAGCCCCGACGAGGGCAGGCCGTCGAGCCGGGACGCCGTCGCCGCGCGGCTCCTGGCGCTCTACGGCGACAAGGTCGGTGTGTGATGGTGGGCCGCGACCCGATCCGGTTCAGCCGCCACGGACGCTCGCTCGATGGCCGTCTATTGGCGACTGATCCCACCGCTTGAATGGGCGACCTGCCGTTTCCGGCCGTCCGGGGAGGGTATGGCGATGACACTGACCGGCGTCAGTGCCGGCGTCCCCCCGAAGAAAGAGCATTGTGATGCCTGAAACCTTGGCGGGTGCGAGTGTCGACGTGGGCGGAGCGGTCACCGACGCGCTGCGCTCGGTGGCGGTGTTCGTGCCCAAGGCGCTGTTGTTCGTCGCCATCCTCGTCGTCGGCTGGCTGGTGGCGCGGCTGCTGCGCACGGCCGTGGACAAGATCCTTGAGCGGGTCGGGTTCGACCGGCTCGTCGAGCGCGGCGGGATCAAGACCGCCCTCGCCCGGTCCCGCTACGACGCCTCCGACATCGTGGCGAAGCTCGTCTACTACGCGGTGCTGCTGTTCACGCTGCAGCTGGCGTTCGGCATCTGGGGCCCGAACGCCGTGTCGACGCTGATCGCCGCCGTGATCGCCTGGCTGCCGAAGGCGTTCGTCGCGATCCTGATCGTCGTGGTCGCCAGCGCGATCGCCGCCGCGGTGAAGGACGTCATCTCCAACGCCCTGGGCGGGCTGTCCTACGGCCGGACCCTGGCCAACATCGCCTCGGTGTTCATCATCGGGATCGGCGTCATCGCCGCACTCAACCAGATCGGTGTCGCGACCACCGTCACCACCCCGATCCTGATCGCCGTGCTCGCCACCGTGGCCGGCATCCTGATCGTCGGTGTCGGCGGCGGGCTGATCAAGCCGATGCAGGCCCGCTGGGACGGCTGGCTGAACAAGGCGGCCGAGGAGTCGGCCCGCGTCGCCGAGCACGCCAAGGCGTACTCCGCCGGCCGGAGCGACGCCGACCAGCTCCTCACGCCCGCCGCCCAACCGGTCGCTCAGCCGGCCCCGGCTGCCGCGTACCCCGCCACGAACCCGGCCGTGAACCCGGCCGGCTACGAGGCCGGGCACGGTGCCCACGCTGCCGCGCCGGCCACGTACGCGCCGGGCACGTACCCGCCGCCGGAGCAGCAGCGGACCCAGATCGTGCCGCCGACGGACGGCCAGTACCGGTCATAGACGACCGGCCACGAGGCGGCGCTGTCCGATTCGGGCAGCGCCGCCCGCCGTCGTGCAGCCGTCGGCCGTTTCGCGCACGGCGGTCGGTCGCTCGGGTCGTATGAGGGGGTCTGAACGGGTGCAAGTCGGGCGCACCGGCTGACATGGGGTTCGTTCCGCGACTGAGCGGGCATACAGTCGGTGCTCATGAAGCGCCGCACCGCCGTTCCGACCAGTGACCCGACACTCGCCCGTGAGCTGCTCGAACGGCTGGCTGCCCGATTCGGCGACGCGGGTCTGGAGGCGGCTGCCGAGCTGCCCGGCCTACTTGCGGCGGTCGACCAGCACGCCGCCGCGGTACGCGCCCGGGTCGCCGCCGGCCCCGCGATGCTCCTCGAACTGGCCAGCTACGCCGACGGCCTCACCGACCGCGCCGCCGAGCTCGGCTGGCAGGCCCCGGACCGGGCCGCCGCGTGGCACACCGCAGAACCGCTGACCGTCCGACTGCTGGCTGTCTGCGCCGTGTACCGCTGGACGGCCGAGGCGGACCGAGCGTCCAGCAGCGCGTAGCAGCTACCGGACCCAGCTCCCGACTGGGGGCGGCGCAGTCGCGGTGCGCCGCGCACCGGCAACCGGCCGAACTGAGCCCTGCACGCGAATCCGGTGTCCGTGCCTCCGCCGTCCGGGCGCGCCGGCCCGGGCAGCGCGGACGTGGCTCAAGCCGTGGCGGGGCCGGGCAGTGCGTCGATGATGGTGAAGAGGCGGTCGAGGGCGGTCAGCCGGAAGATGCGCAGCAGCCGCTCGTGCGGGACGACCAGCGTCAGTCCGCTGCCGCGCTCCTCGTGCAGGCGCTTGTGCACGCCGACGAAAACGCTGAGCGTGGTGGAGTCCAGGAACGCCACCCCGGTCAGATCGACGGTCAGCGCCGCCGTGCCGTCGTCCAGGCGGGCATGGAGGAACTGCCGCAGCTCGGCGCTGTTGGCGACGTCGAGTTCGCCGGTGACTGCCACCACGGCCGGCGAGCCTGGTGCGGAGGTCACGGACAGCTGCATGGCGGGCTCCCAACGGGCACCGGCGGACGCCACATCGTAGCTCTCGCGGCCGGGCGCGCCGGGGTTGCTGCCGGGCTTGGGCGCGTCGCGTGGTGACGATGCCGAGCTTCGGGTCGTCACCACGCGTCAGGCGTGCATCACAGCGGAAGGTCGAGCCACACATCCTTGCCGTCGTCAGGGCCGGGCGACACACCCCAGTCGACGGCCAGCCGACCGAACAGGACGGTGCCGCGGCCGCGCTCGCTGGCAGCATCGGCAGCAGGCGGCCGCCACGGCTCGACCGGCGCAGGGTCGTGCACGACCATGTGCAACACCCGCCTGGTGCAGCAGACCGCGACCCGATCGACGCTCCCGGCGTGCTGCAGCGCGTTGGCGGTGAGCTCACCGAGCAGCAGCTCAGCGTCATCGAGCAGGTCCGGCCGGGGCGGCTCGTCGATCAGGTCCGGAACGACACGCCTCAACCAGGCACGGGCCTGCGCCGCCACGGCGATGTCGTCGGGACACGCCGGACGCCACCGCGCCTCCCTCCCAAAACCTTCGGCCATCGTCGCCTCCTCACCATGCCCTCTTCCCACCTGGTACCCGAATCGGATTCGACATATCCAGCCGGAGTCGCGCGATGCAGCAGGGCCGACCGATCGGGCGTAACCGTCAATGCCGATGCATAAGTCTCAGGAGGACGGGTACGCCGGACAGCACGCCGCCGGCTACCGGTTCCGCAAACCCGTCCCGGCGACGCGCGTTGGGCCGGTCAGCCACTCGCTGACCGGCCCGAACGCCAACTCGGCAACGCACCGCTCGAACCCCGGTGTGTGAGGATGGGCCGATGATCATTGCTCGGCCTGGATGCCTGCCGGACCCGGGACAACGCGCTGCTGCTCATGGAGCTGGAAGACCTCAATCCCTTTCTGTCCCTGGATCGGGTCAGCCCTGCATCGCGTGATCGGTTCGTCGAAGCCATGACGAGCTCGGTTCTGCGGCTGGCCGGGAAGTCGCCGGCCCGACCCTGACGGGCCCCGGAGACTCCCCGCATGTCTTGGTCAGCGACGTCATGGCAGGTCTTGTCGGCGAGTCGCCGCGGTCGTCGCTGCGCCGGAGTGGTCGGCGGCGGTCTGGGTGGTTCGAGTTTGGCGTAGTACTCGATGCTCACCCCGGCGAGCGTGGCGACCTCGCTGCGGCGCAGCCCGGGCACGCGGCGGTTGCCGGTGTCGGGCAGCCCGGCCTGCTGCGGGGTGAGTTTGGCCCGGCGGGAACGAGGAAGTCACGGACCTCGGCGCGATTGTCCATGGTTTCGACGGTACGACCTGGCAGCGGGCCGCTGGGGTGCCCTGGTAGTACACCTCTCGCCAGTGACTCCCCGACGGCCGCCGGATCGGGTTGGCTGGTGTTGTGGCCGTCGGCGGCATACCGCAGCAGCGGGGCGTCGGGACACGGCCGCACTGCTAGCTGAGAGGTCTGCTCGATGACGAACCCCACGTACGATTTCACCGGCCAGGTCGCCTTCGTCACTGGTGCTGGTTCCGGCATGGGTCTGGCGACTGCCCGGGCGTTCGCCGAGGGCGGCGCCGCGGTCACGCTCGCCGACGTCGACGAAGCCACCCTGCAGACCGCCACCGGAACGCTCCGCGACGCCGACCATCAGGTGCTGGGTGTGCTGTGCGACGTTGCCGACGAGGCGAGTGTGGCGGCCGCGATCCGGGCGACGGTCGATCAGTTCGGCCGGCTCGACATGGCGTTCAACAACGCCGGCATCCAGGCGCCGCCGTGCGACGCCGCCGACGAGCCCGCCGAGGTCTTCGACCGGGTCAACGCCGTCAACCTGCGCGGCGTGTGGGCCTGCATGAAGCACGATCTCGCCCAGATGCGCGGTCAGGGCAGCGGGGCCATCGTCAACTGCTCCTCGCTCGGCGGTCTCGTCGGCCTGCCCGGCCGCGCGGCCTACCACGCCTCCAAGCATGGTGTGCTCGGCCTGACGAGCAGCGCCGCGCTCGAGTACGCGCCGCGTGGCATCCGGATCAACGCGGTCTGCCCCGGGACGATCGCCACGCCGATGGTCACCGACATGCTCGACAAGGGTGAGCTCGACCTCGCCGAGGCAGTGGCCAACCAGCCGATCAACCGTCTCGGCGAGGCCGAGGAGATCGCCGCCGCCGTGCTGTGGCTGTGCAGCCCCGGCGCCAGCTTCGTCGTCGGCGTCGCCCTGCCCGTTGACGGCGGCTACACCGCCCGCTGAAGCCCGGGCTTCGGCACCGGCTGAGATCACCGCTCCACCGAACCGAAAGGAAACACCTCCCATGCGAGGAGCCATGCTGTACGCGCCCGGTGACGTCCGCGTCCAGGAGCGCGAAGATCCCCGGATCGCCGAGCCGACCGATGCGATCATCCGGCTGTCCGCTACCTGCGTCTGCGGCTCCGACCTGTGGCCGTACCGCGGGATCGAGCAGGTCGACGGGCCGGCGCCGATGGGCCACGAGTACGTCGGCATCGTCGAGGAGGTCGGCGCCGACGTCCGTACGGTGCGGCCCGGGCAGTTCGTGGTCGGCTCGTTCTTCGCGTCCGACAACACCTGCGAGATCTGCCGGGCCGGCTACCAGAGCTCGTGCGTGCACAGGGTCGGCGTGGGCGGGCTCGGCGCGCAGGCGCAGTACCTGCGGGTCCCGCTCGCCGACGGCACCCTCGTCGCCACCCCGGACCTCCCCGCCGACGACCTGATCCCCGGCCTGCTCGCCGCGTCGGACGTCCTCGGCACCGGCTGGTTCGCCGCCGTGGCCGCCCAGGTCGAGCCGGGCAAGACCGTCGCGGTCGTCGGTGACGGCGCCGTCGGCCTGCTCGGCGTCCTCGCCGCCAGGCAGCTCGGCGCCGAGCGGATCATCGCCATGAGCCGGCACGCCGACCGGCAGAAGCTCGCTCTCGCCTACGGTGCCACGGACATCGTCACCGAGCGCGGCGACGAGGGAGTCACCCGGATCAAGGACCTCACCGGCGGCCTCGGCGCGCACTCGGTCATCGAGGCGGTCGGCACCCAGGAGTCCATGATGCAGTCGATCCGCGCCACCCGTCCCGGCGGGCACGTCGGCTACGTCGGCGTCGCCCACGACGTCGCCCTGCCCGGCGCGGAGCTGTTCTTCTCCCACGTCCACCTGCACGGCGGCCCCGCCCCGGTACGGCGCTTCCTGCCCGAGCTGATCGACCTGATCGTCGAGCGGACCATCGACCCGGGCCAGGTGTTCGACCTCACGCTGCCGCTCGACCAGGCCGCGGAGGGGTACCGGGCCATGGACGAGCGCCGCGCGATCAAGGTGCTGTTGCAGCCGTGAAGGAGCAGGAAATGATCACTCGAAGTGGGTCACAGCCGTCCACCCCGGGTCCCGCCGAGTGCTTCACCGGCGAGGTGCGGATCCAGCCGCTGTTCGGTGCGGAGGACGCCGCGCCGTACACGGGTGCGGTCGTGACCTTCGCGCCGGGCGCCCGGACCGCCTGGCACGTCCACCCTGGCGGGCAACGCCTCGTCGTCACCGACGGCGCCGGCCGGACCCAGCAGTGGGGCGGTCCGGTCGAGGAGTTCCGCGCCGGGGACGTGGTGTGGTGCCCGCCGGGCGTCAAGCACTGGCACGGCGCCGGCCCGGACGGCCCGATGACGCATCTGGCGCTCACCGGCATGCGGGACGGGCAGGTCGTCGAGTGGCTCGAGCACGTCACCGACGAGGAGTACAACGCGATCTGAACCCCGCTCACGGCCGGGCGGTACCTCAGCGTCTCGCCCGGCCGACACTGATCTCCGATGCGGTTCCTCGAGCCGGACCTCATCATGGGAGGCACCGCCACACCGAGGCGTCCGTCTTCGTCAATGAGCCCTCTGGCCGATCCACTCCGTGTTCCCCGCGTGACACGGTAGTGCATTATCGGCATGGGGAGAGGGTTCGATGGTGGCGGGTGAACCGTTCCGGATGCTGGTGGATCCGCTCGCGACGGGCCACTGCGACCAGTGGTTGGACTTGCCGGAGACATCACGGGCCGGGGACGCGGCCGCCCTGCTCGACCTGCTGTTCGGCACCGACGACACGCTGGACCTGGTAGTGCTGCGGGTCGGGACTGTTCGGCACGGAACGGCGAGCCGCAGGCTGCTTCGCGGCGGCGCCAAAGGGATTGACGACGCCGCCGGCCAGACGCTGCCCGGCCACCCGAGGTATGAGCTCATCGATTGGCGCTGCCCGGTCTGCCAGACCTTGGTGTGGCGGATCCACGCCGACCCACGGCGTCCGCCAGAGTGCCCGGAGGGCTGCGGCCCGATGGGGATGCGGCGGACGGGATGAGCTTCGATTCGGTCAAGTCTGGTCTGGACAGCCTGTCGAACCGGTTCCTGCAGGTGAGCTTGCTGCCCGCGATCACTTGTACTCTGCTGCTGACAGCGCTCGTGCTTGCCGGCGCCCCGAGTGCCAGGCTCGACTGGACCGCCGCATGGCGTCGGCTCACCGGCGCGTCTGCGGGCCAGGTAGTGAGCGTGGCTTTTCTCGGACTGCTTGCCGCGCTTCTGCTCAGGCCGCTGCAACTCGCCGCCGTACGCGCGTTCGAGGGGTATTGGCCGGTTTGGCTCCGGCCGTTGGGGGTCCCGGCGCGGGCGGTGCATCAGCGCCGGCGCGCCCGGCTGGTCAGTGCAGCGGAGCGGTTGCCGAGTCACCCGGACGCCCCTGGGGCGGAGGCGATGGTGCAGGCCGCGGGGCGGGCCGGTGCGCTGCTGCGCCAGCGGTACCCCGACGACGCCCGGCTGCTGCCGACCGCGCTGGGCAACGTGCTCGCAGCGGCCGAGGAACGGGCCGGCGCGGCGTACGGGTTCGACGCGGTCGTCGCCTGGCCCAAGCTCTACCCGTTGCTGCCGGCACCGACCAAGGCGATCGTGGACGACCGGCGCAACACCCTCGACGCGGCGGTGATGATGGCCGCGGCGCTGGCGGTTGCCGGCCTGGCAGGGTTCGTCCTGCTGCTCCCGTCCGGCTGGTGGCTCCTGCTCGCCGCAGTGCCGTGGATTCTCGCAGCGGTGACCTACCGGGGCGCCGTCGAGGCGGCGGCGGGGTACGGCGAGGCCATCGACGCGGCGTTCGAGCTGCACCGGTTCGAGCTCTACGCGATGCTGCGCCTGCCGCTTCCCGCAGACCGCGTCGCCGAGGTGAACGTGAACCAGCGGCTCGCCCTGCAGTGGCGGCAGGGCGTGGTGGACCCGGCCCCGCAGTCGTATGTCCACCCTGGATCGTCCGTCAGGTCGGAGGCGTGATGCGTCTACCGTGGGACGACGGCGACATCGAGGAACTGCTGGCGTCGCTGCGCGCCCGGATCCGTGCGCTGGAAACGGTCGGCGACGGTGAGCCCGTCCTCGATCCGGAGGGAACTGAGGAGGCCGAGGAACTCTGGCACGCCGTGTCGTTCCTGGAGCCCGCCCAGCTGCTGGTCGCGACCGTCATCGGCCGCCTGCATTGGTACCGGTATCTGCTGCTGCCCGAGGGTGAGCAGACGCAGGACCTCGTCTCGGGTGAGTTCCTGACCGGCTTCGTCCGGGAGCGTGCCCCGCAGCTGCTGCCAGAGCTGGTGCACCCACTCGTCGGGTACGACGGGCCGGGGCCGGCGGTGTGGCTCCGGCAGGGCAGCGCGCTGCTGCATCAAGGGCTGGTGGAGCGCCCGGCCGTCCTCGACCGCGCGATCGACCTGCTGCGCCGGGCCACCGCGGAGCGAGCCGGCCCGCCGACCGCGGTGGCGGCCGGGTTGTCCAACCTGGGCGCCGCTCTGCAGGATCGGTACCGGCGTGGTGGCAACAAGACCGACCTGGACGAGTCGATCGAACACCTCTGGCGGGCCGTCGCCACCGCGGAGAGCGACGATCACAACCTCGCCGGCTACCTCGGCAACCTTTGCGCCAGCCTCTGCATGCGGTACGAGCGTGGCGACGCAGACCGCGGCGACCTGGACGCGGCGATCGAGGCGGGCGAACGCGCGGCCGCGCTGGTCACGGACGACCATCCGTGGCGCGAGTCGATCCACCGAAACCTGCGGAGCGCGCGGCGGCTGCGGGACGGTGGCGGCGCAGGGGCGGCCCACAGCCGGCGGTTATCGTCCGAGGACCTGAGCGAGGTGGGCGAGCTCGGCGTGATCGGACTGCGCCTTGCGATGGGTTCCACCAACCCGCGCACCCTGGAGCAGGCCATTGACCTGCTGCGGATGGCGACCGCCGTCGACACCGGGCATCCCAACCTCGCCACGTATTTTTCCCGCCTGGCGGTCGGGCTCGGCATCCGCTATGAGCGCGAGCGCCGCCGCACCGACCTCGACGGTGCGGTCGCGGCCGCGCAGCGCGCGCTGGAGCTCACCCCGGCCGGCGACGCGGAACGCCCGGAACGGCTGATCAACGCCAGCAACACCTGGCAACTGCGCTACGAGGTCTCCGGGCAGGTCGGCGACCTCGACGCCAGGATCGGCCTTCTGCGTGAGGCCGTCGAACTCGACCCGGACCCGTCGATGCCGTGGGCGAACTTGAGCAATGCCCTGTTGATCCGGTTTCAGAGCGAGGGGCACTCGGAGGACCTCGACGCCACGATAGAGGCTGCGCGCCGGGCCAACGACCTGCTCAGCAAGCGCGACAGCGACACCGACCGCGCGCTCGCCCTGTCGTGCCTCAGCGACGCGCTGTTCGCCCGCTTCGAGCGGAGCGGCCTCGCACAGGATCTCGATGACGCGGCGGCGCTGGCGCGGCAGGCGGTCGAGGCGCTGCCGGACGGCCACCCGCAGGCCGGGCGCTACGTCGCCGACCTGGCCCGATTCGCCAGGCTGCGGTTCGCGCGCACCGGCGCGATGGCGGACCTGGACGACATGATCGTGGCATACCGGCGGTCGGCCCAGGTGACCCCAGACAGCTGGGCCGACAAGCTGCGTGGACTCTCGTCGCTGGCAACGCAGCTGCTGATCCGGTACGACCGGACCGGCGTGCCGGACGATCTCAGTGAGGCCGTCGCGGCGGCCGAGCAGGCGGTGGCCTGCGAGTCGCCGGACCCCGGACTCCAGGCCGAGGCGCTGACTGTGCTCAGCATCGCCCTGCGCCACCGGCATCGGTCCGTGGCGGCCAGCGCTGACCTGGACCGGGCGATCCTTGTCGCCCAGCGTGCCGCCCGCGTGGTGCCCGCCGGCGAACGCCGCGGTCCTGTGCTGGACGCCCTCGCCAACGCGCTGTTCATGCGGTACATGTCGACGAACGCGATCGCGGACCTCGACGAGGTCGTGGCGGTCCGGCGTGCTGTCCTGGCCACCCGGGCCGAGGGTGCCGCGCCGGACGGTGCGGCGCTGCACAACCTGTCGGTCTCACTCCGCTTCCGCTTCGAGCGCACCGGCGACGTCGCCGACCTCGACGAGGCGATCGAGGTCGGCCGCGCCGCCGCGGACGTCGTCGACCACGACCCAGGCCGCGAGAGTCGACTGTGGACCCTCGGCATCACGCTGCGCACAAGATTCGACCACCTCGGCGACCGGAGGGTCGCGCAAGAGGCGATTACGTTGTGGCAACGAGTCTGCGGCGATGTAGCCGTTTCCCTGCAAACGAGGATCTACGCCGCCCGCGACTGGGGCCGGATGGGCGTACAGCTCGGCGACTGGCCGGGCGCGCTCGCCGGCTACACCGAAGCGATCCGGCTGCTTCCGCTGCTCGCCTGGTGGGGAAAGGGGCGGGCGGCCAACGAGGACGTGCTCGGCACCATGGAAGGCCTGGCCGGCGAGGCCGCCGCGGCGGCGGTCAACTGCGACCGGCCAGACGATGCGGTACGCCTGCTGGAGCAGGGCCGGACGGTGCTGTGGTCGCAGCTGCTCGACACCCGCACCGACCTCGACGCAGTCTGGACAGCCGCACCGGAACTGGCCCGGGAGATGGTCGACATCCGAGCGGTCCTTGACGCGAACACCGACGACGCGACCGCCGACAGCGCGGCCGAGCCGCAGCGAGCCGACGCCGGGCAGCGGTTCGCGCTCGCGTCCCGGTGGCAGGAGATCGTCGCCGAGGTACGCCAACGGCCCGGGCTCGAACACTTCCTGCTGCCGCCGGCACTGGACACCCTCCTGCCACCGCCAGACACCGGGCCGGTCGTGATGGTGTACACCAGCCCGTGGCGGTGCGACGCGCTGGTCGTGCGGCACAGCGGTGTCCACGTCGTCCCGCTGCGCGCGCTCACTGCCGCCGACGCCGACCAACACCTGGGCGAGTACCTCGACGCGCTGGGCCGCTCGGAACGGGAACGCACCGCTGCCGCCCGGCTTTCGGCCGAGATCGCGGTGAACGACCTGCTCGGCTGGGCCTGGGACACGATCGCCGAGCCCGTCCTGGCCGCGCTGGATGTCGGCCGGCACGAGGACGACGGCCGACCGTGGCCACGACTCTGGTGGTGTCCAAGCGGACAGCTGCAGCTTGTGCCGATCCATGCCGCCGGCAAGCACGAGCAGCCCGGCGAAGCGGTGCTCGACCGGGTCGTCTCGTCGTACACGCCAGGGTTGCGCGCCCTCGCACGGGCCCGCACCGATCCGCGGACCCCGGACACCGCGCACGACCTGCTCAGCGGCGAGCGTCTGCTGATCGTCGCCATGCCCACGACCGGCGACGACCGGAGCCTGGACCTGCCTGAGGTCCGGCTGGAGCGTGACCACCTGATCAGCCTGCTGCCGAGCGACAGGTGGACGCTCCTTGAGGGCACTGATGCCACCCGGTCCCGTGTCCTGGCCGCGCTGGGCGACTGCGGCATGGTCCACTTCAGCTGCCACGGCCAGCAGAACCCGCAGCGGCCGTCCGACTCCGGCGTGGTGCTCGACGACGGGACACTCACCGTCGCGGACATCGCGAACGCCCCGCACGACAGGCGGCTGGCGGTGCTCTCCGCGTGCAAGACCGCGACGGTCGGCACGGACGTAGCCGACGAGGTGGTGACGCTGGCCGCTGCGCTGCACTACTCCGGATGGCGTCACGTGGTCGCGACGCTATGGTCGGTCTGGGCCGACGCCGCCGCCGACATCACCTGCGACCTCTACACCCACGCCGCGGCCGGTGGCCGGCTTCGCCCAGACGCTACAGCCCTCGCCCTGCACGAAGCCATCCGCCACGACCGCGAACACTCGCCCGACCACCCGACCCGGTGGGCACCGTTCGTCCACATCGGACCGTGACTTCGAACTCCGATACCACGACCAGCCCCCTGACCACCGTCAGCAATTCCGTCCACGGCGTGTCCACCGATCCGTCGTCGTCGACGTATTGCCGGGTATCAGGTGGTGAGCTTGAGAAACGCAGCCGAGGTTCTGACATGTCATCAGGTAAGTACACAATTCCGATCGGAAATATGCATCATAGTTCTATTCGACCGGTCCCGAATTCCTAGGTGCCTCGCTGTTCCACGGCGTCGACGAGCGGGTGCCGGTCGACGGCCTCGAGTTCGGCGTCCGGGTGCTGACCCGGTTCCTGCTCGCCAGTTGAGTCACCGGCCGGCCCGCCGGCCTCGCGTGCCGTGGTGAACTGGTCCAGGTGCGGGCGGCGCCGACGAACTCCAGCGGGCTGTGCCAGCGAGTACTCGACGTGCGGCGGGTTGGTCCGCAGACCCCTCCGGGCCATGCAGCCCGTCGCGCTGCATGGCCCGGAGGGTTTCGCGGAGCACCGTCGGTGTGACGGCGCGCAGGAGCACCTGCGGCTCGGTGAACCGTTGCGGCCGGTCGGCGAGGCAGACGACGACCATGCCGGTCCAGTCGCCGGCGACTGGACCGGGGCGGGACTGGTTTGC
Organism: Dactylosporangium sp. NPDC000521; assembly: GCF_042898305.1. Lineage (NCBI taxonomy): Bacteria > Bacillati > Actinomycetota > Actinomycetes > Micromonosporales > Micromonosporaceae > Dactylosporangium > Dactylosporangium sp. NPDC000521. The sequence goes on from NZ_JBIAYW010000001.1 coordinate 111,717, forward strand.
TCCTCAGTGCACCTTGAGGAGGAGTTCGGTGAGCTCGAAGGGCATGGTGATCATGCAGTCGTGGCCGGTCGGCAGTTCCCACACCTCGTCCTGCGGGGGCACGGGGCGCCGCGGCGGAGCGTCGGTGGTGCAGTGGATGTGGGTACGTGGGATCGCGTGCGCGGCCGGATTGTCGAAGGCGACCGGCTGTTGCAGGCAGCGGACCGGTTGGTCGGACAGCATCGTGTCCAGCCAGGCGAGGTCGGCTGGTTCCGTGACGCCGAAGGAGCGGGACATCGGGGGCAGGCGCCATGGGGTGTCGGTCTGTGCCGCCCGGTCGATGAGGTGTTGGGTGGCCGGCATCACGTCGACGGCGCTTTCGCCGTCGTGGGGGACCATGGCATCGAGGAAGACGAGGCGGGCGATCTTGTCTGGTGTGCGGTTCGCTGCTCCGGTGATGACCATGCCGGCGTAGCTGTGGCCGACGAGGATGACGTTGTCCTGGTCGTCGAGCAGGCGCACGACGTCGTCGACATGTGTGTCGAGTCCGACCTCGGGGCTGAGGAGGTGGATGCGGTCACCGTAGCCGGTCAGGGTCGGTGCGAGAACCCGGTGGCCGGCGGCGCTCAGTAGCGGCACGACGCGGTCCCAGGCCGCCCCGCTGTGCCATGCGCCATGGATGAGGACGTAAGTGGACATGCCTGTCCTTCGCTGTGAGAGTGTTCGTTGGAAGCTCCTCATGTTCTGACGGATGTCACGCACCGGGCAATCAGGCACATTCCGGTGCCTCGGTTCTCTGGAGGTAACCATGCGCAGCGGATGTCGCCCGCTGATCGAGGACAAGTGGTCACTGCTCGTCATCTCGATGCTGGACGCGGGGCCGAGACGGTTCAGTGAGCTCAAGCGCGACCTGGACGGCGTCAGTCAGCGGATGCTGACCGTCACCCTGCGCAATCTCGAACGCGACGGCATCCTCGTCCGTACCGTGCTCGAGGTCATGCCCCCGCACGTCGAGTACCGGCTCACCGAGATGGGCGTCACTCTCCACGAAGCGGTCAAGCCGATGATCGCCTGGGGCAGCGAGAACGTGGCCCGGGTGGAGCGATCCCGTGCGGCCTACGACACCCGGACCCTCGTGGAATGACGCCGAGCGGCGACGCCGTAGCCGATCAATACGCGTACCCCGGTTCTGGCCGTGGGGTGAGCGCGCCGATTCCGGGCGGGCAGTACACCCGCCGAAGCTACGGGTACACCGGGAGCGTGGGAACGGCGGCGAGCAGTTCGCGGGTGTAAGGCTCGACGGGGCGGTCGAAAACGTCGTCGGCCGGGCCGCGCTCCACCACAGCGCCGTCCTTCATCACCAGCACCTCGTCGCTGAGCTGCCGGATCACGGCCAGGTCGTGCGAGATGAACAGGATCGCCAGGCCGTGCTGCGCCTGCAGGTCCGCCAGCAGCGCGAGGATCTGAGCCTGGATGGAGACGTCCAGGGCGGACACCGGCTCGTCGCAGACCAGCAGCTCGGGGCCGGTGGCCAGGGCCCGGGCGATCGCGACGCGCTGGCGCTGGCCCCCGGACATCTCGGCGGGGCTGCGGGCGGCCAGTGACGCGGGCAGGCCGACGGCCTCCAGCAGCTCGCCGACGCGCCGGCGCCGCGCGGTCCGGTCGCGCTCGGACCGCAGCGCTTCGGCGATGACCCCGCCGGCGGTGAAGCGGGGGTCGAACGCGCCGAGCGGGTCCTGCTGGATGAGCTGGATGCGGCCGCGCTGCGGGCGGCGGTGGCGCTCCGGCACCGAGCTCCACCGGGCACCGGCGAAGCGGACGTCGCCCTCGTCGGGGCGCAGCAGGCCGAGGGCGATGCGGGCCACGGTGCTCTTGCCGGAGCCGGACTCGCCGACGACGCCGAGCGTGCGCCCGGCGGTGACGGTGAACGAGACGTCGCGCACGGCGGCGTGGTCGGTGCCGTCGGGGCGGCGGTACCGCTTGCTGACCCCCCGCACCTCCAGCAGGGCCGGACGGGCTTCCCCGTCCGGGGTGCGGTGGGGCCGGCCGGTGGGCACCGCGTCGAGGAGCTGACGCGTGTACGGATGGCGAGCTGCCCCGAGCACCGCCGCCGGCGGTCCCGACTCCACGACGACGCCCTCGCGCATCACCAGGATGTGGTCGGCCATCCGGGCCACCACGGCCAGGTCATGGCTGATCATGAGCAGCGCGGTGCCGCCGGCCTTCAGGCCCTCCAGCTCGAGGAGCACTTGGGCCTGCACGGTGACGTCGAGGGCCGTGGTCGGCTCGTCGACGACGAGGACCGGCGGGCCGGCGACGGTGGCCGAGGCGATCAGGGCCCGTTGGCGCAGACCGCCGGAGAGTTGGTGGGGGTACTGCTGCGCCCGCACGGCCGCCTCTGGCACCCCGGCGCCGGTGAGCGCCTCGACCACCCGGTCAGGCCGCAGCGCACGCGGGATCAGCCGGTGCCGGCGCAGCGGCTCCCCGACGTCGCGGCGGATCCGGTGCAGCGGGTTGAGCGAGCCGAGCGCGTCCTGCGGGACGAGCCCGATGTCGCGGCCGCGCAGGCGTCGCCATTGGGCCTCGGTCAGCGTGCTCAGGTCCCGGCCGCAGAGCCGCAGCGTGGTGGCGGTGACGGAAGCGGCCGGGCCGGCCAGGCCGAGCAGGGCACGGGCGGTGGCGCTCTTGCCGGACCCGGACTCGCCGACGATGGCCAGGCACTGTCCCTTGTGGAGGGTGAAGGAGATGCCCCGGACCGCTTCGACGGCACCGCGAGCCGTGCGGAACGTGACGCGCAGGTCGTCGGCGGCCAGGACCGGGTCGGGGCTCATCGCGGCGCCGCCGCGGAATCCCGGCGCAGGTCGGCGATCCAGCGCTCGTCACGTCGCGACTGCCGCCGGTGCTTGCGGTCCGCCAGGATGTCGGCGGCCCGGGCGGCGTCCCCGCTACGGGCCAGCGCGTCGCACAGCGTGTCCACGACGATGTCCTGCTGCAGGCGGCTCCCGCCGACCAGGGCCACCGCCGCGACGACACCGCCGAGGTGCCGGGCGGCCACGTCGTACCGGCCGTCGGCGTGCGCGGTGATCCCGTCGAGGACGGCGAGGATCACGTCGCGGTTGGGCCGCGTGGTCTCGGCTTCCCAGGCGGCGCGGAGCCCGGCCAGGGCCGCGCGGTCGCCGGCGGCGAGCGCGAGGGCGGCGTGGACGTCGAACAGCGCGCCGCGCGGGGCCGCCAGCTGGGCGCGGGCCAGCTCGGCGACCGGCTCCCACGGCAGGCCGGGATGGCCGTCGATGTGCAGCCGCCACAGCACGGCGGCGGCGTCGACGAGCGTGGTTCGGCGGGTGGAGACGCGAGGGTCGATGGCGGCGTGGTAGCGCCGCAGCCCGAGCTCTGGGTCGTCGTTCTCGAGGGCCACGAGCGCGTGGTGCCAGCGCAGGTGCGTCTGCAGCGGCGAGCGGGGGTGCCGGGTGCCGAACCAGCCGTTGAGGAAGGACTCGACGGTACTGATGCGCCCGGTCTCGTGCAGGACGTGGACGTACCCATGGCAGGCGGCCCGGTTGTCCGGCCGGTCCTGCAGCGACCGCTCGGCCGCCCGCTCCGCCTCGGCGAACTGCCAGGCCTCCTCCAGCTCCAGCGCGCGGATTCCGGCGAGGGCCCAGTCCTGCGGGAAGGCGGTGGCCGACGCGGCGGCGAGCGCGAGGACGCCCTCGCGGCCGGTGCCCGCGGCGATCCGCCTGCCGCTGAGCAGGCCGGCGGCGAACCCGAGCACGAGCAGGTCGCCGGGGTGGGCCTCGAGGTGCTCGGCGTACGCGGCCAGGCTGGCCGGCGGCGCGGTGACGAGGTCGATCTGGCGGGTCTCACGCGGGCTGAGCCGGTCGGGGTGCTCGCGGCGGAGCCGGACGGCGGCGGTGAACGCCTCGCGGGCCTCGCCGTCCCGCCCGGCCGCCGCCAGGCTCAGCCCGAGACCGAGGTGGGCGACGGCGAGGCCGGGGTCCAGCGCGATCGCCTTGGCGAAACCGTCGGCGGCGGCGTCGTCGAGGGCGAGGTAGGCGTCGACGGCGTCGAAGTAGGCCGCGGCGGCCTCGGGGTCCACTGTGGACACACGCTGCCCGTAGCGGTCGGTTGGCACGGGACACCTCCAGTAGGGTTCACGGCCGGATCGAGCCGATGCCGAAGCGGTTGCGCAGATCGCGGCCGAGGATGGTGACGGCGACCGCGGTGACGGTGATGAGCAGGCCCGGGAAGACCCCGGCCCACCAGGCGACGGCGAGCGTCGAGCGGCCCTCGGCGAGCATCGCGCCCCACTCCGGGGTCGGTGGCTGGGTGCCGAGGCCGAGGAAGCTCAGCCCGGAGGCGAAGATGATGGCCACGCCCAGGCCGAGGGTGGCGGTCACCAGCAGCGGGCCGGCCGCGTTGGGCAGGATGTGTCGCCACAGCGACGTCCACGGGCCGACGCCGAGTCCGGCGGCCGCCTCGACGTAGCCGGCGGTGCGGACCACGAGCAGCCGGGAGCGCAGCAGGCGGGCGTAGCCGGGCATGTCGGCCAGGCCGATCGCCAGTAGCAGGCTCAGCTCGCCGCGGCCGACGATGGTGACGACGACGAGGGCCAGCAGCAGCGCCGGGAACGACAGCAGCACGTCGAGGACGCGGCTGATGACGCTGTCAGCGAACCGGCCGCCGAGCGCGGCCAGGACGCTGACCGGCACGGCCACGAACAGCGCGACGAGGGTCGCACCGGCGGCGATCCGCAGCGAGTGCCGGGCGCCGTAGACGGCCCGGGCGAACAGGTCCCGGCCGAGCTGGTCGGTGCCGAACCAGTGCCCGGCGCCGGGCGGCCGGAACGAGGCCAGGGGATCGGTCGCGTTCGGATCGTGGCCGGTGAACAGCTGCGGCCACAGCGCGGCGGCCACGGCGGCCAGCACGACCACTGCCGCCGCGGCGACGGTCAGCCTACGTCCCATCGCGACGTACCCTCGGGTCGATGACGAGGTAGGAGACCTCGACGAGCAGGTTCACGACCACGAACACGGCGGCCGCCAGCATGACCACGCCGGTGACCATCGGCAGGTCCTTGTTCGTCACCGCGGTCAGCGCGACCTGCCCGAGCCCGGGCCGGCCGAACACCTGCTCGATGAGGACCGACCCGCCGAGGAGGCTGCCGATGAACCAGCCGGTGAGCGTGGTGGCCGGGACCAGGCAGTGCCGCAGCGCGTGGCCGGTCCGCACGGCCAGCGCGCCGGCGCCGCGGGCCCTGGCCGCGGTCACGAACGGCTGGGCGAGAGCGGTGTCCATCTCCTCGCGCAGCACCTGGGCGAGGGTGCCGGCGATCGGCAGGGCGACCGCGACGGCCGGCAGCACCAGGCTGCGCCAGGTGCCGGCCTCGATGACCGGGAACAGGTGCCAGCGCAGCGACAGGAACGTGATGAGCAGGATGCCCAGCCAGTACTGCGGCAGCGACACGGCGACCATCTCCAGCCCGGAGAACACCGCTCGGGCGACCCGGCTGCGCTCGGGGACCAGCACCGCCGCGCCCACAGCCAGCAGGACCGCGAGCAGCAGCGCTGCCCCCGCGAGCTCGGCGGTGGGCAGCACCTGCTCGGCCAGGGCGCCCCACACCGGCCGCTGCAGCTGGTAGGAGGTGCCGAGATCGCCGCGGACCAGCTCGCCCAGCAGCCGCAGGTACTGCACCGCCACCGGGTCGTCCAGCCCGTACTCGGCGCGCACCTGAGCCTTGAGCTCCGGCGATACCAGCGCCTGGTTGCCCATGATGATGTCGACCGGGTCGCCCGGGATCAGGTGCAGCATCGCGAAGCACAGCGTGGCGGCGCCCCACAGCTGCACGACCGCGACGGCGGCCCGGCGGGCGAGGTGACCGCCGTCAGGCCGGGTGTGCACGGCGCCGCACCGACCGCTCGCCCGCCTCGACCGCGGTCGTCAGCACGTTCTCCCGGGGCGGCAGCGGGCAGTTGTACCAGTCCGAGAACGCGCACGGCGGCAGGTACGCGCGGTTGAAGTCCACCACGTACCCCTCCGGCGTCGCCAGGGCCTCGACGAAGCGGCCGGGCCGGTACGTGCTCACGCCGGTCGTCGCGTCGGCGAACACGAACCACAGGCCGCCGTGGCCCTCGAACGCCCGCACCCGGTGCTCGATGCCGCCGAGGGTGAACGCCAGCTCGCCCGGCACGACGTGGGCGCGCAGGACGTCGTCGCGCTGGTAGGGGATCGGGGTTGCCTCGGGAGTGGCGAAGAGTTCGAAGGTCGCCGGGACGCGGAAGCGCTCGTCGTACGGGTACCGGTCGATGCCGGCGAAACCCGTCCGGCCGGGCGCGGCGTGCTCGTACGTGCGCACCACCGGCTCGTCCTCCCGCACGAACGTCCGGATCGTCACGCCGGGGGCCTCGAGGTCGCCCTCGACGGAGGCGGTTCCGGTCACCGGCACGCCGTCCTTGGTCAGCGGCGCGCCCGGCTCGACGGTGACGGCGAGCCGGCCGTCCTGGACCCTCCAGGTGCCGGGCACGCCGCCGATGACGAGCGGCTCGGCGACCGGGTACGTTCCGGTCAGGGCGGTGTGGCCGGCCGGGCCGGCCACCTCCTCGGCGCGCGCGGCCAGCCAGGCCTCGAAGTCGTCGTCGCTCACTTGGTCCGCCACACGGTGTAGAAGGAGTCCGGGTACCCGGAGACGGTGAACTGCACGCCCTGCACGGCGTTGGAGGCGCCGAGGAGGTACTGCGGGACGTAGATCGGCACCGCCGCGGCGTTGTCGACGACCCACTTCTGCAGCGGCTTGTAGGCCGCCGGCCGGTCCTCCTGCCGCAGCGCCGTGCTGCCCTGGCTGAGCCACTGGTCGACCTGCGGGTCCGTGACGTTGGCGTAGTTGGCGCCGCCGCTGGTCGCCGCGAACTTCGACGACCACACGTTGTAGAGCATGTCCGGGTCGGCCCGCTGGTTGCTCTGGTCGGTGACGTCGTAGTCGCCGGCCTTGGCCCGGGCCGAGAACGTGCCGGCGTCGAGGCCCTGCACGGTGACCTCGAAGCCGAGCTTCTTGGCGTTGTCGGCGACGGCCTGGGCGACGACGTCGCGCTGCTCGCGCATGACGGTGCTGTTCTGGACCCAGACGATGCTCAGGCGCTTGCCGTCCTTGACGCGGTACCCCTGCCCGTCCTTCTGGTTCCAGCCGGCCTCGTCGAGCAGCCGGCCGGCCAGCGTCAGGTCCTGCGGCCAGCTGTTCTCCAGCGTGCTGTCGTACGAGTTCGGCGTGCTCGGCGTGAGCGGGCTCCAGGCGCGCGGGAAGCGGCCCGCGTAGACCGACTTGACGATGTTCTCGATGTCGATGCCGCGCTGGAACGCCTGGCGCACCTTGACGTCGTCGAACGGGGCCCGCTTGGTGTTGAGGTACGCGGTGAACGGCGTGCCGGCCGCGGCCGCGCTGAGCACCCGCACCCCGCCGCCGGCCTCGAACGCGGCCGCGGTCACCGGCGGCACGTTCGCGGCGAGCTGGGCCTGGCCGCTGCTGACCGCGCCGACCCGGATCGCGTTCTCCGGCAGGAACCGGACCTCGACCTTGTCCAGGTACGCGGCGCCCTGGTGCGGCGAGCCCTCGGGCGGCCAGTTGTAGGCGTCGTACCGCGCGAAGGTGAGGCTCTGCCCCTTGGAGTACGCGGCCGTGGTGAACGGCCCGGTGCCCACGGCCGCTCCCGGCCCGCCGGCGCACAGGGCGGCCTGCCCCTTCGCGAGTGCCGCCGGAGACTGGATGCCGAGCACGGAGAACGACACCAGCTGCAGGAACGGGGCGAACGGCGACTTGAGCTTGACGACCAGCGTGCTCGGGTCGGTCGCGGTCGCCGAGGCGAACGGCAGCGAGCCGGCCAGCGGCGCCTTGGTCGCAGGGTCGGTGAAGTGGTCGAAGGTCGCCTTGGCGGCGGTCGCGTCGAACTTCGTGCCGTCGTGGAACGTCACGCCGTCGCGCAGGTGGAAGGTGTACGTCGTGCCGTCGGCCGAGACGTCCCAGGAGCTGGCCAGCCAGGGGTGGAAGGCGCCTTTCGCGTCCTGCTGGATCAGCGAGTCGTACACGTTGCGCTGCAGGATCTGGGTGGCGATCTGGCTGGGTGCCGCCGGGTCGAGGCAGGTGGGCTCGACGTCGGTGGCGAATACGACCGTGCCGCCGCGCACGGGGGCGCCGGACGCCGCGCCGTCGCCGGTTGAGCCGGTGCTGCTGCATGCGGCCAGCAGCGTCGCCGACGCCACCGCCACGACCAGCCTGCGGAACATGTTTACTCCATTATTCAGACTTGTTTGCTAGGGAATTAGCGCGAGCGTATACACGCGTCGACGCTCGGGCAAGAGGCTTTGACCTGTGACGTTTCTTGCTCGACCGGGCTAGGACCCGGCGGCGAGCCGCGCCAGGCGGGCCTCGCGGGACCGGTCCAGGTGGGCGGCCAGGGTCCGCCGCGCCGCCTCGGCGTCACCGGCCTCGATGGCGTCGACCACCCGCCTGTGCTCGGCCGCGGCTTCTTCCTGGTCGGCCAGCGTCGGCTCGGCGTCGTCGTACACGGCCAGCAGCGTGTCGAGCCGCTCCAGCAGCTCGATGATCGTGGCGTTGCCCGCCGCGGCGCGCAGCGCCCTGTGCCAGGCCGCGTGCGACTCGCGCAGCTGCGCCGGATCGCCGGCCGTGGCGGCCTCGCCGGTCAGGTGGCGCAGCCGGGCCAGGTCGAACGCCGAACGTCGCCCAGCCGCCGCGGCCGCGCACGTCGACTCGAGCGCGATACGGGCCTCGTAGATCTCCAGCAGCTCCTGGGGGCTCCGCGTCCGCACCCGGTACCCGCGCCGGTCCCGCTCCAGCAACGCGTCTCGCTCCAGCATCGCGAGCGCCTCACGTACCGGCGTCCGCGACACCCCGAGCCGTTCCGCGAGCACGGTTTCGAGCAGCACCGTACCCGGCGCGATCCGACCGGCGACGATGTCGCCGCGCAACCGCTCATACTGAGTCGAGGCCGAGTCGCGGTTCACCGGGTCTCCTTCGGGCAGCGGCCGCCATGAGTTCGCCGATTATCCCCACCCGCCGCCGTCACGCAACCGGCCCGGCCGACGGCAGGCACCGGCCGCCGCGCCAGTACTCCCGCACTGCTCCCGCCGGACTCCAGGTGATAGCCAGGCAGGTACCTGTTTCGTTGTACATCGTGCCGGTCCGTCCGGTCCGTTGTCGTCGCTGTTGCCGCGAGGGGAGTGCCGTCCGATGCGCCGAACGTTCACCATCGTTGCTGTCTTGGCGTCTGCGCTGGTGACGGCTGCTGGGGTGGCTGTCGCTGGACAGGCGATGCAGGGTGTGGTGTCGCAGCGGCCGGTGGTGTGGACGCCGAACGTGCTCGACGGGGCGATCGCCGGGATGGCGGTGATCGGTGACACCGTTGTGGTCGGCGGGAACTTCACGACGGTCGCTGACGCGGCGACCGGCAGGCGTACGGCGCGCCGGTCGCTGTTCGCGTTCCAGCTCGGCACCGGCCGGGTGCTGGACTTCGCACCTGAGTTGAACGGCCGGGTCACGGCGGTCGCCGCCGGTCCGGGCGGGACGGTCTACGCCGCGGGCACGTTCACGAAGGTCAACGGCGACGCCTGGCCCGGTCTGGCCCAGTTGGACCTCGGCACCGGCCGCCGGGTGGTGGAGTTCACCACCACCGCCGGACCGGGGCAGATCCGTACGATGACCTCGTCTGGCGAATGGCTGTACACCGGAGGCACCTTCACCACCATCGGCGGGCAGCGTCGTGCTGGTCTGGCACGGCTGTCGGCTTCGACCGGCGCGGCGGATTCCGGGTTCGACCTTCGGCTGGCCCGCCGCGACGGCGGCACCGTCAAGGTCGAGTCGGTCGCTGTCACCCAGGACGGTACCCGTCTTGCCGCGGTCGGCGCGTTCGACACGGCCGCCGGCATGCCGCGCGCGCAGCTGCTGCTCGCCGACGTCGGCGGCCCGGCCGCGACGCTGAGCGGCTGGTCGACCGACGCCTACACCCGCAAGTGCAAGACCCTGTACGACAGCTACCTGCGAGGGGTCGACTTCGCACCGGACGGCTCGTACCTTGCCGTCGCCGCAACCGGTGGGATGGCCGGACCGACGCTGATGTGTGACAGCGTCGCCCGGTTCGACGTCGCAGGCACCGGGGTGCACCGGCCGGTGTGGGTCAACCGCACCGGCGGCAACACCCTCTGGTCGGTCGCGGTCACCGACGCCGCGGTGTACGTCGGCGGGCACCAGCAGTGGATGGACAACCCCCGCGGCCGCAAGAATGCCGGCCCCGGTGCCGTGTCGCGGCCGGGGATCGCCGCCGTCGACCCGGTCAGCGGCAAGGCATTGCCGTGGAACCCGACGCACAGCCGCGGTGTCGGCGTCGAAGTCCTCGTCACCTGCCCTGCCGGGCTACTGGTCGGTTCCGACACCGACCAGCTCGGCGGTACCTACCATGGCCGCATCGGTCTGCTCCCCGCCGCAGCGGCCTGAACGCGGCCCACAGCAGTCAGCGAACGGGTACCTCAACGACCGCCGGTCGATCACCGGTGCGCCCAGACGGCCGTGCCAGCATGCTCCGGGCTGGCCGGGCGGGGCGGTGATCGGCACGCTCAGGAGCCCGACGATGACGTCCGCCGCTCGAGGGCCTTGTGCTCGGAGCACACCGTCGCCGCTGCCCGGCGCGAGCGGATTGACGGCGAGGTAGCCCGGCGCCGCGATGACCGGGTCGACGATGAGCGCCGGGGGAGCCAGGGGTGACGGGCCATTCGCTCGTGTTCTCACCTACGCATGGAGGTTTGCGAGGTCCGCTCTGGGCAGATGGCTGTCCGCCGTACGGAGGCGCTGCGCGCCGCCGTACCGACCACCTGACGACCCCGACCGCCGGAGAGGCGACGCGGCCGTGCCCCCAGCAGGAGCTTCGTGATGCTTGACAGGAACCGCATGCCGGCAGTGCGGCTCGACACCTCAGTACCCGCCCTGCTCGTCAGGATCGGCCACTATCCGGTACACGCCGGCACGCTCGGTGTGGTCCGCTCGTTGGGCCGGCTCGGCGTCCCGGTGTACGTGATCACCGAAGACCGCCTCACCCCGATCGCGCTCTCGCGCTACGTCGTCGGCCGCTTCGTGTGGCCGCACAGCCAGTGGCACGACACCGGGCGGCTGGTCGAGAACCTGTGCGCGATCGGCCGCTCGATCGGACGACCCGTCGTTCCGGTGGCCACCGACGACGAAGCCGCCGTACTGCTGGCAGAGCACGCTGCCACGCTCGGGGAGCACTTCCTGTTGCCGCGGGTGGCGCCGACCCTGCCGAGGCGACTGGCGAGCAAACGCGGGCTGTTCGAGCTGTGCGCGGCCCACGACGTCCCGACGCCGCACACCGTCTTTCCCACCTCCCGCGAGGACCTGCTGAGGCTCGCGGGCGAGCTGACGTTCCCGGTGGTCGCCAAGAACGTCGCGCCGTGGACGCGGCTGCGAGCGGCGGCGGTGCCGACGACGACCATCGTGTCCAGTGCACCTGAACTCCTGAACCGCTTCGCCGGGTTCGACGACCTCTCACGCGTGCTGCTGCAGGAGTACATCCCGCACGAGCAGGCCGAGGACTGGTTCGTGCACGCCTACTGCGACGAGGGATCGGCGACGGCGTTGAGCTTCGTCGGCCGGAAGGCATACGCGTGGCCGCCGGGACGCGGGTGCACCGCCGATGCGCGCTCGGCCCGAAACCCGGCGCTGAGCGCTTTGACCGAGAGGTTCTGCAAGGAGATCGGTTACCGCGGGGTGAATGACCTCGACTGGAGGTACGACCGGCGCGACGGCCGCCTCAAGCTGGTGGACTTCAACCCTCGCGTCGGCGCGCAGTTCAGGTTCGGCCAGACCGAGGACGGCGTCGATGTGGTGCGCGCTCTGCACCTGGCCATGACCGGCCGGACGGTGCCGGCGGGCGATCAGGACTGCTCGCGCCGGCTGATCGTGGAAAATCTCTATGCGCCGGCCAGGGTACTGCACCGGCTGGCCCGCCTGCCGGTGCCGGCGGCGACGCCGGGTGTGCGCAGCCATGGTGCCTGGCTCGAAGGGAGTGGGCCGGATCCGTTGCCGGTGCTCGCGATGGTGCTCCGCTTCGGCGGGCAGGCCGTCGCCTCGGTGTCCCGCGCTGCCTACCGCCGGGTGCGGCTGCGATTAGCCGGGCGCTCGCGGACCTCCACCAGGTTCCGATCGCATGCGGGTCGTCCCGGAGGCAGCCGGTGACCTCGCTGCGGACCCCACGGGTCTCCATCGGCATTCCCGCATACAACGAGGCCGCCAACATCGGCCGCCTCCTGCGCGGCCTCCTCGCGCAGGACGAGACCGGCTACGAACTCGTCGAGATCGTCGTCGCCTCCGACGGCTCATCAGACGACACCGCCGCCATCGTGCGGGGCTTTTCCGACCAGCGCGTGAAGCTCCGCGACTCGCGGGAGCGGCTCGGCAAGACGACCCGCATGAACCAGCTCCTGTCGGGCTTCGACGGTGACATCCTCATCCTCCTCGACGCCGACGTGGCGGTCGGCGCGCCGGACTTCGTCTCGTGCGCCGCCCGCGACTTCCGGCCCATGTACGGGGTGATGGCCGTCAACGCCGTGCCGCTCGCTGGCCGCACCCTGGTCGAGAAGTGCGTGGTCGCGGGTTCGTCGGCGGTCGAGCAGGCCGCCGCCCACTGGGACGGTGGCTCGAACTATCTGGCGTTCCGGGGGGCATGCCTGGTCCTGGGGGAGGAATTCGCCCGCCGGCTCGAGCTGCCGGCGTCGCTCGTCAGCAACGACGCCTACGTCTACTTCCGCGCCCGTCAGCTCGGCTACGAACCGAAGTACGCCCGCGAGGTCCGGGTGCGGTTCCGGGTCCCCGCCACCCTTCGCGACCACCTGCGCCAGTCGGAGCGCTTCCAGCATTCGAGCGCCGAGCTGGCTCGGGCGCTCGCGGACCTCAGCATCCCCGCGTCGTACCGCGTCCCCCGCGGCATCCTCGTCCGCGCCTTCCTGGCGCAGCTGCGCAGACGACCCCTCGCGCTCGTCGGATACGTCGCCCTGACCGTCCACACCCGCGTGCACATCGGCAGGAAGCCCGACGTCACCTGGGACATCGCCACGTCGACCAAGGAACTTGGTAACGCGTCATGCACCACCGAGCAGTGAACACGACAATCTTCTTCGACTATGAGAGCACGTGGGGCATGCCCGCCGCGATGCCCTACGACCTGGCCTCCGCCACCACCGCGCTGCTCGGCGTGCTGGGGCGCCACGGCGCCAGAGCGGTGTTCAACACCACCGGCAAGATCGTGGAGGAGCAGCCGGAACTGATCACCCGCATCGCGGACGCCGGGCACGAGATCGCCATCCACGGGTACGACCACACCAACCCGGCACACATGACCGCCGCCGACAACCGGCAGTTCGAGGCCGACCTGGCGGGCGTGGAGGCCAGGATCGTCGAGCTCACCGGCACCCGTCCGGTCGGCTTTCGCTCGCCACACCTCGGCGCGCCGAGATTCTTCGACGCCGCCACGTACGACATCTTCGAGCGCCGGGGCTACGCCTGGGCCTCGAACCGGGAGATCCGCTTCGTCGACGAAGCCACCTCGCCCCTCGTCATCGGCCGTGGCGACGTCATCGGCCTGGCCGGCAAACTCATCAGCCGCCTCGGTCTCGACCGGGTCCGGCTGCTGCGCCGGGCCGGACTCGTCCTGCTCAACCTGGACCTCGTCTGGCGCGATCGGACAAGGCGTCCCGCGAGCCGCGTCGCCAACCTCGTCTGGCTCATGCGGCCAGCTCCGTTCCGGCGCAGGCAGCTGACCGAGATCCCCGTACTGTCACCCCTGGACGTCGACTTCCTGAGCGCTCGCGTCGACCCCGCACAGCCGTCGCCGCAGAGCGTGGTCGACCACATGGTGAACAGCCTCTGCCGTCTCTTCGACGAGGCCCGCGAGCACTTCAACCTCAACTTCCACGACTGGACCATCGGCACATCGAACCGCATCGAAGTGCTCGACCGGACCGTCGCGTACATCGCCGCCAGCGGCCGCGCCCGGTGGGTGCTGGCCCGCGAAGGATCGGCCCCGCGCCATGCTTAGTCTCACCCGGCAGCGCTCGGCCGCGGCCAGCGGGGTCGTGCTCATGCTCCGGTTCGGGGTCGGCGCCGTCCTCAACTACGGCCTCGGGGTCGGCTTGGCCTGGATGCTGACGCCGTCGCAGTTCGGCTCCGTCAGCGTCCTGCAGAACGTCCAGTTCCTCTGCTCCGCCCTGCTGTCCGCCGGCTTCCCTTGGGCCCTCACGGGCGTCATCGCGCAGGCGGACAACCGACTCGGCGTCGACGCGGCGTATCGGGCTGCTCTGGTGGGCAATCTCGGCTTCGGCGCCCTGCTCGCGCTCGTCTTCGTGGGTGCGCAGATCACTCGCGGCGTGGTGCCCGGCATCTCCGTCGCGACGGCCGCGGTGATCGCGGTGACGATCGCGATCGCCTCGGTGAGCACGACCCTGCAGGGAGCATTGCACGGAGAGCGGCGCTTCGACGGCCTGGGCTTCATGCAGACGACGGGCATCGGCGTGAAGGTCGCGTTGACGCTGATGCTCGTGAGCCTGGTGCAGCTGCGGATCGGCGGGGCCGCCGTCGGATTCCTGGGGGGCGCGATCGCGGCGGCGGTTGTCGGCGCCTGGGCGCTGCGGGACCGGCTGCCCCGGCCCGGCCCGATAGCCTGGCGCGCCACCACATCCCGAGCAGTGTCGATGGGCATCGCCACCTCCGCGGTCAGCCTGATCCTGACGACCGATGTCGTTGCCCTGAGCCTCATCGGCCAGCGGCACGGTGTGGGCGCGGGCGACATCGCGGTCTACCAGGCGGCGGCGGTGCTCGCGCGGGCGCCGTACTTCGTGGCCGAGGCCCTCAGCAGCGCCGTGTTCCCATTCATCGCGAAGGCGGAGACCGCGGCCGCGGTGAGATCCTGGTTTCTCGCCGCCTACCGATGGGTGCCGCTCGCGCTGGTGCCCTTGCAGTTGATCCTGCTGGTCGCCCCGGAAACCGCGCTGGCGTTGTTCTTTCCCGCGCCGTACGAACGCGGCGCGGACCTGCTGCGCATCCTTGCCGTCGGCACCCTGGGGCTGCTGACCGCCGACATGCTGCTCAAGACGCTCTACGCGCGCGGCCTGACGGCGTCGTTGGCGCGGCGGGTCCCCATCGCGCTGGCGGTCGAGGCGGTCGCCCTCGTCGTGGCCGTGCCCCGGTGGGGAACGACGGGCGCCGCCGTCGCCTTCGCCGTGGGGAGTTGGACCGGGGCGGTAGTGCTCGGTCAACTCTTCGTCAGCCACTACGGCACGTCCTGGCCGAGCCGGAGGGTCGCCTTGCGATACCCGATGGCTCTCGCGCCGCTGGTGGTCCTGCTCGCGGCAGCCGATGTCGTGCCGGAGCTGCCCGCCCTGGCGGTGATCGCAGTCGGCCTCGCCCTCTATGCGGTCGCCGCCGTCCGGGCCCGGCTGCTGCGGGACGACGAAGTGGCCCGCGTCCGGACGTTCCTGCGGCGGTTGCGACCGAAGCGACGGGCCGCTCAGGCGTGAACAGGCACATGACGAGAATGCGGTGGATCCAGTATGTGTCCATCACGGCCGTGCTGCTGGGGTACGGCTTGTTCGTGCGCGCCACGGGGAGCGGTGGCACCACCGTGGTTCTGGAGGCGGAGTCGATGCGGGTGACGTCCGGCGCGGCCGGCACGTACCGC
The DNA here is from genome assembly GCF_042898305.1 of Dactylosporangium sp. NPDC000521. Classification (NCBI taxonomy): domain Bacteria; kingdom Bacillati; phylum Actinomycetota; class Actinomycetes; order Micromonosporales; family Micromonosporaceae; genus Dactylosporangium; species Dactylosporangium sp. NPDC000521. The sequence continues at coordinate 127,436 of NZ_JBIAYW010000001.1, forward strand.
GATCCCGAGGCCAACGGCGGAAAAGCCCTGCGGATGTGGACGGACGCGACCGCGAGCGCGGAACTCACCGTGCCGGCGGGGGCCCAGCTCGTCGTACGCGCTCGCGGCGACCAGTGCTCCGGCGCCCCGGCCATGCGGGTACAGGTTGACGGCCGGCCGGTCGAGACGGTCCAGGTGCACGCGTCCTCATGGGCCGACTACGCCATCGCCGGCTCATGGGGAGCAGGTGCGCACACGCTGTCCCTGAGCTTCGCGAACGACCTCGTCACCGACGCGTGCGATCGCAACCTCCACCTTGACCGCGCCGCCTTCGATGCGTCGAACCGGGCGTCGTCGCCGCGCGCACAGGCCCGGGTGCTCTGGGGCCTGGGTCCCGGGATCGGGGACGCCGTCGCGGCCCCGCTGTACCGCGACACCGGCATGGGCATGGTCACGACCTGGTACAACGGCCCCGAGGATCTGGCGTGGATCAGCGGGTACGCCCGGCCGTCGACGATTTCCGATCTCTACGGGTCCGGCAAGGCGGTCGAGCTGGTGGTGTGGCTCGCGGACCACCCGGAGTACGCGGTCAGTGAACAGTTTCAACGCGACATCAAGGTCGTCACCTCGGCGTTGAAGGGCAGCGGGCCGCACTTCGGGCCGCTCTACGTCGTCCTCTTCACCGAGTGGGAGACCTACTCGTCCGACCCCGGGTACCCCGGGCGCCTGAAGGCGGCATACCTCGAGGCGGCCGCGGCCGTCCGCGCTGAATACGCTGGTGCACGTGTCGCACTCGGCTTCGGCGGCTACCTGTGGGGCAGTTGGGGCGACCGCGACCTGTCGTTCTGGTCCGACGCGATCGCCGCGAGCGACTTCACCGCGGTCCAGCAGATGCACGCCTGCGACTACGAGCACGACGGGCAGAGCGCGCTGGTCCCCCAGATCCGGACTTCCGTGCGACAGCTGGGCTCGTACGGCAAACCGGTCATGATTTCGCATTTCAAGCTGTGGGGCAGCCCCGAATGCCAGGTGAGAGCCTTCACCAAGTTCACCGGGACGGTGTTGACGGACTCCTCGATGGCGGGGCTGACGAACGACGGGCTCTTCGCGTGGAACTTCATGCCGGATCACTATCTCGACGACCCCGGCCCGATCCGCGGCGCATCTGCGGGCCTGATCGGCAGATATTCGGCATCGCTTCCGCCGTCGCTGAACACTCCGACGGCCGGCCTTCCCGGCTAGGCGAACTCCTCATTCTTCCGCAGGCGGGTACAAGGGGCTGCTAGGCTCGGTGACAAAGCTCAATCATTGTGCGTCGGCCCTGCCGGATGCGGACTCGATGCAAGAGCCGGCAGCAAGGGAATCACCTATTCTTCGGCCATTTACGGCCGCAGCGATCATCGCTCAAATTCCGCACAGGTAAGGTTGTGAAATTGCGCCTTCAGCAACGAGGAATTCAGGAAGACTCTGAACCTCCTGTCGAGGCCGGCGGTGTCGGCGGATCCCTCATTTCCGACGTCGCGCGACCCGCGGTGGACCTCGAAATCATCATCCCGGCATACAACGAGGAAGCCCGCCTCGGCGCGACGCTGCGGGACCTGGCGAACAAGACCGCCCGGCTGCCGTGGAGCGTCGGCATCGTGGTCGTCGACAACGGCAGCACGGATCGGACCGCGGACGTCGCCGACCACGCCTGCGACGGTCTGCGCGTCCACGTGATCGGCTGCTCCCGCCAGGGGAAGGGAGCTGCCGTCCGGCGAGGAATCCTGACCTCGCGGGCGCGTTGGGTCGGGTTCTGCGACGCGGACTCGTCGACACCCGCCGACCTGATCCCAGGCGTCGTCGGGCTCCTGTCCGCCGGTCACCGGATCGTTGTCGGATCCAGGTACTGCAGTGGCGGCCGGCTCCTCGTCCGCCAGCCCTTGATCCGGCGTGTGGGCAGCATCGGATTCCGGTCGCTGAGCCGGGGCATGGTCGGTGACCTGTCCGACACGCAGTGCGGCTTCAAATTCTTCCAGGCGCCGCTCGCCCGGCAGCTCTTCATGCAATCACGTCTGTCAGGATTTGCGTTCGACCTCGAATTGCTCGCCCTGGCGCACCGGGCGAACATTCCGATCACCGAACTGCCGGTCGACTGGACGGAGCGCGGAGGCTCGACGTTGCGTCTGGTCAGAGACGGGGCCCGGGCCTATCTGGAATTGATCAGTCTCCGCATTCTGGGCAGCGGCCCCGGCGACCCTTTGGTGTTGCGACCCGCAATCATCGCCCAGCCGCTGGAGCGGGAAAGAATGCTTCTCGAACCATGATCTGCGTCCGCTGACAGAAACTCGTTCATTCGATCCGGGGAGGAAACGCGGTGACGGTTCAGCACGTCGCTGTGCTCAATTGGCGGGACAGGAGTCACCCGCGCGCCGGCGGCGCCGAACTGTACTGCGAGCAGGTCGCCGAGCACCTTGTGCGGCAGGGCGTGCGGGTCACATACCTGACGGCTCGAGTATCCGGTCGCCCGGGCGTCGAGGAGCGGCACGGCTTTCGCATCGTCCGTATGGGGGGAACGTTCACGGTCTACCTCGCGGTGCTGGTGTGGCTCTGGCGGCACCGCAAGCACATCGACGGTGTCGTCGACTCCCAGAACGGGATTCCGTTCTTCGCCCCGCTCGCGGTCGGGCGGCGGGTCCCGGTGGTTCTCCTGATCCACCACGTCCACCAGCGACAGTTCGCGGAGTACTTCGGCTGGCCGATGCGGTGGATCGGCCGCTGGCTGGAGAAGACCGCCACCGGAGTGGTCTACGGCCACCGTGCGATCGTGACCGTCTCGCCCTCCTCCCGGAACGCGATTCGCCGGGAGCTCGGGCTCAAGGGGAAGGTCTTCATCGTCCCGTGCGGGATGGACCGCCCCGTTGTGCCGGACATCGGACGCCGGGCGGCCCGGCCGCGCATCGTCTGCGTCAGTCGCCTCGTGCCGCACAAACGGATGGACCTCGTGCTCGAGGCCTTCGCCAAGGCCAGGACCGAGGTGGGCGAGCTGGAGCTGCACCTGGTCGGCGACGGCCCCGAGCTCGACGGCGTTCGCGCGCACGTCAATCGGCTCGGGCTCGAAGCATCCGTCGTCATCTACGGACGCGTCACTGATGCCGAGCGGACAGCGGTACTGCAGACGGCGTGGATCACCGTCAGCGCGTCAACCGGCGAAGGATGGGGACTGAGCATCCTGGAGGCCGCCGCGCTCGGCGTGCCGGCGGTGGCACTGCGGGTGGCCGGAGTGCAGGACGCGGTTCTCGACGGTCGAACCGGCGTGCTGATCGACGACGAGTCGCAGCTCGCCGACGCGATCGTCGGCCTCATCGAGCGCCTCGGCCGCTCCTCGGAGGCGGCGGCATGGGCATCACGGGCCTGTGCATGGTCCGCGCAGTTCACCTGGGAGCGGACCGCGGGGCGGATCCGGCTCGTGCTGGCTGCCGAAGCGGCCCGGCTCGCGCTTCGCCGGGCCGATCACCGTACGGGTGGTGACGTCGTGACGGTCGTCGAGCTGTCCGGAGCGGCACTGCCGGACGCCGAGGATCTGCGGATGCGGTGCCGGCATACCGACACCTGGTCGGCGCACGGCGACCGGATCGTCGGCCTCATCCACGGCGCTGACGAGGTCGACGCACTCACCGTGCTGCAACGCGCCGGGGTGCAGCCCAGCGAGCAGGTCTGCGTCCGCCTTCGCGTCGGCCGGCCCCACGACCTGCTGGAGTACGCGTGAGCAACAGCACCGCACAAGCGGCGCCGCCGATCCCGCATGATTCCTCCACTGAACAGCTCGGGACGTCGGCGGCACCGGTGAACCCGGAGCGCGTGGGCAAACCCCGGTCGCTGCGTGTTCCGGCGGCGCTGGCCGTCATCGTCGCGGTCGGGGCACTGCTGCGCGTGGTTCCGCTGCGCAGCGTGTGGCTCGACGAGGCGATCAGCATCGGACAGGCACGCCTGCCGTACCTCACCATGCTGCACGACCTTCGCTCGGCCGACGTCCATCCGCCGCTGTGGGGCAGCGTTCTCTGGCTGGACATCCGCCTGTTCGGCGACGGTCCGCTCGCGGTCCGCATCCCTTCCCTGGTCATCGGCACCCTCTCCATCCCGTTGGTGTACCTGGCCGCCCGTGAGCTCTACGACCGGCGCGCGGGTGTCGCGGCGGCGCTGCTCATCGCGGTGTCTCCCGTCGCCGTCTGGTACTCCGCGGAGGCGCGGATGTACGCGTTCTACATCTTCTGGTCGCTCCTCGCCGTGCTCGGACAGGCACGAGCGATCCGGCGTGGGGGATGGCTGGACTGGGGCCTGTTCGCGGTCGCCTCTGCCGGCCTCGTCTATACCCACTACTTCTCGCTGCTGCAGCTGTGCACCCAGCACCTGGTGTTCGCCGCCATCGTGATCCGGCGCGGGCTCAAGCGCGAGCAGATGGCGCGCAGACTGCTGGTCGGGTGGTTGTCGGCGACCGTGGTGACGCTCGTGCTGCTGCTGCCGCTGGTTCCGTACGCGGGGGAGCAGGTCGGGGACTTCATCGGGTCGAGCGCCGGCGCCGCCGGGAGCAGTACTCCGACGGGCGGCGACGGTTCGCGCTTCATCTCCCTGTACGTCATCCTGGCCAATCTGACCTGGGCGATGTGGGGCTACCACTCCGACGCCGCGATGGAGCAGCTGGTCGCGCTCTGGCCGGTCGGCATGCTCGTCATCCTGCTCCTGCTCGGCCGGGGACGCTCCCGCTCCACCGCTTTGCTGGTGTCGCTCGTCATCGTTCCGTTCGCACTCGCGTACCTGCTCGGCACGAAGCAGCGGTCCTTCTTCGAGCTGCGGTACTTCATCTCGGTGCTGCCACCGCTGCTCATCCTCGCCGCCCGCGCGGCGACCGGCTGGCTGCGAACCACGACCGCGAGAGCGACGGCGGTCGCCGCGATCGCGCTGACCATGATCGTCGGCCTCGGGGACCAGCAACTGAACTCGTCCAATCCGAGGCTCTACGACTACAACGGCGCCTTTCGTCTCGTGAACGAGGAGGCCCGCCCCGGTGACGTCATCCTGTTCGCCCCCGGGTACCTCGAGGTATTGGTGCGCTACTACCACCCCGCCGTCACCGCCGTGCCGATCAGGGGCGGCGTCCCGCTGCCGGCGCAGCACGGTGGCCGCACGTTCCTCATGGCCAGCTATCTCGACAACCCGGACAACGCGAGCCTGGTGGGCCAGGCGCTGGCACAACTCGACACCGGAGGGCGGACAGTGCAGCGGGTGGAGCACCGGGAGAACGTCACGATCTGGATCCTGCAATGACCATGACCATGACCATGACCGAGGCGGAACCCGACCAGCGAGCCGACCCGAGAACCACCGCGCCACGGTGGCAGCCGCGACGCGCCAGCCGGCGTGAGGCGGCGGCGTTTCGGCTGCTGGTCATGCTGAGCCTGACCGCATCGGTGTGGTACTTCGGATGGCTGCTGCAGCCCGGCCGGGTGGGCGATCCGGTCCTGTACTGGGTGCTGGTCCTGGCCGAGACGTTCAATCTGGTGCAGGCGCTCGGATTCTGGTGGACCTGTGCGCACAACCGGACGTCACCGCGGCCCCGGTTCCGCCGGACCCCCAAGGTGTACGTGGATGTGCTGATCCCCGTCTACAACGAACCCGTGGAGATCATCGCGCCCGTCGTGGAGGCCGCGGTCCGGCTCAAGGGCGCACGACCACGCGTGGCGATCCTGGACGACGGGAACAACCCCGAGGTGCGAGCCCTCGCGCAGCGGTTCGGGGCGAAGTACCTGCGCCGCGGGTCGAACCGGGGCGCGAAGGCCGGCAACATCAACGACGCCCTGAAGCGCACGCGTTCGCCGCTGGTCGCGGTCCTCGACTGCGACCACGTGCCCGGCCCGCGGTTCCTCGAAGCCACCGTCGGCTACTTCAAGAGCCGCGACGTCGCGTTCGTGCAGTCACCGCAGTACTACGCGAACGCCGCCGAGAACGCGGTGGCCCAGGCGGCGTGGTCGCAGCAGGCGCTGTTCTTCGGCAGCATCGCCAACGGCAAGGCCGGGCTGGGCTCGATGTTCTGCTGCGGCACCAACATCGTCTTCCGCCGTGCCGCACTCGAGTCAACGGGCGGCTTTCCCGAGGAAACGGTCACCGAGGACTTCGAGCTGTCCGTGCGACTGCACGCGGACGGCTGGAAGTCGGTGTACGTGCCCGAGGTGCTGGCCCAGGGCCTGGGACCGGAGGACATGTCGTCGTACGTGAGCCAGCAGCTGCGCTGGTCCCGCGGATGCATCTCGGCGATCCCGCTCGTGCTGCGCTCGCGGCTGCCGATGCGACTGCGGCTGCAGTACCTGCTGTCCGCCTCGTACTTCCTGTACGGCTGGACCCTCCTCATCTACATGCTGATGCCGTTGGTGCGTATCGCGTTCGGATGGCAGCCATTGGCGTCCGCGAGCGCGGCGGACTTCCTTCTCCACTTCGCGCCATACTTTCTGCTCTCCATCGCCAGCGTCGCGGCCGCCGGATTCGGCACGTACACCTACACCGCCTTCACTCTCGCAGCGACGAGTTTCTGGATAGGCATCGTCTGCACGGTCCGCGCGCTGCTGCGACGACCGGCGAGGTTCGTGGTGACGCCCAAGCGCGGAAGCAGCGGGTGGCAGCCTGCCGCCGTCGCGCCCTCGCTGGCCGCGATCGGCGTGCTCATGGCCGTGTCCGGGTGGGGACTGCTGCGCGACCCCACGCCGGGGATCCTCAACGCCGCCGCTTTCGCGGTGGTACATTCCGCCATCCTGTTGCGGGGCGCCGTGCCCGCGCTCCGGTTGCAGCGGCGGAAGGCCTCCCCGGTTGAGTCAGCTCTCGAACGCACCGGCGTCGGTGTCCGGCAGCGGACGTTCGCTGAGGCCCCGGCATCGTCCGAGCCGTTGCCCGCGGCGGGACGCGCCGTCGAGGGGATCGCCAAACCCCGTGTGCCGCCGGATGGGCTGGCCACGCCGGGCGGCGACGTGACGACACCGACCGGGACCAACGTCAGCGCATGACCGCCGATGGAGCGGCTACCGGGCCAGCCGGCGGCACTGCTCGCCGCGCACCGTCGCGACGACGGGCCGCAAGCTGTGCCAGGGGCGGCGTCGTCAGTGTGCCTTGACGGGGAGTTCGGTGAGGAGCTGTTCGACGCGGGCCTTGATGGCGTCGCGGATGGGGCGGACGGCGTCGATGCCCTGGCCTGCGGGGTCGTCGAGTTTCCAGTCGAGGTAGCGCTTGCCGGGGAAGACGGGGCAGACGTCGCCGCAGCCCATGGTGATGAGCACGTCGGAGGATTCGGCGGTGTCCCAGTCGAGTTTGCGCGGGGTGTTGGCGGTGATGTCGATGCCGACCTCGCGCATGGCTTCGACGGCGACGGGGTTGATCCGGTCGGCGGGGTCGCTACCGGCGGAGCGGACCTCGACGGTGTCGCCGGCGAGGTGGCGCAGCCAGCCGGCGGCCATCTGGGAGCGGCCGGCGTTGTGCACGCACACGAACAGGACGCTGGGCCGGGTGCTCACCTGGTGTCGCCTTCCTGCTGGGGGACGCCGTGGGCGACGACGACGACGTCGTCGGCGGCGCTGCCGACGGACGGGTAGAGCGCGAGGAGCAGCCCGACGCCCACGGCGAGGCCGACGAGTTGGGCGGCGATGAACCCCGGCACGGACGTGAGGGCGATGCCGGCGAAGGTGTCGGTGAGCGCGCGGCCGATCGTCACGGCCGGGTTCGCGAACGACGTGGAAGACGTGAACCAGTACGCGGCGCCGATGTACGCGCCGACCGCTGCGGGTGCCGCGGACGTCCGGCCGGACCGGGCGAGGGCGAAGACGAGCAGGAGCAGGCCGGCGGTGGCGACGACCTCGCCGAGCCACAGGTCGCCGCCGGTGCGCTCCTTGTCGGCGAAGTCGATCGCGGGCAGCCGGAACATGAGGTCGGCCAGCACGGCTCCGGCGATCGCCCCGGCGACCTGGGCGGTGACGTAGCCGGCGAGGTCGCGGGCGGTGAGCCCGGTGCCGGTGCGACGGCCGAGGAACCAGTCGGCGGCGGAGACGACGGGGTTGAGGTGGGCGCCGGAGACGGGGCCGAAGGTGAGGATGAGCGCGCCGAGCGCGAGGGCGGTGGCGACGGAGTTCTCCAGCAGTTGCAGGCCGATGTCGTCGCTGAGGCGGGTGGCCATGACGCCGGAGCCGACGACGGCGGTGACGAGCAGCGCGGTGCCGAGAAACTCGGCGAGCAGCCGTCGCCACAGGGTGGGGTTCACGAGCTTGGGGTTCCTGTCTGGTGTTTGCGTTGTGGGGGAACGGAGTGCACGGCGGGGGCGAGGCGGTCGACCCGGGTAGCGAGGTCGGCGAACGCGGCCTCGAACGCGGCGTCGGTGTCCGCCGGGGCGGGGACCGACCAGTGCAGCCGGGGCCGGACGCCGGCGGTGAGGTCCTCGTGGGCGTTGTCGCAGACGGCGACGACCAGGTCGGCGTCGGTGACGACGTCGGCGACGTGCGCGGTGCCGGTCGCGTCGATGATCAGGCCGTGCCGGCGGGCGACGGCGACGGCGCGGGGGTGGACCCGCTCGGCGGGCTGGGTCCCGGCCGAGGCGGCCGGGATGTCGGCCCGGTCCGCCCACAGGGCGGCGGCCAGTTGTGAGCGGGCGGAGTTGTGCGTGCAGACGAACACGACCCGCGGCACGTCCCGCAGCGGCGGCGGCGTGAGGGAGGCGAGGGCGTCGGGTTCGAGGCGCAGGTAGGTGCGGCGCCGGTCGCCTTCGGAGCGGGTCCGCACGAGCACGCCGGCGTCCTGGAGCACCTTGACGTGGTGGGCGACGAGGTTCGTCGGCAGGTCCAGGGCCCGGGCGATCTCGCCGGGCGAGGCGTCGCCGAGCGTGAGCGTGTCGACGATGGCCAGGCGCGCCGGGTCACCGAGCGCGGCATGGATCCGGGCGCGCCGTTGAACCGAAGAAAGCTCAGCGCTCATTGACTCAATTATTAGTGAGGCAATGGACCTGGTCAAGTGAACAGCAGGTGCCGGCTGCGCGGCCTGGACGGGTCGATTCCGGCGAGTTGGCCACGGGTCTGGGCGAGACGGTATGAGTCGGTGCCGGCCTCGATGATGTTGCCGCCGAAGGTGATCCGGTCGACGATCGCGGCGTAGAGCCATGGGTCGGTGAAGGTTTTGGTCCAGCCGGAGAACGCTTCGTTGGACGCGATCGCGGCAGAGGCCTTCTCCGTCCGGGGCAAGGACTGGCGTGAGGACCGGTTGCCGCTGCTGCGCGATGTCGCTGCTCCACGCAGGCGTCGACACCACCGTCATCGCGCTCTGGCTCGGCCACGCCAGCGTCCGCTCCACCGACGCCTGCGTCCACGCCGACATGTCCGCCAAAGAGCAGGCGCTGGCCCTGACCACGCCCCTGACCGCGAGGCCCGGCCGTTACCGCCCTTCCGACACGACCCTCTCACTCCTCGACGGCCTATGACCAGGACCAGGCACTCCAGCTCAGTCAAAATGCGCACACCTGCCGCCAGGACGGCTTCTATTCTTCACCAGTGCACGTCAACCAGTACGCCTACTTCGCGCTGTTCAGCCGCAGCACCTCGGCGGCCGAGATGGCAGCCATCCTCGGAGTCGAGCCCGACGAAACCGACGTCCGCGGCAGCCGCTGGATAGAACCCAACGTCATCCCGGCCCGACACTGCTGGAGGATCGTCTGCCGCGAACCGGGGCTGTGTGTTGACGATCAGGTCGCCCGCATCATCGAACGACTCGTGCCACACACCGCGGCGATCGCCGCACTGGCCAACCGCTTGGACACCGAGGGCGAAGGATCTGGCGCCGTCCTGGAGGTCGTGCGCTACTTCAACGGCCAGGAGGCCGAGCAGCGCGACCGCAGCGATACCGCCGGCGAGACCCCGAACCTGTTCGGTTGGCATCTCGACCGTGAGGTTCTCGACTTCCTTCAGGCCACCGGAGCGGTCTTGGACGTCGACGAGTACGACATGACTCCCGATCATGCCGAGGACTGGTGCGGAGGAGAGCCCCCAGGCGAAGCGTGATTGACGGCGGCTGGCCGTTGTCTGGGATCATGAGCTCCATGCGGCATGTTGATCGGGCTGATCAGTTCTTGCGCAACGTCGACAAGGCGGTTGCCCCTTACTACTGGTTGTATGCCGCGTTCGGAACGCTGTGTTTCGTGGCTATCGTCACGCTGAACACCGGTTGGATGCGGCTGCTCGCGGTGGTCTGGGTGATCGCAGTGCCGCTCTGGATTCACCGGTACCTGCGTTATCGAAGGACCCGAACGGCGGCCGCCGTCTCCAATTCCCAGGACCAGTAGCGCGTTGGGATGTCCTATCAGCCGCTGCCAGTCATGCCGCCGAGCACGCCCGCCACTGCGCCGGCGGCGAGGCCGAGCGGCGACGACCCGGGCCGCGGTGCGTCCAGGGGCGGGACCCTACGCAACAACGCCAGCGGAGTTGACGGCCGGAGGCGGGGCCGGTGATGCGGCACGGGCCAGTATGCCGGCGGCGGCGGCGAGGCTGCCGATGCCGATCGCGACAAGGACCGGCGGGTAGCTGCCGGTGAGGGTGTACAGGGCGGCCGCGCCGAGCGGTGCGCCGGCCTTGGCGAGCGTGACCGGGGTGTTGAGCGTGCCGGCGATGCTGGCGTAGGCGGTGGTGCCGTACCGGTCGGCGAGCAGGCTCGGGGTGGCGAGGCTGGCCACGCCGAACCCGATCCCGAAGCCGGTCACGGCGACGACCGCACCGAGGCGGGTACCGCCGATGAACGGCAGGCTGATCGCCGCGGCGGCCTGGACGACGAAGATGCCCGCAACGACGACATGGATCCGGAAGCGGCGCCGTGCTGCGGTGAGCAACAGTCGGCCGGTGACCGACAGCACGCCGAGCAGCCCGGCGACGGTGGCCGCGAACGTGGCTGGATGCCCGACGGTGACGAGGAACCCGACGAGGTGCACGGTCATCGCGCTCATCGCGGCGCCGTGGGCGACGAACGCGACCGCCAGGCACCAGAACCGGGCGTCGCGGACCGCTGCCCGGACCTCGGCCCGTCGTGTCGCAGACGTCGACCGACGCGTGGCCGCACCTTGCGAAGGACGGCGGATGACGATCGCATGCAGCGGGACCGTGACGGCAGCGTAGAGGGCGGCGAGGACGAGCAGGGTGCCGCGCCAGCCGTACCGGTGCTCCAGGAGGCCGGTGAGGGGCATGAAGATGGTGCTGGCGAACCCGGCGACGACGATCATGCCGAGGAGCGCTCTCGCGCGGCGCGCCGGATCGAACCAGGCGACGATGACGGCGGTGGCCGGTTCGTACAGCGCCATCGCCATCGCGGCACCGAGGGCGGCGAACACCGCGTACAGCTGCCACAGCGCCTGCACCTGGGACCAGGCGGCGAGCAGGAGTGCCCCGGCGGCGGACCCCGCGGTCATGAGCACTCGGCCGCCGTGGCGGTCCAGCCACCGGCCGACGGGCATCGCCATGGCGGCGGAGGCGAGCAGGGCGGTGGTCAGCGCGCCGGTCACGGCGGCCGTCGAGGTGTGCAGGTCGGCGGCGATCGGGTGCAGCAGGACGGCGAAGGCGTAGTAGAGGCAGCCGTAGCCGGCCGTCTGGGTGACGGCGAAGACGGCGACGATCCGCCAGCCGTGGAACCCGCGGTGACCGCCGCTCACGTCGGAGGCGGCGGTCACCGGAGTGCGGGTGGGTGGCATCAGCCGCAGCAGCCGCTTTGCTGGTCGGACTGCCCGGTCGCCGTGATCAGGGTCAGCGGCGTGGACAGCAGCCCACCCGAGATGCCCGTGGCAAGGCCGCGCCCGGCCGGTACAGGGGCGGGGTTTCCGGCGGGGACGCCGCAGCAGCCGCCGTTGCCCTCGACCGTCGCGGCGTCGAGCGGGGCGTTGCTGTTGCAGACCCCGGTCTCGGGCAGGTCGAGCTGGACGTCGCGGGCGGCGGTCCAGTCGCCGGCGAGGGCGGCGACGACGGAGCGGGCCTGCTCGTAGCCGGTGGCGAGCAGGAACGTGGGCGCGCGGCCGTAGGACTTGACGCCGACGGCGAAGTAGCCGGGCTCGGGGTGCGTGAGCTCGTCGGCACCGTGCGGTGGGACGGTGCCGCAGGAGTGCTCGTTCGGGTCGATCAGCGGCGCGAGTGCCCGCGTGGCGCCGAGGACGGGGTCGAGATCCAGGCGGAGCTCGCTGACGATGCCGTGGTCGGGCCGGAAGCCGGTGGCCGACACGATCCGGTCGGCGGTGATGTCGCCGGTACCGCCGGACAGCCGCACCCGGCCGCCCTCGACCGTGACCGACTGGACCGAGAACCCGGCCACCAGTTCGACGGTGCCGTTCTCGACGTGCTCGCGCAGCCGGGAGCCGATCGCGCCGCGGGCCGGCAGCGCGTCGGCCGCGCCGCCACCGTAGGTGCGGGCCGGGTCGGTCGCGCGGATCGCCCACACGACGCTCGTGCCGGGCTCCTGTCCGGCCAGGTCGGCGAGGGACAGCAGCGTGTTCGCCGCGGAGTGCCCGGCGCCGACGACGACGGTGCGCTTGCCGGCGAACCGGTCCCGGTCGGCGCCGAGCACGTCGGGCAGCGCGTGCTCGACGAACCCGGCCGCCGCCCGCTCACCCCGCGCCGGGATGCCGGACGCACCGAGAACGTTCGGGGTGGTCCACGTGCCGGAGGCGTCGATGACCGCTCGGGCGAGGATGTCGTCGCCGTCGGCGATCCGGACCAGCAACGGCGCCTGCTCGCGCCCGGTGGTACGGATCCGGTCCAGGCCGAGGCGCGTGACGGCCTCGACCCGAGCGCCGTAGCGCACGTGCGGCTTCAGCGCGGGCAGGTCCGCGAGCGGCTGAAGGTAGTCGGCGGCGAGCTGACCACCAGTGGGCAGGACCTCGGCGTCGGGCTCGACCCAGCCGGCGTCGAGCAGGAGACGGCGGGCGGCGGCGTCGACGTTGTACCGCCACGGGGAGAACAGCCGCACGTGCCCCCATTGCCGCACGGACGCGGCGGGGCCGTCACCGGCCTCGAGGACGAGAAACGGCAGGTCCCGTTCGGCGAGGTGGGCGGCGGCGGCGAGACCGACCGGTCCGGCGCCGATGACGACGACTGGCGATGTGTTCACGAAATGGCTCCTGTCTTGAGAAACGTCGAAATATGTGGGCGCAGTCCGGCACTGCCGGATGTGCGGGAGGGGTCGGGTCAGGTGATGTACGGGCTGCGGCGTTCGATGAAGACCACGTCACGCCAGCGGTTGCCGTGCGGCGCGTGCCGGCCGACGCGTTCCCGGACGCCGACGGTGCGGAACCCGGCGGCGTGGTGCAGGGCGAGGCTGGCGGTGTTCTCCGGGAAGACGCCGGACTGGATGGTCCAGATCCCGGCCGCCTCGGTGGAAGTGATGAGAGCTTGGAGCAGCGCCCGCCCGACCCCGCGGCCTTGTGCGGTCGGGTCGACGTACACGGAGTGCTCGACCACACCGGCGTACACCTGTCGCGCCGAGACCCGCGAGACGGCGACCCAGCCGAGCACGGCGCCGGCGCCGTCGACGGCGACGAACCGGTGCCCGGGGAGCTTGCCCGCGTCGAAGGTGGCCCAGTCGGGGGCGGTGTGCTCGAAGCTGGCGTTGCCGCCGTCCAACCCGGCCTGGTAGATCGCCAGCACGTGGTCTGCGTCGCCGGCGGTCATCGCCCGGATCGTCACCGTCGCGCGGGCAGGTGCGGTGGTCATGCGCAGTCTCCGATCGGGGTGGGTGCCGGTCGGCCCATGACGACGTCGGCGGCGGACGGGAAGCAGCCGATGCAGGCCTGGTTGATGCGGTAGTGCCGGGCGTTGCCGACGGCCTCGACGGGCACGAACCGGACCTCGGTGAGGATCTTCAGGTGCTGCGACACCGTCGACTGTGCCAGCCCCACCGCCTTCACCAGGTCGCCGACGCTCATCGGCCGTCCCTGCCGCGCCAGGTACTCCACGATCTGCACCCGTGACGGGTCGGCGAGGGCCCGGAACCACGACGCGTAGGTCTCCGCGGTCGCCCGGTCGAGCAGTTCGGTCACGATCCACCACCGTCATCGTTTATCGCCGATCTACGATGAAACTGTAGCCAACGGTGTGCCGATGAGCCATCCCGGCGCCGACACCGACCGCGGCGAGTCCAGCGGCGGCGTAGCGGCGGTTGTAGCGGCGAAACCGGAACATGGTCGTAGCTCCCTGTTTGGACATCGGTCGAACTAGACGTTTGTCGAATCAAACAGTTGCACGCTGTTTCGAGTTCTGTCAACCTAGAAATATGTCGAAGCAAGCCGGGCTGCTCACCCTCACCGACCTCAACGCCGCCGACGCCCCGTGCTGCCCGCCGATCGCCCAGCGCCGCATCCCCGCCGAGACCGCGACGGTGCTCGCACCCGCGTTCAAGGCCCTCGGCGACCCGGTCCGGCTCCAGCTCATGTCGATGATCGCCTCGGCGGAGGGCGGCGAGGCGTGCGTGTGCGACCTCACCCCGGCGTTCGAGCTCTCCGGCCCGACGATCTCCCACCACCTGAAGACCCTGCGTGAGGCCGGCCTCGTCGACGCCGAACGCCGGGGCACCTGGGTGTACTACCGCGCCCGGCCCGGCATCATGCGCCAGCTCGCCGCCCTGCTCACGGTGGCCGACTAAGCGTCGACCGACGCGGCCCGCCCGCCCGTACGCGACACCGGCCACTACGAACCCGTCGTGTGCGTCGACGAGTTCGGGCCTCTGGACCTGCGACCGCGGGCCGGTAAAGCGTCAACCCGACTGATGGTGATGCCATTCAGGATGCATGTACGTCGCCGGGCGGCGCGGCGACGATGGCCGTGGCGGTGGTGCCGTCCGGTCCGGTGGTGATGGTCAGCTTGCTGAGCTGGCGCACGATCCACAGCCCTCGCCCGTTGAGCGCAGACGGTGACACCTCGGTGCGTCCGGCGTCCTGCGGATCGGGCAGGCCCGGGCCGTGGTCCCTGACGACGCAGACGAGGTCGTTGCCGCCCCGGGAAAGCGTCAGGTCGGCGCGGCCGCCGCCGTGCAGCACCGCGTTGGTGGCGAGCTCGCTGACGATGATCAGCAGCGCGTCGACGGTGTGGCGGGCGACGCCGTCCGCGGTGGCGTGAGCCTCGACGGCCGCCCGCAGCGTGTACAGATCGGCGATGGTGAACGACTGCCGCAGGTCGATCGTCGCCTGGGGAAGCTGATCCGTCGTGGGCGGTGCGGGCGATGGCCGCGCTGCTTCGTTTTCCACGCGGTGTGGCTGGCCGTCGGGCGTGGCGCGGAACCGTGCGGTCCCGGTCATGTCGCCTCCCGTACCGTCAGCCGTGCACTGCCAACCGTGTCCGCGCCGCACAGCCGCAGCATCGTGGCCGGCAGCGACCCGCAGACCACCTCCATGCGCCGCCCGGCCGGCAGCTGCGTGGCGGCGCGCACGATCGCCGCCGCGCACGTCCCGTCCACGTACCGCAGCCGCCGCAGGTTGACCTGCGGGCACTCGTCCAGCCGCAGCGTTTCTGCGAGGGCCTGCTGCAGCACGTCGAGGTGACGGAAGTCCAGCTCACCGGCGATCCGGATCCCGGCCGGACGGTACTGCCGGCAGATCCGCAGCAGCGGGTCCTCGTGATACACCTGCGCAGCGACTGCCTGACCATGGACATCGGCGGCGAACGCCAAGGTGACTGGGTCGAACACCGACCGGTCGTACTGGCAGATCGTGGTCAATCCACCGCCGGTGAGCACGTCACGGAAGCCGTGTTCGAAGCGCAGCAGCTCATGCGCCGCGGCGTGCGGGCGGGCGGCCCATGCCATGTCCGCGGCGACCCGCAGGCCCGAAAAGCCGGCCTCCGCCGCGGAGCGCGCCTGCCCTCGGACCGCGTCGAGCATCTGCTCGGCCGTCGCGGTGTCCGCGCCGAGCCACCCTGCAGCGCAGTCGGCCACCACCAACTGGCCATGCTCCGCGGCCGCGGTGGCCGGCACCGACCGGTGCGTCAGCTCGTCGACGAACACCGCCGGCGGTATCCCGTCGCTGTAGCACACGACCCGCGCGCCGGCGTCCAGCCCGTCGCCGATGAACACGGCAAGCAGGTCGAGGCGTTCGTCCGCGTCCGTGAACGTCAGGCATGCGTGCCCACCCGCCGGCACCTGCTGCACCTGCACCAACTCCGCCACCCAGCTCCTTCCGCCACGCACACGGACCCGAGCCACCTGCAGGTGCCGCAGCCGCGGGGAGGTGCTGCGGTGCCCGGATCGCCGACGCGCAGTTACCCAATCCGTCGACTCGCTACACCGACGCAGTACAGCGCCCACGACCACAGCGGGCGCCGTGCCCTGCAGGTGGCAAGAGCCCGGTCGTCACGATGATCAGCTGAGCGGCGACGCCGGTCAAGCATCCTGACCTTCGGGCGAACCAG
Source organism: Dactylosporangium sp. NPDC000521 (assembly GCF_042898305.1). Classification (NCBI taxonomy): domain Bacteria; kingdom Bacillati; phylum Actinomycetota; class Actinomycetes; order Micromonosporales; family Micromonosporaceae; genus Dactylosporangium; species Dactylosporangium sp. NPDC000521. Next base: position 143,842 of record NZ_JBIAYW010000001.1, read on the forward strand.
GAACGTCAGGCCGTTGCGGCGTACCGCAACGCTGCGGCGACGGCTTCGGTCAGCTGTCGCCGGGTGAACGGTTTCTGGACCAGCTGGTCGCCGTCGCCGAGCACGTCGGTGACCTCTGTCGGTGTCACCGATCCGCTGGCCAGCACGACCGGGATGTCGGCGGTCTCCGACCACTGCCGCAACAGCGCGCGGGCCTGCAGGCCGGTCATCACCGGCATCTGGTTGTCCGTGACCACGACGGCCGGCAGCCGCTTGCGGACCTCGTCGACGAGCTCTGCCCCGTCGGCGCACATCGTGACGTCGTGCCCGGCCCGCCGGAGTATCGCCGACACGCCGGCCCGGATGTCCGGGTCGTCGTCGGCGGCAACGATCACCACCATTCACCCATTCTACCGATGCGCAGATCATCCGAACGGAGGAGTGCCAAGAACAGTCGAACCAACGGCAGTTGCGCGCAGTTGGCAATTGCAACATTGTCGCGTGCGTACATGAGCACATATTGTGGGGGCATGAGCGACGCGCATGGCCACGAGCATGGAGGTTCTCGGTGGGCGGCGGTGCGGCATCGCGCCGGGCACCTGCTGACGCCACACTCCCACGACTCCGCCGGCAAGGTCGACAGCCAGTTGGAGTCCTCCAAAGAAGGGATCCGCGCGCTGTGGATCTCGCTGCTCGTCCTCGGCGCCACCGCCGCCCTGCAGCTCGTCATCCTGCTGTTCTCCGGTTCGGTGGCGCTGCTCGGCGACACGCTGCACAACGCCGCCGACGCGCTCACCGCCGTGCCGCTCGGGGTCGCGTTCATCGTCGGGCGCCGGCTTGCCAACCGCCGGTACACCTACGGTTACGGCCGCGGCGAGGACCTCGCCGGCATCATCATCGTGCTCACCATCGCCGCGTCAGCCTTCTTCGCCGGGTACGAGGCCGTCGACCGGCTGCTCAACCCCGCCGAAGTGACACACCTGCCGTGGGTCGCCGTCGCGGGCGTGATCGGCTTCGCGGGCAACGAGGTCGTCGCCCGGTACCGCATCCGCATCGGCCGGAAGATCGGCTCGGCGGCACTCGTCGCGGACGGCCTGCACGCCCGCACCGACGGGTTCACCTCCCTCGCCGTGCTCGTCGGCGCCGGCGGGGTCGCGATCGGCTGGCGGTGGGCGGACCCGGTCGTGGGGCTGGCCATCACCGTGGCGATCGTGTTCGTGCTCAAGGACGCGGCGCGGGAGGTGTACCGCCGGCTGATGGACGCCGTCGACCCAACCCTCATCGACACCGCGGAGCGGACCCTCGCCGACACCCCCGGCGTGAAAAGGGTCGCCGCGCTGCGGATGCGCTGGATCGGCCACCGCCTGCACGCTGAGACCGACGTCGTGGTCGCGGACACGCTGACCGTCGTCGAGGCGCACGCCATCGCCCTGGAGGCCGAGCACCGGCTGCTGCACGCGGTGCCCCGGCTCACCGCGGCCACCATCCACACCGATCCCGACCTCGTCGACGCGCACGCCTCCGTCGCGCACCACCGATAGTCGCGCGGTTCATACGCCGGGCAGGCCGATCAGCGCCACGGCGAGGCCGAGCGCCGCGCTGACCACCTCCTCACGAGTGACGGCGGCACGTGCTTCAAGCTGCTGAACTGAAGCGCGGGCAGTCCGCCGTACTATGAGTGCTTATGTACGCACTCGACGACGTGGTGACAGGCGGCGAGTCACCGACCGACGCGCAGGTCGACGTGGCCGTGACGGCGTTGCGGATGCTCGCCGACCCGACCCGCCTGCGGCTGCTGTGGGCGTTGCGGGACGGGGAGCAGGACGTCAGCACGCTGACGGCCACAGTCGGCGCTGCCCGGCCGGCCGTGTCGCAGCACCTCGCGAAGCTGCTCCTCGCGGGCCTGGTCAACACCCGGCGGGACGGCCGCCGGGTGCTGTACCGGGCCGCGGGTGGTCACGTCCGCCGGCTCGTGACCGAGGTGTTCCATGCGGCTGATCATCAGCTGACTGGCGCGCCCGAGCACGACTGACCCGTCACCGGCGGCGCCGGTCCTTGAGGGCCAGGGCGCGGCGCTCGACGAGGTGCCACGACGCGTACGCGACGACGGCGGTGATCAGCAGGCTCAGCGCGGTGTATGGCAGGTAGCCCCAGCGGTTGCCGCCGAACGTGGCCAGCAGCTGCTGGACGAGGAAGCCGTAGATGTAGATGCCATACGAGTAGTCGTTGGTGGCGCCGATTCGGCGCAGTCGCCGCGGCGCGCGGACTGCGGCCCACACCAGCAGGTACGCGAGGGTGGGGAAGCCGGCGACGAAGAACCCGCCGAGCAGCAAGGACCCGGCCAGGATGACGAGGCAGGCGAGGGCGAGCCCGTCGTGGATGGGGACGCGGTCGCGGTACAGCTCGATGGTGGCCCCGGTGAGGAACAGCGCGCCGAGGTAGATGAGCCACTGCGCGAAGACGTCGCCGACCAGCGGCGGAACGATGAACCCGTAATGTTCGGCGGGTGGCCCCTCCAGGGTCCAGCCGCGGATCTGGTCGGCGAGGATGCAGCCGTACAGGATGACGGCGATGACCGGCACGAGCCACCGTACCCGGCGCAGCACCGCCGTGACGGCGAGGACGGCGACGGCGGCGTAGCAGGCCGTCTCGTAGACCAGCGACCACAGCGCGCCGTTGAACACGCTGTTGCCGCCGATCTCCCGTCCCCATGGGGTGTCGGCGAGGAGGTCCTGGATGCCGTACTGGCGGACTCCGGTGAACCAGTTGCCAGTGACGTACTGCAGCGGCCCTTTCGGCCCGTCCCAGAACCCGGTGAGGGTGCCCCGCTGGTGCAGCGCGACGACGGGTGCGGCGACGAAGGCGGTGATGAGCAGGCACACCCAGAGGCCGGGCAGGATGCGCAGCGCGCGGTGCCAGGCGAACCGCCCGACGCTCGTGTGCTGCGCGGAGCGGGTGATGAGCAGGCCGGACAAGACGAAGAAGCCGAACACGGCGAGGGTGCCGACGTTGGTCTGGTCCTGGAACAGGCTCTGGCCAAGGTCCTCCCAGCCGAAGCCGAGCGAGGTGGCGTGGGCGAGGACGACGGAGATCGCGAGGCCGAGCCGGATGGCGCCGATGCCGTTGTCGCGGCCGTTCCACAGGTCGGCGAGGGTGCCATGGGCGAGCCGGCGACCTGGGGGACGGACGTCCGGAGCGTGCTGGTCAGTGTCAGAGGCATGGTGCATCGGCCGCCGGTCGGCGGTTGCGGACATATGGAAGCTCCAGGTGAATGGAATTGGTCAGGACACGTCGCGTGCGTCGTGCCGACCTAGATCCGCCATACCTGGAGGTGCGATTGCCGAGGTTTTCCGGTGTCCCGGTCCGGGACGGTGTGCGGTGCGGGCTCGGCGATGACGCCGGCAGGCACCGTGGTGAAGGCCACGGTGCCGCTGATCAGCTTCGGCTGCTGCGGATACGCCGACGTGCCCACGGTGTGCAGCACGGTGTGGTGGTGTTCGTGGGAATGCTCGCCGGCCGCACCGTGATGGTCGTGTCCAGCCGTTGCCGAGTGCACGGCGGGATGCCCGAGCTGCAGATGGGCGGCTTGGGCCTCAGCCCGCGGTGCGAGCAGCAGCGACGCGAGGAGCAGTACGGCGAGCCCGGCACGTGTCAGCCATACCGTCCAGCGCACCATGCCCCGGATGATGACAGCCCGCTGGGCCATGGCAGTGTCGCGGATCTGCCACAGCCCTTCGAATTCACCCGGACGTAACACCGTGCCGCCTGTTCCGCGACCTCGGACCGCGGGTCGGCGAACCGTGCCTTCGTGAACTGCCGCGGGGCGGGCAGGTCGACGACGACCAGGACGATCGAGTTGTCGACCGGCCCATCGGTCCAGGGCCGGTTCGACGCGGGCAGCGCCGACATGACGCCGACCCACACCAGTGACACGGCGACGGTCAGCAGTCCGGCGAGCTAGGGCGCGGGCCGCCCCGTCGCGGAAGGCCGGCGCAAGCGTCCCCGGCCGGCCGGGGACGCTTGCGCCGGCGGAGTCGCGGGCCTTCAGCCGTTGCGCTCCTCCTCCGTGTGGATCTCGATCTTGTGCGGTGCGGACTCCTCGGCCTTGCTGACGGTGATGGTGAGCACGCCCTGCCGGTAGGTGGCGTTCACCTGGTCGGGGGCGATGTCGCCGGGCAGCTCCACCTGGTACTCGAACTCGCCGGCCTGGCGGTCCTGACGGCGCATGATGCCGTCCCGCCTCCGCTGTTCGAACGTGCCGCTGATGCGCAGCTCCTCGCCGCGCATCTCGATGTCCACGTTCTTCGGGTCGACATTGGGCAGGTCGACGTCGACGATGTAGGCGTCGTCGGTCTCCTCGATGTCGACCGGCGCCAGGCTCGACCAGGCGCTGGTACCGGTCGGCGCCGGGGGTCCGCCGAAGAACTCGTTCATGAGCTGGTTGTACCGGGCGGAGATGTCGTCGAGCTCCCGGCGCGTTTCCCACCGGTACCGCGACATCGGCCGCCCACCGGCATAGCGCTGCCGGAAGGAGAACGGTGCGAGCGACATGACGGTTCGACTCCTTTCTGGAAGCCGGTATGCGACCCGCCGACGCGGGGGCGCGGGGCCGCATCGGTGCTGCTTTCCCGCCGGGCGCAGGTGAAACCTCGCCGTGCGTGGCAGGCATGTGCGGCGCCGCGGCGGGCAGTTGCGGACGAGCGCCGCACGAGAAGGAGGCGACGATGCCGACCAAGATTGTCCTCGGGTACGACGGTTCACCGATGGCGAGCGCCGCGATCGAGGTCGGCGCCCAGCTGTTCCCGCGCGCCCACACCTGGGTCGCGCACATGTGGACGCCGCCGTTCGCCAGTGTGAGCCTGCGGGACCGGCTGTGGACCGGCGTCGGCCACATGGACGAGTTCGTCGAGGCGGTCGAGCGGGAGGGCCGACGGGAGGCTGATCGGACGGCGGCCATCGGGGTCACCCTCGCCCGGGCCGCCGGCTGGGAGGCGGAAGCGGTCACCGTGCGCAGTTGCGGCGGGGAAGGGCTGCAGTTCACCGAGCTCGCCGAGAAGGTCGACGCGGACCTCGTGCTGGTCGGATCGCGCGGGCTCGGCGGCGCTCAGGCGCTGCTGGGCAGCGTGTCCGACATGGTTGTGCACTACACGTCCCGGCCGGTGCTGGTGGTCCCGCACCCGATGCTGCTGGAGGAGTTCTCGGCCCTCGCCGCCGGGCCGGTGGTGGTCGGCTACGACGGCTCGGCCGGCGCCGACGTGGCGCTGGCGACCGCGGCGCGGCTGTTCCCGGCCCGCCGGCTGCTGATGGCGAGCGTCGATGAGGGCCGGATCCCGGACGAGGCGGCCGGTCCGCCGCCGCCGGTCGGTGTCGAGGTGGAACGGGTGCGCCTGCCGGGGGGCCGCGGCGCGCACGGCCGCTCGGTGGCCTCGGCGCTGGCCGGATGCGCCCGCAGCCGGACGGCGGGGCTGCTGGTCCTCGGTTCACGAGGACGATCGGCGATACGGGAGGTCCTGCTCGGCAGCGTCGCCATGGCCGCGCTGCACCACGCCTACCTGCCGGTCCTGGTCGTACCGTCGGCGGCCGGCGACGGCACGGACGGCCGCGGCGCGGTGACCGAAGGCGGGTGAGGTCGCGCGGTACCGGCGCGGGGAACAGCCGGACAGGTGGCCGCAGACGCGCTGAGTCGGGCCCACGAGCAGGGACCGCTCATCACCGACGTCGTAGGCGACCCGGGGCCAGTGGCACAGAGTCAGTCATCGTCCGAGGAGAATGCACGGGCCAGCAGCGCAGCGACGGCGACGCCGATCACGGCGATACCCACCTGTACACCAAGGACCAGCCAGTCGTACCGGTGACCGGCCACCACGAGGACCTTGTCGCTGCTGATGTCCCACCGGTCAGCGGCCCACGTGCCGGCAACAGCGGCACCCATCCCGATCAGCACGGTCAGGATCAAGCCGATCGGTTGGCGTCCCGGCAGCAGGATCCGCGCGACGACACCGATAACCGCACCGAACACCACCGCTGACAGGTAGTCCTGAGCACTCACCGCGCGACCTCCTCGCCTTGGATTCGAGTCGCATTGTGTCTCCATCACGCAAGCCCTGGAGCCGGCGTCGCGGACAGAGCATGCTGACCACAGCGACCAGCACCAGGAACGCGGAAGGGAACCCGGACCGGAGCAGGGGACCGGAGTCCGCGCGGCGGCGCGTGCCGGCCCGCCGCCCCAGGCCAAGGGATGAACCGGCAGTCCGCATCACCTACGCGGCAGCAAGTTCCTCGGCGAGCTCCTTCTCATCGCTCTCGGACAGTGAGGTCTTGAGGATGACGCCGTTGAAGGGCCGCATGGCGTTTGCGAACCTGTCCTCGGTGATCTTCAAGGCCATGATCACCACGGCGGAGTGGCCGGGCTCGAGCAGGTGCTCCACGCGGTTGCGGAACTCGGCGTTGATGCCAGATTTGTTGAGTCTGCCCATCAGCGCGCCGATCGCGCCACCCAGCAGCACCATGCCCGGGACGAAGAACAGGAGGCCGAGCAGGAGGCCGAATAGGGCACCGCCGGCCGCGGACGTACCGATGATCCGCTGAGGTGTGTCGACGTGAGTCTTACCGTTGGCGTCGACGTCGACGATGGCGAGTCCGCGTAGGTCGACGACGAAATCCTGCTGCAGGCGCTGCACCTGCTCGTACGCCTGTCGAGCGTTCTCCGGGTTGTCGTACCCGATCACGATCAGATCCGACATGCGCTTGTGCCTCCGTCCGCTGTCCAAGGGTTTCGGCTCCCGGTACCCACCGCTTCGCGACTTACCACTGGCCCGGAGGGCGATGTCTCGCCGGTCCGCTTGTCAGGTGGGCAAGCTCGCCGTGGGCTCCAAGCCTCAGGGCTCGATGAGCGGACCGTCCTGCCGGCTGAGCGCGAGCAGGAGCTGCCGGGACGCCTGCAGCTCCTGCTGGTTGGTGCCGCCCTCGAACAGGCCGGCGACGGCTGTGCCATCGGCTGCCCGCACGATCATCAGGACCCGCTGGGGATGGAGCCCGTCGGCCTCGAACGCCTCCGCCCACTGGCGCGTGTCCCGCTGCAGTACCTCGGCGACCCCGGGTGCGGTGGCGAGGGTGGCGACGAGCACGGCGTGTTCGGAGGCTGCGGAGCCGTCGAGCAGGTCGTCGAACGTGGCGTTGATGTAGCCGCGCACCAGCCGTCCCGGCGCGTTGTCGCGGGGGTCGACAGCCGCGCGCACGGCAGCCCACCACTGCTCGGCGAGGTCTTCGGCCAGGGCGAGCAGCAGCTGGTCGCGTGACTTGAAGTGGTGCAGGAGCCCGCCCTTGGAGACCCCGGCCGCCTGGGCGATCGCGTCGACGCTGGCCCCCTGGCCGCGCTTGCCGACGACCGTCGTGGCGGCGTCCAGGATCGCTCTGCGCGTCCTGATGGTGTCCCGCTCCCGACCCTGCACCCCGCACCTCCCGATATGGCGCTTCCCGGCGACGTCCGCGTGCGCCTGACCTCACAGTGTACGAACCGACCATATGGTTTGCACTGCCGACCATATGGTCGGTAGCTTGGACGCATGGCGAGCCGCATGCAAGGTCCAGTCGAGGCGCCGGCGATCGCGAAGGCCGGCACCCGGCAGTGGGCTGCCCTGGCCGCACTCTCCCTCGCGGTGACGCTGCTGGCGGTGGACGCGACCGTACTGGCGCTGGCGCTGCCCGCACTCACCGCAGACCTGGCGCCGACCGCGACGCAGGTGCTGTGGATCGGCGACGTCTACTCCTTCGCGCTGTCCGGCCTGCTCATCAGCATGGGCACGCTCGCCGACCGGATCGGGCGCAAGCGGCTGCTGCTCATCGGCGCCGCCGGCTTCGGCGCCGCGTCGCTGCTGGCCGCGTTCGCGCCCACCGCGGGCTGGCTGATCGCCGCCCGCGTAGTGCTCGGTGTCGCGGGATCCACCATCATGCCGTCAACGCTGTCGATCGTGCGCAACATGTTCACCGATCCGAAGCAGCGCACCCGCGCGGTCGCGGTGTGGTCGGCCGGCGCGGCCGGCGGCGCGGCGCTGGGCCCGCTGGTCGGCGGCGCCCTCCTCGAGTACTTCTGGTGGGGGTCGGTCTTCGTCATCAACCTGCCGATCATGCTGCTCGTCCTCGTCAGCGTCGCGCTGGTGGTGCCCGAATCGCGCAACCCCGACCCGGGACGGTTCGACCTGGCCAGCGCGGCGCTCTCGGTCGCCGCGATCGTGCCGCTGGTGTGGGCGGTCAAGCACGCGTCCGGCACCGGCATCGACGCCGCCGGCGTGCTGGCGGCCGCGTCCAGCATCGTCGCCGCGGTCGTCTTCCTGCGCCGCCAGCGCACCCTGCGGATGCCGCTGGTCGACGTCACGCTGTTCTCGAGACGGGCCTTCACCGGCACCGTGCTCGCGTCGACGGTCGCCGTGTTCGCCTTCAGCGGCCTGCTGTTCTTCTTCTCCCAGTACCTGCAACTCGTCCGCGGCTACTCGCCGCTGCAGGCCGGACTCCGGGAACTCCCCGGCACCGTCGCGGCCATCGTGGTGGTCGTCGTGGCCGCACGCATCATCACCCGCTTCGGTGTCGGGCACGTGCTGGCCGCGTCCTTGCTGTTCACCGCGGCCGGTTTCGGCCTGCTCGCGGTGGCCGAGGGGTCCCGAGGCTACACCGGCCTGGCAGTGGGCCTGGTGGTGATCGGCCTCGGCGTCGAACTCACGTACACCGCGGCCACCGACGCCGTTCTCAGCTCGGTGCCCAGCGAACGGGCCGGAGCCGCCTCGGCGATCTCCGAAGTGTCCTATGAACTCGGTGTGGCGCTGGGCATCGCCCTGCTCGGCACCCTGCACACCGCCTTCTACCGCAACGGCCTGCCGGACCTGAGCGGCCTGCCCGACCCGGCCCGCCAAGCCGTGACCGAGTCACTTGCTGCCGGCGCCCACGTCCTGACCGGAGACGGGCCGCACGCCCAGATCCTCGCCGACGCGCGGGACGCGTTCGCGCACAGCATGCAGCTCACCTCGATCATCGCTGCGCTGCTGCTCCTCGTCTCCGCCGTCATCGCCTGGAAGGTCATCCCTTCCCGCCGCGAACCCGATCGGTGAATCCACCGCGCCGCGAGGACGTTCGCGGACCGTGCAATGCTCGACGGCGGGTGCGGCGACGCCCCAGTGCTGACGGGTTGCCGCGCATCGAGTGCGGCGGTTGCGAGACGATCCCGGTCGCGCCGGCGCATGATGGGAGGACGACGTCCACCGGCTCATTCGACTGCGCTCAGCAGGGGAGTACCGCCATGGCCAAGGACATCATGTACCGCCGGGTCTACGAGGAGTCCTCGCCGGACGACGGCAAGCGGGTGCTCGTGGATCGCGTCTGGCCGCGGGGGATGCGCAAGGCGGACGCGCATCTGGACGAGTGGCTGCGTGACGTCGCCCCCTCCACCGAGCTGCGCCGCTGGTACGGCCACGAGCCCAGCCGTTTCGACGAGTTCCGCCGCCGCTACCTCAACGAACTGCGCGAGCCCGAGCGGCGGCAGGCCGCGGAGCATCTCCGGGACATCGCCGACCACGACAAGGTGACGCTGCTGACCGCCACCCACGACGTCGACCACAGCCAGGCCGCTGTCCTCACCGAGTGGCTGACCAGCCGGCGAGGAGTTTGAGTCGGTCTTCGGACGCGGTGCCGGGTTCGGCGGTGTAGATGATCAGGTTGTGCACGGCTCGGCTGGACAGGGGCAGGTCGAGGTGCATCCCCGCAGTCCCGGCAGGCCGGAGACGCAGGCGGCGCTGCGCGCCTACATTGAGGACATCGTCCGTGATCTCGACCGCACCGGCGTCGGGCAATACAAAATCTGTCCGGACGCGATCTGGACCGCGCGCGGCGATCCTGATCCGGACGAGCGACGGACAGTTCATCACCGCGCTGCGGGAAAGTCGCGGCCGAGCGACCTCCAACGCGCCATGGAAGGCGGAAGGAACCACTGATGCAGGCGGTTGACGTCGTGCGGTCCCTCGCGGACCGGGTCGCCCCGGTGACGATCAGCAGGATCGGCCGGGTCGCCATGACGACCGCCGACGGGGCGATCGAGATGCCCAACACCGTCGTTCTGGTGACCGGGCAGAGCACGTACATCTTGATCCGGTACAGCTCGGATGGCCTGGATTGCGCCTCCGGCTCCGACCTGACGGCCCTGTGGCCGACCGACGACCGCGAGCCGGGCGAGTGGCTGGAGGTCGCGGCCATGCCGGAGGGGCCTCCGCCGTCGGCGTTCCCGGCCACCGTCACGCAGGTGTCGGCCCACATCGGCACCGTGACGTACGAGGACGTCCTCGGCCTGACACTGCGCACCTCGACCGGGGCGGAACTCGTGCTCAGCACGGGCGAGGACCAGCTCGACGTCGTGTCGGCGGACGCGATGCTGCTGTCGGCGCAGAAGGTCGCGGAGTGGGCGAAGATGCGTGTCGAGCAGGTCACCTTCATCCCGGGCCACTGACGACGTCAGGACCCGCCGGGTCGCACAACCGCCGCATGGGCCGTTGCCGGTGCCCGGGGAATGCTCGTGCTGTCCCCGTTGGTCGCGCGACAGAGCGCGACGACTCAGCGGGCTTCTGGCTGCCAGGCTTTCACCCTGGCCGGCGGTGACATCGCGATCGAACGCCACATCTGGATGCGCCACAGGTCGCCCGGTGTGGTTGTTCCGGGCCATCCGCGGTTGACGAAGCCACGGCCGCAGATCGACATGGTGTAGGTGCCGCCCGGCACGTCGAAGGTGACCTCCTCGGCGGCGGATGACTGGTAGTACATGCCGTCCTCGCCGACGGTCAGGCAGCACCGGAAGACTTCCTGCCATGCCGCCTGGTCGTCGGCCGGCGGGCCACTCCACAGTTCGACTCGCAGCGGCATCTCGAAGTTGTTCTGATGCGGTGGGCACACGACGACGGCGTGGTCGTCGCCGGCGATACCTTCGATGAGGGCGGCCTCGAGGTAGGTCATGTAGTCGCCGGACCCGCCTGGGATGCCGACGAGGCAGAACTGCCCATGGTCCATGGTCACGATGCGGTCGTGGACTCGCAGCAGGTTCGCTGTCGTCACGCGTCCACGGTATCTGTCATGCGGTGCGGCAGACTCGACGGCATGGATGCTGCGCAGTGGCTCGCCGCCGTGTTCACTCCGGCGCTGGGACGTGACTCCCTGGCGTACAGTGCCGACGCTGACCTGATCCGCGGGCAACTCGCCGCGCTGCACGCCTGCGACGTCCTCGACGACGCTGCCCACGCCGATGCCCTGGCGCGTCTCGCCGCGGCGGTGCAGGCCGCCGAACGCCGCGCCGGCTTCGACGTCCAGCCGCCGCGCACGCCGCGCCTGGTGCCACCACCGGCCGCGGGGCTGCCCCGCGTGTTCGCCGTCGCCGAGCCGCTCGCCACGGCCGACGGCATGCCGCTCGTCCTGACCAGCGTCGAGCTGTGGCCGACCCGGATCGACCTGTTCATCGCCGGCATCCCGACCGCCGAGGCCGAGCAGCACCGCCGCGAGCAGGACGCGAAGTTGCAGGAGTGGGCCGCCGCGCGAGCAACCGGCCACAGCGGCGAGGGCGTCCTGAGCCCACCGATGCCCCGCGGCCACCGCCTGTTCGACGTCGACATCCGCGTCCGCGACGACGTCGGGACCACCTACCGGACGACGGGCGGCAGCTCAGGCGGCAGCGGCACCGACTGGCGCGTCCACCGCCACTACGAACCGTCCGTGCCGCCCGCCGCCACCCAGCTCGCCATCGAGGCCGCCGACCGCCACGGACACGTCGTGGGGAGCCTCGAAGTCCTCCTCTGAACACACCGCAGCGCGTGACGACGCCGTCGGCAACGGGACGGTCGTCTGGACGCCGTCGTGCATCGGCGTGGGCGTAGGAGATCCGTTGTCCGGACGGCGCCGTGCGGTGCGGCAGTGATGCCGTACCGTCGCCGCCGTGTACTTCGTTCATCGCTCCGGCTACGACGGTCCGTTGAGCAAGCGTGTGGTCCGGTTGCCCGACTCGACGGTGCTCGGCTGGTTCCAGCGGGTCTGGAACCGCCCTGAACCACGCGAATGGATCAAGGCCGAATTGGGCCTGGTGTACGGCTTCGGCACGATCTTCGAGGCGGTACATGATCACGGCCTGCCGTGTCCGGGCACGACGGACGAGCTGCGGGCGCTGCTGCACGAGCACCTCTACGTCGAGGGCGACGCAGCGGATTTCATCCGTCTCGACGAGCACAGTCTGCGGGTCCGGACCGACGACGACGAGACCGACCTCGCCTACTACTTCTTCGATGATGAGATCGTCGCCGCCGCGCAGGACCGGCTGGCGTACCTTGTGCACGAGGCCTGGCCGTTGCCGGCGGACGTCGACGAGTCGGTGCACCCAGACGTGGTCCACACGTACGCGGTGTTCATCAGCTCCTTCGACCGGGAGTTCCTGGACGGGGTGAAGCCTGCGGTGCTGGCCCACGCCGGGCTGCCACGGGCAGCCAGCCACCTACGCTTCGCGGACCCGCGGATGCATCCGGACTGGCCGGACGAGCTGCTGGTCCTGAGGGCGCTCGTGGCGCCTGACGACGTGGCGATCGACTCGGCGCTGCAGCGCTGCAACCGGTGGCCTGAATTTCATCTCGACGGAACGCCGCCGGACCTGCCGGCCGAGCACGCGGACGCGCACGCCCAGGCGATGCGGTTGCTCGCCCGCAGTGGCCCGAAGACTTCGCTGCTGCGCGTCGGCGATCACCTGGCGCAGTTCGCGCTGCACTACGACGAGACGTTCGGGTATCAGCAGTGGTTCCTGTTCGACACCGTGTGGGCAGCGAGCCATCCAGCACTCGCTCGGTCATTGACGCACGCCGCCGAGCACTGGGACCCGTTCGCGGACCGATGACGAGTTGTACCCGGCGGCCGTCGGCGCGGTCGCTGCTCGGCCAGCAGCCGGGTGGTCGGCAGGCGGCGCAGCGTGCGGATCGGCACGAGCGTGGCGAGCACGGTGAGCAGCACGCCCGCCGCGGCCGCGACCCCCGCGGCGGCGTACGCGCTGCCCGGCAGGGCGCCGATCAGCAGCCACAGTTCAGCCCGGCGGTGACCATTCGGGCGCTCGTACCGTCCGTGCGTCATGGCGTGCGCAGGTCGGGTCTGAATCGGCAGAGCGGCATCTTGCCCGTCGACCGGAGCGGTGATCGCGGCGTCATGCGTGGGGCGGCAGGCCAGCACGAAGGCGTTGCTGCTCACGGGGCGAGGGCGGTGGCGTGCTGATGGACGACGTCGCCGGTGCGCTGGTACCGCGGGAGTATTGCCGAATTTGTCATGCCTCGATCAGGTGAGCGCCAGCCGGACCGGGTAGCGGCGCAGCCACAGGTTGAGGCCGAGCAGCAGCTCGACCGAGCGCCGGCTCATTCCGAACCCGCTCTCCTCCAGCGGAGCGGCCAGCGTCTCCCGGACTCGCGGCGGGTTGATCAGCTCCGCGATCGGTGCCTGCGGGTCGTCGACGACATCGAGCAGCGACTGGCGCAACGTCCGTTCGTACACCGGATCCTGCGTCGACGGGTACGGGCTCTTCCGCCGGCGCAGCACCGACTCGGGCAGCAGGTCGGCGACGGCGGCGCGCAGCACGCTCTTCTCCCGGCCGTCGAATGCCTTCATCGACCACGGCGTGTTGTAGACGTACTCCACCAGCCGGTGGTCGCAGTATGGCACTCGGACCTCCAGCCCGTGCGCCATGCTCATCCGGTCCTTGCGGTCCAGCAGGATCTGCAGGAACCGGGTCAGGTGCAGGTAGGAGATCTCGCGCATCCGGTGCTCGGCCGGCGACTCGTCGGGCAGGTGATCGACCTCGGCCAGGGCCTGCCGGTAGGCGGCGTCCCGGTACCCGTGCAGATCCAGCGCGCGCTCCAACTCCGGGACGAACAGCCCCTGTGTGCTGCCCGGTCGATCCGGCAGCGCGGTCAGCCAGGGGAACCCGTTGGCGTTGACCGCGGTGGGGTCGTGGAACCAGCGATACCCGCCGAACACCTCGTCCGCCGACTCGCCGGACAACGCGACGGTCGAGTGCTCCCGCACCGCGCGGAAGAGCAAGAACAAGGAGGTGTACAGGTCGCCGAGGCCGGTCGGGATGTCGTTGGCGACCAAGACCTCCGTGCGGTACAACGAATCCGTCAACTCGCCGCTGTTCAACACGATGTCGGCGTGCTGGGAGCCGACGTGCTTCGCGACCTCGTGGACGTAGGGCGTGTCCGGCTCCGGCCGCATCGCGTCCGGGTGGAAGTGCTCAGTCTGCCCGACGAAGTCGACCGCGAACGAGCGCACCGGCCCGAGCCCCTGTTCCCGCAGTCCGAGAGCGGCGAGCGCGGTGACCGCCGATGAGTCGAGCCCACCGGACAGCAGGGTGCACAGCGGTACATCCGCTATCAACTGCCGACGAATGATGTCTTCCAGCAGGTCTCGCACGGTGTGTACGGTCGTGTCGAGGTCGTCCGGATGTGGCCGCGCCGACAGCCCCCAGTAGCGGCGCGTCCGAGTCCCGTCCCGGTCGACGACAACAACGTGGCCCGGCCGGACCTCGTGCACCCCGCGATAGACGCCATGCCCAGGCGTCTTCACCAGCGCCAGCAGCTCCCGCAGCCCGTCAAGGTCCACCTCGGCCGCCACGTCCGGATGGGCCAGAATGCTCTTCGGCTCCGAGGCGAAGAGCACCCCGTCCGGCGTCGGATGGAAGCACAGCGGCTTCACCCCCATCCGGTCCCGGACCAGCAACAGGCGCTGCTGGCGGCCGTCCCACACCCCGAATGCGTACATGCCGTTGAGCCGTTCGGCGAAATCCTCGCCCCACTCGAGGTAGGCGTGGAGCACGACCTCGGTGTCGGAGTCGGTCCGGAAGTCGTGTCCGAGCGCGCGCAGCTCCGCGCGCAGCTCCCGGTAGTTGTAGACCTCCCCGCTGTAGGTGAGGGCGACGGCCGGCTGCCGGTCCTCTTCGGCGAGCATGGGCTGGACGCCGCCCGCCAGGTCGATCACGGCCAGCCGGCGATGGCCGAAGCCGCAGTGCTGATCGAGCCAAAGCCCTTCGGCATCGGGTCCGCGGAGCGCGGCGGTGGCCGTCATGGCCCGGAGCGCCGACTGCTCATGGACAAGATTCCGGTTGTACGCGACCCACCCGACAATTCCGCACATTGTTGGCCGGTACCCATCCAGCGCCGGGCACAATCGCCCGCAACGCCTGACTTGCGACGCGCGGCGCGGGCCGGGCCAGGCCGGCCGTGGTCCAGCGGGTGCCCCGGCGATGGCAGGCCGCCAGACGGCCGGTGTACGTGGTGTCGCTGTTCAGGATGAAGGGCTCCGCCGTGCCCTTGTCGGTCAGGCCCGGCGGCTCGTCGTTCAGCGCGGCGTATCTCGCACACCGGCTCAACCGGGGTCACTGTCCGGCCCGGCCCTGGCGCAGCGACTGCTGCCAGGCCGGGATGACGGTGCTGGGAAGGGCGCCGGTGATGCCGAGGTCGTGGCGGGCGGCCCGGTAGTACTCGGCTCTGGCGAGGCCGAACTCGCGTCTGGCCGGCGGCCAACCGGCGGGGTCGGTGAGGCGGCCGCGAGCGAAGCACTCCAGGTGCCAGACCGCCTGGTGCCAGCGGCGGGCAGCGGCGACGGTGGCTGGATTGCCGAGCAGGAGGACCGCCTCGAACCTGGCCGCCCGCTGCGCCTCGGCGGCCGCCAGCGCGGCGCCGGCGTCCGGCGGCCGGTCCGGCTGGGCCGGGTGGTCGCCGTAGCCGTGGTGGGACGCGACGCTCAGCACGACGCGGTACATGTCGCGCACGGCGAGCCCGTAGTCCGCGTAGACGCGCATGCGCTCGGCGTCCCAGCGGACGGCCTCGTCACGGCGCCACCGGGTCCGCTCCGCGAAGGCCGACAACACAAAGGACAGCAGCGCGCCAACGACGACGCCGGCAAGGGCGGGGGTCTGCTCCAGCAGTGCGTTCACGTGCGTTCCCCGGCATGCGGCGGCCAGATGTCCGCGGCCCAGTCGGCGGCGGCGGCGATCAGCTGGTCCAGGGACGTGTAGCGGTAGCCGACGAGGCGCGGCGCGGCGCGGTCCGGTGATGCGGTCGCGACCGTGAAGCCCGACACGGTCGCGAAGTGGATGTGCCCGTCGGCGAGCCAAACCAGCTGCAACTGCACCGCGGGAAAAGGCTCGTGCGGATCGGGCACGGCCCGCAGCCAGCCCTCGGCGTCGGCGACGCCGGGCAGCTTGGCAACCATGTCGGAGAGCATCCCGGTCGGGATCCAGCTGCCCATGCCGGGGTGCTCCGGCCACGGCGGAAACTCCAGCTCGCTCATGACCGTGGGTCCGTCTCCGCGGCCGCGGCAGGCCGCACGGCGAGGATCTGGTCGACGCCCATCCGGCCCTCCTCGAAGGCACGGGCTCCGCCGGCGAGGTAGAGTCGCCACACCCGGGCCCGTTGCACGCCGACGAGGTCGACGGCCGCCGGCCAGTGGCGCTCCAGGTTCGCGGCCCAGTGCCGGATCGTGCGGGCGTAGTGCTCGCGCATCGCTTGCATGCCGCGGACCTCGAGACCGGCCGCTTCCAGCAGTGCGATCGTCGCGCCGACCGGGCGCATGTGCATGTCGGGGGCGATGTAGGCCTCGATGAAGGCGCCGCCGCCCGGCCGGTGGCGTCCCCGCGACATCTGCTGCACCAGCAGCCGCCCGCCCGGCCGCAGGAGGTGGTGGAGGCGGGCCGCGAACGCCGGGTATTCGTCCGCGCCGACGTGCTCGCCCATCTCGATCGCGGCGACGGCGTCGTAGCCGCCGCCGGCCAGGTCACGGTGGTCCTGGAGCCGCAACTCGACGAGGTCGGTCAGGCCGGCGGCGGCGATCCGCGCGGACACGAACGCGTGCTGCTGCCGTGAGATGGTGACCGCGGTGACGCGGGCACCGTGGTTTCGCGCGGCGTGGCAGGCGAGGGCGCCCCATCCACAGCCGACGTCGAGCAGCCGCGCGCCCGGCCGCAGGTCCAGCTTGCGGCAGATCAGGTCGAGCTTCGCCACCTGAGCCCCGGCGAGATCCTGGCCGCCGCCGATCGCGTGGGTGTTCGCAGCGTCACCCGCATCGGGCCACCAGGCGCATGAATAGGCCATCGACGGGTCGAGTACCAGCTCGTAGAAGTCGTTGGACAGGTCGTAGTGGAACGCGATCACCGCCTGGTCCCGGCGCCTGCTGTGCCGGCTGCCGGTCAGGGTCGCCTGCACCGCCGGCGCCGGCGGACGGCCTCCGGCAAGGCCCAGGCGGAGGACCATTGCGGCGCCGCCCAGCGCGACCCGGACCCGGGTGCGGCGGGGCGCGCGGCGCAGCCGGGCGAGCATCTCCCGCAGGCGGCGCAGCGCCTCATCCAGGTCACCGTCGACGTCGATCTCACCGGCGACGTACGCCTGCGCGAGACCGAGCTCGCCGGGGTGCCAGAGCAGGCGGCGCACCAGCGCCCTGTCGCGGAGCACCAGGACCGGGCCGTCCGCGGGGCCCGCCTCGCTGCCGTCCCAGGCCCGCAGCCGCACCGCTGCCGGCTCCCCGGTCGCGGCGTGGACCAGGCCGAGAAGGCGGTCGGCGACGCCTGCCCGGCTCCCGGCCGCCGTGGGCAGCGCGGTCATGACGCACGGTCCAGCAGGAGGTGCTCCACGTCCAGGTGCCCGCTGGCGAACCCGGCCTCGGAATACGCGAGGTACAGGCGCCAGGTCCGCCGGAACGCCGCGTCCAGGCCGAGCGCCGCGACCTCATCGGCGCGCCGGTCGAAGCGCTGCCGCCACAGGCGCAATGTGGCCGCGTAGTGCGGGCCGAACGCGGCGACCCGGTGAACGCGCAGCCGAGTGTGTTCGCGACAGGTGTCCTCGATCGCCCGTACCGATGGGATGACGCCACCGGGGAAGATGTATCTGCGGATCCAGGTGTCCTTCGCGCGGGTCGACAGCATGTCCTCGTGCCGCATGGTGATGGTCTGCAGCGCGATCCGGCCGCCGGGTGCGAGGAGCCGGTCCAGCGTGGTGAAGTAGTCCGGCCAGTACTCGTGGCCGACCCCTTCGAGCATCTCGGCGCTGACGATCGCGTCGTACCCGTCGGGGTGCTCCGGCCGGATGGCGCGGTAGTCGCACAGCTCGATTTTGACCCGGTGCGCGACGCCGGCCGCGGCGGCCCGCTGCCTGGCGGCCTCGTGCTGGTTGACCGACAGCGTGACGGTGTGTACGTCGGCGCCGCGACGGGCGGCGGCGACCGCGAGGGCGCCCCAGCCGGTCCCGGTCTCCAGCACCCGGGTGCCGGGCCCGACCCCGGCCAGGTCGAGGAGCCGGTCGATCTTGCGGTGCTGCGCGACGGCGAGCAGCGACTCGTCGGCGTGTGGCCGGCCGTCCTCGTCGGTCGTGAAGATCGCCGCGGAGTAGGTCATGGTCTCGTCGAGGAACAAGGCGAACAGCTCGTCGGAGAGGTCGTAGTGGTGGCGGGTGTGGCGCACCGCGGCCGGTGGCGTGTTGCGGTCGTCGGGGGACCGGCGCCGGTCGGCCTGGAAGCGGGTCAGCCACAGCAGGGGCCTCGGGGCGATCGCGGTCAGGTGCCGGGCCACCGCGCTGAGCAGCGCGGTCAGGTTGTCGGCGTCCCACTCGCCGGCCTGAAACGACTCGGCGAACCCGATCGGCCCGAGCGCGCCGAAGCGGTGGTACAACGCCTCCGGCCGGTGCAGGCGCATGAGCGGCGCGGCCGGGTCGGTGCTGCCGACGACCCGCCCGCCTGGCAGCGCGACCCGCACGCCGAGCCGCCGTGCCATCGGCGCGACCGTCAGCCTGGTGAGGCGGGCCCGTACCGGTGCCCGGGGGATCGTCTGCGGCGGCCGCCACCACGCGGCGGTTTCCGGAGCGAGCGGCCGGGCCTGTCGGACGTTCATGGTTTCTCCTCGTGGGTTCGGGATGCGCGGTAGTGCGAGGCGGCGGGTTGGGGCTGGTGCGGGTGGACCGGCAGGCCACGTAGGTACAGGCGGACACCGTGGAAGCGGATGCCGGCGCTCACCGCGAGTGTCACCAGCGGATGGCGGGCGGCGAGGCGCAGCAGCGCGCCGGTCGTCGCCTGCCGTCGCCGGCCGGTGAGGCTCGCGACGAACACGGTGCCGCCCTCCCGGTGGAGCGTGACGCCGACGGCGAGCCGCTCGCCGGGCGCCGGGACCCGGATGCGGTACGAGCCGTCGACGGGGAAGAACGGCGACACGGGGAAGTCCTTGTCCACCTTGGCCCGCGGCCGCCCGTCGGGGCGCAGCAGATAGCGGTGCCGCCCGCCGTACGTGTTGTGGACCTCGGCGACGACACCCGCCGGTGTGCCGTCCGCGTGGTCGCACCAGTAGAGCGTCAGTGGGTTGAAGACGTGCCCGAAGACGCGGGCGTGTGCCAGCATGCGGATCCGCCCGCCGCGCAGCTCGATGCCGTGAGATGCCAGGTACTCCTCGACCCCGGCGCGGATCGTGCCGCCGGTGCCGGCGTGGTCCTCGGTGCGGAACTCGGCGAGCCGGCGCAGCCACCACGGCAGGGCCGGCAGGTCGTCGAGGTCGACCAGCCACAGGTAGGTCCGGTGCCGGAAGCCGTAGCGGACCGGGGCCAGCCGCTGGTGGCGCACCTGGCACAGGTAGAGGTCGGCGCCGGTCACCACCGGGCACCCCAGTGCGCCGCCGCCGCGGCCCCGGCACGGCACCCGTCCTCGTGGAAGCCCCAGCCGTGATACGCGCCGGCGAAGGCGACCACGCCCCGGTTGAGGTCCGGCAGGTGCCGCTGCGCCTCGACCGCCCGCCGCGTGTAGATCGGGTGCCGGTACCGCATCCGGGCGACGACCCGGTCGGGCGCGACGGTGTCGCCGCCGTTGAGGGTGACGACCACCGGCGTTGTGGTCGGCAGCGACTGCAGCAGGTTCATGCTGTAGCTGATGCGCACGCCGCCGGTCTCCGGGCGGCAGGCCGGCTGGGTGTAGTTCCAGCCGGCCCGCAGCGCGGCGCGGACCGGCAGGACCGACCCGTCGGTGTGCAGCACCGCCTCGTTGGTGGCGTAGCTGAACTCGCCCAGCAGCACCCGCTCCCGCATGCGCGGCCGGTCCAGCACGCGCAGCGCCTGGTCGGCGTGCGTGGCCATGACGACCCCGTCGAAGTCGCGGGTGTCGTCGGCAGCGTCCCGGACGGTCACCCCGTCGGTGTGGCGGTGCACGGCCCGGACCGCGACGCCCGCGCGGACCGCGCCGAGCTTCGCGGCGACGGCCCGCACGTAGGTGCGCGACCCTCCCGTCACGGTCCGCCAGCCGGGCGACCGGCGGACCTGGAGCATGGTGTGATTGGCCAGGAACGCGAAGAGGTACCGGGCCGGGTAGTCGGCCGCCGCCTGCGGTCCGCAGCTCCACACCGCGGACACGAGAGGCGCGACGAAGTGTTCGGTGAAGAACCGCGTGTGCCGCGTGCCGGCCAGGAACTCCCCGAGTGTCGGCTCCGGCGCGCCCGTCCTCGTGGTGTCGGCGAGCAGCCGCCGCGCCCGCCGGTAGAACACCGGCACCTGCGCCAGCATCGACAGGTAGCGCCCGTCGAGCCGGTGCCCCCGCGGCGGTGTGAGCCCGAGCGGTCCGCGGGATCCGGCGTACTCGAGCCCGCAACCGCCGCACCGCACCGACATGCTCATCGCCGCGGGCTGAGTCGCGACGCCGAGCTCGGCGAAGAGGCGACCGAGGAGTGGGTACGTGTGCTCGTTGTGGACGATGAAGCCGGAGTCCACGGGCAGCGTCCCGTCGGCGGTGACGACGTCGTGCGTGTGCGCGTGGCCGCCGAGCCGGTCGTCGGCCTCGTACAGGGTGACGTCCGCGACGCGTTGCAACAGGTAGGCGGCGGTGAGCCCGGACACCCCGGCACCCACCACCGCGATGCGGCGGCGACCGGACATGGACGGCATCCGGCTCACCCGACCCTGCTGGGCGGGGCGGTCGTCAGCCCGTAGGCGGCGCGGACGCGGCGGCAGGTGTCCAAGGCCACCCGGGCCGCGCCCTCGCCGGAGTCGACGGGGTAGCTGTTGCGCAGGTACGAGCCGGCGAAGAACAGTCCTGGCACGGTTTGCGTCAGCATCGTCTCCGGGCGCAGGTAGGTGGCGGACCAGACGGCCTCCCGCGCCAGCTGGTTCGTGCGGACACGCACGCTGCGCAACGGGTACCGCAGCCCGAGGTACTCCCGGACCTTGCCGAGCACGAAGTCGTCGGCGCTGCTGGCCGCCCTGGTCACCAGCACCAGGCACCGCTGGTGGCTGGACTGGAGCACGATGTTGATGCCGTCGCGGCAGTACATTGCCGGGCCGGTCACAGCGAGGGCGGGCTCGGCCGGGTCGAGCTCGACGGTGAACGCCTTACAGTGGGTGTGGCTGAGCGGTCGCACCGCGGACGGCAGGCGCGACGCCCTCAGCAGCGGGAGCACATCCGGGACGAAGGCGGCGACGACGACCGCGTCGAAGCGCTCGGTGCCTGTCCCTTTGCCCGGACCGCTGCGGGCGTCGTAGCTGACCGCGATCCCGTCCGGCAGCGGCGTCAGGGCGGTCACCGTCGTGCGGTTGCGCAGCTTGACGCCCCGGCCGGTCAGGTGCCGCACCCACGGGTCCACCAGATGGTGCTGGGTCGGCCCGTCGAAGGCGAACGCGGTCCGCGAGCGCAGGAGGCTCGTCGCCATGCGCAGCAACGCGAACCGGGAGAAGTTCCGCAGCGGCCCGTACCGATTCGCGTTGGCGCCCGGGTACAGTTCGGCGACCAGCGGGGTCCTCGGCCGCAGCCGGATCATCCGCAGCCGCTGCCCGAGCGGGACCTCCTTGGCGAACACCTGGTACAGGTGGGAGACCTCGATCCAGCCGCGCGCGTGGGCGTAACTGAAGCGGCGCAACCGGCGCAGGTGCGCGTGGACGCTCAGGCCGTCCGGGCCGGGGATGCGGCGCAGGGTGTCGAAAAGGGCGTGGTAGTCGTCGAGGAAGATGCGGGGGCAGTGCTCGCCGTCGGCGTCGGTGTTGGCGCGGCCGCCGAAGACGTCGTCGCGCTCGAGGACGGTCACCTCGACGCCTTCGTGTTCGGTGAGGTGAAACGCACAGCTCAGGCCGGAGATTCCGGATCCGATGACGCAGACTCGCACGCTCGCCTCCTGCTGGGTTGACCGGCCGGTCGGGCTGGCCGTGGACACCCGCATGGAAGCGGTGGCGGAGGTGGTGGCGGAAGCGGGACGGTGCGGTCCGGACGGGACCCGGACAGGCCCGTACAGGGGCCGTCGTGCGGTCAGGTGCCTTTGCGCAGGTGAGCGGTGATGTCGAGGCCGACGACCGGGTCGAGGCCCACGAGGAGCCGCGGCAGCCGGGCGGCATGCAGGTCGAACGCCGACTCCACCAGGTCGGCCCGGTAGGCGACGGCGGCCCGGCCGCGGTGCCAGCCGGCCACGGCCAGCACGGCCGCGACGCCGAGGAACGGCCACCACGCGGCGCCGAGGGCGCCGAACGGCACGGCCCACGCCGCGAGCTCGGCGCTGCGGTCCCAGCCGGACTTGGCGGCGCGCAGCTCGGCCCGGGCGGGCTCCGGCAGCGCCAGCCACAGCCGCGGCCAGACGGTCACGACGTCCAGCCCGTACGCGGTGCCGATCCGCTGCTCGATCGCGCTCCAGCGGTCGCCCATCCAGGTGGGACGGCACGGCCGGGCGAGCGCTATCGCGGCCCGCCGGCGCATCGCGTCGGCGACCGCCTCGGGTCCGTCCGGGCCGCCGGGATCGATGTCGCGGACCCGCTGGTCGGCGCGGTCCCAGCGGGCGCGGCGGTGCGCGGTGAGCGGCCCGCCGCCGACCGGCCAGCGGCCGAGCCAGATGCCCTCGACGGCGGGCGCGAGCAGCGGCGTCAGCAGGCCGGCCGCGGTCCACGCCAGCATCAGCGCGGCGGTGGCGAGGACCGGGCCGGTCCAGCCGGGACCCGGGTCGAACGCCAGGCGGCGCGGATCGTGCCCCGGCGCGACCGCGACGAGCCCGCCCGCCACCCACAGCGCGCCCAGCGGGCCGAGTGCCCGCCGCCACCGGTCCGGCCGTGCCGTGCGCTCGTCGCCGGTCACGGGCTACCGCAGCGTCCGCGGCATGGCCGTGCCCCGCACCAGGCAGCGCGGGACTGCGCCGCTGGGCTGCCGCCGGGTCTCCCGGCCGCATGGGCGCGACAGCGGGCAGACGAACACCTCGCCGGCGACCGGGGTGCCGCCGCCGAGTCCGGTGAGGCCGTGCCGGACGTCCTCGTCCTCGGCGGCCAGCAGCCTGAGGAGCGCGGCGTAGTCGGCCGTGATGTCCTGGCCGAGTCTTGCCCGCACCACCAGGTCGTCGACGACGGGGAGCAGGTCGCGCCGGCGGGCGGCGTCCCGCAGCGCCGGCAGATTCGCGCAGAACTGGGAGACCAGATCGGCGCCGGTGTCGCGCCGGGCACCGGCGGTCCGGCCGGTCACCACATTCCTGGGCGCGGTGGTCCCGGTTGCGCCAGTCGCGTCGTTCAGGTCGTGCAGGTCGCCGCCGGTCTCGCCGTCGAGGAAGGCCGCGGCTGCCCGGGCGGCCAGCCGCAGGTACCACTCCCGGTGCGTTGGCGCGGTTGTCGGGCGGGCCAGGAACATCAGCGCGCAGGCCGACAGGGACAGCAGGGACTGCTGCCGCCACTCGTCGACGAGGTTGTAGTCGCGGATCCAGGCGAGCTGCACGTCCCGCAGCCGGTCGGCGAATTCCGGCAGCCACCGCGGCAGCAGGTCCCGCCCGTCGGTGCCGCGGCCGACGAGAAGGTCCAGCAGCAGCTCGCGTTGCTGGTCGCTGCGCTCGTCCATCGTGCGGTCCAGCACCGTCAGCATGAGCTGGACCGGGTCGCGGGTCAGGGGCGCCCGCGGCTCGTACCGGGAGAGATCGATGAGGTGGTGGTCCTCAGGGTTGAACGCGGTGCTGACCAGGATGTTCTCCGGGTGCAGGTCGCCGTGTGCGGGGCCGACCACCACCTGCACCGGGCCGAGATTCGCGGTCAGCGCGGGGTCCACGGCCAGGGCGAAGGGGTTGGGCAGCCGGCGCGGTTCGCCGGGCAGCTCCAGCCACCGCTCGGGCCAGCCGGCCGCCTCCCGGTGCAGCGGCTGGCCCGGATCGAGGCGGTGCAGCAGGTGCCGGCGCAGCACCTCGGCGACGGGCATCGGCTCCAGCTTGGGTTCGCCGGCCCAGCCGGCGAGCAGCCCGCGCACGACCGCCGCGCAGATGGCGGCGAAGCTGTCCCGGTCGCAGGCCGTCACCAGGCGGCGGTCGACTCCGGTCACCTTCGCCTGCGGCACGCCGGCGAGCAGCGCCGACAGCACCCGGTGGTCGAGGAAGCTGCCGCCGACGACCTCCTGGAAGGTGATCCAGGATCCGTCCCCGACCCGGATCGGCTCGCCGAACGGCGCGCTGAGGTGTGCCTTGGCGTAGTCCGGCGCGTCGGCGAGCGCGTCCTTGTGCCGGGCGAACTCGGCCAGGTCCAGATGCCCGCTGTCCGCGACGTCGTGCTTGAGCATCAGCTTGCGCGCCGGGCCCGTGCCGACCTGGAAGACGGCGGCGACGTTCGCGGTGGAGCGGCCGTTGACGAACCAGCCTGCGTAGCGGTACTCGAGCCCCCGCAAGGCGGCCGACTCGGCCAGCGCGGTCGCGGCGGCCGGGCCCAGCTTGTCGGCGAGCCGTGGGTCAATCCAAGTTTGCATGCGGTCGTGCTCCTCGATGATCCGCCGGGCGGCTCCGGCCGGCCGGTCGTTGGCGCAGTGCGTCGAGATCAGCCCGGTTGGCGGCGGTGTCCCGGTGCCGCGGGCCGAGCACCCGGCGCCGACCGTCCAGTGCGATCCTGAGCTCTTCCTCCGCCGCCTGGTACACGCCGCGGCGGGCCAGGATCTGCCCGAGCCGGTGCCGGGTCGCGAGGGTGGCCGGGTGCTCGTCGCCGAGGGTGCGCCGCCGCGCGTCCAGCAGCGACCGGACCGCGGTCTCCGCCTCGTCGAGCTCGCCCAGGTCGGCCCGGACGTCGATGAGCGCGTGCAGGCTGGTGAGCGTGCGCGGGTGCTCACCGCCGAGGACCCGCCGGCTGACCTCGACGAGCTCGGTCAGACCGTCGGCGGCGGCCCGCAGGTCGCCGCGGTCGCGGGCGAGCAAAGCCAGGTGGTAGCGGGTGACGAGCGCCGCCGGGTGCTCCGCGCCGAGGATCCGCCGCTGCGCGGTGAACACCGCGTCAAGCTCCGATCCGGCGAGGTCGTGGCGGCCGCGGGCACGCAGCACGTCGGCGGCGACGTTGCGGGTCGTCAGCGTGTCCGGGTGGTCCTCGCCGAGGACCTTCCGGCGCAGCCGTAGCGTGTCGCTGAGGAGCCCTTCGGCACGGCCGAGCTCGCCCCGGTCGCGTAGGACGCGGGCCAGGTAGTGCTGGGTCGTCAGCGTGTCCGGGTCCTCCGGGCCGAGCACCCGCACCCGCGCCGCGTGGACGGCGCGCAGCTCGCGGACCGCGGTGTCGAGCCGGCCGAGGTCGTACTGGACCCGGCCGTGCTCGTGGGCGACGCCGAGGACCTGCGGGTGCTCGGCATCGAACACCTGCTGCCCGATCCGCAGCATCCGCTCCTGCGCGGCGGCGGCGCGCCGCAGCTGTCCGGTGGCCCGCAGGAAGCGGGTCGCCTGGATGGCCGGCGCCAGCAGGTCCGGTGGCACGTCCCGAGCGTGGATCTTGTACTCCTGGACGAGGCTGAGTGGGCTCTGGCAGTGCTCGGCGAGCACCTGCCAGCGCTCCCACGACGTCAGGTCGCGCGGGTCGAGGGCAGCCGTCACCCGGTCCAGCAGCCGCGCCAGCAGCGCCAGGTACCGGTGGACGTCGGCCCGCAGGTCGGGCTGGTGGCGGGAGGTCTCCCGCACGAGCGGGTGGATGGCGAGCGCGGTGGCGAGTGCGGGGTCGGTGGACTCGGTGTGGACCACCTCGACCAGCCCGAGGCCGTGCAGCGCGCGCAGCGCCTCCCACAGTTGATACCGGTCCGCGTGCGGAAACAGCGCCGAGTCGGCCAGCAGCTTCGGCACCAGCAGCAGCCCGTGCGGTACCGGCCCGGGCTCGAAGCAGGCCAGCAGGCGCAGCAACGCCCGGGCGTGCGGCACGCCCCGCTCGCCGAGCAGCTCGAGCGACGGCTCCCAGGCACGACCGATCAGGTCGCGGGCGCGCCGGTCCGCGGTGCCGGCGGCCTCCGACGGATGGGTGAACAGCTCCTCGTGGCGCCCCTCGGCGAGCGCGTCGGCGAACGCGCGGAACGTCTGGACGGGCCGCGGACCGGCCAGCGCGGGCGGGATCCGGCCGGCCTGCGACAGGAACTGCCCGGCGAGGCGCAGCGCGAGCGGCAGGCCGCCGAGCCGTTCGGCGAGGTCCTCTGCGTCCTGCCGGCTGCCGACGGCGGGTCCGGCAAGCTCGGTGAGGACCAGTCCACCGTCCTGTTCGGACAGTGGGCCGACCGGCACCAGCCGCAGCCACGGCGGCGGCGGGTCGCCCCAGGTGACGGCTCGGCCGTCGCGGGTCGTGAGCAGCACCATGCCGTGCCGGCCCTCGATCGGCCGCAGCCAGCCGGTGCCGTCGGTGAGCTCGCTGCCCGGCAGGGCGAGTCCGCCGCGCGGGTCGTCGACGTTGTCGATGATCAGCAGCCACGGCTCGGGGTGCTCGGCCAGCAGCCGCCACAGCAGGTCCGGGGAGCTGCCCGTGCTCAGCTGGTCGGGGCTCGCGCCCAGCTCGGCGGCGAGGGCGAGCATGCCGGCCCAGACGGACTCGGCGCCGCCGGCGAACACCCACCAGGTCCTGACGCTGCGGGCCAGTGCCTCCTTGGCGACGGCCAGGGCGATCGTGGTCTTGCCGCTGCCGCCGAGCCCGTGCAGCACGTAGGCGGGGCGCGGGACATCGACGCCGCCGGCCTGTCCGGGGATGTCGGGCCCGTCGGTGCTGTCGGGGTCGGTGGCGCTGAGCCCGGCCACCAGCTGCGCGACGAACTCGTCACGGCCGCGAAGGGTCGGCTCCACCGCGAGCCGGCCCACCGGCGGGCGGGTCGAGACCAGCGCCGTGCGCCGGAAGCGGCCCGGCCCGTCCGCCTCGGCCGGCGGCTCGGCCCGCTGTCGCGGGACGTACGCCGGCGACGAGGTCCCGCCGGGACTGCCGTCCGACGGGTGCGAGAGCCGGGTCCCGACGGGCGGATCGGCGTCGGCGGGCCATGCGCCGCCGGCACCATCGCCGGCACCATCGCCGGGGCCGGGCTGGTGTCCGGGCTGGTGTCCGGGGCGGACCCGTCGCAGCGCGTCCTCCCACTGGGCGACCGTGGACTCGTCGGTGATGCCGCACGCCGCCAGGAGCCGCCGGAGGATGTCCGGCGGATTGCGGCCCGGCAGGTGCTTGCCGCCGAAGTAGCCGCCGACGGTGCTGACCGGCAGTCCGGTCGCCGCCGCCACCTCCCGCACCGTGAGACCCGCGGCCCGCCGGGCCAGGACGAGCTGGTGGGTGAACTGCTGACGGCTGACGATGGCGGCGGGGGAGTCGGTGGTCTGCTTCACGGCGCCCCGCCCTGCGAGGTCGTCGACCGCGCCGGTGGCGCCCCGGTGGGCACCGCGGTGCCCGGCATCGGCGCGTGCTGCAGCATCAGGACGGTCAGGGCGAGCAGCCCGCCGGAGACCAGGAGCCGGGCCGGCCAGGGCGCGGGCTGCGGCTGGTACCTCGTGCTGGACTGCCCGGCGAAGGCCCTGAAGAGGATCACCGCGGCGCCGATGATGACCGCGACCAACAGCGGAGAGGTCGCGGTGAGCCCGGCCGCGACGGGGACGAGCGTGCCGACGGCGAGGTGCAGCACGTACGCCACCATGACCAGCCGCCCGGTCACCGCCGCGCCGATGCGGACGAGTCGCGGCCCGGTCCCCGTCCCCGTCGTCTTGCGGGCGAGGTTGAGGCAGACCAGGACGACCGCCGCGACGCCCAGTAGGCCAGCCCACCGTGCCGCCTCCGGCACCAGGTCGGCGATCCAGGCGGCCAGCGGGTCGGCCGCGCCGGTGACCGCGGCGGGCACGTGCGGCTGCAGCCGGTACACCCCGGTCCAGATCAGGTCGGACAGCTGGGGCATGTCACCGGGCCAGCTGGACAGCATCGGCCGCACGCTGAGCGCCTCCACGACGGCCAGCAGGACCACCACGAGCCACGGCGCGGTGTGCTGCCCGGCCCGGCCGTCCAGCCGGGACAGGACCCGGCCGACCGAGGACGGCACCGCGAAGCCCGCCGAGGGGTCGCGCCGGGCGGCGCGGCGCGCGGCGGACAGCGCCCGCTGGTAGTCCCGCGCGAACGGGCGCAGCGCGCCGGCGACGATGACTGCGGCGAGCCCGTCGGCGGCAGCCGGATCGGCTCGCATGGCGGCCCGGCGGCGCAGGCGCCACCACGGCTCGGCAGGACCCCTGGTGATGAAGAGCCGCCGGCGGCGCTGCACGACCGCCTCGACCCCGGTCGCCAGCAGGATCGCGTCCGCGCACAGGTCCCGCTCGACGGCGTCGGTCAGCACCCGGCCGGCCGGGCCCAGCCTCGCCGCCTGCTCCGCGTCGTTGTCGCCGAACTCGGCGGGCAGCGACGCCAGGCTGTTGGCCGCGATCGTGACCGCGCGCGGCAGCCGCCGGCCGAGTTCGGCGAGGACCTGGCACCTGTCGTTGCCGGCGGAGGCGCCGGCGGAGCAGCCGGGGTGCTCGCACCGGTGCCGGGCGGCGTAGGGCAGCACACCGTGGCGGACGATCTCGACGAGCAGCTGATGGCGGGCCGGGTCGCCGGCGAGCGCCCGGAGCCGGTCGACGGTGACCGGCTGCCCGCGGTAGCGCGGCGGGTATTCAGCGAGGTACGTGGCGGCGAACGCGACCACCGCGACGTGGGCCGCGATGCGGTTGCCGGCCCGGTCGCCGGCGATGTCGGCCAGCAGCCCCCGGTCGAACCGGTTGTCGGCGACGTCGTCGGCGAGCCAGTCGCGCAGCCTGGCCGCCCCGGCGCCGCTGAGCCACTCGGCCGCCTCCTCGCTCGCGTCGAGCATCGCGGCGGCGAGCGCCTGGGGGTCGCGGAACGGGGTGCTGGCGAACGTGATGGGCGCGCTGACGACGGACGTGGTGCGGCGGCGCACCGGGA
This sequence comes from Dactylosporangium sp. NPDC000521, assembly GCF_042898305.1. Taxonomy (NCBI): domain Bacteria; kingdom Bacillati; phylum Actinomycetota; class Actinomycetes; order Micromonosporales; family Micromonosporaceae; genus Dactylosporangium; species Dactylosporangium sp. NPDC000521. Next base: position 173,007 of record NZ_JBIAYW010000001.1, read on the forward strand.
TCTTCCGGCCGGCGAGCCAGCCGCGGACCTCGGCGCCCCCCCACCGGTCGTCCGGGCGGCGGGTGAGGAGCCCGGCGACGAGGTCCTGCCAGGCGTCCGGCAGCTCCGCCACGTCGGGCTCGTCGAGGACCAGCGCGACCCGCATGGTGTCCTCGGTGAGGTCGGAGCCGTATACGAGGTGCCCGGTGAGCAGCTGGAAGCAGATCACGCCGAGGCTCCAGTACGGGCCGCGCGGGTCGTTGAGGCCGGCCAGGGCCTCCGGCGACATGTACGCGGCCTTCGCCATGAAGTCACCGAACCGTTCGCTGGCGCCGGTGCTGCGTACCCCACCGAGATCACCGAGCACGAGCTGCGGCTGCGGGCCGTCGGAGCGGACCAGCACGTTGCCCGGCGACAGGTCGGTCTGGCGCCGCTTGACGATGGTCTCCCAGAAGTCGAGCGCGTCGACGAGCTCTGCCAGGACCGCCCGCAGCCGCGGCTCGGGGAGGCGCAGCCCGTCGGGTGCCTCGCGGCGGACGAGGTCGGTGAGCGAGCCCTGCGGGAAGTACTCCATCGCCTCCCAGCCGACCCCGATGCCGTCGGCGGTGTGCGCGACGCCGTAGCCGAAGAGCCGGGGCAGGTAGCGGTGCAGCGCGGGGTTGTCGAGGCGTCGGCGGAGCCCGTCGTCGAACGGGTCGCCCGGGCGGTACACCTTCAACGCGACCGGCACGGCGAGGTTGTCGACGGCGTGGGCGTACCAGACGGTGGCCTCGCCGCCGCTGCCAAGCTGATGCCCGATGACGTAGCGGTCCAGCAGTTCCTGGGGGACGAACTGCCCAGCACCGGTGGTGGTGGCAGTGTCCCGCCCGATCCGGGGACCGGGCTGCAGACGGGTCACGGCCGGGCCGTCGTCACCGGCCGGCCGGGGGGTCGGAGCCCTCTGGATTCTGGTCGCTCCCGGCTGGAGCTCGGTCCGCGGTGCGGCGGACGGTCCGCGCCGGGTCTGCTGCTGCAGGCGGGTCGGCGGGTCGTTCAGCGGCGCTTCCTCTGGTGTCACGTCGGTTCTCCGTACTCGTTGAGCTGCACGATCTGACATGGCACGTCGAGTCCGAGCCGCAGCTGCTGACCGGGCTTCAGGGCCGTCGGCGTCTCGGTGCCGACCGGCACGCCGTCCACGAAGGTGCCGTTGGCGGAGTGCAGGTCCAGGATGTGGAGCTGCCCGTCCTGCCAGAGCAGGCGGGCGTGGACGCGGGAGACCTGGTCGAACGCGTCGATGCCGCCGCCACGGAACGACGGGGCCGATCGGCCGATCTCCAGGCCGGTGCCGGGGATGTCGACCATCTGACCCCAGGGACAGTCGAGCGCGAGACCGGACGGCGGCGCCTCCGGCTCGGGCCGGGGCTCGGGCTCGCGCCCGGGCGGGGGCTCGATCTGCTCGCGGACGAGCGGGACGAGGTCGACACGGCACTGGCCCGGGCGGTCGCGGCGGACCGTGCAGTCCGGGACCGGGCACACCCACGTCACGGCCGCCATGACGGCCGCCCGAGCTTGACGCCGGCGGTCCGGACGGACTGTTCCATCCGGACGAGGTCGCCGGTCCTGGGCACCCCGACGTAGGACACGGTGTGCTCGTCGACGACGACCTGGATGGGTGGCCGGTCCGGCCGGTGCGTCATGAACCTGGCGTAACGCTGCCGGCCGAGGTCGCTGGTCAGGTGCAGCCGCTGGTTCGCCGAACCGCGCCAGATCAGGGTGGTCGGCTCCGCCACCCGGAACGGACCGGTGATGACCGCGTCCACCAGGCCGAGGCCGCCCGGGACGAGCGCCTCGAAGTCCTCCAGCTCCCGGCCCGTGTAGACGAGCACGTCGGCCGGGTCGGCGCCGGGCGGCACCGCGGCGGACCGCACCGCGCGCAGCAGGGCCAGCAGCGCCTCCGGCTGCTCGGTCGGCTCACCGCCGCTGACCGTGAGGCCTGTCGCGCCGCGGGTCGAGGCCGCCGCCCACACGTCGCCGAACCACGCGTCGGGGACCTCGCGGCCGCCGTCGGCGGTCCAGGTGTCCCGCGACATGCAGCCGGGGCAGGCGATCGGGCAGCCCTGGAACCACACGCCGAGACGCCGGCCGGGCCCGAGGGCCGTCACCGGGAAGAAGGATCGCGCCACCCTGGCCATCAGCCGACCTCCACGTGCCACTCATCGTCGATGCCGACGATCGACGTCAGCGTGATGACGGACCCGGGCAGCGGCGCCTTCTCGAAGATCCAGCGGCCGAGCGGGTTGACGACCACCGTCTCGACCACGGTGCCGATGCCGCGGCCGCCGTCGGCGAGCCGCTCCACGACGATGTCGTTGAGTTTCGTCTCGACCTCCGGCGAGACTTCCAGGCGCAGGTCGTGGACCCGCTCGACACGGTCGGCGACCGACCGCAGCGCCTTGGCGACGATGCGGGGCGCGACGTGGGGACGGATGTAGTCGAGCACCACGTAGCTGTCGCCGAAGCGGTTGCGCAGCTCCGGGCGGCCGAGCGTCTGGTTGAAGAACGTCGTGAAGGCGTCGCGCAGCAGCCGCTCCACCTGCGCCGGCTGGGTGTGGTAGCTGACGGCCGGGGGTCCGCCCGGCGGGGTGCCCGGTGCGCCCGGGGACGTGCCCTGCTGCCCGCTCACGCCGAGGTTGGAGGTGAAGACGAGGAAGCACTCGGTGAAGTAGACGGTCGCGCCGCGGCCGTCGGTGAGCCGGCCGTCCTCGAGGATCTGCAGGAACAGGTCGAAGATTCTCGGGTGTGCCTTGTCGATCTCGTCGAAGAGCAGGACGCAGACGGGGTTGGCGCGCACGGCGTTGGTGAGCTCCCCGCCGGCCGCGTAGCCGACGTAGCCGGGCGGTGCGCCGATGAGCCGCTGATGGGCCTCGTCGGCGCGGAACTCGCTCATGTCGAAGCGCAGCGGCTCCGCACCAGCGCCCAGGACCAGGCTCGCGATCGCCTTCGCCAGCTCGGTCTTGCCGACGCCGGTCGGCCCGGCGAGGAACAGCACGCCCCGCGGCCGGCTCGGGGAGCTGGACACGTGGGCGCCGTTGAGACCGACCGCGGAGCGGATCAGGATGTCGACGGCCTTGCGCACCGCCCGCTCCTGCCCGACGACGCGCTCGTTGAGGTACGCCTCGGCGGTGCCGATCTTCTCCCGGAGCCGGTCCGCAGACCACGGATCGTCGGTGATGCCGACCTGCAGGAGCCGGGCGGCGTCGGCGTACCGCTCGGCCGGCATGCCGCGGTCGCGGGCGAGGCGGCCGCAGGCGACCAGGTCGCGGACCGTCATGCCGTGCGTCACCTCGGCCATCGCCCGCGCCCGGCCCGCCCGTTCGTCGTCGGAGGCGTCGGTGAAGAGCGTGGCGGCCGCGGCCGCCCGCACGTCCAGGGTCGGGCGGGGGACCGGCACGACCCGTAGCGCGCGGCTGCCGATGGCGAACGCGGGGTGCAGTTCCTCCTGCCGCTCGCAGACCCAGACCGTGGTGTTGTACGGCGCCATCGCGGTCCTCGGCCCGGCCCCGCGGGTCGGTACGGCCTGGTGGCCCAGCGCCTCGGCCCGGCCCAGCAGCGCCCGGTCGGCCGGGTCGAGCATGCCGTCCGCCGGCGCGAGCCGGGCAGTGTACGGCAGGACCAGCGCGACCGGTGCCTCCCGGTTCTGCACCACCCGGACCAGCAGCTCGCTGATCGCGGCGGGGGTCTCGTAGGTGGCCTGCAGCAGCGGGGTGATCCACGACGGCGGGTCGTCATCGACGGCGCGCGCGTCAAGCTTCGCGGTGACCGGGTCGAGCAGCAGCATCGCCGAGTAGCCGCGGGCGAGTATGACCCGCCAGAGCATCTCGGCCAGGTCGACGAGGTCGATCTCGACGCCGTCCCCGGTCGGGGTGGCCACCGGGTACAGGTCGCGGACATTGCCGCTGAGCAGGATCTGCGGGTGCAGGGGCAGCGACAGGTCGATCTCTCGGGCCCAGGCCGGCATCGCCGCGTCGTGTTCCAGCGACTTCACGCCGACCTCCCGCTCGTGCGCTGACCGGCCTGCCGCTGCCGTTCGTGCTCAGCCGCCCGCCGTCGCTGCTCCTGCTCCTGCGCCTGTTGCTGGGCGTCGATCTGGGCCTGGGTCTGCTGTGCCGGCCAGTGCCGCGCCGGCATCGTCGGGACCTGCGCCCGCGGCGGGCGGCGCAGCACAGCGCGCAGCTGCACGCCGCCGGTGGCGACCACCTCCTCGACACGGGCGAGGTCGGCGCAGACGAGCTGCTGGGCGCGCTGGTCACCACCGTCGTCGACGTCGTCGCGACGCACGATGGTCGTCAGGATCTGGTCGCGGTGCTCATCGACGGTGACGCGGACGCCGTAGCCCGGCGCGTTCGTCGACGTCAGCAGCCGCACGTCCCGTCCGTCGGCGAGCATGTCCTCGAACGACTCGCCGACCTCGTACCCCTGCGCCCGCAGCGCCGAGAGGACCTGCTCGGCGACCTCGGTCCGGGACCGGCGGCGGCGTTCACCGGCGGCGGCCTGCTCGATCACCGGCCGTAGCCCGGCCAGGTCCCGGTCGTCGGTCGCGGCCAGCCGCTCGCGTAGCTCCGTCCGCTCCTGCTGGCCCAGCTCCCCCGTCAGGCACAACAGCTCGGCGCGCAGCTGCTCGGCGGCCTCCCGGTCGCGGCGGCCCCGGATCGACGTCGTCACCCGCGACTCGAGATCGGTCAGCGCGCGGCGGGCGTGCGCGACGTCCATCCCGGCCACCCGCCCGGCCAGGTCGGTCAGCGTGGACAGGTCGTCCTCGGCGCAGCGCGGGGCCTCGGTCTCGACCAGCTCCACGGCGGCGCCGGCGAGCCTGGTCACCATGGCGGCCTGCTCCTTCGCCCGCGCCTCGGCCAGCGCGGCGCTGAGCGACGGCTCCTGCGGCAGCTCCGTCACCGCAGCCGGCAGCGCCGCCCAGCGCGCCGCCCGCTCCTGCGCGCGCCGCGAGGTCGCGTTGTCGAGCCGCTCCTGCAGGGCGTCGAGGCCGGAGCGGGCCTCCGTCACCACGATGCTCAGCTGCGCCGATGTCGCGTCCTGTGGCACGTCAGCGATGCGCGGCAGCTCGGCGCGGATGCCCTGGGACGCCAGTGCGGCGTGGAGCCGGCTCAGCGACCGGCTCCGGGCACGCAGACGCTCCAGCTCGGCGCGGAGCTCCGCCTGCCGCTGCAGCTCCCGTTCGCGCTCGTACGCCCAGTCGTATGACGTTCCGGAACTCAACGCGGCACCCCCGAGCATGTGGTGGGACCCATCGACTGCCGTTGACAGCCACAGACCGTACGTGAATCGTTCGGTGTCCATGACGAGGTCCGCCGAACTCTGACCACGGCGGCGGGTGGGTGCAGCCGGACGACGGGATCGCCGGACCGGCACATCCGCCTGCCGCCGCCGGTCGGCCCATTCAACGGCCCAGATGGGTGAAGCCGGCCCAGCGGTACGGCTCCACCAATCGGTCCAGGTTGACCTGGCGCACGAGCGCCGAAGCGCCCTCCGGCAGCCGCCGCCCGGGATCGAGCATCCACAGCTGCGCCCGGTGCAGCGCCTCGCCCGGGTCGTCGGGCGCCTCCCGCAGGAAGTGGTGGAGCATGTACATCATCAGGCCGGTGCTGGCGCTCGGCACCGCCCACATCGAGCCGACGACCGACGCGGCGCCGGCGACGAGGAACGCCGTGGACAGGGTCAGCGCCTCGTCGTATTCGGTGCCGCCGACATTGGTGGTGCACGCGGCGAGCACCACCGTGCCGATCCTGCGGTGCCCGACGGACAGCCGGATGAGGTCGTCGGCGCGCAGCGCCCCACCGGCGAGGCGCAGGTGGGACTGCGCCGGCCGCTCTGCGTCCACGACGCCGTGGCACGCGACGTGCAGCACCGCGGCGGGCGGCGCATCGGCGGCGGCGAGCCAGCCGCGGACCTCCGCGGGGGTGCCCGCCCCGGACGCCATCGCCCCGGGCTGCCCGAGGTACCCGCCGTCGGAGTAGAACGCCCGATGGACGGCGACCGCCTCGTCGACGCCGCTGGGCAGGTCACCCGTCGGGTCGCCGATCACCAACGACGCGCCCGAGGTCACCGGCGGGCGCCGGACCGTCTCGCACCACATGCGCGCCGATGGGGCGTAGGACACCGCGACGTCCTGCACCGCGTACCGGCGCTCGGCCCGGCCGACCAGCCGCCACGCGGCGTGCCACGGCACGATGGCGAGCATGCCGGTCGGGATCAGCACCAGCCGCGGTGGACGGTCCGGCACCAGCTCACGGCAGCGCTCCACGAGCGCCCCCATGGCGGCCCGCCACGCCCACGCGGACAGCTGGCTCAGTGACCAGCGCCAGACGTCGAGGTCGCCGCCGGCAAGCACCTGGGCGCCGTGGAACGTGTGCAGATACCACCCGAGCGGCGAGTCGTCGGCGCGCAGCGCGGGCAGCGGCAGCAGCTCGACGGCGCCGTCCGCGGGCACGAGGACCGCGAAGCCCGGCCCGGTCTCATCGCCGGCGACCAGGTAGACGAGTATGTCCCGGCGGGACCCGGCGAGCGCCGCGCCGATTTCCTCGACCGTCACCGGCGCCAGCAGCGACACGTCGTCTGCGTCCTGCGCGAGCCCGCTCACCACCCGGTGCCGCAGGTCGGCGAGGTCGAACAGCGCATCGGGGCCATCGAGCCGGTCGCCGGCCAGCCACTCCGCGGCGAGTTCCGGCTTCCCCCGGGCGACCAGCGCGTCATGGATGGCGCCGCCCGCGGCGGCAACCCCGAGCACCATGCCGCGACCGGCGTCCAGCGCCTGCACTAGGTCGGCCAGGATCGGCCCGCGGCCGGCGGCGTCGGAGGCGACTGCGTCGGCATGACACCACCGGGTCACCATCCGCACGTCGTCGGCCTGCCGCCGAGCGGCCTGCAGGCCGTAGTCGACGCCCGACTGCAGCACGATCTGCCAGGTGCGTCCGTGCATGGCGGCCAGGCCGTAGGCGCGGGACTCCGCGAGATCGTCGGCGCGGCCCCGCCGCCGGTGCCACCGGGCGAGGTTGAGTCGCGCGGACGCCCACATCCGGTCGCTGGGCTGCCGGCAGCGCTGCACGCTCTCCCGCGCCCAGCGCTGCGCCGCGTCCTCGATCACCGGGTCGGGATGATGTTCGAGCAGGCTGAACGCCAGGCTTCCGCCGAGGACCAGCAGATCACCGCGGACCGGCTGGGACCGGCTCACGGCGTCGACCGCCTCGACGAAGGCGCGGCCGGCGGCCTCCATCTCGGCCGGCACCCCCGTGGCGTAGGCCGGGACGCAGCGGGCCGCGCAGAGCACGGCCTGCATCAACTGATGCATCTGATAGCCGAACAGCCCGGCGGTGGCGGACGCGGTGCCGTTCGCCATGGCGTCGAACATCGCCGTGAACCCGGCCGCAGCGCGCTCGCCGCCGGGTGCCGCCTGCACGCGCAGCAGCGCGTCGAGGTACCGGCCGGAGACGTCCGCAGTGCTGCCGTCCCCGGCGATCGAGGCCAGGGCCTCCGCCGACTGGGTTCCCAGCAGGGTCGTGCTGCTGGTGGAGCTGGTGCGGGCCAGCACGGCGAACGACTGCATCATCTCCAGGTGCTGCGCGAGCGCGGGGTTGCCGGCCGCGTCCTTGTGCGCCTGGTAGAGCCCGCTCATCGCGCTGTCCAGGTCGCGCATGTCGCCGGTGTGGGTGCCCCGCATGTACTTCGCCATGGACACCATCCGGCGCAGCTCACCGGTCGTCTCGGTGTCGAACTCCGGCATCCGTAGCGCCTCGACCAGCGCGGGCAGGCCGTAGTCGCCGCCCTCCGCGCCGTCTCGCGCCTCGTACATGCCGATCGCGCTCTCGGCGATCGCGAGCATGTGCGGCCACTGTTCGTTGTCGACCGGGTGCTCGCGGGCGATGACCAGCAGCCCGCGCAGGTCGACGGTGTCCGGGGTCAGCAGCTCGCTGCCGACCGCCTTCACCAGCTGCCCGAGCACCATGCCCGCCAGGCGGGAGCGCATCTGCCCGTCCTCGCCCGGCTCGCCGCGCACCGCCTGGTGTGCGGCCTCGACCATGGCGGCCCGCGCGGCGAGGGCATCGGACTCCTCGACCTCACCGGCGGCAACCCGTCGCCGGTCGAGCTCGATCTGCGCGCCGAGGCGGTAGCGGTGGGCCATCAGCAGCATGTCGCGGTCCGGTGTCCCGGCGTCGATCATGCCGGTGAGCGCGTCGACGAGCCGCCCGGCGTCGTCGGCGTCTTCGAACATCTCCCAGCTCATCAGGAACGCGACGCACTGCGAGAGCCGCGGATACCACGAGTCGTCGCCGTCCGGGTCGAGGTTGGTGGCCACGCCGGCCCACAGCGCCGCGGCAGCGAGATCGTCGGCGTCCTGGTACAACTCGCCACGGTCGATGAGCAGCTCCGACAGCGCCATCGCCAGTTCGGGATCCGGCTGCTCGGACAGGTCGGCGGCGTGCCGCAGGCACCGGATCGCCTCGTCACGGTCGCGGTGGTCCTCGGCGCGTTCCAGCCGCAGGGACAGCATGAGGTACTGCGACCACCGCAGGTTGATCACCCGGGGCTCCCGCGGATCGAGCCGGGCGGCGGTCCGTTCGGCGATCTCGACGGCGAGGTCGATGCTCTTCGGGTCCTCGTCCAGTTCGCTGCGGCGGTAGTACGCGGTGCACAGCGCCAGCGCACCGGCGGCGAGCTCCGGAATCCCGGCCGGGAGGTCGTCGACCGTGGGCGCCAGGCAGGCGATGGCCATGTCGAGGTCGGCCCGCGCCTCGCCGCTGGTGAACCGCTCGGCGTACGCCGCGCCGAGCATCATCCGCAGGTTGTCCCGCACGTACGGGTCGGCGTCGTCGACCTGGATCCGCGCGAGGGCGTCGACGAGCACGTCGAGGTGCTGCGCTGCGCCGGGCTCGTCCCGCTGCTCGGCGTACCGGCCCCAGTAGTAGTCACCGAGCATCACGGCGACCGTGCCGCGGTCCACTGTCCCCGGCCCCGCACCCTCGAACGCCCGCTCGCCCCAGGCGATCGCCAGCGCGGCGTCCTCCGGCGTGCCCTCATCGCAGCGGTACGCGTGGGCGATCGACCTCGCGTAGCACCAGAACGGCAGGTCCGGGTGGTCGCCGCCGTCCTCGGTGGCCGCGGTCAGCTCCTCGAGCGCCACCGCCAGATCGGCGTCGTCGAGGCCGAGCTCGTACGCCTCCAGGTGCTCCATGCCCCGCTGCGCCCGGCTCGCGGCCGCGGTCTCGCCGGGCCCGTGCGGGTCGGTCAACACTGCGTCGGTCCCCTCCCTGTGCTGGCGTACTCCGCGTTCGCAACCCCGTGACCGTATGCAAATACAGCCGAGCGCCGGACCTGTGAACAGGGCCGCCGCCGGGTCCGTACAAAGTCCGTACAACGTGCCGTCCGGGCGGCGGTCCGTACACGGACAAGCCGTCCGACCTTGTACGGACATCGCCCCACCTGTTCCCCGCCGGCCCCGCTCCCGCCGACCATCGGACCCCGGCGGCCCGGTGCGCACCCCGCACCGCCGCCTCAACCGACGTCCCGCACGGCGCTTCCGCGGCGTGTGGGCACAGACGACAGGAGACCACCTTGAAGTACTGGCAGCGGATCGCCGTCGCCCTCACCGCGCTGCTGGTGAGCGTCGGCGTTGGACTCACCACCACCACGCCCGCGTACGCGGACACCAAGGGCTGCACGGTCTACGGCACGCGGACGGTGGCGGGCTACTCCGTCCCGGGCGGTAGCTACTGCGCGACGATCGTCGGCAGCGGCACCTGGGTCAGCGGCGTTCAGGGCGAGTTCTACGCGCCCAACCTGTGCAACTGGGACGTCACCGCCGAGTTCTTCGACAACGCCTGGAACTGGAAGACGACCTACGTCTCCGGCCACAACTACAACTGCAGCTACGGCACTGCCTGGGCGCCCTACATCGGCGTGTCCCGCAGCATCTCCAGCCTGACCGGCACCCAGAGCGGCTACATGTGCAGCACGCTGCGGGTCGGCTTCCAACGCGTCACGAGCGTCTGCAACTACATCTACTGAACCCACTCCCGCCGCGCCGGCCACCCGCTCCGGGTGGCCGGCGCGTTTCGCCATCCGACATGCGAGCCATTCTCGCTCTACACCGCTTCGAGACCAGCCGCTACACGTGATGGATATCGCTCACAGTTGCTCGAATTCGGGCTGCTCGGCCCGGCGGGCATACGTCAGCACCCGGTCCGCGGGAGATTCCGTGGCGCCACAACCCCAATTCGTGCCATGTGAACAGACTCGCAGGTAGGGCGATCCCGGCCAAATCATCACTAGGGTGGTCGGTAGGGTTTCCCCTCGCCGCACGCCGGTCGGCGTCCGTTCTGCGAGGTGAGACCGCGTTTCCGGTGATCACGGGCCCTTTGACCGCAGTGGATGCACACGAGAATGCCCCTTGATTGGTGCGGCATTATTTCGAGCAGGAAAACGGCTAACGCACGGCCGTCTGAAATTGGGGAGGGCTGGCGTGTTTCAGCGTGTCCACGAGCAGGTCGAAGACCAGGCAAGGCGCACACCGGACCGGGTTGCCGTGATCGCCGGCACCGTCCGGATGCGCTACGCGGAGCTCGACGCCCGCGCGAACCAGATCGCCCGGGAGCTGTCCCGGGCCGGGGCCGGTCCCGGTGAGCTCGTGGGCGTGTGCCTGGGCCGTGACGAGCACCTGCTCCCGGCGCTGCTGGGCGTGCTGAAGACCGGCGCCGCGTACGTGCCGATGGACCCGGCGTACCCGGCGGAGCGGCTGGCATACATCGCCGCCGACACGAAGATGCGGCTCGTCGCCACGACCCGTGCCGCGGCGTGGCCCGGCCTGGACGCTGTCGCGGTGGCGGTCGACGAGATCGGCGAGGACGCCGACGCGACCCCGCTCGACCAACCCGGCGACGGCACCGACGCGGCGTACGTCATCTACACGTCGGGCTCCACCGGCCGCCCCAAGGGCGTCGTCGTCGAGCACCGCAACACGATGAACCTGCTGCGGTACGAGGCCGAGGCGTACACCGCCGAGGAGCTGCGCGGCCTGCTCGCCACCGCGTCGATCTGCTTCGACCCGTCGATCACCCAGCTGTTCCTGCCGCTGGTCACGGGTGGCACGGTCATCCTCGCCGAGAACGTCCTCGCCCTGCCCGCGCTGCCGGCCCGCGACGAGGTCACGACCGTCTACGGCGTACCGTCGGCGCTCGCCGCGCTGTTGCGGTCGCCGCTGCCGAGCGGTGTGCGGGCCGTGTTCGCCGGCGGGGAGCCGCTGACCCGGGCGCTGGTCGACCGGATCTACGCCAACCCCGGCGTGCGCCGGGTGCTCAACCTGTACGGCCCGACCGAGTGCACCACGACGTGCGCGATCGCCGAGGTCGGCCGCGACGACGTCGGCGAGCCGCCGATCGGGCACCCGATCGCCGGTGCCGTCATGTCCGTGCGCGACGCCGACGGGCAGCCGGTCGCCGACGGCGAGCTGGGTGAGCTGTGGATCGGTGGTCCGGTCGTCGCCCGCGGCTACCTGAACCGGGACAGCGGCGGGTTCGGCGACGGCTGGTACCGCTCCGGCGACCTGGTCCGCGCCGACGGCGGAGTGCTGCGGTTCGCCGGCCGCGCCGACGACCAGGTGAAGATCCGCGGCTACCGGGTCGAGCCCGGCGAGGTCGAGGCGGTCCTCGTCCGCCATCCGGCCGTGCGCCGCGCCGGCGTCGTCGCCGCCGCCGACGAGGACGGTGTGTCCTACCTGGTCGGGCACGTGGAGGCGACCGGCCTCGACGAGCGGAGCCTGCGCGCGTGGCTGCGCCGCCGGGTGCCGGAGCACCTGGTGCCGACGCGGTTGGCGATCACCGAGCGGCTGCCCTTGAGCCCGAACGGCAAGATCGACCGGGCGGCCCTGCCCGCGGTCGCGGCCCGGCGCGGGACCGAGACCGCGTTCGTCGCGCCCCGCACGCCCGCCGAGGAGCGGCTCGCCGCGATCGTCGGCGACGTGCTCGGCATCGACGAGGTCGGGGTCGACGACCGTTTCACCGACCTCGGCGGGCACTCGCTGGCCGCGGCCCGGGTCTGCGCGCTCGCCGGCCGCGAGTTCGCGACCACGGTGCCGCTGGCCGCGTTCCTCGCCGAGCCGACCGTCGCCGCGCTCGCCCTTCTCATGCGGACGGGTTCAGCCCCGGTCGCGAACGGTCCGGTGCGGCACGAGGGCGTCCTCGAGTACCCGCTCACCGCGACCCAGCGTGGCCTGTGGACGCTGCGGCAGGTCGGCTCGGTGCCGGCCGTGACCACGGTGGCGTTCCGGGTCCGGCTCACCGGGCCGGTCGAGGTGCCCGCCCTGCGCTCGGCGCTGGCCGCGCTGGTGTCGCGCCATGAGGTGCTGCGCAGCCGGATCGTCGAGCGCGACGGCGAGCCGATCGCGGTCGTGGGCGGGTGGACGGACGTCCCCGTCGTCGAGCACGACCTGCGCGACCGGCCCGCGGCCGAACGCGCCGGGCGGGCGGACGCGATCGCCGAGGCCGCCGCCCGTCACGCCTTCGACCTGACCGGCACCGCGCCGCTGCTGCGGGTCGAGCTCGTCCGGCTCGCCGCCGGGGTGTCGGAGCTGGTGGTCGTCGCCGACCACATGGCCTTCGACGGCTGGTCCACCGGCACGTTCCTCACCGAGCTCGCGACGGACCTGGCCGCGCCCGGGACCGTCGAGCCACCGCCGGTGCAGGTCGGTGACCTCGCCTTCACGCCCGGCGGCGCGACGGACGCGTGGCGGGACGAACTGGCCGGCGCGTCGCCGCCGAGCGAGCTGTTCTCGGGCACCGGAAGCTTCCGCGGTGAGCGGATCACCCGCCCGGTGCCGCCGGCGAGCGGCACCGCCGTCTTCGCGGACTGGCTGACCGCGCTCGGGCTGCTGCTGGCCGGGTTCACCGCCCGCCGGGACGTGCTGGTCGGCGTGGTCGCGGCCCGGCGCGCCGGGCCGGAGCTCGACCGGGTCATCGGCCCGCTCGTCGACGTGCTGCCGGTCCGGCTGCGGCTCGAGCCCGCGGCCACCGTCCGGGACACGGTCGCGGCCGCGTCGGCGACGACGGCCCGCGCGCTGGACCGGCCCCGGCCGTCCACGGAAGACCTGTTCGCGGCCGTCGGCACCCAGTCACGCGGGGCGATGCTCACCCCGGTGGTGCTCTCCGCGCAGCCGTCCGGGATGCCGGTCCGGGTCGAGCGGGGCGGGGTGCGGCTGGAGCTGCTCAGCGAGCTGGGGTGCGGCGGGGCGCAGAACCCGTTGACCGTCTTCGTGAACGAGACGGCCGACGGGGTCGAGCTTCAGGTGGAGTACGACACCGGCCTCACGAACCGCGAGTGGGTGGAGGAGTTCGCGGACCGGCTTCTGCGCATGCTCGCCGAGGTCACCGCGGACCCGGATCGCCCGCTGAACCGCCTGCCGCTGGTCACCGCGGCCGAGGAGGCGCAGCTGCTCGACCTGGCCGCCGGTCCGCCGGTCCCGGCCGGCGCGCCGGCCACGGCGGTGGAGGCGATCGAGCGGCAGGTGCGGGAGCGCCCCGACGAGGTGGCCGTCGTCGGTGCCGACGACGAGATGACGTTCCGGCAGCTGTGGGACGACTCGGCCGCGATCGCGGCGGTCCTGCTGGGTCAGGGCATCGGGCCCGGCGATGTCGTCGGCGTGTGCCTGCCGCGCGACCACCGGATGCCGGCGACGCTGCTCGGGGTGTGGCGGGCCGGGGCGACCTACCTGCCGCTGGAGCCGGAGCTGCCGGCCGAACGCCTGGCCTGGCTCGCCGCGGACGGCGGCGCGAAGACCGTGCTCTGCCGGTCCACGACCGCCGCCGCGGCCGGGTCTGGCGCGCTGGACCTGGACCTGGACCTGGACCGGGTGCCGGCTGTGCCCGCTGTCGAGCCCGCGGCCGGGCTCCCCGTCGTCGGGCCCGGCGATCGGGCCTACCTGCTGTACACCTCGGGCTCGACCGGCAAGCCGAAGGGCGTGGCCGTCGCGCAGTCCAGCGTCGCCGCGCTCACCGAGGCGCTGCGCTTCGAGCCCGGCTTCGGGCCCGGGGACCGGATGCTCGCCGTGGCCACGCTCAGCTTCGACGTCTCGTGCGCGGAGATCTGGTCCGCGCTCGGCGTCGGCGCCTGCTGCGTGGTCGTCGACCGCGACAGCGCGGTGGACGGGTACCGCCTCGGCCGCCAGATCGCCGAGCACCGCGTCAACGTGATGAACGTGCCCCCGACGATCCTGCGCACCCTGCTCGCGGCGGGCTGGACCGGCGGGGCGGACCTGCGCGTGTGGGCCGCCGGCGAGACACTCGACCCGGCCCTGGCCCGGGAGCTGCTGCCGGTGGTGCGGGAGCTGTGGAACACGTACGGCCCGACCGAGGCCACCGTGTTGTCGACCGCGTTCCGCGTCCTCGAGGTCGGCGACGCCGTGCCGATCGGGCACGCGATGCTCGGCGAGCGGCTGTACGTCATGGATCCGCTGGAACGGCTCGTCCCGGCGGGCGTCGTGGGCGAGCTGTGGATCGGCGGTGCCGGGCCGGCCATCGGCTACCACAACCGGCCGGACCTGACCGCGGCCGCGTTCGTGCCCGACCCTGTCGTGCCCGGCGGGCGGTGCTACCGCACCGGGGACCTGGTCCGCCGCCGGCCGGACGGCGAGATCGTGTTCTGCGGCCGGCGCGACCATCAGCTGAAGATTCGCGGCTACCGCGTCGAGCTCGGCGAGATCGAGGCCGCGCTGCGCGCCCACCCCGACGTCGAGCACGCGGTCGTCACCGCGCGGGGCCAGGGTGCGGAGGCGCACCTCGTCGGCTACGTCGCTGGCCCGGTCACCGCCGGGCAGATGGCCGCCCACCTGCGCGCGAGCCTGCCCGCCTACCTCGTGCCGCACCGCTGGGTGGTGCTCGACGCGCTGCCGATGACACCCAGCGGCAAGGTGGACCTGGGCGCGCTGCCCGAGCCTGGCGAGGACCGGCCGCACCGGCCGGCCGAGTCGATGATGGAGCAGCTGGTCGCCGACGTCTGGGCCGAGATCCTCACCGCCGATCGCATCGGCGCCGACGACAGCTTCTTCGGTCTCGGCGGGCACTCGCTGGCCGCGACCCGGGCTGTCGGCCGGCTGCGCGAGACGCTGGGCTGCGCGGTTCCCGTGCGGCTGCTGTTCGACCATCCGGTCCTCGCGAACTTCGCGGGGCAACTCGAGCGGCTTGTCATGAACGACATCGTGGCCGAACCGGCCACCGGCAAGTAGGGAAACGCAATGACCTTGTCTGACCAGGACAGTTTACGGGCCCTCATGGAGCGGCGGGTCGCGGCTGCCCGCGCCGCCGCCCGGGCCGACGCGGAGATCCCGCGCCGGTCCAACCCGGACGCGCCGCAGCCGCTGTCACCGTCGCAGGCCCGCCTGTGGTTCAACGCGCAGTTCGAGACCAACACGTCGATCTATCACGTGCCCACGGTGCTGCGGCTGACCGGCCCGCTCGACGCCGACGCGTTGCTGGCCGCGCTGCGCGAGGTCGCCGCCAGGCACGAGGTCCTGCGCAGCGTCATCACGCCGCCCGGGCACGCCGTCGCCGGCCCGGCCGACCGGATCGAACTGTCCCTTGTGGACATCGACGAGCCGGGGCTGGACGCGGCGCTGCGGACCGAGGTGAGCCGGCCGTTCGAGCTCGACCGCGAGCCGCCGATGCGGGCCGTGCTCTTCCGGCTCGGCGCCGAGCACCACGTGCTGGCCCTGACCGTGCACCACATCGCCACCGACGCGTGGTCGCGGGACCTGATCTTCGACGAGATCGGCGCGATCTACGCCGCCCGGCTCGGCCAGGGCGCGCCGCCGGCCCCGCCGCGGCTGCAGTACGCCGACATCACCGAGTGGCAGGCCACGCGGACCGCGGACGACCACGTCGGCTGGTGGGTCGAGCGGCTGGCCGGGCTCGCCCCGGTGCTCGCGCTCCCCGTCGACCGGCCCTACCCGGCGGTGGCCGACTGGAGCGGCGGCTACCTGCGGTTCAACCTGTCCCCGGCCCTGGCCGAGCGGGTGCGCGAGACCGCTCGGGAATGCAACGCGACGCCGTTCATGGTGGTGCTCGGGGCCTGGCAGGCACTGCTGGGCCGGCTCTGCGGCAGCGAGGACGTCGCTGTCGGCGTGCCCGAGTCCGGGCGCCACCACCGCGCGACCGAGAGCGTCGTCGGCTGCTTCATCAACACGCTCGTGATGCGCACCGACCTGTCCGGCGACCCGACCGGCCGGCAGCTGATCGACCGCGTCCGGGAGACCACCATCGAGGCGTTCGCGCACGCCACCGCGCCCTTCGAGCGGGTCGTGGAGGCCGTGGCGCCCGAGCGCTCCACCGCCACGACGCCGATCTTCCAGTCGATGCTGTACCTGATGGAGACCGCCCAGCGCGACCCGGTGCTGCCGGGCGTGCGCGCCGAGCGGCTCGACGCCCCGCTCGATTTCAACAAGTTCGACGTGAGCCTGTCGCTGGAGGCCGAGGGCGGCGGCTACGAGGGGGAGCTGCACTACCGCCGCGACCTGTTCGACCGGGCGACGGTCGAGCGGTGGGCGCGCTGGCTGCTGGCCCTGCTCGACGGGATGCTGGCCGAGCCCGACCGCCCGCTCTCGCAGCTCGACCTGCTGAGCGACGCCGAGCGGGCCGACCTGGTGGCCCTCGGCACCGGCCCCGACCTGCCCGCCGACGCGCCCGCGACGGTGCTCGACGCGGTCCTCGCCCAGGCCGACGCCCGCCCGGCGGCCGTCGCCGTCGACGCCGTCGACGGCACCCTGAGCTACGGTGACCTGGCCGGGGCCGCGGCCCGGATCGCGGCCGCGCTGCGCGAGCACGGGGCCGGGTCCGGCGCGCCCGTCGGCATCTGCCTGCCCCGCGCCCGGCACCTGCCCGCCGCGCTGGTCGGCGTCTGGCGGGCCGGATCGGCCTACGTGCCGCTGGAGCCCGATCACCCGGCCGAGCGGCTGCGGTACCAGCTCAGCGACTCCGGTGCCAAGGTCGTCCTCGCCGCCGCGGAGACGCTCGACGTGGCCCGCGCGCTCGTCGAGGGCACCGGAGCCGTCCTCGTCGACCTGGCCGACGCGCTGGCCGCCGAGCCCGGCGAACTCCCCGCGCCCGGCCCCGACGACCTCGCGTACATCCTCTACACCTCCGGCTCGACCGGCCGCCCCAAGGGGGTGGAGCTCAGCCACGGCGCCGTCGCCGCGTTCGTCGCGGCCAACTGTGAGCTGGTGCCGGTGACGCCCGACGACGTGATGCTCGGCCTGACCGCGCTCTCGTTCGACGTGGCCGGGATCGAGCTGTGGTGCGGCCTCGGCAAGGGCGCCCGGCTGGTGCTGCTGGAGCGCGGCGTGGCCGTCGACGGGCACCTGGTGGCGCAGCGCATCACCGAGTCCAAGGTGACCGTGATGACCGCGACCCCGACCACGTTCCGGATGCTCGTCGCGGCCGGCTGGCAGTCGCCGGAGGTGCGGGGGATCGCCATCGGCGAGGCCCTCGACCCCGCGCTCGGCCGCGAGCTCACGGTCCGGCTCGGCGAGTGCTGGAACGGCTACGGCCCGACCGAGACCGCCGTGGCGTCCACGATGTACCGCCTCACCGCCCCCGTCGGCGACACCGTGCCCATCGGCACCCCGATGGCGGGGGAGTGGGTGTACGTGATGGACGCCGCCGGCCGCCTCGCGCTGCCCGGGACCATCGGCGAGCTGTGGATCGGCGGGGCCGGGGTGGCCCGCGGGTACCACGGCCGGCCCGACCTGACCGAGGCCGCGTTCGTCGCCGACCCGGTCCGGCCCGGCGAGCGCTGCTACCGCACCGGTGACCTGGTGCGCTGGCGCACCGACGGGCTGCTGGACTTCCTCGGCCGCCGCGACCACCAGGTGAAGGTGCGCGGACACCGCATCGAGCTCGGCGAGATCGAGTCGCAGCTGCGCTCGGCGCCGGGCGTGGCCGAGGCGGTGGTGACCGTCGCCGACCCGACCGGCGACGCGCACCTCGTCGGCTACGTGGTGCCGCGGCCGGGGTCGACGCCGGACACGCAGGCCCTGGAGGCCCTGCTGCGGGCGACGCTGCCCGACTACATGGTCCCGCGCCGCTGGATGACGCTGGACGCGCTGCCGGTCAACGCGTCCGGGAAGGTCGACCGCACGGCGCTGCCCGAGCCGCGGGACGAGGTGCAGCAGCGGGTCGCGCCGCGCACCGAGGCGGAGCAGCTGGTCGCCGAGATGTGGAGCGCCGTGCTGAAGCGCGACGAGCTGTCGGTGTACGACAACTTCTTCGCGCTCGGCGGGCACTCCTTGTCGGCGACGCTGGTCGTGGGCCGGCTCCGCGACGCGCTGGACTTCCCGGTGCCGGTCCGGCTGCAGTTCGAGCAGCCGGTGCTGGCGAACTTCGCCGCCGCGCTGGAGGCGTTGCTGCTGGCCGAGGTGGAGCAGGCGTGACAGTCACCGACACCCAGCGCTCGCTGCTGCAGCAGCGGCTGGCCGGGGCACGCCGCAACGCCGCCCGCACCGCCAGCACCATTCCCGCGTCCCCCGACCGGGACTCGCCGTCGCCGCTGTCGCCGGCCCAGGCCCGGCTGTGGTTCCTGCACCAGCTGGAGCCGGACAGCGGCGCCTACCACGTGACGGCCACCGTGCGGCTGACCGGTCCGCTCGATGTGGCCGCGCTGGCCGCCGCGGTCCGGGATCTGGCCGTGCGCCACCACGTGCTGCGCACCCGGTTCGTGGACCGCGACGGCGAGCCGAGCGCGGTGCTGGGCAGCGCGGACGACGTGCTCGTCGAGACCGACGGGGACCTGGACGGCTTCCGGCAGCGGGCGTTCCGGCTCGAGGAGGAGCCGCCGCTGCGGGCGCTGATCCGCCGCGACGGGCCGGACGAGCACGTGCTGCTGCTCGTCGTGCACCACATCGCCTTCGACGAGTGGTCCGTCGACCTGGCCCTGCGCGAGCTCGCCGACCTGTACGCCGCCCGCCTCGACGGCCGCCCGGCGCCGGACGCGCCCGGGCTGCAGTACGCCGACTTCGCCCGCTGGCAGGCCGGCCGGGAGCCGTCGGCCGCGGCCCTGGACCGGTGGGTCGAGCGGCTGCAGGGCCTGGCGCCAGTGCTGGACCTGCCGACCGACCGGCCCCGCCCGGCGGTGGCCGGCCACGGGGCCGGGGAGGTGCCGGTGCACGTGCCCGCGGCGCTGGCCGGCCCGCTCGCCGGCCTCGCCGCCTCCTGCGGGGCCACCCCGTTCATGGTGCTGCTCACCGCGCTGCAGGCACTGCTGGCCCGGGTGTGCGGCACGGACGACATCCCGATCGGCGTCCCGAACGCGGGCCGGCACCACCCCGACGTCGAGAAGATGATCGGCTGCTTCATCGGCACGCTGGTCATGCGGACCGACTGCTCCGGTGACCCGACCGGACGCGAGCTGCTGAACCGGGTCCGCGAGGTGGCGATCGACGCACTCGCGCAGTCCGAGACCCCGTTCGAGCGGATCGTGGAGCGGCTGCAGCCCGAGCGCAACCTCGCCCACACGCCGATCTTCCAGGTGCTCCTCAACGTGCTGGAGCAGCCGGCCGCGCCGCCGCGCCTGCCGCACCTGGACGCGCAGGGCATCCTGCTGCCGACCCACACCGCCAAGTACGACCTCAACCTCACGCTGTCGCGCGTGGACGACGGCTACCGCGGCATGCTGGTGTTCCGCACCGACCTGTTCGACGAGGAGACCGCCCGGCGGCTGATGGACTGGTTCCTGGCGCTGCTGACGGGCCTGGTCACCGAGCCCGACCGCCCCGTCGGCGAGCTGGCGCTGGAGCCCGGCGTGCGGCCCGGGCCGGACGGCCCGCGGGTGTCCTACCCGCTGGACCGGCCGCTGCACGAGCTCATCGCCCGCCACGCCGGGTCGACGCCGGAGGCCACCGCGGTGATCGCGGCGGACGGCCGGCTGTCCTACGCGGAGCTGGACCGGCGCGCCGGTGCGGTGGCGGCCCGGTTGCTGGCGGCCGGTGTACGGCCCGAGGAACCGGTCGCGGTGCTCACCGAGCGCGGGACGGCCCTGCCCGTGGCGATGCTGGGCACGCTGAAGGCCGGCGCCGTCTACCTGCCCGTCGACCCCGGCTACCCGGACGGCCGAGTGGCGGAGATCCTTGATGCCGCCCAGGCCCGGTTCGTGCTCACCGAGGCGGCGTTCGCGGGCCGTGAACCGTGCCGTGTCCCGGGCCGCGAGGCGATCGTCGTCGCGGACGTGACCGGCGAGCCGGCCGAGGCCGTGGCGGTGCCGATGGACCACCTCGCGTACCTCATCTTCACGTCCGGCTCGACCGGGCGGCCGAAGGGCGTCATGGTCGAGCACCGCAACATCGCGCACTACCTGCACGCGGTGGCGGACCGCATCGGGCACCACGGGTCCTACGCCCTGGTGTCCACCCACGCGGCCGACCTCGGCATGACGAACCTGTTCGGGGCGCTCGCCACCGGCGGCGTGGCGCACCTCGTGGACCGCGAGACCGCCACGGACCCGGAGGCGTTCGCGGCCTACCTGGCCGAGCACCCGGTCGACGCGATGAAGCTGGTCCCGAGCCACCTGGAGCTGCTGGCCGCGCACGGCGAGCTCGCCGCGCTGCTGCCCCGCGAGCTGCTGGTCCTGGCCGGCGAGCCGTGTCCGTGGGAGCTGGTCGACCGCATCGAACGGGTCCGGCCGGACCTCGAGGTGCAGGTCCACTACGGCCCGACCGAGACGACCGTCTCCGTCCTCGGCTGCGACGTGCGCGAGGTTCCGGCCGAGCGCCGCATCGGCACCGTCCCCATCGGACGCCCGTTCGCGAACGTCGAGTGCCGGGTGACCGACCGGGCGGGCCGGCCGGTGCCGGACGGGGTGCCGGGCGAGCTGCGCATCGGTGGCCCGAGCGTGGCCCGCGGCTACCTGAACCTCGTCGACGACCGCTTCCAGCAGGGGTGGTACCGCTCCGGCGACCGCGTCCGCGTCGACGCCCACGGCCTGGTGCAGATCCTGGGCCGGGTCGACGACCAGGTGAAGATCCGCGGTTTCCGGGTCGAGCTCAACGAGGTCGCCTCCGCGGTGCGCGGGGTTCCCGGCGTTGGCGAGGCCGTGGTGCTGCCCGTCGGCGAGGCGCACACGCGCCGGCTGGCCGCCTGGATCACGCCCGCAACCGCCGATCCCGGGCTGGTGCGGGCCGCGCTGCGCGACCGGCTCCCGGACTACATGGTGCCGTCGGCGTTCGTCGTCCTCGACCGGCTCCCGCTGACCGCCAACGGCAAGGTGGACCGGACCGCGCTGCCCGCACCGCAGCCGCCGGGCGCCGCCACCCGGGTCGCGCCGGAGTCCCCGACGCAGCTGCGGGTCGCCGCGGCCTGGGCCGAGGTCCTCGACGGTGCCGAGATCGGGCTCGACGACGACTTCTTCGCCCTCGGCGGCGACTCGTTCAAGGCCGTGCGCGCCGTGCGGGCCATCGACCCGCAGCTGCGGGTCATCGACCTGTTCACCCGCCCGACCGTGCGCGAGCTGGCCGCCTATCTCGACGGCGACACCGGCTCGACCGGGCTGCTGCACCGTCTCGCCGGCCCGGCCGACGCGACGCTGACCGTTGTCTGCGTGCCCTACGGCGGCGGATCCGCCGCGGCCTACGGGCCGCTCGCCACCGAGCTCGCGCAGCGATTGCCGGGCGCAGCCGTGCTGGCGATCGAGCTGCCCGGGCACGACCCAGCCCGGCCCGACGAGCCGCCGCTGCCGATGGCCGAGCTGATCGACCGCGTGGTGGCGGACCTGCCGACCGGCCCGGTGCTGGTCTACGGCCACTGCGTCGGCTCGGCGGCCGCCACCGAGCTCGCCCTCCGCCTGGAGTCCGACGGCCGCGAGGTCGCCGGGCTGGTCGTCGGCGGCAGCTTCCCGGCGGCCCGGCTGCCGGGGCGGGTGTCGTCCTGGCTGCACCGGCGCTTCCACGCCACGTGGTTCACGTCCGACCGGGCGTACCGCGACTTCCTGCGTACACTCGGCGGCCTCGACGACGAGGGCCTCGACGCCGACGTGATCCTGCGCAGCCTGCGGCACGACGTGGACGAGTCGCAGACGTGGTTCACCCGCGAGCTGACCCGGCCCGACCGGCGGCGGCTGCGGGCGCCCGTGCTGTGCCTCATCGGGGCGCGGGACCGCTCGACGGAGCTGTACCAGGAACGCTATGCGGAATGGGGCGCCTTCGCGGACCGCGTCGCGCTGGCGGTCCTGCCCCGGGCCGGGCACTACTTCCTCAAGCACCAGGCGGCGGCCGCGGCCGACGAGATCGCCGGCACGCTGCGGGAGTGGGGCGCGGGCCGGGTGCCGGAGGCGGTCCACACCGCGGTCACCGGCGGCCGGGCCCGGCGCGACCTGCGCGAGTTCTACGTCATGACGGCCGGCCAGACCGCCTCGCTGATCGGTGCCGCACTCAGCTCGTTCGCCCTGGGCGTCTGGGCGTACCAGCAGAACGGCCGCGTCGCCGACTACGCCCTCGTCACGATGCTGGCGCTGCTGCCCTCGATCCTGCTGCTGCCGGTGGGCGGAGCCGTGGCGGACCGGATCGACCGGCGGCGCATCATGCTGGCCTGCAACGGGGCGGGCGCGGTGGTCATGTCCGCGGTGGTCACCCTGCTGGCGCTGGGCCGCCTGGAGATCTGGAGCGTCGGGCTGCTGGCCGGGCTGCTGTCCGCGGTGACCGCCTTCCACCGGCCCGCCTATCTGGCCGCGGTCGCGCAGCTGGTGCCGAAGCCGTACCTGGGCCAGGCCAACGCGCTGGCGAACCTCGGCCCGGGCATCGGCATGCTCATCGCCCCGCTGGCCGGCGGCGCGCTGATCACTGCGCTGGGCATGCCGTGGGTGGTCGCGGTCGACGTGGTGTCGCTGCTCGTCGGCGTCGGCACGCTGCTGCTGGTGCGCCTGCCCGACCGGCTCTTCCGCCGTCAGGAGGAGACCTTCGTCCGCGCGATCGTCGGCGGCTGGCGGTTCCTCGTCCGGCGCCGCCCGCTCATGATCATGATCGTGTTCTTCGTCGTCGAGAACTACCTCGCGATGCTCGCCCTCGCCGTGACCGTGCCGACCGTGTACGCGTTCGGCGGCACGACAGGGGTCAGCGTCGTCACCGCGTTCAGCGGCATCGGGGCCGCCCTCGGCGCGCTGGCCATGGTGCTGTGGGGCGGCGCCGAACGCCGCGCCACGGGCATGGTGGGCTTCGTCATCGGGGTCGGCCTCGGAGCCGCGCTCGTCGGGCTGCGGCCCTCGACGGCGCTCGCGGCGGCGGGCAGTCTCATCTGGTACGCCTCGCTCACCATCCTCAACGCCCACTGGCTCGCGATCATCCAGGTCAAGGTCGGGCTGGAGCTGCAGGGCCGGGTGCTCGCCACGAACCAGATGCTGGCCGTGGCGATGACGCCGGTCGCGTTCCTGACCGCGCCGCCGTTCACGGACGCGGTCGCGCCGCTGCTGCGGCCCGGGGGTGCGCTCGCGGACACCGTCGGGCGGGTCGTGGGGGTCGGGGATGCCCGCGGTACGGGGCTGATCCTGCTGGCCTGCGGCGTGCTGCTGGTGATCTGGGGCGCGGTGGGCCTGGCCTACCGTCCCCTGCACCGGATGGAGGACGACCTGCCGGACGCCTCAGCGGGTGCCGAGATCCCCGACTCGCTGGACGAGGTCCAGGCCCAGGCCGACGAACAGGTGCGCGTGTAGTCCGACGCGCTGGGCGGCCGCGACGTTCTCGACGCGGCCGCCCACGAACAGCATGCGATCGGGGCCAGGCCGAGCTCGCGGCAGCACCAGCGACATGCCGCAGGGTCCGGTCTGGTCCGCCCGCGGAGACCGGCGACAACATCAAGAACCTCAGATACGCGTTCGTAGCGGCAGCAACCCGGGCCCCGGTACCGCGTCCTGCGCGACCATCTCGAGGTGGCGCTCGCGAGCGCGCTGAAGACCGCTCGGACCTCATCGTTGCCGCCGTGCCCATGCGGCTACGAGGCGATGACTGAATCCGTCTTCGTGACGATCTGCCCGCGCAGCGGGGCCAGCGTCGCGCCGATCTGGGCCACCTGATCGTCGGCCACGCCGAGGTCGGTCAGCGTGCCGGCCAGGTGGGCCACGACCGCGTCGAAGTCGGCGTCGGTGATGTCCAGCCCGGCGTGCGCGGCGGCCATGTCGCGGCCGGCGAAGATCTGCGGGCCGCCGAGCGCCGCGGTGATGAACGCCCGCTGGTGCGTCTTGAGCCGCTGGATGTCGACGTCGGTGAAGAAGCCCTCGAGGCGGGGATCCGTGAGGACGCGGGTGTAGAACTGCTCGACGGCGGCCTGGACCGCTGCCGCTCCGCCGATGGTGTCGTAGATGCTCATGTCGCCTCCTGCCTTCTGGGCACCGCTCGGGGTGCGGCGCCGGTCATCACGCGGCCGACCGTAGGGCGGACACGTTGTCCCCGTGTTGGCGATCGGCGACGCAGGGACTACCAATGCCGCACAACGCCCGGTGGGGTGTCGTGAAAGGCGGACCGAGACCGTCCGGTCACGGCACTCGGTCCTACGGGTGGCTGCTCAGACACTGTACAAGTAAATCGCGAATCACATAGACAGCGTTACCGGAATGAATCTTTGTCCGCGCGCTGAGCGCGGTCAGGACGGGCCCGCCGCGCTCCCGCGGATGCGTCCCGAGGCGTAGTGGCCGACCTGGATGGTCGGCCCGGGTGTGGCCGACGGGTCATCGAGCGGCGGGCTGCGTCGCGGTCATCGTGGCGAGGACTGCGCCGGCCGGGACGGCGGGCCGCCCGATGACGGTCTCCAGGGTCGGGTCGGTGACGGCGAACTCGCCCCGGCGGGCGGCGCGGAACATGCCGAGGGTGAAGTCGGCGGCCTGCGGTGGCATGCCGCGCTCGACCGCCGCGGCCTTCCACTCCTCGTCGTCCACGACGACCCGTTCGATGGTGCGCCCCGCGAGGTTGCTGAGGATGCCGGCGACGGCCTCGAAGTCGAGTGTCTCGGGCGCGGTCAGCGGTGCGGTGACGCCGTCGAGGATGCCGTTGCCTGCCAGTACCGCCGCAGCCACCTCCGCCAGGTCGGCGTGGTCGGTCCAGGAGACCGGGCCGTCCTGGGGCGCGACGAGCCGGCCGGTTTCCAGGGCGGCGCCGATGTAGTGGCCGAGCGTGCTGGTGTAGAACCCGTTGCGCAGGGCGGTGAAGGCGATGCCCTGCCGGGCGAGGTGCTCTTCGGTCAAGGCGTGCGTGAGCTGCGGTGCGAAGAGTGAGTCCTTCGCCGCGGCCTGGTGGCTCGTGTACAGGATGCGCTGCGCTCCCGCCGCGCGTGCGGCGTCGATGGCGGCGATGTTGGCCGCGACCGCACCGGCGCCGCGGATCGCGGCGGAGATGACCAGCACCTGGCTGGCGCCCTCGAACGCGTGCCGGAGCGTGTCGGGGTCGGTGAAGTCGCCGGTTCGGACGCGGACGCCGCGTTCGGCGAGCGCGGCGGCCTTGCCGGCGTCGCGGACGCTGACGCCCACGGTGTCGGCGGGGACCAGTTCCAGCAGCCGGGTGACGATCCGGGATCCGAGGTTGCCGGTGGCTCCGGTGACGATGATCATGTCGCTCCTTGTTTCCGTTGATATGGGCAGGACGTTATCAGTGATTTTCCAACGGAAACAAGATGCTGTTATCCTCGATACATGGAGCAGACACAGGTCGCCGTCGTCCGCGACGAGAGCCGTTCCGCCGTCCTCGACGCGGCCGCGCGGCTGCTGGCCGAGCACGGCGCCCGCGGCGTGACGACCCGGGCGGTGGCCCAGGCCGCCGGCATGCAGGCGCCGACCATCTACCGGCTGTTCGGCGACAAGGACGGCCTCATCGATGCCCTCGCCGAGCACGTCATGGCCACCTACGTCGCCGGCAAGTCGGTCTCGGCGGCGCGGCCCAGCGGCGACCCCGTGGCCGACCTGCGCGCCGGATGGCAGCTGCACGTCGAGTTCGGACTGGCCAACCCGGAGCTGTACGCACTGCTCAACACCCCCGGCCGCGGTACGCCCTCACCGGCGACGACCGCCGGCATCGAGGTGCTGCGCACGCTGGTCCGGAGGCTCGCCGCCGCAGGCCGCCTGCGCGTCGACGAGCGACGAGCCGTGGCCATGATCCACGCCGCCGGCACCGGCACCGTCCTGGCCCTGCTGGGCATGCCCGCGGCACTGCGGGACCCCGGCCTGGCGGACGTGATGTTCGATGCCGTCGCCGACCGGATCCTCACGGCCGCACCCCCGGCGCCGGACGCCACCACGACCACGGTCACGGTCACGTTCGCCACCATGGTGCCCGAACTGCCCGCGCTCACCGACGCCGAACGAGCCCTGATGACGGAGTGGCTCAACCGTTCACTCGACCAGGCGCAGCGCCCGCGAGACTGAGACCCGCGAACCGCAAACGGCGCTGCCGTGCCGCGCGAAGCGGTTCTGCAGCGCCCGCCTGGTCATGGACACCTCCACCGTCCGCAGCGAGCTCAACGACTGCGACCCGAGCTGCGCCGACGGCACGATCCACACCACCACGTATCGCTGCAACGGCACCGACTGCGTCAAGCGGTAGCCCGGTACCGCGCGGGCAGGTCCCCGGCCGGATCCTCGGCGCCGGGTTCCTCGGTTGCGCCGGACATGGCACGATCTTCAGATGGTTTCGCCGGAGGAGGCCGCTCGACGGCGGCGGTTGCGCGACGCGTACAAGAACGCCGAGCGCGCTGCCCGGACGGCTCTCATGCCGCTGGACAGGGACGCGCTCGGCGACCTGGTCGACTTCGTCGACGCCCACGTTGTGGACGAGGGCTGTGACCACACGAGGCGGTTCACCGAGCGATGGGCGGCCAGGCATCAGGTGTCCATGGACCGGCTCGCCGAAGGGCTCGAGGAGTTCCACGGGTTTTGCGACTGTGAGGTCGCCATGAACTGCGATCCCGATCTGGTCTTCGGCACGGCGCAGCGCTGAGGCGCTCCCCGTGCCCGGCCCACCGTTCGCGTGATCCGGCCGAGGTGCACGACGTGTTCGCGCCTTGAGCGACACGAAACTGCTTTGCCGCGGGTGCCGTTGAGGTAGCCGGAGGAGGCGGCGAGGTGCCTCCATCCGGGGGCGGTGAACTGGGTCGTGTGCGCGAGCGCGACAGGCGCACAGTGCGGTGAACCCGCTGCGTCGCGGCCCCGCCGCTCGGTTGGTCCGGACCCGCGCCGCTGGTCGGTGCCGCGGGTCCGGCCGACGACGCCCTGCACCGTCGGCGGCCGGTGCCGGGTGGCGGGGCATCACAGCGTTGTGACGGTCCAGAGGTTGTTGGTGTTGCTGTTGGGTGCCCACAGCGCCACGGCGGAGCCGGCGGTGGTGCTGCCCATGCCGTCCAGCGCGGTCCCGGTGCCGCGGTTGACGATCCGCCGGCGGCCGCTGCCGGCGTCGTCGAGCCGCCACTGCTGGTTGTCACCGCCGCTCCACGTCGACTGCCGGCACGGGGCGCCGTTGGCGGCGTTGCCCTGGCTGTCCAGGACCAGGCCGTTGGTGCGGTTGACGATGCGGCACCAGCCGCCGCCGAGGTCGACGATCTGCCACTGCAGGTTGGTGCTGCCGTCCCAGTTCCACTGTTTGACGCCGCTGCCGGAGGCGACGTTCCCGCCGCTGTCCAGCACCAGGCCCGTGGTGGCGTTGGCGATCCGCACGTACCCCTGGACCTGCGTCTGGACCGTCAGGCGGTAGGTGCGCCCGGACAGGCCCGGCAGTTGCACGACGTCGGTCTCCGGCCGGGTCACGGTGACGGTGCCGCCGGTGGTGGTGTCGGTGACCGTGACGGTGCCGGTGAAGGCCCGGCACCGCACCTTGGCGGTGCCGTCTCGGTCGAACCGGATGGTGATCTCGGTGGCCTGGCCGCCGCTCCACCGGGCCCCGACGGTGTAGCCGCCCCGGCCGCGCAGGCCCTGCACCTGCCCATCCGGCCAGGCCGTGGGCAGCGCCGGCAGGACGTGCAGCTCGGCGTTGTGGCTGTGCAGCAGCATTTCGGCGATGCCGGAGGTGGCGCCGAAGTTGCCGTCGATCTGGAACGGCGGGTGCAGGTCGAACATGTTCGGTGCGAGCTTGGCCGGGGTGGCGAGGATGCGGATGAGGTCGTGGGCGCGGGTGCCCTCCTCCATCCGCGCCCAGTAGTTGATCTTCCAGGCGAGCGACCAGCCGGTGCCGTCGTCGCCACGCAGTTCCAGGGTGCGGCGTGCGGCGGTGTACAGCGTGGGCGTGCCGCGTTTGGTGATCTGGTTGCTCGGGTGCAGGCCGTACAGGTGGGAGATGTGCCGGTGCGTGCTTTCCGGCTCGACCCAGTCGTAGAGCCACTCCTGGATGTTGCCGCGGGACCCGACCTTCATGGGAGGCAGCCGGTCCCGCGCGGCCAGGACCCGGGTCCGGAAGTCGGCGTCCACGCCGAGCACCTGGCCGGCCTGGGCGACGCCGTTGAACAGGTCCCGCACGATCTGGTTGTCCATCGTCGGGCCGGCACAGACGCTGACGCCCGAATGGTGGGGCAGTTCCGGTGAGTTCGACGGGTTGGTGACCAGGTACCGC
The DNA here is from genome assembly GCF_042898305.1 of Dactylosporangium sp. NPDC000521. Lineage (NCBI taxonomy): Bacteria > Bacillati > Actinomycetota > Actinomycetes > Micromonosporales > Micromonosporaceae > Dactylosporangium > Dactylosporangium sp. NPDC000521. The sequence goes on from NZ_JBIAYW010000001.1 coordinate 201,577, forward strand.
AGCGTCGGCTCCTCCACGAGGGTGTCGAGGAAGAACTGGGCCGCGCCTTTCAGCGCCGGGTAGTTCGCGCGCAGGAACTCGGTGTCGCCGGTGAAGCGGTAGTGGTCCCAGATCATGGTGGCCAGCCAGGCGCCGCCGGTCTGCCACATCCCCCACAGCGCGCCGTCGACGACGGAGGAGCCCCGCCAGGCGTCGGTGTTGTGGTGGGTGACCCAGCCGCCGGCGCCGTACTGCACCTGCGCCGTGCGCGCGCCGGTGACCGCGAGTTCGCCGATCATCTTGAACACCGGCTCGTAGCACTCCGACAGGTTGGTCGTGTCGGCCGGCCAGTAGTTCATCGGCAGGTTCGCGTTGATCGTGTACTTGGAGTCCCAGGACGGGGTCAGTGAGTCGTTCCAGATGCCCTGCAGGTTGGCCGGCTGCGTCCCGGGCCGCGAGGAGGAGATCAGCAGGTACCGGCCGAACTGGAACAGCAGCGCGGAGAACTGCGGGTCGTTGACGCTGGCGTGCTGCGTGATCCGCACGTCGGTGGGCTGGTCGGCCGCGGTGGTGCGACCGAGGTCGAGCGTCGTGCGGGCGAACAGCCGCTGGTGTTCGGCCACGTGCCGGCTGCGCAGGTCGTCGTAGGACCGGGTCCGGGCGGCGTCGAGGTTGCGCCGGGCGATGCCCTGGTGGTCGCCCGAGACGTCGCGGTAGTTGACGTAGCTCGAGCCGATGGAGATCAGCAGCGTCACGCTGTTGGCGCCGGTCACCTGCAGCGTGCCGCCGGAGCTGCTGACGGTGCCGCCGTCGGCGATCGCCCGGGCGAGTGCGAGGAACCGGACCTTGCCGGTGAGGCCGCGCTGGTCACCGGAGATGCCGTCGATGGCGACCGTCGCGCTGTCCGGGCTGGAGGCGGTGGTGCGCTGCGGGCTGTCGAACCGGGCGGTGAACGTGATGGAGGCGGATCTGTCGGCGGTCAGGCGCATCGCGATGACCTGGTCCGGTGTGCTCGCGAGCACCTCGCGCCGGTATCGCACGCCGTTCTGCAGGTACGACACCGCGGTGGTGGCGTTGGTCAGGTCGAGGTAGCGGGAGTACTCCGACACCCCGGTGGCGCTCGGGAAGGTGAGCCGCAGGTTGCCGACCGTCTGGTACGCCAGTTGCGCGGAGGGGATGCCGAGCATGTTCTGGTCGATGAGGGTCTGTGCCTGGCTCCACTGGTTGGCGAACACCAGCTGGCGGATCTGCGCCAACGCCCCGGCGCCGCGGGGGTTGCTCTGGTCGTAGGGTCCGCCGGCCCAGACGGTGTCCTCGTTGAGCTGGAGCCGCTCCACGTCGGTGTTGCCGAACACCATGGCGCCCAGCCGCCCGTTGCCGATCGGCAGTGCGCGCAGCCAGTCGGTGCCCGCGCTCCGGTCGTACCACAACGCGAGGTCGTTGGCGGCGCGCACCTCGGGCGGCGCCGCGGCGGCGGACGGGTCCGCCGCCCACGGCAACAGCGCGGCCCCGGCGCCGGCCGCGCTGAACATCAGCACTTGCCGTCGTGTCACATCAGGCATCTCGGGTCTCCAAAGCCGATGGGTCCTTGCGGCGGCAGACTCCGCGGCGGTGCGGCTACGGGTGCGGCGGCGACGAGACCGGCGGGGTTGCGCTCCGCGGCACCGATGGGAGTCCGGCAAGGTGACGGCCAGGCTACAAACATATGATGTATCACGTCAACGGTTGGTATAGATCGACCTAAAATGCCGCGACTCCGATGTCTGCGGGCGCGATACATCTGATGGCATTGGCCTGCCGTGGTCGGTGCCTGCGTGGGGTGGCGGGGCGTCCAGTCGGCGGCACCGTACCGCCGATGATAACGCCAACACTCGATCGAAAGCGCTGATAGTTCCGCCGAAAACGGAGCATGGGAAGTGTTATGAACGGCAGTGGCGCCGAGTCGTGTGCTGGTATTACATTCATGCGGGCCGTTTGAATGCGCGGCGGTGTGCCGAGACCAAGCTCCTGAGCTGGGAAGATGCCGAATGTGGCGATGCCCGTGCGGGCGGTGTCGGTGGCTGAAATCGGTCGGGCTCTTGAAGCGGGGGCAAGGTTCTGGCACTGTCATTGCACGCTTCCGCCATGCAACCTGGAGCTCCGCGCACCGCCACGCGTGTGAGCGCTAACAACCGTCCGTCACCGGTGCGGAATCCGTCATCCAGCGCGCCGGCCGGGACGCGCGCGTGCCGTGTGCCCCGGCCGGCCCGCCACAGCCGTCCTTTGGAGGACTCCCATGTCTCCATCCCCCGTCTCCCGGCGGACGTTCCTGACCGTGCTCGGCGCGACCGGAGCCGCGGCGGCCACCGCCGGTGCCGACATCGTCCGGGCGCTGCCCGCGTCCGCCGCCATTCCCGGACCGACGAGCTACTCCGCCACGTGGGCGTCGGTCGACCAGCACCCGCCCGCGGCCGAATGGTTCCAGGACGCCAAGTTCGGCATCTACTACCACTGGGGTGCGTTCAGCGTGCCCGCGTACGCCAACGAGTGGTACCCGCGCAACATGTACAACAACGGCTCGAACGAGAACAACCATCACAAGAGCGTGTACGGCGATCCGTCGGTGTGGCCGTACCACAACTTCGTCGACGGCGCCCGGGACAAGGCCGGCAACCTCGTGCAGTTCGCGCCGCGGCTGCGGTCGGCCGGCGGCAACTTCGACCCCAACGAGTGGGCGCAGCTGTTCCTCGACGCCGGTGCCCGCTTCGCCGGGCCGGTGGCCGAGCACCACGACGGCTTCTCGATGTGGAACAGCAGCGTCAACGAGTGGAACTCGGTCAACCGGGGACCCCGGCTCGACCTGCTGCGGCTGCACGCCGACGCGATCCGCGCCAAGGGTCTGAAGCTGCTGGTCGCGATGCACCACGCGTACAACTTCACCGGCTTCTACCAGTGGGCGCCGGCGCAGTCCGACGCGAGCCTGCGCAAGCTGTACGGCCAGCTCGGCGCCGCCGCCGAGCAGCAACTGTGGTACGACAAGCTGCGCGAGGTGATCGACGGCTACCAGCCGGACATCCTGTGGCAGGACTTCAACCTCTCGCAGCTGCCCGAGTCGCGGCGGCTGGATTTCCTGTCGTACTACTACAACCGCGCGGTCGCCTGGAACAAGGAGGTCGTCGCCACCTACAAGGACGGCTTCAACAACCGGGGCGAGGTCTTCGACTTCGAGCGCGGCGGCCCGGCCGGCATCCAGAGCCCATACTGGCTCACCGACGACAGCATCTCCAGCTCGAGCTGGTGCTACACGGTCGGCATCGGCTACTACCCGGCCAACGCGCTGCTGCACGCGTTGATCGACCGGGTCAGCAAGAACGGCAACATGGTGCTCAACATCGCGCCGATGGCCGACGGCACCATCCCGTCCGGGCAGCGCACCGTCCTGTTGAGCATCGGCGACCACCTGCGCCGCTTCGGTGAGTCCGTCTACAGCACGCGCGCCTGGAGCGTGTTCGGTGAGGGGCCGACACAGATGGGCGGCGGGACGTTCCAGACGCCGCGGACCGGCACCGCGCAGGACATCCGGTTCACCCGCAGCAAGGACAGCCGCGTGCTGTACGCGACGATCCTCGGCTGGCCCGGCAGTACGGTCACCATCACCACACTGGCGGCGAACCGGATCGACCTCAGCACCCTGACTTCGGTGCAGCTGCTGGGTTCCTCCGCCGGCACGTACATCAACCTGCCGACGCGGACCCAGGACGGCAGCGGGCTGCGGATCACGATGCCGTCGGGCACCGCACCGTTCAGCGCGCCGGCGTACGTGGTGAAGCTCGTCTTCTCCGGAGCGATCCCGGTCCTCGGCGGCGGCAGCGGCGTCCCGACCGGCTGGGCACGGATCACCAACGTCTCCACCGGGCTGGCGCTGGACAGCGGCGGCAGTGTCGCGTCCGGGTCGCAGCTCAAACAGTGGAGCTGGGACGGCAGCACCAACCTGCAGTGGCAGCTGGTCGACGCCGGCGGCGGCTGGTGCCGCATCGTGAACCGCACCAACGGGATGGTCGCCGACAGCTGGGGCAACACCGCGAACGGCGCGACCGCGATGCAGGCGCCGTGGAACGGCGGCAACAACCAGCAGTGGCGGCTCGACAGCGTCGGCAACGGCCGCTACCAGATCGTCAACCGCGGCACGGGAACCGTTCTGGACAGCGGCGGCGACACCACCGTCGGCGCGCGGGTGAAGCTGTGGGCGCCGGGCTCCAGCACCAACCTGCAGTGGACCATCACCGCGGTCTGACCGTCGGCGTTGGTGGCGAGAACATCAGATGTTATGGCCGAACTGTGCCGGTAGATTAGGTGACGGTGAGTGATCCGTGCAGGGCTATGGACAGCCATCGTCACCTCGTCTATAAATACATCTGATGTCTGGCGGATCTCTGATCAGTCAGGTCCGCCGTACGCCCCGCACAACACCCCGCGCGCCGCGTGCGCCACCACACCCCGACATCCGGTCCACGCTCCCGCGTCCGCGGGCAGCGGCGGTCGACCGTGCCGACCTGCGCTTCGCGGCGCGCACCCACATCGAAGCGCACCACGGAAGGAGTCCGGTGAACCGTAAAGCTCTGCTCGGCTGCGGTCTGGCTGTCGCGCTCGGCGCGGCCACGCTCACCACTGGCTGCGGCAACGACGGCGGGTCCGGGACCGGCACCACAGGAAGTTCAGCGCCGCTGGTCGGGGTCGACTACCCCCGCTCGGACACCGACTTCTGGAACTCCTACATCAAGTACGCGCCGCAGTTCGCCAAGGAACTGGGTGTCGACCTCAAGGCCACCAACTCGCAGAACGACATCGCGAACCTCATCTCCAACGCGCAGACCTTCATCAGCCAGGGCGTGAAGGGTGTCGTGATGGCGCCGCAGGACACGGCGGCGATCGCCCGGACGCTGGGCCAGCTGGAGGCGAAGAAGATCCCGGTGGTCACCATCGACACCAGGCCGGACACCGGCAAGGTGTTCATGGTGGTGCGGGCCGACAATCGCGCCTACGGCACCAAGGCGTGCCAGTTCCTGGGCGCGAAGCTCGGCGGCAAGGGCAAGGTCGTCATGCTGCAGGGTGACCTGGCCTCGATCAACGGCCGGGACCGCACCGAGGCGTTCAACGAGTGCATGAAGAAGGACTTCCCCGGCATCACGGTGTTCGGTGAGGCGACCGACTGGAAGGCCGACGTCGCCGCGGCGAAGCTGCAGACCCGGTTCGCGTCGGACCCGGACATCAAGGGCATCTACCTGCAGTCGTCGTTCGCGCTGTCGGGCACGCTGCAGATCCTCAAGCAGAAGGGGCTGCAGGTCCCGCCATCGGACCCGAAGCACGTCTTCATCGTCTCCAACGACGGCATCCCCGAGGAGCTCAAGGACATCGGCAACGGCTCGATCGACGCGACGGTCAGCCAGCCGGCCGACCTCTACGCCAAGTACGGGCTGTACTACGTCAAGGCGGCGATCGACGGCAAGACCTTCCAGCCCGGGCCGACCGACCACGGCAGCACCATCATCCAGGTCCGTGACGGCCTGCTCGAGGACCAGCTCGCGGCGCCGCTGGTGACCCAGGACGGCGCGACGATCGGCGGCCAGCCCACCCTGAAGTCCGACGACAAGTCCCTGTGGGGCAACACCGCATGAGCTCCACCCGGCAAGGTTCGACCGACGGGCCGGTCGCCGGCGACCGGCCCGTCGTCGAGGCCGTCAACATCACCAAACGGTTCGGCTCGACGGTTGCGCTGTCCGACGCCGGCATCGCGGTCCGCGACGGCGAGACCCATGCCCTGGTCGGCCGCAACGGCGCCGGCAAGTCGACCCTCGTCAGCATCCTCACCGGCCTGCAGGCCCCCGACGACGGCGCCGTCACCTTCGACGGCATGCCGGCGCCGCCGCTCGCGGACCGCGACGGGTGGCGGCAACGGGTGGCGTGCGTCTACCAGAAGTCCACCATCATCCCGGCGCTGACCGTGGCGGAGAACCTGTTCCTGAACCGGCACGCCCGCGGCGCGGACCGGCTCATCCGCTGGTCCGTCCTGCGGCGCGAGGCCGAGCAGCTGCTCGCCACGTGGGCGGTGGACGTCGACGTGCGCCAGCCGGCCGCGACGCTGTCGGTGGAGCAGCGGCAGTTCGTCGAGATCGCGCGGGCGCTGTCCTTCGGTGCGCGGTTCATCATCCTCGACGAGCCGACCGCGCAGCTGGACGCCGCCGGGATCGGCCGGCTGTTCGAGCGGATCCGGGACCTTCGCGCCCAAGGGGTCACGTTCCTGTTCATCAGCCACCACCTGCAGGAGATCTTCGAGATCTGCGACCAGGTGACGGTCTTCCGCGACGCCCGGCACGTGCTGACCGCACCGGTGGCCGAGCTCAGCCGCCAGGCCCTGGTGGCGGCGATGACCGGCGAGGACGTGAGCATGCCCGAGGCCGTCCACCGGCCGCCGGCGACCGGCACATCCGTGCTGCTGTCGGTGCGCGGGCTGACCACCCGCTCCGGCGCGGAGCTGTCGATGCAGGCCCGCGCGGGCGAGGTCGTCGGCATCGCGGGCGGGGGAGGCAGCGGCAAGGTGGAGGTCGCCGAGGCGATCGTCGGGCTGTCCCGGCCCGTGGCCGGGACGGTCACCCTCGACGGCCGGGTGCTGCGCCCCGGCGACATTTCTGATGCGCTCGCCGCCGGTGTCGGCCTGGTCCCGCAGGACCGGCACCGCGAGGGCCTGGTGCCGCAGCTGTCGATCGCGGAGAACGTGACGATGACCGTCCCGCACCGCGTCGGGCGCAACGGGTTCATCTCGCCCGCGCGGCGGGACGCCGTCGCCAGGGACGCCATCACCGACCTCGCCGTCAAGGCGCCCGGCCCGCACGCGCCGGTCGCCGAGCTCTCCGGGGGCAACCAGCAGAAGGTGGTGATGGGCCGGGCCCTGGCCGGCGACCCGAAGCTGCTCGTGCTCATCACGCCGACCGCCGGGGTCGACGTGCGCTCCAAGCAGACGCTGCTCGGCGTCGTGGAGAAGGTGCGTCGTCAAGGTACCGCCGTGCTCGTCGTCTCCGACGAGCTGGACGACCTGCGCCAGTGCGACCGGGTGCTGGTGATGTTCCGGGGCCGGGTGGTGGGGGAGAAGGCGCACGGCTGGACCGACAACGAACTGGTAGCCGCCATGGAGGGGGTCGATGTCGACCATGACTGACACGTTGTCCGAGACCGCGGTGTCCTCACCGTCCGAGGTGCGCCGGAGCCTGGCCTTCGCGCGGCTTCGGGACCTGGCGCTGGTTCCGGCGATCGTCGCCGTCGCCGTCGTCGGGTACCTCGTCAACCCGGTGTTCCTGCAGTCCGACAACATCGTCAACGTGCTGCAGAGCATGTCGGAGATCTCCGTGCTGGTGCTCGCCCAGACGATGGTCCTGATCACCGGCAAGATGGACCTGTCACTGGAGTCGACGTTCGGGCTCGCCCCCGGCATCGCCGCCTGGCTGGTCGTCGACCCGGCGGTCACCCACGGACTCGGTGTCCACGCGCTGCCGCCGGCGCTGGCCGTCCCGGTCGTGCTGCTCGTCGGCGTTCTGGTAGGGGCCTTCAACGGGCTGCTCATCGTCCGCTTCGGGCTCAACGGCTTCATCGTCACCCTCGGCATGCTGATCGTCCTGCGCGGCCTGCTGACCGGCGTCTCCGGCGGCAAGACGTTCTTCGCACTGCCGCCGGCGATGACGTATCTGGGCTCCGCCTCCTGGCTCGGTGTCCCGGCGTCGGTGTGGGTGTCGCTGCTGCTGTTCGTCGCCGGGATCGTCGTGCTCGGCTACACCCGCGCCGGCCGGGCGCTCTATGCGATCGGCGGCAACGTCGACGCGGCCCGCGCGGCGGGCATCCGCACCGACCGGATCCTGTGGATCACCCTCGTCGTGGCCAGCATGCTGGCGGCCCTCGCCGGCCTGCTGATGAGCGGCCGGCTCGCCGCCGTGCCCGCCGCGCAGGGCGACGGCGCGATCTTCCAGGTCTTCGCCGCGGCGGTCATCGGCGGAGTCAGCCTCAACGGCGGCCGGGGGACCGTCTTCGGTGCCTTCACCGGCGTCCTGCTGCTCTTCATGATCATCAACGTGCTGACGCTGGCCGGCGTGCCCGCCCAATGGACGAACTTCCTCAACGGCGCGGTCATCCTGGTCGCGCTGGTGGTCTCCCGCATCACCGGCGGCAAGGCGCAGACTTGACGTAGGCGGCCGCCCCTCAGAGAACACCGAACATCGCATGTTTCGCCGAGCGATGCGACTGTCGCGTTCGCGAAACCGGCCATCCGCAAGCACATGCCGGACAGTGCTGCATCGGCAACGTGCAAATACATCAGATGTGCGCGGACGGCTGTCGATACCTCCGTCGCATTCGACGTCGCCTGCCGGGTGCTGCCCGCGCGGCGACACAACTTCCAGGAGCATCGGTGACTGAGCGCATCTCGTCCGTGGACACCATCGACGTCAGGTTCCCCACCTCCCGGCACCGCGACGGGTCCGACGCGATGAACCCGTTCCCGGACTACTCCGCGGCCTACGTCGTGCTGCGCACCACCTCAGGGGCGGAGGGCCACGGGCTCGTGTTCACCGTGGGCCGCGGCACCGAGATCGAGGTCGCGGCGATGCGGTCACTCGCCGGGATGGTGGTCGGCCAGCCCGTCGACGCGCTGCTGGCCGACCCGGGCGCGCTGGCCCGCCGGCTCACCGGCGACAGCCAGATCCGCTGGCTCGGCCCGGAGAAGGGCGTCGTGCACATGGCCGCCGGCGGGCTGGTCAACGCCGTCTGGGACCTCGCCGCCCGCCGGGCCGGCGAACCGCTGTGGAAACTGCTGGCCGGCCTCACCCCCGAACAGCTGGTGGCCCAGATCGACTTCCGGTACCTGCGCGACGCGCTCACCGAGGACGAGGCGCTCGCGCTGCTGCGCGCCGCCGCCGGCGGCCGCGCCGACCGGGAGCGGACCCTGCTGCAGCACGGCTACCCGGCCTACACCACGACGCCGGGCTGGCTCGGCTACGACGACGACAAGCTCGCTCGGCTCTGCCGCGAAGCCGTCGAGGCCGGCTACGAACTGATCAAGCTCAAGGTCGGCGGCAACCTGGCCGACGACGTGCGCCGGCTGCGCATCGCCCGGGAGGCGGTCGGCCCGGCGATCCGCATCGCCGTGGACGCCAACCAGATCTGGGGCGTGCCCGACGCGATCGCGTGGATGCGCGAGCTCAGCGCCTTCGACCCGTACTGGATCGAGGAACCGACATCACCGGACGACGTGCTGGGCCACGCCGCGGTCCGCAGGGCACTCGCGCCGGTCAAGGTCGCCACCGGCGAGCACGGGCACAACGCCGTCATGTTCAAGCAGCTGCTGCAGGCCGAGGCGATCGACGTCGTGCAGATCGACGCGTGCCGGGTCGGCGGCGTCAACGAGAACCTCGCGATCCTGCTGCTCGCCGCGAAGTTCGGGGTGCCGGTCTGCCCGCACGCCGGCGGTGTGGGGCTGTGCGAGCTGGTGCAGCACCTGGCGATGTTCGACTTCGTCGCGGTCAGTGGCAGCACCAAGGACCGGGCCATCGAGTACGTCGACCACCTCCACGAGCACTTCGTGGACCCGGTGCGGATCAGCGGCGGACGCTACCTGGCACCTACCGCACCCGGCATGAGCGCGCAGATCGTCCCCGCCTCGCTGGACGCCTTCCGATTCCCGGACGGCCCGGAATGGGCGGGTGCGGCGGACCAACCGCTGACGACCGCCGCCTGAGCACCATCCGCAGACACCGCGACCACGGAGGCCATGTGATCATCGACGCCCACCACCACCTGTGGCAGCCGGAACAGGGCTACCACTGGCTCGACGGGCCGGGACTGGAGGCCATCCGCCGGCCGTTCACACCCGCCGACCTGACCGCGGAGCTCACCGCGGCCGGCGTCGCCGGCACCGTGCTCGTCGAGGGCGGGCGGTGCGACGTCGCCGAGGCGGCCGAGTTCCTGGGCAACGCCGCCGACACCCCCGCCATCGCCGGGGTCGTGGCGTGGATCGACGTGGCCGCCCCGGACGTGGCGGCGACCATCAGCCGGTACCGGCGGCTGCGCGGCGGTGATCTGCTGGTCGGGGTGCGCGCACAGGTGCAGGGCGAGGACGACCCCGACTACCTCGACCGGGCCGACGTGCGGCGCGGCCTCGCCGCGATCGCCGCGGCGGGCCTGGTGTTCGACCTGGTGATCCGGGCGGATCAGCTGCCGGCCGCCGCCCGCGCGGCGCAGGCGGTGCCGCAACTGCGCTTCGTGCTCGACCATCTCGGCAAGCCGCGCATCGCCGACGGCGACGAAGGGCTGCGGCGGTGGCGCGAACCGTTCGCGGCCCTGGCCGCCAACCCGAACGTCACCTGCAAGCTGTCCGGGATGGTCACCGAGGCGGGCCCGGGCTGGACCGTCGAAGCGCTGCGCCCGTTCGTCGCCGCCGCCGTGGAGTGCTTCGGCCCCGGACGTCTGATGTTCGGCTCGGACTGGCCCGTGTGCCTGCTGGTCGCGGACTACCGCGGCGTACTGCGGGCACTGCGGGACGCGCTCCCGCCGCTGTCCCGGCGGGGGCACGCCCAGATCTTCGCGGGCACCGCGATCCGCACCTACGACCTGTCAGGGCGGCTGCAGGCCGCGCGGCGGACCGGGGCGCCGGGATGACCCGCGGCGCGGTCGCGGCCGACCGGTCAGGCCTTGCCGGACCGGCGGGCGTCGGCGACGGGCGAGGACAGCACCGTGCGCAGCCACGCCTCCGAGGTGTTGACGTGCAGCAGGGCGCTGGCGTGGGCGAGCAGCTGGTCCCGCGAGCGCAGGGCGAGATAGATCGCGTGATGTTCGTCGATCGTCTTGTGCGCCGAGTTGCCCTCGATCAGGCCGCGCCACACCCGGGCCCGCAGGGTGCGGCTCGACAGCCCGTCCAGCAGCGACGTCAGCGTCTCGTTGCCGGTCGCCGCGACCACAGTGCGGTGAAACGCCGTGTCGAAGCCGATGAGCTTCTCCGCGTCGTCGGCGGCGCTGCGCATGTCCTGCAGGATCTGCGCGAGCTCGTCGAGGTCGTCGTCGGACATGCGCAGGGCCGCCAGGCCGGTCGCCACCGGCTCCAGCATGCGACGCACCTCCATGACCTCCAGCAGGGTGTCGTCGCGCAGCAGCTCCACCGCCACGCCGAGGCCTTCCAGCAGCAGCCGGGGCGCGAGGCTCGTCACGTAGGTGCCGTCACCGCGACGCACATCGAGCACGCGGGCCGACTCGAGCACCTTCACCGCTTCCCGCACGCCGCTGCGCGACAGCCCCATCTGCGCGGCCAGCTGCTGCTCCGGCGGCAGCCGGGAGCCGGGCGGCAGCTCACCGCTCTGGATCATGCTGCGAATCCTGGTGATCGCCTCATCGGTCAGTGCCACCGAGTGTCCTCCGAACCCCGTCCTGCGTTCACCGGCATCGGGACCTGTCCCGGCGCATCCCCACTATAGATACATCAGATGTTTGCGGCCGTCAGGCGCCGTACCACGGCGCGGCGACGACGGCGGAAAGGCATATGGCATCCAATGCGGTACCGCCCCCTCGGCCGCACCGACCCCATCGACCTCATCCAGTGCCACGACATCGAGTTCGGCGACGCCGGACAGATCGTCGAGGAGACCCTGCCCGCGCTCGCGGTGCTGCGCGAGGCGGGCAAGGTGCGGTTCATCGGCGTCACCGGATATCCGTTGCCGGCACTCACCCGAGTCGCGCAGGCGGCCCCGATCGACACGGTGCTGTCGTACTGCCGGTACACGCTGCTCGACCGGGCGCTCGGTGCGACGGCGCCGCTGTTGCACGCCGATGGCACTGCGGTGCTCAACGCGTCACCGCTGGCCATGGGGCTGCTCACCCGGCGGGGCGCACCCGGCTGGCATCCCGCGCCGCCGGCGGTGCGCGAGGCCGCCGCCGCGGCGGCCCGGCTGTGCGACGAGCGTGGCGCCGACATCGCACAGGTGGCGCTGCGCTTCGCCGCGGAGCCGGAGGCGTTCGCCACGACGTTCGCCGGCTCCGCCGACCCGCAGGAGGTGACCCGCAACGTCCGGGCGGCGCTGGCTGAACGGGCGGCCGTCACCGGTGGACATCCTGGTCAACAACGCGGGCACGATCCGCCGGGCGCCGGCCGCGGTGCACTCCGACGAGGACTGGGACCACGTCCTGGAGGTCGACCTGTCCGCCCAGTTCGTCCTCGCGCGGGAGGTCGGCCGGGGGATGCTCGCACGCAACGAAGGGAAGATCATCTTCACGGCGTCGATGCTGAGCTTCCAGGGCGGCGTGACGGTCCCCGGCTACGCCGCCGCGAAGTCCGGCATCGCCGGACTGACCCGGGCCCTGGCCAACGAATGGGCCGGGCAGGGAGTCAACGTCAACGCGATCGCGCCCGGCTACATCGCGACCGACAACACCCAGGCGCTGCGGGACCAGCCGGACCGCAACAAGGCCATCCTCGAGCGGATCCCGGCCGGGCGGTGGGGCCGCGCCGAGGACCTGGCCGGTGTCACGGTCTTTCTCGCATCCGACGCGTCGAGCTACGTGCACGGCGCGGTGATCCCGGTCGACGGCGGCTGGCTCGCCCGTTGACCGCGCCGCCGCCTTCGGGGGCGCGGCTCGGCGAAGCGGTGTGGCGGCAGGCTACCGCCACACCGCGGTCGAGGCGCCGGGGTGGTCGCCCGCAGGGCATGCGGCGTCAGCCGGTGGTGCACGCCGTGCCGTTGAGGGCGAACGACGACGGCTTCGTGGTGGTGCCGGAGTGGTTTGCCTGGAATCCGATGCTGACCGAGGCGCCCGGTGGGATCGAGCCGTTGTAGGAGACGTTGTGTGCGGTCACCGCCCCGGACTCATCCGTGGGGATCGTTAACATGTCCTCCGTTTCAATGCTGGGGACCCGGTGCGAGGTCTGCGGCCGAATCACCGGCGACCGACCCGGGGTGAGCGATCACATTTCAGTATTGGTCCGGCCTCGTAGTTCAATCTGGCGTCAACTCGGACCACTTTCTGAAGATGGGTCACCGCAGTGGGCGCCGTCCCAGTTCGGAAGCTGTTTGATGAGCTGTGCTGGGAATTGTTATGGACCCGGGGCCTCTTGAGTCGCAATTCCTGGTGCGGAAAGTTACATCCTTCCCTCGCCTGGTAGCGGCGGCAGATGTGGATGGCCACTTGAATGGACGGCGTATTTCTGACACCGTCGGTGCCTCGTCATTAGCGCTAACATCGACATCTTCAGGGGCGATCGACGCGGAACGGCATCAAAGACCAGAAAGGCACGACATGACACAGGATCAGAAGGAACCCGTGCACTCGGAGCGGCGGTCGCTGAGCCGGAGAACCGTGCTGACCACCATGGGGGCCGTGCCGGTCCTCACGGTCGCGGCGTCGGTGCTGCGGGCGACGGAGGCCGCGGCGGCGACGGCGAACATCAATCCGTCCGCGGCGCGGCAGACGATCCGGGGCTTCGGCGGCATGGCGCACGCGGCATGGATCGGCGACCTCACCGCCGCCCAGCGGACCACTGCGTTCGGTGGCGGTGACGGCCAGCTGGGGTTCTCCGTGCTGCGGATCCCCGTCGGGGAGAACCAGGCGGACTGGAGCCGCGACCTGGCGACGGCGAAACGCGCCGTCGAGCTCGGCGCGACCGTCATCGCCTCGCCCTGGAACCCGCCCGCGAGCATGATCGAAACCTTCACCCGCGGCAGCCAGACCAACGCGAAGCGCCTGCGGTACAGCTCCTACGGCGCCTACGCCCAGCACCTGAATGACTTCACCACCTACATGCGCAACAACGGAGTCAACCTGTACGGCATCTCGGTGCAGAACGAGCCTGACTACGCGACCGACTGGACGTGGTGGACCTCCGCCGAAATCGTCCGGTTCCTGCGGGAGAACGCCGGCTCGATCGGAACCAGGGTCATCGCCCCCGAGTCGTTCCAGTACGTGAAGTCGATGTCGGACCCGATCCTCAACGACGCCACGGCGCTGGCCAATGTGGACATCATCGGGGCCCACCTCTACGGCACGTCGTATGCGAACTTCCCGTACCCGCTGTTCAAGCAGAAGGGCGCGGGCAAGGAACTCTGGATGACCGAGGTCTACTACCCGAACAGTTCCGATTCGGGTGACCTCTGGCCGCAGGCCCTCGACGTGGGGGAGCACATCCACCACGCCATGGTCGACGCCGAGTTCCAGGCGTACATCTGGTGGACGATCCGCCGCAGTTACGGGCCGATGCGGGAGGACGGCCAGATCAGCAAGCGCGGCGCGATGATGGCGCAGTTCGCCAGGTTCGTGCGTCCGGGCTATGTGCGGGTCGACGCGACGGCGAACCCGGCGACGAACGTGTACGTCTCGGCGTACCGGGGCGGCAACACCGTGGTGATCGTCGCGGTCAACAAGAACACCTCGTCGGTGAGCCAGCAGTTCACCCTGGCGGGCACCACCGCGTCCGGCAGCGTCGCCAGCTGGCTGACCGACGCGAGCCGCAACGTCGCGCCGCAGAGCGCGCAGACGATGGCGAACGGCTCGGTCACCGTCACGCTTCCCGCCCGCAGCGTGACGACGTTCGTGACCAGCGTGAGCGGCACCCCGCCGACCAGCCCGTCGCCGAGCATCACGCTCTCTCCCACGCCCAGCCAGTCTCCCACCGGTGGCTCGGGTCCCCGGGTCGCGTACACGATGAACACCTGGAGCTCTGGGTTCACGGCCAGCATCAGCATCACCAACACCGGCTCCGCGACGTTCAACGGCTGGACGCTCCGCTTCACCCTGCCTTCAGGCCAGGCCATCACGTCGGGCTGGAACGCCACCTTCACACCGTCCAGCGGCCAGGTGAGCGCCACCAACGTCAGCTACAACGGGACCCTCGCGCCCGGGGCCACCGTCGACATCGGCTTCCAAGCCACCCACACCGGGAACACTGCCGAACCGACCGCCTTCACTCTCAACGGCATCCCCTGCACCGTGGTCTGACCGGTGGACTCAGCACCGTACGGAAGCCCGGCGTTGTGCGTGCCGTCGTCTGACCAGCCAGACCCGGGTCAGCACGGCCATCGCGACCGCGATCGCGCCGGGCTACGTCGCGACCGACAACACCCAGGCACTGCGGGACCCGCCGGACCGCATTCGGGGTGGCATGTCACACCCAGGACCTCACATCGAGCGACTTCGCATCTTCGGTCAACCCGCCCCGGACCGAACAGATATCGGATGAGGGATGGCGTCACGGTTGCTAGCGCTGTGTCCACGAACGTTGGCCGGGATTTTCCAGATCGTCTTCGACCACCAGGACCAGGCCGGCGCCCTTCCGGACTCCATCACCCACTCCGAGGTCCTGTACAACTTCGTCAAGCCGCCCATTCACGGCTGGGCCCTGCGCAAACTGCGCCGGCACCTGCCCGGCCTCGACGCCGAGGACCTGCGAGCGACCTACACCGCGATGGCTCGCTGGAGCACGTTCTGGCTCTCGGCCCGCCGCGCCCCCGGCGAGACCCTGCCGCACTACCAGCACGGCAACGACAGCGGCTGGGACAACGCGACCACCTTCGACCCGCACCGCCTGGTGCAGTCCGCAGACCTCGCCGCCTTCCTCATCCTGCAGCTCCGCGAGCTCACCGACCTTGCCACGACCCTCGGACTCGCGGAGGAGGCGGGGCGGTGGACCGAGACCGCCGACCAGCTGCGGGCCGCGATGCTCGACACCCTGTGGGCCGGCGACCGGTTCGCTGCCCGCCGTCCCGGCACCTCCACGACGTGGACCAGCGACAGCCTCCTGAACCTCATGGCCGTGGCCCTCGGAGACGACCTGCCGCCGGCCGTCAGCGCCGCACTGGCCGACCGCATCCGCACCCACCTCACCGCGTACGGGCCGGCGACGCAGCACCCCCGGTCCCCGCTGTACGAGCCCGACGGCTACTGGCGAGGTCCGATCTGGGCTCCGTCCACCCTGCTCATCGAGGACGGCCTGCGCCGGGCCGGTCACATCCAACTCGCGGACGACATCAGCCAACGGTTCCGCGCACTGTGCGAACGATCCGGATTCGCCGAGAACTTCGACGCCCTCACCGGCGCCGGACTCCGCGACCGGGCGTACACCTGGACCGCGAGCGTCTACCTCATCCTCGCCGCCGATCACACGCAACGCACCGCCGCCCACCGGGCCGGCGCCATGAGCGCGCCGCAACCCTGACAGCCTCCCGCGAGCAGTGCGGCGAGCGGAAACGCGACGAGGGCCAAGATTCTGAAGCGCCGAATGTACGGCCGAGCCGGACTCCTGCTTCTGGGCACCAGGCTGTCAGTAGCTGAAGGTCACGGCAGGGTCGTCGCCGATCCACTGCCACATCTGGACGGTGCCGCCGGCTTCCGCGTTGCCGCGGAATCCGGCCGGGTCGACCTTGCGGGCCTGCACGCAGATCGGGCAGACCAGGAATGTGCCGCCGGCCTTGGCGTAACGGTCGAGGAGATCCGCCAGTGGGGGGCAGCCGTCGCAGGCGACGGCCTGGGCGAATCCCTCGGTGGCCAGCCGGACCGCCTCCTTGGTCAGGAACATCAGCGTCGGTCGTCCCTGCTCGGCCGCCCCCACGGCGACGAGGAACGCGACGGTGACCGTCTCGGCGTCCTCCAGACCTGTGTTGAGACTGATCACTGCCTTGTTCATGGTGTCACCTCTCGGTTCAGCGCAATGGTCCTACGTCGGTGATCAGCGTGCTCCGAGGCGCACCACCGGTCATCCGTGCGCGGCACGGAAAACCGCACGGACGCCAGGTCCGTGGAGGGACAAGTGCTCCTGTGCGTGCCGGGCTGCAACCGGCGACGTCGGCCTGCGGCGGACGCGAAGCGTTGGACGCAGCGGAAGACGGTGGCGTGGCCGGCCTCAACGCCACGACGTCACGGCAGGAGAGGTGGTGCTGTCGCTGCCGTATCCGCCAGGCCCGCGGTGTGCCATCGGTCGATCGAGGGCGATACGGTGCGGGGCATGACAGCTACGGGGGACGAGATCACGCCGGGCGACACCGCCTCGGACGCCCTGCGCGACGCCGGCCGCCTCGTGTTCGAGCACGGGCCGGTCGGCTGGCGCACGGCCACGCTGTCGGTCGACCTGGTCGCCCGCGGGCACGGCGGTGAGGGAGTGCGGTACGTCGCCGAGGACGGCAGCGGCCTGTACAACCCCGAGATGCGCCACGACGCGGTCGCCGCACCGATGCTCGAACTGTTCGGCCGGCTCACCGAGGGAACGAAGTTCCGTCAGGCCATGGTGCACCTGACCGTCGACGCCGACGGACAGTTCGACGCGGTCGCCCGGTTCGGGCTGCGCGAGTCGAACGTCGGCAGCTCCTACACCGTGCAGCTACGTACCGGCGTGCCACCGGAAAGCCTCGACCCGGACCCGGTCCCGCTGGATCCCACGTACGCCGGCGACCCCGACCGTGCGGTCGCGCTGCTGCTGGAACAGAGCGGCGACGACCTGCCTCCGGGCGCGACCGAGGACGAGATCGCGGCAGCGGAGGCGAAGCTCGGCCACCGGCTGCCGCCGGACCTGCGGGCGTTGTTCGCGCTGGCGGACGGCGGCGGCACGATCGACGGCTGGCGCCGGTACCCGCTAGCCGAGGTCACCGGCATGCACGGGATCACCTCGGCGCCGGCCGGAGGCGGCTGGCCGGAGGTGTGGAACCGGGTCGTCCTCGACGCCGACCCGGCCGGCACGGTCCGCCGGGCGAGCGGCCACCCCGGCTGGATCCCGATCGCCGACGACGCCGGCGGCAACTTCCTCGCCGTCGACCTCGCCCCGGCCCGGCACGGCCGGCCGGGCCAGGTCATCAACGTGGGCGTCGACTGGAGCACCCGCCCCGGGTACGTCGCCGACTCCGTCACCACAGTGCTGGCCGGCCCGCCACGCCGGACCTCCCCGCGACCCGACCTCCGGCTGGAGAAGCGCGGCGGCGGCGAGATCGACCTCGAACCGCTGCGGCGGCTGCCCGACGTCCAGGAGCTGCGCCTGTACTACGGCACCGTGAACACCGCCGAGCTCGCCGGGCTCCACCGGCTGCGCGTGCTGGCGATGACCGTCCGCGCGGACCTCGCACCGCTGGGAGCGCTGCCGGTGGAGCATCTCATGGTGAACGGGGCGTCGGACCTGGCGCCGCTGGCCGGCCACCCGGCCCTGCGTTCACTGGCCCTGTTCGGGGGCACCGAACCGCGCGACCTGACGCCGCTGCGGAGCGTCCCGAACCTGCACGGACTGTCCCTCGCCCGCGCCGCCACGGCCGACCTCACCGTCCTTGCCGACCTGCCGTCGCTGCAGTACCTGGACCTGACGTTCGACCAGTGGCAACAGCTGCGACCGCTGCTGGACCGCATCGACCTGCACGCGGCCACCCTCAGCGGCGACCCTACGCCCCGGCAGGCCATCGCCTGGCGAGCCCTCTTCGACGCCGACGCGGCCGAGACGGCCCGGCACACCAGGTCTGCCCGCGGCCGCCTGTGACCGCTTCGAGCTCGCCGCTCCGCGAGGTCAGCACCACGCCGCACCACGCGGCACCGCGCTCAGCGTGACAGCCGATCACCAGGCCAGGGGGAGGGTCGACAGATGCCAGGACAGGGCGGTGGCGAGGACCTGGTGGTCGTGCAGGGACGGGTGCCAGTCGCAGCCCAGCAGGTCCAGGCCCAGGGCGGTGTTGTCGTAGTACAGCGACGAGACCCGGGCGTCGCCGGCGCTGTTGCGGGCCTGGACGATCTGCTGGATCGAGTCGGCGAAGGCCGTCGTCATGTACGTCAGGTCTGGGTATGTGAGCACGATCTGCGTGCTCGTGCCGTACCGGGTCCGCAGCCTGTCGATGAACGTCTGGTACGCCGCGCGGTAGTAGGCGGCGAGCGCGCCGGTCGTCGACCACTTCTCGCCGGACGTCAGCGCCGTGGAGAAGTCGTTGATGCCCAGGCCGACCACCACGACCTGCGGCCGCCACGTGCTCGGCACCGGCCACACGCCGCTGTTGTACAGCGCCTGCAGGTCCTTGTCGTAGTAGCTCGCCGGGAAGTTGTACGCGGTGTTCTGGCCGCCGTAGTTGCGGACCATGCCCATGCCGGACCAGGCGATGATCTGGTAGTCGGCGTTGAGACCCTTCGCGGTCAGCGCGCCGAACGACGCGTCGGCGTTGGAGTTGCGGGTCACGCCGCCGTTGCTGTTGCAGTCGCGGGTCGTCGACATGTTGCCGTAGCCGGCGGTCCACGAGTCGCCGATGAACTCGATCTGCCGGCTGCGCCTGGCGGCCTTCGCCAGGATCGCGCCGCCGGTGTCGGCGACCAGGCCGCCGAACTCGCCCGCGGCCCACGGGCTCTCGGTCCGCTTCGCCAGCCGTACGGTGTGCTCGCCGCCCGGTAGGCCGCGCACCCAGTACGTGGTCCGCCCCGGCGCCACCAGGTTCGCCACGGTCGTGCCGTCGACCTGCACGACGTAGTCGTTGTTGGCGTCGTTGAGCACCAGGCCGACGCCGGTACCGCGGAACCGGCCCTCGAAGTACGTGCCGGGCCACGTGAACTGCACGGCGGTCCCGGCCGCTCGGACCCGCCCCACCGTGCTGACCTGATCCAGCACGGTCCCCGCCGGAGCACTGCCGGAAGCGGTGGGCGATGCCGTCGGTGAGGTGGAAGTCGTGCTACCCGTACAGGCGACGCCGTTGAGCGCGAAGGTCCCCGGCACGGGGTTGGACGCGTCGTTCCAGGTGCCGCCGAAGCCGAAGTTCGTGGTGGCGCCGGTGCCGAGGGCGGCGTTCCACGCGGCATTCGTGACCGTCACGGCGGACCCCGACTGGCTCACCGTGCCGTTCCACAACTGTGTGACGGTCTGCCCGGCGGTGAACGACCACGTCAGCCGCCAGCCGGCGAGAGGATCGCCGAGGTTGGTGACGTCCACGCTCGCGCCGAAGCCGCCCTGCCACTGGCTCGTCACGGTGTACTTGACCCGGCATCCGGCGGCGGCGTGCGCGGCCAGCGTCGTCGCGAGCACCCCGGTCGACCCGACGATGACCGTGGCGGCCGCGACGATCGTCGTACGGGACCACATCCGCGCTGATCGCATGGGCGCTCCTCCTCGATAGTTGTCGATGCGCTTCGATGCTGCCCCGATGCCGCCGCCCGCGCACGCCGCCGGGACCGGATCGCGTGTTCGGACGGCGTTCAGCAGCGGCGACGCGGCCCGCCGCCGGGAAACGTTCACGGCGATGCGCGCCGCCGACCACGTGCCACAGCACTCGGCCATGCAGCTGTACCCGTGCACGTTCGAGCAGTACGCGGCCGTCGCCGCCACCGTGCGGGTGACCGGGCCGGTTGCGCCCGGTTGGTAGCGTCCGCGCGCATGGGTGGCATTGTGCTCTCGATCAGTTTTGATGGTGACGGCGACGTCGACGCGGCGCGCGTGGCGATGTGGGAGGAGATGCGGACGTTCGCGCAGTGGTTCCATGTGCTCGGCGGGAAGGCCTACGACGAGCTGGACGACTACCTCGACGAGCTCGAACCGGCCGCGGAGCCGCATCAAGCCGGCGACCGGCGGATGTACTGGCGGTTCCCCAACCCCGCCGGCTGCTGCCCGCGCTCAATGCTCGCGTGGGCGCACTGGTGCATGGTCGCTGTCGCTGTCGACTGGGAGCAGATCGGGTACGTCGCCGGGCGGCGCGGGGTCACCATCACCGGACCGCGGCCCGACGTGGCGGCGGGCGAGGAGCGGTTGGTGGTCGTGCGCGACCGGCTGTGGCTCGTGGACGACGACGGGCTGCGGGGCGACAACCTGCTGCTGTCGTTCGACGAGCTGACCGAAGAGGAGGCCGGCCGCGTCGACGCCGCGCGGGAGCGGTGCGGGTGCGTGGTCTGCGCCGGGGTGCGGCCGGATCCCGAGATCCTCGCGGCGGTGCTCGCCGACCTGCACGGGGCCGACGACGGCCGGGCCGTGCAGGCCGCGTGGTACCTCGAGCGGATGGACAGCGCCACGCCCGAGGTCCTGGAGGCGCTCGTGCGGGTCGGCGAGCAGACCAGGCGGTTCCACTACGACGACTTCAGCCACCCGATCACGCGCTACGCCGGCCGCGTGCCCGGCGCGTGGACGCAGCTGATGGCCCTCGCGCCCGAGGTGGGCCAAGACGGGAGAGACATGGCCCTGCAGGCGTTGTTCCCGCTGTACGGTGCGCCGCATCGTACCGAGGACGAGCGGGACGCCTACCGGGCGGCGCTGCAAGCCGCCCTCGCCGAGTACGGCAGCGACACCGCGTTCTACCTGCTCAAGGACCTGGACTAGACCGGCCCGGCTTCTCGCGTATCGAGGACGCGTTGGTGCGACGGCGAGGGCGGGCACAGGTTCACTTCGCGGCGGGGTGCTTCGCGGTGGCCCGGCGCCCGAGAGCGGTCGCGGCGGCGATGGTTGCGGCCAGGCCGGCGAATCCGATCAGCGTGATGACGTCGAAGACCCGGCTGTCGAGGTCGGCGGCGAGGCGGGGCCCGAGCAGTCCGCGCGGATCGACGACCACGTCGACCGCGGCTCCGGACTCGTACTCGACCGTGTCGCGGAACTCGCCCGGCAGCGGCTCGCCGGCTGCGTCGTGCAGCGTGTAGTTGTACAGGCATCGGCCGTCGCGGCTCTCCATGCAGGACACGTCGCGGACCGTCGCGGTGGTGCGGGTGCCGGCGGCACGCAGGTACCAGTCAGCAGGGCCGGCAAACGCGGTCAGCAGCAGCACGAACACGAAGCCGAGCGCCACCCAGGTCGGCCAGATCCGCTCGGCGCTGAGCCGGAACAGCAGGAACGGCACGACCAGCAGTGCCGCGCTCGGTACCGCCGCCACCACCCACCACAGCGACCCGCCCAGCGCGCCCGCGAACCCGGCGATCAGCCAGACCAGCGACGTGGCGGCAACCAGCAGCGCGGCGTGCGGCCATCTGCCAGGCGACATGAACCTCATCATGATCACATTGTGGTCCGGGTATCACGGCGGGGCTGTCGAAAATCGGTCGTTTCGTGTACGGATCGGCGGCCGGGACGCCGGGAAGCTCGCCGAGCGTGGGCAGCAACGCTGGACGCGGTCGCCGAGGCAGGCTTCGTCCGGGCCGGCGAAGCCCCTCGACCGCCGGCGGCGACCGGGTCAAAGATCACCCAACTATAGATCGGTCTCGGTTTCGATCATGCGGAGCCGGTGCCGGGCCATGGCGAGGTTGGCGCGGTGCTTGAGCAGCACCAGGTAGAAGAACGTGCCTTTGCCGTTGCGGCTGGTCAGCGGTCGCAGCAGGTGGTATTGGCCGCCGAGGGTGATCAGGATGTCCTCGATCTGCTCGGTGATGCCGAGCATCTCGATGGCGCGCAGTTTCGCGCGGACGACGTCGCTGTTGCCGGCCGCGGCGATCGTCAGGTCGAGGTCGCGACCACCTCCGGCGGTGCCCAGGGCCATGCCGCTGGTGTAGTCCACGAGCGCCGCGCCGACGGCGCCTTCGATCTGCATCGCTTCCTTGAGCGCGACGTCCAGGTCCGGCATGACGTGTCCTCTCGATCCGGGGCTGCGGCGGTACGCAGACGGTCACCTCCATCGGCGCAGCGGTGAACGAGCGCCGGGAGCAGCACAACCACTGACGCGGTCGAGCGTGCGGACCGAGCGCCGATCGCATGTCGATGACCGGCCGGGTTCAGGATCGGGTTCCCGGCCAACGCCGCGTCGCACACGGTGTGCGATTCCGGTCGCGCCGAAGGCGAGACGATCTATGTGTTCGAGGGCCGTGTGAAGACTTCTTCAACTGCGCAAGTCGTCAACCGGTTGGCCCGCGACAGCCGGCGCCGGTCAGGGCCGGCCACGGTCAGGCGAGGAGGCGGGGGTGCCGGTTCCGCTGCATCAGGCGAAGGCCGAGCTGTTCCGCACATTGGGCCACCCGGCACGGATCCGGGTGCTGGAGTTGCTGCAGAACGGGCCGCGGCCGGTCCGTGACCTCCTCGCGGAGATCGACGTCGAGGCGTCAAACCTGTCACAGCAGCTCGCCGTGCTGCGCCGTGCCGGGATCGTCACGTCCTACCGCGACGGGTCGCTGGTGATGTACCGGCTGAGCACGACCCACGTGGCCGACCTGCTCGCGGTCGGCCGGCGACTGCTCGGCGAGCTGCTCACCGACCGGGACGAGCTGCTGGTCCAGTTGCGCAGCGACACCACCACGCCATCCTGACCGGCGACCAGCGACGAGCACTGCCCACGGCAGTTCGGCGCATCCCGACGCCGCACTGCCGCCGGTTCGCCTGACCATTCGAGGAGGGTTTCCTCGGCGCGGCGGCGTTACTGCCCGGAGGGCGGGCGCCTCGAGGTGGGCGCCCGCCCGGCAGTCGTCGCGGATGTCGGCGGTCGCGTTATGCAGTGCAGGTCAGGGCGGGTACGGCGTTGGTGCCGTTCCAGGTGCCCGTGAACCCGAACGAGGTCGTGCCGTTGGCCGGGACGGCGCCGTTGTACGACACGTTCGTCACGGTGACGGCCGAGCCGGACGTGCTCAGCGTGCCGTTCCACAGTTGCGTGATCGTCTGGCCGTTGGCGAACGTCCACTTGACCGTCCACCGCGAGATGGCGGCGGTCCCGGCGCGTACCGTGACCGAGCCCTGGAATCCACCCTGCCACGAGTTGGTGACCGTGTACGTCGCGGAGCAGGCGCCACCCGCCGGCGGGGGAGAGTTCGGCGGCTGCGAGGTGCCACCGCCCGGGGTGGTCGGCGGCGGGGTGGTCGGGTTGGTCCCGCCGTCGGGGGCGACCGCCCGGCCGGTCTGCGGGGAGATCATGCCGGCGCAGAGGTTGCGCGACGCCAGGCCCTGGGCGATGCGCGGGATGGCGGCGACGGTGTTGGCCGGCCAGTCGTGCATGAGGATGATCTGGCCGTTGGTGAGCCGCCCGGCGGCCTGGACGATCGCGTCGACGCTGGCGTTGTTCCAGTCCTGCGAGTCGACGTCCCAGATGATCTGGGTCAGGCCGTAGCGCGACAGGACCGACTGCAGGGTCGAGTTGGTCTCGCCGTACGGCGGCCGGAAGAGCTTCGGTGTGCCGCCGCCGGCGTTGGCGATTGCCTGCTGGGTGCGGGAGACCTCCGAGTCGATCTGTGCCTGGCTCTGCTGGGTCAGGTGCGGGTGGGTGTAGCTGTGGTTGCCGACCCACATGCCGGCGTCGACCTGCGCGCGGACCTGGGCCGGATACTGGGCGGCGTACTGGCCCTCGTTGAACATCGTGGCCCGCAGCCCGTTCTGGCGCAGGGCGTTGAGCAGGTTGCCGGTGTTGGTGCCCGGACCGTCGTCGAACGTGAGCCCGACGTACCCGTTACAGGTCGCGGCGTTCGCCGGGGTGGCGGCCCAGGCGACGAAGGTGGTGAGAGCCGCGGCCGCCGTTACGGCGACAGCGGTGGCGAGCAGACGGCTACGCGTGTTCATGATGCGCGCGTTCCTCCTCAGGGCGGCGTGCGACGAACCGGTCGGCGTCCGGCTTTGACGGGTGTCGATGGCGCCAGTATTGGGCCGCCTTCGCATTGGTGTCAAAGGTTTCGAAATTCGCTTCGCCCGGGCGTCAAGGGCGGGACCGTCGTCAGCACGCCTCTTCGATGACGAGCATGATGTGTCGCTGCTCGTCGCGGAACTCGGCCAGAGGCGAGGGTTTCCCGGCACCATCGGTCCGACCGCGGCGGACGGCACTGCTCTCGGCCGGGCCGCGTGTTCCCGTGCAGTGGGCGGTCAAACCTGCCGAAGCCGTTGTGGCGTAACGGGATTCGCGCAGTACGGTGGGGACCGACGCACCGGAACCCCCTGATGGGTGGTAGGCCGATGAACGAGACCGTGACGCGGAAGCGTGTGTGGGACAGCCGGCGGACCGCCAAGCAGCGGCATGCAGACGGCAAGCTGATCCGCCCGGCCGAGCTGCGGCAGGTGCTGGAGGCCGTCATCCACCGGGTGACACGGTCGCCCTCGAGGGTGACAACCAGAAGCAGGCGGACTTCCTGTCCAGGATCTTGGCCGGCGGCGACCCCGGCCGGCACATGCTGATCGGGTCGGTGTCCCGTGCGGAGCACCTCGACCTGTTCGAGCGGGGCATCGCGTCGCGGCTGGATCTGGCGTACGCGGGCCCGCAGAGCGTCCGGATGGCGCACCTGGTCGCCGATGGCACGGTGGCGGTCGGCGCGATCCACACCCACGTCGAGCTGTACGCGCGGATGCTGGTGGACCTGCGGCCGGACGTGGCGCTGCTGTACGCGTCCGCGGCCGACCGGCACGGCAACCTGTACACCGGTCCGAACACCGAGGACACGCCGACGATCGCGGAGGCCACGTCCTGACCACGCTCGCCGCCGCGGTACGCCCGCACACCACCACCGACCTTGCGATCGGCGACCTCGGCGTCCCCGCCGTCGCGCACCGGCCGCACCGCGCGGGGATCGCCGCCTGAAGCGGGAGGCACGAGATGAAGACGTTGCGCAGCACCCCGGCACTCGCCGCGCTCGCCACGGTCCTGGCCGTGGCCAGCGCCGGCGTCATCGGCGCGGACGGCCCGCCACCACCGCGCGCCGCGGTCGCGGCACCCACCGCGGCGGCCTGCGCCGGGAAGCCGACGGTCGTGCTGGTCCACGGCGCGTGGGCGGGCACCTCCAGCTGGAACGGCGTGACCGATCGGCTGCTGCGCGAGGGGTACGTGGTGCGCGCCTTCGCCAACCCGCTGCGCGGCCTCACCGGCGACGCCGCGGACCTGGCCGCGTTCCTGAAGACGATCGACGGGCCGATCGTCCTCGTCGGGCACTCCTACGGCGGCTCCGTCATCACCAACGCCGCGGCGGGCAACCCGGCGGTGCGGCAGCTGGTCTACGTCGACGCCGCCGCACCCGCGATCGGCGAGACGACCGCGCAGCTCAGCGGCGCGACCTCCGCCCTCGGCGCCCAGCCCGGCACCCTGTACGACCAGGTTCCCTACGCGGGCGCACCGTCCGGCGACGCCGAGCTGTATCTGAAGCAGCCGGTGTTCCTGCAGTCCTTCGGCCAGGACCTGCCCAAGCCGGTCGCGATGACCCTGTGGGCCGGGCAGCGACCGGCCACGATGCGTGCGTTCACGACCCCGTCGAAGGCCGCGGCCTGGCAGGCGATCCCGTCCTGGTACGTCATCGGTACCGCGGACAAGATCATCACCCCGGAGTCGCAGCAGGCGATGGCCCGCCGCGCCAACGCGAAGATCCTGCAGGTGCCGGGCGGCTCCCACCTCACGCTTGTGTCCCACCCGGCCCCGGTCACCGGCCAGATCCTCGCCGCCGTCCACGCAGCCTGCCCATCGTCCTGATTCTCGGCCGCCGTCAGCAGGTCAGCGAGCACTCTGGCTCCCAGGCTCGGAAGCCAGGTAGGCGCGCCAGCCGCCGTGGCCGGTGATGTCGGGGGCGTCTTCGACGGCGACGGCTTCGCACAGGAAGCCGGTGACGGTCGAGCCGTCGTCGAGGTGTACCTTTCCCAGCGCCATGGGGGAGGGGAGCGCGGCCAGGAACGGGCCGACCGCGGCGTGCGGCAGTTCCCACAGTTCGCCGTCGATGGCGGCGCCACCGTCGGCGACGCGGACCAGCCCCGGTTTCGGTGGTTCGGTGGGCAGGGCGTGCAGCCGATACTGCGGTGCGGTGCGGACCTGGCGGAGCAGGCGGCCACCCGCCTCGGTGAGCTGGTGGTTGAGCGGCTGTCCGGTCAGGTGCGCGCCGACCACCATCACCGGCAGTCCCCGGTGGTGCGGGCCCGTCGGGGTTTCGCCGGCCAGCAGGGCGGCGATGTCGGCGGCGACCGCGTCGGCGAAGCCGCGGGCGATGACCTGGACGCCGAAGTTGGTGCCGCCGGCCTCGCCGGCTGGGACGGCGACGGCGCTGAGGCCGAACAGGTTGCAGAAGTTGGTGTAGGTGCCGACGGTGGCGTTGACCCCGATCGGGTCGGCGGTGACCTCGGCGATCGTCGGGTGGATTGGGGTGGTCGGCAGCAGGAGCGCGTCCGCGTCGCCCCAGGCGGTCATGGCTTCGCGGCGCAGGTGCGCGAGCCGTTCGGTGTCGGCGACGAGAACGTGGGCGGGGATGTCGCGGGCGGCGCTGATGATGGCCCGGACGGTCGGGTCGATGTCGTCGGGGTGCGCGTCGATGAAGGCGCCGACGGCGGCGTACCGTTCGGCGACGAACCCGCCGTCGTAGAGCAGCTTCGCCGCGGCGAGGAACGGCGCCAGCCGGATCGGCCGCAGCCGGGCGCCGTGGGCCTCCAAGGACTTCATGGCATGTTCGAACGCGTCGAGCCACGCCGGTGACATGCCGGTCAGGTCGTCGCGGTCCGGCACGGCGACGATCGGGTGCGGCGGCGCCGCGAGCGGTGCGTCCGCCGGGAACGCCGCGTCGCTCATGATGGCGACGGCGTGTGTTGCTTCGGCGACGGTACGGGCGAAGACGGTGACGCAGTCGAAACTGCGGCAGGCCGGCACGACCCCGGCGGTGGGGACGAGTCCCGGTGTCGGCTTGACGCCGACGATGCCCTGGAACGCGGCGGGTACGCGGCCGGAGCCGGCGGTGTCGGTGCCGACGGCCAGGTCGGCGATGCCGAGCGCGACGGCGACGGCGGAGCCGGAGCTGGATCCGCCGGCGACTCGGGCGGGGTCGCGAACGTCGCGGACCGCGCCGTACGGGCTGCGGGTGCCGACGAGGCCGGTGGCGAACTGGTCGAGGTTGGTCTTGCCGAGGATCAGCGCGCCGGCGTCGGCGAGGCGTTGCACGGCCGGGGCGCTGTGGTCGGGTTGGTAGGCGTAGGCGGGGCAGCCCGCTGTGGTGGGCAGGCCCGCGACGTCGATGTTGTCCTTGACGGCGACGAGGCGCCCGGCCAGCGGCAGGTGTTCGCCGGCGGCGAGGCGGGCTTCCACGGTGGCGGCGTCGGCGAGCACGTCGCGTTCGGGGCGCAGCGTGATCCAGGCTTCGGGGCGTTCGCCGAGGGCGAGGCGCGCGTAGGCGGCGCGGACGCGGTCGGTCGGTGTCATGCGAGCACCACCAGAGGGCTGCCCGGAGCGACCTGGGCTCCGGGGGTGACGAGGATGTCGGTGACCGTGCCGTCCCGTGGTGCGGTGACGACGCTCTCCAGTTTCATCGCTTCCAGGGCGAGCAGCGGCTGCCCGGCGGTGACCCGGTCGCCGGGGCGCACGTCGACGCGCCACACGCTGGCGACGAACGGCGCCTCGACCAGCGCGCCGCCCTCCGGCACGGAGACTGCGCCGGCGGCGGGCGGCGCCGGAGGTTCGGGGCGAGGGTCGAACTCGCCGGCCGCCGCCCACGCGTCGCGTTCGGCGCTGAACGCGGCGGCCTGCGCCGCCCGGAAGGCGGCGATCGAGGCGGCGTTGTCGGCGAGGAAAGCCTCGTGGTCGGCGAGACGGAAGGTGCCGTCGTCGATGCGCAGCCGGTGCCGGCCGGCGGCGACGTCGGCGCGCAGGTCGAGCAGTTCCTCCGCGCCGACCGGGTACCACTGGATGCGGTCGAAGTGGCGCAGCAGCCACGGGTCGCCGGCTTCTCGCCGCCAGCGGGACCAGACCTGCACGGTGCGGCCGACGAACTGGTAGCCGCCGGGGCCTTCCATGCCGTAGATGCACAGGTAGGCGCCGCCGATGCCGACGGCGTTCTCCGGGGTCCAGGTGCGGGCCGGGTTGTACTTCGTGGTGACGAGCCGGTGCCGCGGGTCGAGCGGGGTCGCGACGGGTGCGCCGAGGTAGACGTCGCCGAGGCCGAGGACGAGGTAGCTGGCGTCGTAGACGGTGCGGTGGACGTCGTCGACGGACGCGAGGCCGTTGACGCGGCGGATGAACTCGATGTTCCACGGGCACCAGGGGGCGTCGTCGCGGACACCGTTGATGTAGCGGGCGATGGCTTCACGGGTGGCGGGGTCGTCCCAGGACAGCGGCAGGTGCACGGTCCGGCTGGGCACGGCCAGGTCGCGGGTGGCGGGCAGGTCGGCCTGCAGTGCGCGGATCACGCCGAGGAGCTTGCGTACCGGCAGGCGGGCGGGGTCGGCGTGGACCTGCAGCGAGCGGATGCCGGGGGTGAGGTCGACGACGCCGTCGAGGCCTTCGGCGCGCAGCCGGTCCATGAGGGCGTGGGCGCGTAGCCGCAGGCCGAGGTCGAGGGTCATCGGGCCGTACTCGATGAGCAGGTTGTCGTCGCCGGATCGCCGGTAGGTGACGTCGTCGTCGCGGGCCAGGATGCCGTCGTCGACGGGCTGCACGAGCGGTGTGAAGTCGAGGTCGGAGACGGGCACGAACCGCACGGTGTCGCCGGGGGAGAGCTGGCCGAGTTTCCACCGTTCGGCGGTGATGACGGTGGCGGGGCAGACGAACCCGCCGAGACTGGGGCCGTCCGGGCCGAGCAGGATCGGTACGTCGCCGGTGAAGTCGACGGCGCCGACGGAGTACGGGGTGTCATGGATGTTCGACGGGTGCAGGCCCGCCTCGCCGCCGTCGGTGCGTGCCCACCGCGGTTTCGGGCCGACGAGCCGGACGCCGGTGCGCGCGGAGTTGAAGTGCACCTGCCACTGCGCGGCGTAGAACGCGTCGATGTCGTCGCGGGTGAAGAACTCCGGTGCGGCGTGCGGCCCTTCGGTCACCCTGATCTGCCAGTCGCGGCGGATCTGTGGTCGCTGCGCCGCCGGTACGGCAGTGGCCGCCGAAGCCGGTGAGGGAGTCGGGGCGGTGCGCAGGACGTCGCCGAGGCGCAGGGTCCGGCCGCCGTGCCCGCCGAACTGCCCGAGCGTGAACGTCGCCGCGCTGCCCAGGTACCGCGGGACGGCGAGCCCGCCGGCGAAGAGCACGTAGGTCCGCAGCCCGCCCTCGGTCGCCCGGCCCACGTCGAGGACCGAACCGGCGGGCACCCGTACCGGCTCCCACTGCGGCACCGGGACGCCGTCGACGCTGACGGGCATCGCGGCGCCGGTGACACAGATCGTGGTGTCGGCGGTGAACCGCAGCGCCGGCCCGTCGACGGTGCACTCCAGGCCGGGGGCGCCTTCGGGGTTGCCGAGTGCGGTGTTGCCGAGCCGGAACGACAGGTCGTCCATCGGCCCCGACGGTGGCACGCCGACCTCCCACAGCCCGGTGCGGCCGGGCCAGTCCTGCACGGCCGTCAGGGTGCCGGCCCGTTCCACGACGATGCGCGGCTCCGTGTCGTCCACGCCGGCGAGGGTCGCCGTGCAGTGCCGGGCGGCGAGCACGTCGCCGTTGCCGGCCGCTGCCCGCAGCAGGCCGAGGTTCGTTTCGATGCCGTCGACGCGGGTGGCGGCCAGGGCGCTGCGCAGGTTGGCGAACGCCTCGTCGCGGGTCGCCCCGGTGACGATGACTTTGGCGAGCATCGGGTCGTACGCGGTGCTCACCTCGGTGCCGGCTTCGACCCAGCCGTCGACCCGTACGCCCGCGGGGAACGCGACGTCGGTGACGAGGCCGGCGCTGGGCTGATGGTCCCGGGTGGGGTCCTCGGCGTAGACGCGGGCTTCGACGGCGGCGCCGGCACCGCCCCGGCGGGGCGTGTCCAGGACGGTGTCGTCGCCCTGGGCCAGGCGCAGCATCCACTCGACCAGGTCGACGCCGAGGACCTCCTCGGTGACCGGGTGCTCGACCTGCAGGCGCGCGTTGACCTCGAGGAAGGACGCCTGTTCGCGTTCGGCGTCGTAGACGAACTCGACGGTGCCCGCCGACCGGTAGTTCACCGACGCGCACAGCGCCGCCGCCGAGGTGTGCAGCCGCTCGCGGACCGCGCCGGACAGTCCGGGCGCGGGCGCCTCCTCGATCACCTTCTGGTTGCGGCGTTGCAGGCTGCAGTCGCGGTCGCCGAGCGCGACGACGCGGCCGTGGCCGTCGCCGAAGACCTGCACCTCGACGTGGCGGGCGCGCTGCACGAAGCGTTCCAGGAAGACGCCGCCGCTGCCGAAGCTGGCCAGGGCGAGGCGTTCCACCCGGTCGTAGGCGGCGGTGAGCTCGGCCGGTGTGTGGCACGCCTGCATGCCGATGCCGCCTCCGCCGCCGGTCGCCTTGACCATCACCGGGTAGCCGATCCGGTCGGCGGCGGCGAGGGCGTCGTCGAGTCCGGCGAGCAGGCCGGTGCCCTCGATCATCGGTACGCCGGCGGCGTGCGCCAGTTCGCGTGCAGTGTGTTTGGCGCCGAACGCGGTGAGCTGGGCGGGTGTCGGCCCGACGAAGGCGAGCCCGGCCGCTTCGACGGCGGTGGCGAAGGCCGCGTCCTCGGAGAGGAACCCGTAGCCGGGGTGCACCGCGCCGGCGCCGCTGGACAGCGCCGCGCCGAGGACCCGGTCGACCAGCAGGTAGCTCTGCCGGGCCGGGGCCGGGCCGATCCGTACGGCCTGGTCGGCGAGCCGTACGTGCGGGGCGCCGCGGTCCGGGTCGGAGAAGACCGCGACCGTCTTGAGGCCGAGCCGGGCGGCGGTGCGGATGATGCGGCAGGCGATCTCGCCGCGGTTGGCGACCAGCAGGGTGTCGAACACGCGCTACTCCCCGGTGACGATCATGCGGACCGGCGTCGGGTCGAAGCCGTTGCACGGGTTGTTGATCTGCGGACAGTTCGACACCAGCACCAGCACGTCCATCTCGGCGCGTACCGCGACCCGCAGGCCGGGGGCCGAGATGCCGTCGACGATGCCGAGGCTGCCGTCCGGGTCGACCGGCACGTTCATGTACCAGTTGATGTTGCTGACCAGGTCCCGTTTGCCGAGCCCCCACCGGGCACCTTCGATGAGGAAGTTCTCGACGCAGGCGTGCTGGTGCTTGGTGTGCTGCCCGTAGCGCAGGGTGTTCGACTCCCGGCTGCAGGCGCCGCCGACGGTGTCGTGCCGGCCGACCTCGTCGCCGACGACGGTCATCAGCGCCCGGCCCTCGTTGGAGCGCAGCACGCTGCCGGTGGTCAGGAAGATGCCGCCCTGCGCGGCGATCGTGTCCGGCGCCGAATAGCGTTCGGCGGAGTCGTCGGCGTTGTAGAGCAGGCAGTCGACGGCCTGGTTGCCGTGCAGGTCCACGATGGTCAGGACCTGGCCGCGGCGCACGATCGCCGACCAGGGCGCGCGGGCCGCGACGGTCTCGTCGAGCACGATCCGGCCGGCGACCAGCGCCGGTGCTGCGGTGGTGGTCATGCGTTCCCCCGGGCGGTCAGGTAGTCCGCGGTGTTGAGCAGCGCGCGTTCGCCCTCCGGCGACCGCGACCACAACGCGTCCGTCGGCGCGGTGGGTGCGCCGGGCCGGGCCTGCACGCGGACGGGTGTGCAGGTGTACGCCTCCCGCGGGTCGAGCGGGTGCGGCACGTTGGCGAGCAGCACGACCAGCGGCAGCTCCGCACGCAGCTCGACCGTCGCCCCGGGCCCGGCCGACCCGAGCCAGGCGAACGTGCCGTCGTCACCGACGCGGACCCCCTGGAAGAACGAGATGCTCGGCGGCAGGTCCCGGCGGGTCAGCCCGTGCTTGGCGGCGGCCAGGACGAACAGCTCCCGCCCGGCCGGTGTCCCGGTGTGCGGGGCGCCGCCGCCGTACCTGCCGGTGTTGCTCGCGAGCGTCGAGGTGCCGCAGAACGTGTCCGAACGGTCCGGGGCGCCGGCCGTCACCGAGGCGAGGACCCGCCCCTGGTCGGACAGCAGCAGGTGGCCCTCGCCGATGTACGCCTGCCACAGGACCTTGACGGTGTCGGCGACGTTGAGGCGCTCCCACGGCTCGTCGGCGTTGAACAGCAGCACCGACACGCAGGCGTCGCCGTACAGGTCGGTCAGTTGCAGTGTGGTGCCGCGGGCGAGCCGCTTGCTGGCGTAGCCACCACCCGGGACCGTCTCGGCCCAGCTGAGGCCCGCACCGGCCGGTACGGTCGGCATGCACTCCACGACGGTGCCGCCCTGGGCGCGGGCGTGCGCCCGCGCGCCGCTGGTCGTTGCCGTGCTCATGCGGTCTCTCCCGCGGCGATGGGCGCGGTGATCGGTGTGGTGACGGGCGCGGCGAACGCAGGTGTCGGGCGCAGGGCGGTGACCCGGGCGCGGTGGCGCAGGTATGCCGCGGCCCCGGCGAGCAGGGCGGCGCCGACGAACAGCAGCGGGAAGTAGTGCAGGTACCAGTGCTCGCCGGCCGGGTCGTACACCTCCTGCCGGGGCCAGCCGAGGTTCAGGATCATGCCGATGCCGTACAGGACGGCCAGGGCGTTGACGACGATGCCGAACCTGCCGAGGGAGAACAGCTTGCCGCCGCGCTCCGTGGCGGCGGCCTCCTCGCTGGCCGGCCAGCCCTTGCTGCGCCGGATCAGCAGCGGGATCGTCACCAGGGCGTAGGCGATGTACAGCATGACGATGCAGACGCTGGTCAGGGCGGTGAACAGGGCGGCCTGGCCGATGTTGACGAGCAGGACCGCGGCCGCGCCGACCCCGACGACGATCGCCGGCCACGCGGGGGTACCGGTGCGCGGGTTGACCTTGCTGAGCGCGCCGGAGAACGGCAGGACGCCGTCGCGCGCCATCGAGAAGATCATCCGGCTGCCGGCGGTCTGGATCGCGAGGGTGCAGACCGCGACCGCGATCGCCACGTCGATCAGCAGGATCCGTCCGCCGGTCTCACCGAGGCGGCTCGTCAGCACGTACGGCAGGCCTTCGGTGGCGAGCCGGCCGTCGGTCAGGCTCGGCGCGGCCATCAGCGCGACCAGCAGCATCAGGCCACCGCCGATGCCGGAGGCGGCGAGCGCCCGCAGGATCGTGCGTGGCGCGATGTGCCGCGGGTCGCGGGTCTCCTCGCTGAGCTCGCCGGCACTGTCGAACCCGACCACCACGTACGCCGCCATCAGCGCCGACACCAGGAACGGGCCGACGTAGGACAGGCCGCTGCCCATCCCGCCGGTGTCGAAGACGACGCCCGGTCCGCGCTCGATGTTGAACAGCAGCAGGATCACGACGGCCGCCACGCCGATGATCTCCAGGGTCACGCCAGCGCTGTTGACGATCGCCATGAGCCGCACGCCGATGACGTTCACCAGCGTCGTCAACGCGATCAGGATCGAGCCGAGGACGACGGCGTTGGTGGCGCCGCTGGTCGAGGTGAGCGCTGGATCGCCGCCGACGAGCTGGAAGCCGGACCAGATCTGCGGGAGCACGACCTGCAGGGCGATGGCGGCGGCGGCGACCGTGACGATCTGCGCGACGATCATGACCCATCCGGCGAACCAGCCGATCGTGGCGTTCGACAGCCGCCGCGACCACTGGTAGATGCAGCCGGAGAGCGGGTAGCGGGCGGCGAGCTCGGCGAAGTTGAGCGCCACCATGAACTGGCCGGCGAAGACCAGCGGCCAGGTCCAGAAGAAGGCCGGGCCGCCGAACGAGAATCCGAAGGCGAAGAGCTGGAAGACCGTCGTGAGGATCGAGACGAACGAGAACCCGGCGGCGAACGACGCATAGCTGCCGATGCTGCGGCGCAGCTCGGGCCGGTAGCCGAAACCACGCAGGTCCGCGGCGTCGGCCCGGTCGCTCGCCGGCGGCGCCGCCAGGGTTGGAGTAGTGGACAAGACCGCCTCCTCGACGCAGGCGGCGGCGGGTCTGGGGGTCCCGCCGCCCGAATACCTGTCGGGTGACAGATTTCTCGCCGTGAGATCGACAGGCGTTTCTCCGCCGTAAACGTTCGATTGCCGGATGTCTCGGCGCGGTTACGTCCCGCTCACATCGCCCCGGACCCCGATCGCGTGCGACGATGCGGGCGTGAGCTCCGCACCTTCCGTCGGCCGTCCCCGCTCCGGAGCGCGGCGCCTGCCCGCCGGCACCGCCCGCGAGGAGATCCTCGACGCCGCGGCCGAGCTCTTCTCCGAACGCGGGTACGCCGCCACCTCGACCCGCATGATCGCCGAGATGGTCGGGGTACGGCAGGCGTCGCTGTACTACCACTTCAGCACCAAGGAACAGATCCTCGCCGAACTGCTCGAATCCACCGTCCGCCCGTCGCTCACCTACGCCGAACAACTCGCCCAGCAGGCGCTGAACCCCGCCGAAGCACTGCAGGCGCTCGTCCGGTACGACGTCGGGATCCTGCTCGGCGCACGATGGAACGTCGGCATCCTGTACGCCCTTCCGGAGATCGCGACCGAACCGTTCACCCGGTTCCGCGCCGAACGCGAGCAGCTCAGGTCCGCGTACCGCCGCCTCGTCGCCGCCGTCGCCGGCACCCCCTCAGCGGACGTGACCGGCGACCTGGTCTTCGGCATGGTGGAGAGCGTCATCGGCATGCGCCGCGACCTGCCGGCACTGCCCCCGGCGGACCAGCTCGGCCAGTCGGTCGCCGCGGCGGCCCTGCGCCTCGCCACGCCCCCTCGTTGACCGCACGCAATACTGTCCGTCCATGGGGATGGAACTGGCGACGCTGCCGGAGTGGGGTGGGCGTCGGTGTTCGGGGTCGTGGCCGTGGGCGCCGCCGCGGCGGTGGGCATCGGCGTGTACCGGCGGAATCGTCGCATCCTGCGGCGAGGTGCGCGCATGACGGCCGAGATCGTCGCGATCGACGCCGCGCCCGTCGACACCAACTCCGAGCGCCGGACCGTGCGACTGCAACTGCGTTTCGAAGGTGTCGAGGAGCATGTCCTGGACTTCATCGGGTACCGTCTGCGCACCGCCGACGCCGCGGCACTGACACCGGGTGCGAAGCTGCAGGCCTGGGTGCTGCCGGACGACGGATCCGAGATCCGCGTCGCCCGGCCCGACGACCCGAACCGGATCCTGTCGCTGCAGGCCGCTCCCGAGGTGTCCGGCCACTACCCCGACGGCGGCATCGACGGCATCGGCAACCTACTGTTCCCCGGCTGAACCACGACGCGTCGACGGGTCGGTGGCGTCGATGGCCCAGTGCGGGTCCGTGCGGTCCGTCGGGTCGAAGCGCACGTCGCGCTGCTCGTGCTCGCGGTGCCCCCCGCGGGCGCCGACGGGCCCCGCAAGGATCGCAGCGTCGCGGTTTCCTCAGCCGAGCGCCTCCCTGATCCGCTGGAGTGCGCTGTTGAAGGGGTACGACTGCAGCACGGCCCGCACCAGCCGCGGCACTCCGTCACTGATGATGCCGTTCTCAAGCTCGGTGACGACCGCTGCCCAGAACAGCTCCGGCGTCGCAAAGGCGGTGAAGCTGGGGACGCGACCCGGTGGATAGTCGATGTCATCGAGGATGTGGTGGGCCGCGGCCGGGTGGGGGACGAGATCGGCGAGCGCCGTGACGAGCGTCTGCGTCTCGTGCGGTCCCAAGCCTGTCTGCCGGGCCGGATCAGCCAGCCGCCGGAGCCGTTCGTTCGGCAGTTGGCGATCGACGTGGTGCAGCGTGAGTGCCACGCCATCGCCCTCCTTCCTCGCGCCGACGATGATGCCGACCACAGCGTCGTGTTCGGGAGACCACAGCGGCGCACCGCCGAACGCGTGATTGATGCCCCTCTTGGAGCTCGGGTCCACCTGCACGAGACCGGAGGTCAAGGTCGCCACGATCGTCCCGTACGCGGCCATGCCGAATCGATCGCCGTGCTCCGGCATGCCGAAGCTCCACCAACGGTGCCCGACCAGGTCGCCGGGCTCAGGGAAGCCCAGGCGCGGCAGCCGGACCGATCCGGGAATCGGCTCTGCCAGGATCAGTACGACGGCGTCGACCTGGTCGGCGGCTTCGGGTCGCCGAACCTCAACGACCTCGATCGGCTCGCCGATCCCGGCCTTGTCGAACCGGACCTGCAACCTGGATCCGTCCCGTTCCATGTAGCCGGGGGTCAGGAGCCGGTTGCGGTCCAACGCGAACGCTGCCCCCCTCACCTCGCCGTTCGCGAGCACCGTCGCGATCCATGAATCGTTCGAGGGCCCGAGCTGGGCCGTCGCCGTCGGGACGACGGCGGGCGGCTTCGCGGGTGCGATCCTGGAGAGGTCCTGGAGGCGGGTGTCGATGAGGTGGGCCACGGTGTCGAGGGCGTAGCCGAGGGAGTCGGGGTCCGTCACACCCTGGAGCAGGACGGCGAGCTTCTCGCCGAACCCGAAGTAGGCGACGTAGGGCAGTTTCGTGCGTTCCAGGACCACCCTTGCGTCGACGCGGCGGGGGAGCCAGTCCGCGTAGAACTCGCCGAAGCGCTGAGCGGCGATGCTCAGCCACTCGTTGACGAACTCGAGCTCGGTGCGGCTGTCGAAGCGGGACAGCAGCGGCAGGACCAGCGCCGGCGGTCGGTCGTAGGCCAGAGCCTGGCGGCCCGCCTGGGCTCGGCGCAGCACGTCCACGACGCCGTCGACGTTCTGGC
This sequence comes from Dactylosporangium sp. NPDC000521, assembly GCF_042898305.1. Taxonomy (NCBI): domain Bacteria; kingdom Bacillati; phylum Actinomycetota; class Actinomycetes; order Micromonosporales; family Micromonosporaceae; genus Dactylosporangium; species Dactylosporangium sp. NPDC000521. Next base: position 238,857 of record NZ_JBIAYW010000001.1, read on the forward strand.
GGTTGGCGACGAACACCGGCACGATCAGGTCGGGCAGAGCGATCAGGCAGACGCCGCCGATGTCCGTGATGCCGGTCCGGCTGTCCACGAGCACGACGTCGAACTCGGTGAGCCAGTCGGCGCGCAGCTGCTCGAAGTACTGTCCGCCGCCGTGCAGGTCGAAGAACGCCGGCCAGTCGAAGGCCAGCACCCGGGCGGGGTAGCCGGTGTCCTGGCGGCCGGTGGTCATGAGCGTCAGCGACTCCGCCCCGATCCGGATCCGGGTGACATAATCGTGCCAGTCCGGCGGCTCGGAGCGTGGGCGACGCACGCGGTCGTGCAGCATGTCGAGCAGGCCGGGGCGTGAGTCCAGACCGGCGTGGATGTCCGCGAAGTACCGCCAGACCCCCGGAGCCTCGAGGTCGAAGTCCACGACGAGGACCCGGCGCCCGGCCTTCGCCAGCAGCACGGCGATGTTGGCCAGTGCCATGGTGCGGCCGGTGCCGCCCTTGAACGAGTAGAAGGTGGCGATCATGCCGGATCGCCGCCCAGGCTGGGAACGGTGCGCTGGAGGGTCCGCCTGCGGTGCAGCTCGATGAACTGTTCCGTGGCGAGCCCGCTCCATCCGGCGTCGTGTTCGGGGGTCTGTCGCAATGCGTTCGCCACGTGAGCCGCCAGCACTCGCACCCGGTTGGACAACTCCTCTGCTGTCGGGCTTCCCGCAGCCAGCCAGGGGTTCGCGTACTGCTGGATGTCGTACCGCTGGATGTCGCGCAGCTGCGTGGGCAAGTCGTCGCCGTCGTGGATCACCGCGGCCACGACCAGTGGCGGCGGCGCTCCGCGTCCGTTGCCGACCGCCTCCCGCCGCGCGAGCATGTGGCCCAGCTCGGCAAGGCACCACTCGCTGCTGAAGTATTCGCGCGACCACAGACACATCAGCAGCTTCGAGCCGGCGATCCCTTCGGCGAGCTTGTGCGGCCACGAATCGCCGGTCTCGATGACGTCAGCGTCGAAGAAGATCCGCGGTGACGCGTCCAGCTCGGCTCCGAGCCAGTGCCGGAACATCGGCAGGAACGTCTCGCTGACGAAGCGCGGCCAGGCATTCGCCCGCCGGTAGCTCACGAAGACGTCGTACGAATACGGCACAGGCGATCCCGGAGGGAGACGGCGTCGGACGTGCAGGCCGAGTGTAGCGGCAGCATCACGTCCGGAAGCGGCGCGGCTCGCCCTGCGACACCTCAGGCTGGTCCGGCGTGTCGGCCGGATGGCATCCGAATGCCCCACAGATACCTCGGCATCGATCAGCTGCCACGGCTTGCTGCACGAGGTCGGGTTGCGGTGTCGCGGGCCGCGGCGGCCTCCGTCTCACCACCTCGCCTCGTTGACCGGCACCCGCACAATGTGGTGTGACGCCGGGTCGAACCTCGAAGGGTGGCAGCCGTGACGACCTCCGCGCGAGACGAGCAGGACCGGCGCGACGAAGACAACCGCCTGTGGGCGCACGGCATCCACATCGATGACAGCATCGTCCAGCGTGGGAACTACTTTCTTGTGGCCCAGTCGATGCTGGTCGTCGCGTACTCGATCCTGCTGTCCGTGAGCCAGCAGGTGCACCGGCTGGCCGTCGCCGCCGCCATCATCGCTTTCGTCGGAGTGGTGCTGGCGGGAGTGTGGGGCTATGTGACCTGGTGGGGCGTGCAGTACCTCCGCCACGTCCAGGAGGCGGCAATCGACCGGTTGCCGGAGTACAAGCAGACCCGCGAGACCTGGCGGTCACGGCGCCGCGTCTCCGCGCTCGATGTGTTCACGTACGTCATGCCGGGCATCGCGGGCGTCATGTGGGGCGCATTCCTCGTCTTCATCTGAGCGCGGAAGCGGAGTGCGGGATGACGCCTTCCGGCCTTGCGCGCGGGTCGGCTCCGCGGCGGTGCTGGCCGCTCCCCGCGCCGCCCGCCGTGCCGGCCGAGCTCGCGCCCGCGTACGTGTTCTTCGCCTCGTTCTTCGCCTCGCAGGAGTCGAGCTACGTCACCGGTGAGGTCCTCGGCGTCACGGGCGGCCAGCCACTGCCCTGACGTCGCCGGTCTCGGTGCCGGCCAGCGGGCTATTCGCCGCGCAGCAGGTCGGTCCTTGGTGGCACCCATGGGGCCGGGAAGCGGGGGCAGCCGTCCTTGCCCGGGCGGGCCTCCACCTCGGCGAGTCCGAGTCCCGGCTCGCGGTCGAAGCGCAGGTCGCCGACGACCCAGCCGCCGTCCTTCCGCTCGGCGAAGGGGACCCGGGCGAACTGCAGCAGCGCGTGCACGGCGCAGGACTCCGACGACAGTTCGGCGAGCAGCTGGGCATCGACGGTCAGCTCACCGGCCCAGACGACCTCGTCGGTCGTCGGCGCGGCGACCGGTGTCAGCGTGGCGGTCGTGGCGGTGCCGGACAGGGAGAGCTCCCTGCACCGGTCCGCGGGGATCCATCCGGGCGCCAGCGAGTGGAAGGCGCGCCGCACGACGTAGTTGTCCGGGGTCCGCTGTACCGCCAGGACCTCGCGGCACAGCGGGTTGGCCGGCATCGGCGTCAGCACCGTGTCGAGGGTACGGGCGTCGGGGAAGCGCTCCGCGAGCAGTGCCTCGACCCGGTGCCGCGCTGCCTGGGTGGTGCCGGCCAGCGTGGCGGTGACCGCCAGCCAGGCGACGATGCCGGCGGCGAGCGCGGCCCGGGCGGGCGCGAAGCGGCTGACGGCGGCGAGGCCGAGGGTCAGCACGGTCACGGCGGCGGCGAGCGACGGTGGCACGAAGCCGCTGAACCAGCTCAGGCCGACCGCTGCCGCCGCCACGAGGGCGATCAGCACCCGTGCGGTCCGGCCGGGCAGGACGAACAGCAGCGCCGCCGCGCACGCCCACAGCAGCGGCTCGACGATGAAGACGGCATCGCCGTAGAACCACCTGCCGTCGAACGGCCAGAACGGGTGGACCCCGTAGTTGTTGGTGGAGTCGAGCGCGATGTGCAGCAGCGGAGCGAGGATCGCCAGCCCCGCGAGCAGCCCGAGATCCGCCGGCCGTGGCCCGATTCTGCGGTACCGCCACCACGACCACACCGCCGCGAAGAGCAGCAGCGACAGGCCCAGCGACCCGACGACGGTGTGGGTGTGCCCGCGGTGATGCAGCAGGTAGTCCGCCGTCGTGCCGGCCCATCCGGTGTAGATGACGTCGGCGTCGGGCAGGTTGCCGCCGACCGCCATGACGGTGATGGCAACGCCGCGGCGTGCCCGGTCGCTCAGCACCGCCGACGGCGGCAGCGACCGGTGGACCGCCTCTCCGACCAGGACGCTGATCAGTGTGTGCGTGACGTTGTCCATGGCTGGTCATCGTAGATCCACGGGCGACGCCACCGGCGGGCGACGACCGGGGAGGGGCCCTCGTCGGGCATCGCGGCACGCCTGATGGGTGGACAATGTTGTGGGTGGTTGACAGCCTCCCCACGGCTGGCCGATGACACCGCGCCCCACCGAAACTCTGGCGTATTCATCGGCCAGACCGCCTCGATCAGGTGCCCGGACATGCCGCCGGTCGCGTGCGATCGGCGACCGACGACCGTCATCCAGTCGGGCCGTGTCGAGTTCTGCGTAGCCCTACTCGTTGGGCAGCGGTTGATGTGCCAGCTCGATAGCGTAGGGGTCGGTCATTCAATGTCCGCGACTGCTCGTGCGGCGGCCGTGTGTTCTCCTCGCGCCCGAAGCAGGCGCACGAGGAAGTACAGGGCGGTCTTGTCACCGCGCTCAGCACGCTGACGCAGTTCGCCATCGCGGCTGTCCTCGAACAGGAACCGGTCCAAGCGGCGCCGTGCGTGCACATCCGCTTCCGCCCGATCGGCCAACTCATTGAACAGCCGGGCCTTCACGAGCAGTTCCATGTGCCACAGGTGTGCGTTGTGCCGGTGATGGTCGTGGCTGTAGCACTCAGCGTACTCACTGACCAGGGCGATCGCTGTGGCCCAGTCACCACGTGCTTCAGCCGCCTCCGCCGATGCCTGGTCGAACTGCGACATCACCGCGCCAGTATGACGTCCAGCCGCAGGCTGCGATGCCGGCAATCGCCCGGAGGTCGCGTCAGTTGGCCGGCACCGCGCCGCCTGCCTGCCAGGTGTTCCAGGGCACGTTCCAGTCGCCGTACCCGTCCCAGGTCGGCATCGTCGGGCCGCCGGTGCCGGTGTAGGTGATCGGGTCGCCGACCTGGGCGAAGTCGAAGTACGCCTTGGCGTTTGCCTCGGTCAGGTTGGTGCAGCCGTGGGAGGTGCTGCGCTGGCCGATGTTGCCGCCGTTCCAGCTGGCCGAGTGGACGTACTCGCCGGAGTTGGTGACCCGTACCGACCACGGCACCTGCTCGTCATAGCCGTCGCCGACCATGTGTTCGACCGCCTTCTTCTCCATGACGACCTTGGTGCCGTTGAACGTGGGGGTACTCGCCTTGCCCAGCGACACCGGGAAGTCGAAGACCTGCTTGCCGTCGGAGGTCACGACCATCCGCAGAGTCTTGCCGTCGACCTTGCCGACGTTCGCCGGCCCGGTCTTCATGTCGAGGGTCAGGCTGTTGTCGTACACCAGCCCGGCCCCGCCCGACTTGCCCTTCGTGTCGAGGTTCATGGTGACCTCGGCGTGCGCCGGCCAGAACTCGGCCGGGCGGTAGTGTGCCTCGATCGGGTAGCCGGCGTAGATCGTGGACTTCTGGAAGTACCACGCGCCCTGGGCCGGCGCCCCGTTGACGGTGACCTGGGTCGCCGCGTCGAAGTCCTTGGCGCTGGTGATCGACGCCGACAGGTACGCGATGATCGGCATGCCCACGCCGTACGTCGCCCCGTCCTTCTCGTACAGCCGCACGTGCACCGGCTTACCGCTCGGCGCCGGCGACACCGAAGGCGACGCGGCCCCGGCCGGCTGCTGGCCCGCCGACGGCGCCCCCGACCACGAGGCCTGCGGCGCGGAGTTCCCGCCGCACGCCGTCAACCCGAGACCAAGGCCGGCCAGCAGCGCCGCCACCCGCACGCCGTGAGAGGATCGCATAACCACGACGATGCCCCTTATGCGTGCCCGCCGCCACCGCTGTCCGGCTCGACCACATCACAATCGGCCGGATCGACCCCTACTGTGAGCACGCGGAACGTCCCTTTCAGCCTTCACCCCTCAGTACCGCCGGGCGACGGCTTGATGCAGCGGCAAGCCTTGATCAGCTGCACGCTCGTAGCCGCCGACCGGGCGCAGTAGCTTGCCGTCGATCATCACGCTCCGTACGCCGCTCCAGGCGGCCTGGCCCATGGGCCGGTACGCTCTCGTGCCGATAAAGTGCGTTCAGATCTGATCGAGTTCGATCGTGAAGTGTTGAGGCGCCTGTACGCCCGCCAGTGTCCATGCCCAGCCGGGAAGGGCGAGAGCCTCGGCGAAGAAGTCGTCGAGAGGCATGCCGAAGGACCACATGAGCCCGGACCCGAGCGCTTCGGTTTCGGCACTGGGAGTCCAGTGGTACGTGCAGCGCAGTTGCCACATCACGTCCTCGTCGTCGGCCTCGATGAACTGCCGGGTGAGATCTGCGCAGAACTCACGCACGCCATCGAAGTTGAACGTTCCGGACTGGGCGAGTACCCCGTCGCCGTCCTCCTGGGGCGGCGCGGCATCATCGACCGGGACGGCAGCGAATCGCCGGAAGACCTCGACCGTCGTCAGCACGTCGTCGGCAGCGGCCTTGCCGGGGCGTACCCCGGCATGGTCAAGCATCGACGTCAGCAGTAATTTTGTCTCGCTGATCAACACGATCTCATCATCCCGCGTCGTTGCCTCACGCCGCCCTGAGCATAGCGGTCCACACGAAGATCACATGCACACTTCTAGCCGCTCTCCGATCGCCATCTCCGGGGGAGCGTGCACGCTGACGCGTTCTGGTGTGTCGAACGGATCTAGGCTCATGGGTGTGGACGTGGACGACTTCTGGACCTTCATCGAGCTCTCGCGCCACTCAGGGCCGACCCAACGGGAGCGTGAGACCTTCCTGGGGGACCGACTCGGCCGGATCTCCCGCCGCCACCTGCTCGACTTCGTCCAGCACCTGTCTGCCACCCGCGAGCCGGCCAACACGTATCGGCTATGGCGAGCCGCGGACATCATCATGACCGCGCCCTGCAGCATGGACTCCTTCCACTACTTCCAGATGTGGCTCGTCGGCCTGGGCCGGCACGCCTACGAGGCGGCGATCATGGATCCCGACAGCCTGGCCGGTGTACCGGAGGTCGTTCGGCTGGCGTCTCTTCCCCAGCCATGGCAGAACGAGGACTACCCGGGCTGGGAGTCGCTGGAGTATGTGGCGTGCGAGATCGGCGAACTCCGGCCCGACATCGACGGCGACATCCGCGATGTGGTCACCGAGGAACGCCACGTCCGTCTGCGTATGGACCCCAATCCGGACGACGTCCAATGGGCACGCCTGTCTACAGCCGAGATCGCCCGCCGGTACCCCCGGTTGTGGAAGCTGTTCGGCGAGGCCTGGACCGAATAGAACCGGACCCCGGCGAGAGCCGGTCCGGACATCACCTGTCCACAGCGATCTCTGCACGCGCTTGCCGACCAAATTCTTGGTCCAGTATCCGGATCTGCCGCCGACGGAGCGCGTAGGCCCATCACGCGGTGTGACGGGCGTCCTGCGCCATCCGGTGCGCAGACACGCCGATGAGCGCGCATTCGGCCAGGATGATCCCGTTCGACGAACGGGAGGCTGCTGAGGGCGAGGCCATGTGACGTAGATCGACAGCGGCGCCTAGCGGCGGGTGTCGACTGGACCGGTCATCGGAACGTCTTGCGGCGAATCATGGCGTCGTACCGGCCATGTTTCCCGGCGCTGCGTCCGGGCGGGGCAGCGCGGACAACTCGCGGTACGCGGCGAGTACCGCCGCGGTCCGCTCCGCGACCTCGGCGACCACGTCAGGCCTGTCCGTGGCGCCCTCGTCCGCCCATCGGGCCCGGCGCAGCGCCCTGCGGGCCTGCTCGGCACGGTACTGCTGGTGAGCATGCTCGCTGGAAACCTCGGCGAGCATGCGCAGCGCCCCGAGCCGCTCGGCTATCCGCTCGCTCAGCTCCTCGAGCCGGCCCCCGAGTTCGACCCGGCGGACCGCAACCTCCGCACGCAGCGGTGCCTGCGCGGCCAAGCCACGCACGGCGTCGTCAAGGTCCTTCAGTGCCCGGGTCACTTCGGCCCGCCGGAACAGCAGCACGGCAAGGCCCCACCGGGCCTGGTCCAGTGCCGGGCCGATGTGGGCGGGGTCGGCCATCACGCCGAGGGCCGGCCATGCCGCGCGGATGCGCGTGATCGACTGCCTGGCCTCGTGCCACGCGCCCCGCTCGTTCTGAGGCACGAAGACCAGCCCGTGTCGCGGACGGAGCGTATACGGCGCCAGCCCGCGGGTACTGATGCCAAACCCGTACAGCGGCACTGTCAGACCGATCGCCAGCAGTGGCGAGATCGGCCACAGCGCCAGGCCGAGCGGCGGAAAAAGCCACCACCAGCGCCACAGCCGCAGAGCCCAGGGGGCGTCCGGATCGCCAACCACGAACTCCGCCGGCTCGCGGGATGTATGCCTACCCACGGGCAGATCATCCCCTACCGGCACCACCCACAGCCGCCCTCCTGAGCCGCGGCCAGGGCCAATGCCCAGAGTGCGCCGTTATCGCCGCCGCAGGCCCCAGCGATCTGCGGCCTGCAACCATCGACAGCGCTTGAGCAGCTGCGCGCGTAGCCGCAGGTGTCGCGCGGCGATGGACTCGGAGATCGTCACGCTTCGTGGCGGCGGGCCAGGCATCGAATACACGATAACGCTCGGTCGGCTGGTAGCGCTCATCCTGGGCGTTGCGTGGACGCCTGACCTTGTTGACGTCAAGGAGATCTGGCCGGCGGATCGGCGGCATGGTCCTGGCACAGAGCATCTGCCGCCACACCATGTGCGGTCCTGCGCCCGTCAACCATGAAGGCGACGCCCCAGGCCCGGTCTCCGTGCTCACCAACGAAGACGCCGGACGACGGCGAAGGACTTCGGCATCCTCGTCTGCCGCGATTTGCGCGGTTGCGATTGGCGCCCGCTCGGTTGCAATCTGTTTCGCCCTGCGCGTTGCTGCGGAGCGCGGCGCCGAGTCATCGATCGGCGGGGTCGGTCTTCGCTGCCGTGCGCTTCGTGCGCGCGCCTTTGCCGGAATGGCTGGGCTTGTCGCCGCCGTCGCCGCCGTCGCTGTCGTCGCTGCCGGACGGTACGGGGAGGCGGGAGGTCGCTTCGGCGTACTTGATGAGCAGGCGGGCGAACTCCAGCCGCTCGGCTTTCGGCCAGTCGCTGGTGATGTACTCGAACGCCTGCCGGTGCTGGTGGCGGAAGTGGTCGAGCAGCGCGTTGCCCTCGTCGGTGAGCTGGATGATGGTGCGTCTGCCGTCTTGTTGTGAGGCCGCGCGGACGAGGTAGCCGTGGGTGATGCAGTCGCTGGCCATGCGGCTGGCCACGGAGGGGTCGACCATGAGGTGGTCGGCGAGGCTGCCGACGGTCATCTCCCGGCCGGCAAGCTGCGCTTCCTCGACGAGGTTGAGGACCAGGTTGCGGGTGAGGTCCTTACGGCCGCTCGGCGGATCGACCGGGGCCTGCATGGTGCGTCGCCGCATCCGGGCGAAGGCTCCGCCCACCGCATCCAACAGGTCCTGTTCTCGCTGTTCGAGCCCGCTCTCCCTGGTCACAGACATAGCCTACGCGAGAGAGTGCCGGTGAGCACATGCGTGCACTGTTGCACATAATTGCGAAGGAGCATTAATCTCCAGTGCGGCACGTCCGAACAGTCCAGGAGACGAGGTACGGCATGGTTACCGCCATCACGAACGCACGGGTGTTCGACGGTGAGAAGGTGCTCGAATCGGCAACGGTCGTCATCGACGGCACCCGGATCGCCGCGGTCGGCGGGGAGCCGCCGGCCGCGGCGGAGATCATCGACGCGGCCGGGGCGACGCTGCTGCCGGGCCTGATCGACGCGCACACCCACAGCTCCGACGACGCTCTCGCGCTGGCGCTGCGATTCGGCGTCACGACCGAGCTCGAGATGCAGGGCATGAACACGCGGCCCAACCGGTCACACATCACCGGCAACGACGCCCTCGCGGATGTGCGCTCCGCGGGGTTCGGCATCACCCCGCCCGGCGGTCACCCCAGCGAACTGTTCCCGGACGACTTCCACTTCGACCCTAGGCCCGGCGACGACGACGAGCACGGTGGACCCGGCGGGCCGATGCCGCTGATGCCGTTCGCCACCACACCGGAGGAAGCGGTCCGCTTCATTCCTCAGCTGGTCGCGGCCGGCTCGGACTACATCAAGTTCATGGTCGACGACGGTTCCGTGGAAGGCCACCCCGGACTGCCGATGCTCGACCAGGCCACCCTCGACGCCGGCGTGGCGGAGGCGCGCCGGCACGGCATGCTCACCGTCGCCCACACGCTCACGGTCGACGCGACCCGGATGGCGGTCGACGCCGGCATCCACGGTCTCGCCCACCTGTTCATGGACCAGGCACACACCGGCGACATCATCGAACGGATCGCCGCCGCCGGCGTGTTCGTCGTCCCGTGCGTCGTACTGGACGCATCCATGATGGGAGTCACCGCATCAGCGCTGGCCGACGATCCCCGCGTCGCCGACCGCCTCGGCGAGGCCTGGACGGACCTGCTCCGCGGCAGCTACAACCGGTACCCGCAGGGCAAGCTGGAGGACGTGCTGCACTCGGTCAAAGCGCTGCACGACGCCGGCGTCGACATCCTCGTCGGAACTGACGCCGCCCCGTTCCCGCTGCCCTTCATGGCCGGAGTGGCGCACGGCGCGAGCGTCCACCATGAACTGCAGTACCTGGTCCAGGCCGGCCTCACGCCGGTCGAAGCGCTCCGCGCGGCGACGTCCACACCCGCCCGCCGCTTCGGACTCGACGACCGCGGGCGCATCGCCGCCGGCCTGCGCGCGGACCTGCTCCTCGTCGACGGCGACCCCACCACCCGGATCGGTGACACGCTGCACCTGCGTACGATCTGGCGGCGCGGCACCCCCACCCAGCTCACGATCGACTGAACAAGGCCACGCACCAAGGAAGATGCGGTGTGCCGGGGCCGAGGGTCCTGGCGATGGTCGGAGAGCAGCCCCCGGCGGCTATGCCGCGGCGGGCAGCCGTTCGGGTTCGGTGGCCTTGGCAGTGGCGGACACGACAAGGTGGGCGTGTTTCGCGGTAACACACGGCGCCGGCCAGCCGCAGCTCTTGCAGAGGCCGCCCGGCGCCGCCTCGTGCCGTTCCAGGACTTCGGCGGCGGTCGTTGCCAGGACGCTGCCCGCGGGGACGATAAAGGTCACGGAGCGGTCGATACCCCGCCCGCCGGGCCGCGAACTCGTTCCAGCTGTGGTGTTCGCCACGATCGTCGGGCGCCGCGCAAGGAAACGCCGCTGGCATGACCGGATGCTGGTGCGGCCACATCGCCCGGCCGAGGGCGTTCACCTGGCCATCGACGCACACGCGATGGAGGTACGCGACCTGACCCGCTGGCCTGCGGGTGTCGGCGGCGAGCCGGATTGCGGGACGGTTGCAGTACCGCGGACGGCTGTAGCGGTCCGCGCGGCGGGCTCAGGTCGTCCTGCCGCCGGCCGACTGGGCTCCCATGGCGCAACGGTCCCCGCTCGGTGAGCTCCTGCGTGACCCGGTGCTGCTCGGCCTCGGCGGGCTGGCCCTGGTCGTGCCGGTGTGGTTTCTCGCCGGGCCGGGTGGCGGCGCCGTCTCCTGGGGGATCCAGGCGGCCCTCGACGTGTCGATCGTGGTGTTCGCCCGCCGGCTGCGGGCGCAGGGCGGGACGGAACGGTACCAACGGCGCTTCTGGCGGGCGATGGCGGTCGGCGGCCTGCTGTGCGCCGTCGGGGACGGAACGCAGACCGCGCTGACGGTGGCTGACCCCGGTGCCCCGGTGAACATCGTGCAGTCGCTGTGCGTGGTGTGCGCGATGACGGTGATGGCAGTGGTGATGCTGCGTCACCCGCTCGGTGATGCCGGGCGGCAGCGGATGCGGCTGTGGCTCGACGCGGGCGCCGTGCTGATCGGTGTCGCCGTCTTCCTCTGGTACTTCTCGATCGGGGCCGAACTGGACAGCCCACGCCTGGGGGACCGGCTGGCCGCCGCGGCCGGCGCTGTCGTCATGCTCGTGATCGTGCTGGGCGTGCTGAAGCTGATCCTCAGCGGTACCGCCCCGTTCACCCGGCAGGCCGGCATCGCCGGCTGTGTCGGGGTCGGCGGCACGGCCGTCGGCACCTCCGTCGCCGCCATCCTGACCGGCGTCACCGACCCGCGGATCGAGGCCGTCGCGTCGCTGCTGCCGTGCATCCTCACCGTGGCGAGCCTCCGCGTGCAGGAGGTCCAGCAGCGGCGCCCGGCCGAACACGTCAAGGCGCAGCAGCGCCATTTCAGTGTCATGCCGTACGTCGCCGTCGTCGCCACCGAACTGCTGGGCATCGTCGCCCTGCACATCGCCGGCGCGGACGCACCCACCTGGGGCGTGATGGTCGGCATCGTGCTGATCACCGCCGTGGTCCTCACCCGCCAGCTGATCGCCTTCCACGACAACGACCGGCTGCTCACCGACCTCGACCGCAGCATGCTCGAGCTGCAGCGGCTGCACGGCGCGCTGCGCCACCAGGCGACGCACGACGCCCTGACCGGCCTCGCCAACCGGGCCCTGCTGACCGAGCGGCTCGCGGCGATCGACACCGCCGCGCAGCTGAGCGTGCTGGTCATCGACCTCGACGGCTTCAAACAGGTCAACGATGCCCACGGCCACCACGCCGGCGACGCGCTGCTCGTCCAGGTGGCCCGCCGCCTCGACACGGCCGCCGGCCCGGACGCCCTGGTCGCGCGCCTCGGCGGCGACGAGTTCGCGCTGCTCCTGCCGGGCGCCGACGCCGACGTCGCGCACCAGCACGCCGCCACGGTCAGCGCCGTCCTCACCCGCCCGTACCACCTGCCCGGCACCGTCGCGCACGTCGGCGCCAGCGTCGGCGTCGCCACCGGTACCCCGGCCGACGCCGAAGCGCTGCTGCGCCGCGCCGATGCCGAGATGTACCGCTGCAAGCGCCGGGTCCGGCTCGACCGCCAGGCAACCGAGGCGATCCGCACCTGAACCGACGGTCGCTGCCGCCCGGAGCCCGTCAGTCCAGGCGGTGCATGGCGCGGCCGCGAGGATCATCGCGCCGATCCGCAGCAGCGTAGACGGATCGGTGGAGTCGTCGGCCGAAGGCTCGTTCTGCCGGCCTTGGTGACGCATCACCGCCAGGTCGTCGACGGGACCAGGCACAAACGGCCTCGGCTGCGTGCCCGCCGGGACGGTGTGTCAGGCGATGGCGAGCCGGTCCACCAGCAGCTGCACCCTCAGCTCGGCGCACTCCGGTAGCAGGCGGCCCGCGCGGGTCAGGGTCGCCAGGCCGTGCAGGGACGCCCAGAACACCTCGGTGAACAGCCCTGGGTCGACGCCGTCCCCGGCGACCTCGCTCAGGCTCTCCATCAGCGCGGCGAAGGCGTCCTTCAGCGGTTCGGGGGTGTCGTCCTGCGCGTACGTCAGACCGCCGTCGAGCTGGAACAGGGCGTCGTAGACCGCAGGGTTGTGTGCGGCGAAGTCGAGATAGGCGCGGGCCAGGGCGGTGACCCGGGCGCGCGGGTTGTCCTCGGCGGAGGTCGCGGCCCGCACCGCTGCGGCCATCTCGGTGGCGCCTTGCAGGGCGACGGCGCCGATGATCTCCCGTTTGCCGCGGAAGTGGCTGTACAGGACGGGCTGGCTGTATTCGATGCGCTCGGCGAGGCGGCGGGTGGTGACCGCGTCCCAGCCCTGCTGCTCGGCGAGTTCGCGGGCCGTCGCCACGATGAGCCGCTCGCGGACCGCCTGCTCGCGCTGTTTGCGTTCCTGTGTCGCCATGAACTGATCCTAGCACTGCTAGACAATCGAGCAGTGGTACTGCTAGCGTTGCTCTGTCAGCTAGCGCTGCTAGATTTCGGAGGTACAGTCATGCTCAACGCTCTTGGGGTCGTCACCGTCGTCATCGTCGGGCTGATGGTGGGGGTGGAGTTCTCCGTCGCCTTCATCATGAGCCGGATCCTGAACGCGCTTCCCGGGGACAGCGGCCAGCTCGGCCACGCCCACGGCGGCCGGATGCTCGGCGCCCTGATGCCGTTCTGGTACATCGGCTCACTGCTGCTCAGCGCCGTCTGGGCCGTGGCCGGATGGCAGGACCACGGCGCCGGACTCGTCGTCACCGCCGCCGGCCTTCTGGTCGTCAGCGTGGTCATGTCGATGCTGCTGCTCGTCCCGATCAACAACCGGAACAGGACCTGGACCCCCGAAAACCGGCCCGCCGACTGGAAGCAGCAGCTGGGCAGGTGGAACCGCTACCACTACGTCCGCGTCGCCGTCATCATCGCCGCCTTCGCCCTGCTGGCCGCCGCGCTCGCCTGATGGTGGTCAACGGCCTGTTGATCATGCGCGAGACCCGCACGGCCGGGGCGGTTCGGGACACCACCGCCACCGTTTGACGGTCCGCACGGCGCTGATCACCGCAGGCAGCGGCCGCACCCTCGCGGGTTGTACCGTGCGCGGATGTCCCAGCCATCGCGCACCCCGGTAGCCCTCGGGCTGACCGCGGTCGGGTTCGCCGTCCTCGGCCTGGCGGTCCTGCTCTACGGCACTTACATCGGAGTCCGGGACATCCTCGAGGTCGTGGCCCAGGACGTCGGCGCCGACCTCCCCGCCGACGTGTCCGAGGCCATACTCACCGCCGACGTGTTCGAGGCCTTGCTGCCGGCGACCCTGCTGGTGGCGGGATTGCTGGTGTGCGCGGGACTGGTGCTGGCGGGCCGGGACGCCGGGCGCGCCGCGCTCGTGTGGCTGTGCGGCGTCGGGCCAGTCGTGACCCTGACGCTGTACGCCAATCGCGGGCGCCTGTTCGGCAGCTGGGATTTCGGCGGGTGGATCGGCTTACCGGCGTGGGTGGGTGTGCTCGGTGTGCTGGTGGCCATGATCGGGCTGGCCGGAGCGGCGGTCATCCTCGGCGTCCCGGCCGCCCGCCGGGCGTTCGCGGCGACCGGCACCGACCATGCCGGCATCGAGCAGGCGGGCTGGACCGGACCGCCGGCGCCGTTGCGGGCGGCCGTGTACCGGTTCGCGGTGGGAGGAGCGCTCAGTCTTGCCGGGCCCGTCTACACCATCAGCGACGGCCTCGTGGACGGCGACCTGGCGGACCTCGCCAACGCTGCCGGCCTCATCTTCCTGGCCGGCGCCGGCGCGATCGCTGTCGCGGCCGCCGGGGCGTCCTGCGCGGCGTGGGTCGCCGGGCGCGGCTGGCCGAACGGGGCGCACATCGCCCGGATCGCCGGGGTGCTGCTGCTGCTCCTGCAGGTGTTGTCCCTGTACTGGGCCACCCGCACCACCACCGCCGGCCTGCGCTTCGACTTCCTCGAGCTCAAGCTGATCGGCACGCTGATGCTCGGGACCGTCGTGGCCGGCATCGCGGCGACCCTCGGCGGGTTCGCCGGGCTGGCCGACCCGCGCAGCGAGCGGTTCCTGCGACCGGCCAGCCGCCCCCTGCATCAGGGTCGGCAGTCCTGGACGGCGGTCGATCCGCGGCCCGCGGACGACCCGGCGCCAGTGGACGGCTACACCGTTCCTTAAGCCTGTCACATCGGCGGAGTGCTTCGTATCGCGCGCGCGGTGCAAAGGTGAGTGGGTGGATGCCGTTCTTGAGGCACCAACCTCGGCAACGCCGCGTGACGCTGCTACCTCCGCGACGCCCTCGGCCCAGCATCAGGTAGGCGTCCAGTGCCGCGCTCAGCTGCTTGATCGGCTCGCCGGTGCGCTGCTGCGCGGCGGTGATGACCTGCTGGTCGCGTGGCCGGCCGCTGTTGATTCCGGCCCTGCCACCCGGCGAACGGCGTACCGTCGTGGGAGAGCACGCGTCGGCGCGCCCTCGGCGCGGTGGGCGATCGGCCCGTGAACTGGCCCCTGCTGTGCACCTGCCGTTAGCGACCAGGGCGCAGCTGCCGGGAAGGTAGCCGTCATATGAGCACGCGGGAGCCCGGCACGGTAGCGGCCTCTCCGGGACCGGTGGGGTCCTTGCGCCGGGCACGGCGATGGCCGCTGCGGTCGTATCTGGTCGGGTTGGTGGTGCTGTTCGTGGTCGCCGCCGGGGTAGGTATCTATGCGGGCTGGGTGCAGGCCCGCCACGACGCGGTCGCCGCAGCCCGGGCTGATGCGTCGATGGCGGCTGGTCTGGCGGCGCGGCAGATCGGCGAGCACCTCGCCGTCGTGCGCGGCACCGTCGACTCCGTCGCGACCAGCCCCGCCGTGACGCAGGTGTTCGTCGACCCCAGCGCCTGCCGGCTGGCGTTCTCCCTCGGCGGCGCCGACGACGGGCACCTGGACGTCCTGCGCCCGGACGGGACCATCGCCTGCTCGTCCAAGCCGCCGCCCGGCGGTACACCGGCGAACGTCTACACCAAGGCGTCCTGGCTGCCCGGCGCGGTGCGCGCGGCGCAGACCATGGCGCCGCTCCGTGACGACCGCACCGGACGGCCCGCCTTCCTGGTCACCGCCGTGGTCCCCGGGCTGGGGCTGGTAGCCGCGTTCGTGGACCTGCCCGCCCTCGGCGCGGCGGCCGGCAACCTGTTCGGCGGCCCCCGCCACCTCGAATTCGTGATCACCACCGGGGACCGCTCGACCGTGCTGACGCGGTGGCCCGACGGGTCGCGGTGGGCCGGCACCCCGGTCCGCGACACCCGGCTCACGATGCACGACGACGGTACCGGTGCGGGGGCCGACGTGACGGGGCGGAAGCGGTTGTACGGCAGGAGCGCCGTCGAGGGCACCGGCTGGCTGGTCCTCGCCGGCGCGGACCGGTCGGCTGCGCTGGCCGGCGCCGACCGGCTCGCCCGGCATCAGGCTCTGATCGTGGCGCTCGGCCTGCTCGCGGGGCTGCTGGCCACCATGCTCGTGCAGCGGCGTGTCACTGGCCCGATCGGCAGGCTCCGCACCGCCGTGCACACCGCCACCACCTCCGGCAACCTGGACACGACCGTCACGGTCACCGGCCCTCGGGAGGTCGCCGAACTCGGCGAGGAATTCAACACACTGCTGACCACCGTCGACCGGGAGCTGCGGGAACGTCGCCGCGCCGAGGAGGCTGCCCGGGAACACGAACGCAACTACCGGCAGATGTTCGACGCCAGCCCCAACCCCGTCGTGGTCTTCGACGCCGACACCCTCGACATCGTCGCCGCGAACGCCGCCGGCGTGACCTACTACGGCCGGTCTGAGGAAACCCTCCTCACCATGACCTACACCGACCTGCTCGCGCCGCAGGAACCCACCGCGCGGGACGCCGCCGCGGCGACAGGCGATCCGTTCGGCCGCGACCGGCCGCAGCGCCACCTCAGGCACGACGGCACGATCACCGAGGTGAGCGTCACCACCTACCTCGCGTCGTTCGCCGGGCGGAAGGTCCGCTGCGCCGTCATCACCGACGTCACCGAACGCGAACACCTGCAACGGCGGCTACGCCAGTCCGACCGGCTCGAGAGCCTCGGCCAGCTTGCCGCAGGCGTCGCACACGACTTCAACAACCTTCTCGGCATCATCAACGGCTACGCCGGCATGGCCGCAGCCGACCTGGCACCGGTGGCCGCAGCGGACCCCACCTGGCGCACCCTGCACGCCGACCTCACCGAGATCGTCGCCGCCGGCGACCGCGCCACCGCCCTCACCCGCCAGCTGCTGTCCTTCGCCCGCGCCGATCCCGCACCCGAGACCCGGACCCTGGACCTCAACGCCGTCGTCACCGGCCTCGGCACCCTGCTGCGGCGTGCCCTCGGCGCGGACATCGCCCTCACCACCAACCTCACCGCGCAGCCGTCGCCGATCAAGGCCGACCCCAGCCGCATCGAGCAGGTCCTGGTCAACCTGGCGGTCAACGCCCGCGACGCCATGCCCACCGGTGGCACCCTCACCATCGAAACCGCACCCGTCACCGTCGACGAGCACTACGCCGCCCAGCACCCGGGCGCACGAACCGGCCGCTACATGCGGCTGCGGGTCAGCGACACCGGCACCGGCATGGACAAGGCCACCCTGGAACGAGCGTTCGAACCGTTCTTCACCACGAAACCCAAGGGCCACGGCACCGGTCTGGGCCTGGCCACCATCTACGGCATCATCACCCAGGCCGGCGGCCACGCCCAGATCTACTCCGAACCCGGCCACGGCACCACCGTCACCGCGCTGCTCCCGGTCACCGACGACCGCACCGAACCGGACACCATCCCGGCGGAGCAGCACCGGCCGGGCGCCGGCGAGACGATCCTGCTCGTCGAGGACGACGACAGCCTCCGCGCGATCACCGAACGCGTCCTGCACAACGCCGGCTACACGGTCCTGTCCGCCGCCGAGGTCGCCGCCGCCCAACAGCTCGCCGCGGCGAACCCCGACATCGCACTCCTGATCACCGACGTCATCCTGCCCGGCATGCACGGGCCCGCCCTCGCCGCGATCCTGCACCGCAGCCGACCTGAACTCCCCGTCGTCTACCTGTCCGGCTACACCGAGACGATCCTCGCCGTCCGCAGCACCATCCCCGCGGGCGCGACCCTGCTCACCAAACCGGTCAGCGCCCACCAGCTCCTGCACACCGTCAGCCGCGTCCTGGACCAGAGCACAGTGCGGGCCCTTGCACCGCGGCCACACCGACGTGGCACCGCGGCGGTGTCGGCGAACAGCGACACCGGCGAGCAGCGCCGGCCCACCGCAGACCAGGGGCTTGCGGATCAATAGGGGGCTGTGTGCTGGTCACCGGCGACGAGGCGGATGGTGAAACCGTCAGCCTCACGTTGCAGGCTGACGTAGGCGCACAACTGGTGCATGAGCCACAGTCCCCGGCCGCCGGACGAGCGGTCGGCGACCGGCATGAGCCCGGCGAACGGGTCGGCGGGGCCCGGTCCGACGTCGCGGACAGCCACCACCATCCGGCCGCCGGCCGCCCAGATCCGCACGTCCATCGGCCCTGCCCCGTGCAACCCGGCGTTGGTGACGGCCTCGCTCACGGCGACTTCCAGGCCACCGAGGTCGTCCAACCGGAGCCGGGCAACGTCGGCGACGGCGTTGACCGCCGCGCGGGCCTGACCGGGTGACGGGTCCGTCAGGTACATCAGCGGCTGCTGCCGCTCGAGCGGGTCACGCCAGCCGGTCCTCGGCTCGGCAAGGACCGTGACCGGGTCGGTGAAGGCCGGGTTCGGGTGGTCCCCGGTCGCGGTCGCCACGTACGGGTGGGTGCGGCGCACGTCGTGCAGGACATGGGCCGGGGTGGTCCGGGTGTCGTAGGGGCAGAGCCCCCAGATCGGGTAGTCGTCGTAGGCGACGTTGACCGCCGCCTCGTAGCGGGCCCACCAGTCCCACAGCGCCCCCGTACCCGGATGCGGCACGTCCCCGCCGACGCGGATCTGCCCGGCGCCACTGGCGACGTAGTCGGCGAACATCGCCCGGTACTGCCGGATCGCGCCGGCCGGGCGCAGGTACTGCGCGTCGCCGTCGATGAACCGGATGTCGCTGCGGGCGCCGAACGCGTCGCGCACCAGCCGCTGGTTGGCCGGGGCGAAGGCGGACACGACCGGCTCGCCGGCCGCCAGGCCGTCGGTGAAGAACGGCACCACCAGCGCGAGGAACTCGTCGTCGGAGGCGTAGAACCCGGCCTGGTGGAAGTAGCCGCGATGGTCCGCGGCGGTGCCGGTCCTCATGCAGTTACCCGCAGCTCGCGCAGCTCCAGCAGCTCGACCATCGTGTGCAGCACACTGCCGTGGGTCGTGTACAGCACGCCGGTCGTGCCGGCGTCCCGCAGCCACGCCGCGAGCTGCAGCAGCCGCTGGTGGTCGATGAACGACAGACGCCGGGCGTCGATGACCAGCTCACCGCCGGCGCCCGGCAGGTCGACGACGCGCAGGGCCGAGGCGAACAGCGACTGCGCGGCGAGATCGACCTCGCCGGCGAGCACCACGCCGAACGGCGGCTGCCCGGTGCAGTACAGCTGGAACGGCACGGCCACCGACTCGATCCGCGGGTGCAGGCAGGCCACGGCCGCCAGTGCGTCGGGGCTGACGGCGTCGCGCCGGACGCCGCACATGCCGTGCACCGGATGTCCGCTCATGAACCGGTCGATCAGATGCTCGTATCGCAGGTATGCCTCGCCGTGCCGCGGGTCGCCGGCCAGCGCACTGACGTCCGCCGCGACCCGCAGCCCGGTGTAGCCGTCCGCCAGCGCCGTCCGGGCCGCTACCGCGAACAGGTCCACCTGCTCCTGCGGGTCGAACACCAGCCCGAGCTCGTACATCGCATCGACCGCCGCGACACTGGCCTGCCCGCTGAGCAGCGCCGTGGTGAACCCGTCGACGCCGGCCATGTCCGCGGACAGCCCGGCGGGATCTCCGGCACCGATGTACATGATGCGCTGACCAGCGGCCAGCCCCGCGGCCACGAACCGGCCGGAACGGACCCGGAACTCGCCCGGATCGTCGAAGACGACACAGTGATGCTCATGCGTGACCGGCGTGCCAGCTCCACCGAGCACCGGCGCCGATACCTCCACCACCAGCCAACGGTAACAGCGTCCAGCGTTCCGTACCCGGCTGGCGGGCGGCGGTTTGAGAACCCCCTGACGGCCGGATAGCCGCGCGCGCGATCCACTGTTCGGGCGACGCCTGGGGTCGCGTGCCGAACGAACGCTGTCGGCGCTTGATTGCGCAATAGTTGCCAAGCGGACAAACCTAAAGTTTTCCTTAATTCGGTCTTTACAGCCGTAAAGCGAGCGGGCTAGGGTTTCCGGCAGTTGGTGCCGCTCCCGCGAAGTTCGCTGCGGCCGGTGTCAACCGCCGCCGCGAGGGCCGGGTGCACTGCGCTTTGACCGCATTGCATGAAGCCGTCGTCCTGCTAGCGCCTCCGCCGCGGCCTCGCGCCCGTGCCCGGGTCGACCGGGCCGGCGACGGCCCCTCGGCCGAAATCGGACTCGATGACGCACTCGTCGTGCGGCGCTGCCGCGCTGCGTTCCTGGCGTCGCTCCTCGCGTCCGATCCCGCCAGCAGTCCGAACACCTGAAGGAGATTGGATGCGTACCCGCAGGCCCGCAGCGTTGACCGCGCTGATGGTGGGCTGCTTGGCGCTCGTCGCCACGACGGTCGGTGCGTGCGGTTCCGCCAAGCCGGGCCAGACGCAGCTCGTGGTCGAGATCTTCGGCGACCTGGGATACCGCGACCTGTACGCCAAGTACGAGCAGAGCCATCCCGGGGTCAAGATCGTCGAGCACGTCGTCTCGTACGACGACCACCACAAGAACCTGCAGGCGCACCTGCTGGGCGGATCGGGAACCGGCGACATCGAGGCCATCGACGGTGGCTACATCTCGCAGTTCAAGGTCATGTCCGACAAGTTCGTCGACTTCCGGGACTACGGCGCCGACCCGGGCCAGTGGCTGCCGTGGAAGTCGCAGCAGGCGACAGGTCCAGACGGCAGCCTGATGGGGCTGGGAGCCGACGTCGGCGGCCTGGCGATGTGCTACCGCCGGGATCTGTTCGCACAGGCCGGTCTGCCGACCGACCGCGACGAGGTGGCCGCGCTGTGGCCGGACTGGCAGTCGTACATCGCGACCGGCAAGCGGTTCAAGGCCAACGCGCCCGACGGCGTCGCCTGGTTCGACTCCGGTTCCAACGTCTTCAACGCCATGATCGGCCAGGCGCCGGTCGGCTACACCAACGCCGACAACGAGGTGGTGGTGGCGGACAACCCGGCCGTCAAGGAGGCGTTCGACCTCGCGGTCGAGGCCGTGCAGGCCGGTGAGTCGGCGAAGCTGGCGACGTTCAGCCAGCAGTGGAACGCCGGTTTCCAGCGGGGATCGTTCGCCACCGTGGCCTGCCCGGCGTGGATGACCGACACCATCAAGCAGAACGCGCCGCAGACCAGTGGCAAGTGGGACATCGCCAGGATCCCCGGCGGCAGCGGCAACTGGGGTGGCTCGTTCCTGACCGTGCCTAAGCAGAGCAAGCACCGCAAGGAGGCCGCCGAGCTCGCCAGGTTCCTGACCGCACCTGAGCAGGCGAGCTGGGTCTTCCGCACCCAGGGTCACCTGCCCAGCCAGGCGGCGCTCTACGACGACCCCGCGGTGCTCGGCAACACCAACGCGTTCTTCAACGACGCGCCCACCGGCCGGATCTTCACCGAGTCGGCGAACAGCCTGCGGCCGCAGTACCAGGGCCCCAAGGACGGCGACATCGGACCGCTGATCGGCCTCGGGATCAACCGGGTCGACAAGGGCAAGCAACGGCCCGACGCCGCGTGGCGCCAGGTCCTCAAAGACGTCGCGAATGCCACCGAGCCGTAGAAAGGAACGACGAGCCTGATGGCAGTGATCGCACCCCCACCGGTGCTGCCCGAGCGGCCGGACACCACGCCGCAGAAGGTCGAGCGGTGGACGAGCCTGCGCCGCAAGTTCGACACGAGTGGCACCCCGTACCTCTACATCGCACCGTTCTTCGTGGTGTTCGCGGCGTTCGGGCTGTTCCCGCTGCTGTACACGGGCTGGATGGCCGTCAACCAGTGGAACCGCGACATACCCGGCAGCGAGGACACGTTCGTCGGGCTGGGCAACTTCGCGCGGCTGCTGCACGACGACTACTTCTGGAACGCGCTACGCAACACCGCCGTGATCGGCGTGCTGGGCACCGTGCCGCAGCTGCTGCTCGCGATGTGGATCGCCCACCTGCTGCAACGCAAGATGCGTGGCCGCACCCTGCTGCGGATGGGCGTCCTGCTGCCGAACATCACCTCGGTCGCCGCGGTCGGCGTGATCTTCGCCCAGCTGTTCGGGCGGGACCTCGGCCTGATCAACTGGGTGCTCAGCCTGGTCGGTCTTGGCAAGGTCGACTGGCAGGACGGCACCTGGCAGTCGTGGGTGGCGCTGGCCGTCATCCTGACCTGGCGCTGGACCGGCTACAACGCACTGATCTACCTCGCCGCGCTGCAGGCCGTGTCGGACGACCTCTACGAGGCGGCGGACCTGGACGGCGCCGGCCAGTTCCGGAAGTTCCGGACGATCACCATCCCGGCGCTGCGTCCGACCATCATCTTCAGCGTGATCATGTCGACCATCGGCACGATCCAGCTGTTCACCGAACCGCTGCTGTTCAACCCGGGCATGAGCCCGACCGGCGGCGACTCCCGCCAGTTCCAGACCCTCGCCATGTACGTGTACGAGCAGTTCTGGACCCACGGCAAGTACTCCTACGCCGCCACGGTCTCCTGGGCCATGTTCATGATCATCGTGGTGGCGGTCGGCGCGAACTACCTGTTGTCCCGACGCATTCGGAGCTCCTCATGACGACCCTGATCCCGGTGTCCCGGGCCATGACCGGCGGCCGCCGCGTCCGCGGGCGGTCCGCGGCGCCGGGCCAGCGCCGCGCCGGAACGAGGACCTACCTGCTGCTGGGGCTCGTCGCCGCGGTGTCGGCGTTCCCGCTGTACTGGTCACTGGTCGCGGCGTCCAACGACAACTCCGTGGCGGGGAGCTGGCCGCCCCGGCTGCTGCCCGGCAGCCACCTGTGGGAGAACCTGCAGCGGGCGTACACCCAGGCGAACTTCAGCCTCGCCCTGGCCAACTCGATCATCGTCGCGACCGTGGTCACGGTCAGCGTCGTGCTCACCAGCACGCTGGCCGGTTTCGCGTTCGCCAAGCTGCGGTTCCGCGGCCGCAACGCCCTGCTCGGGTTCCTGCTCGTGACGATGATGGTGCCGGCCCAGCTGGGCATCATCCCGCTGTACATCATGATGTCGCAGTGGCTCGGCTGGACCGGGCACCTGCAGGCGGTCATCGTCCCCGCGGCCACGTCCGCGTTCGGCGTCTTCCTGATGCGCCAGTACCTCTCCGAGGCGCTGCCCGACGCGCTGCTGGAGGCGGGCCGGATGGACGGATGCTCGACGCACCGGCTGTACTGGCACGTCGTACTGCCGGCGGCCCGGCCCGTCGCCGCGGTCCTCGCACTGTTCACCTTCATGAACACCTGGAACGACTTCTTCTGGCCGCTGCTGGCGCTGGGCCAGAGCAACCCGACCACCCAGGTCGCACTGTCCACACTGGCCGGTGGCTACTACATGGACTACTCGCTCGTGCTCGCCGGAACCCTGATCAGCACGGCACCCGTGCTGCTGGTGTTCGTCCTGCTCGGCAAGCAGATCATCGGCGGGATCATGCAGGGGGCGGTGAAGGCGTGACCTGGACCGTCTGGCTCATCCCGCACTTCCACTACGACCCGGTGTGGTGGAACACCCAGTCCGCGTACACGCAGACCTGGGACCAATCGCAGGCACCTGACGAGGGCGAGGCGCGCTACGCCTGGCCCGGGCACAGCGCGTTCAGCCTTGTCAAGGCGCACCTGGCGAAGATCGGCGAGGATCCGCGGTACAGCGTGGTCCTCGCCGAGGTCGACTACCTCAAGCCGTACTGGGACACCTATCCCGAGGACCGCGAGCTCATCCGGCGACTGATCGCGGAAGGCCGCCTGGAGCTGGTCGGCGGCACCTACAACGAACCCAACACCAACCTCACCGGCATCGAGACGACGATCCGCAACGCCGTGCACGGCAACGGGTTCCAGCGGCACGTCGTCGGGGGAGTCCCGTCCACCGCGTGGCAACTGGACGTCTTCGGCCACGACCCGCAGTTCGCGCAGGTGATGGCCGGCTCGGGGCTGACCTCGATCGCGTTCGCCCGCGGCCCCTACCACCAGTGGGGGCCGATGCTGACCAGCTGGAACATCCGTGAGCACCGCAAGCCGTTCGCGCCGATCCAGTTCCCCACCGAGTTCGAGTGGGTGTCGCCCGGCGGGGACGGCCTGCTCACCCACTACATGGCCGGCCACTACTCGGCCGGCTTCAGCCTCGACGCCGCCCAGGACCCGCAGACCGCGGCGGCGGAGCTGCACGAACTGTTCACCGAGCTGAGCCCGGCCGCCGCGACCCGCAACGTCATGATCCCGCTCGGCAGCGACTTCAGCCCTCCCATGCGCTGGGTCACCGACCTGCACGCCGCCTGGGAGCAGCGGTACCCGCAGGTGCGGCTGCGGTACGGCCTGCCGCGCGACTTCTTCGCCGCCGTGCGGGACGAGCTCGCCGCCAGAGGCGTGCACGCCACGCCACAGACCCGCGACATGAACCCGATCTACACCGGCAAGGACGTCACCGCGATCGACACCAAGCAGGCCCACCGCCTGGTGGAGACACTGCTGCTGGACGCCGAGAAGTGGGCCACGTTCGCCGCGCTGCACGGCGCCGCCTACCCCGCCGCGGCCGTCGACAAGGCGTGGCGGCTGCTGCTGTTCGGCGCGCACCACGACGCGGTCACCGGCACCCAGTCCGACCAGGTCTACCTCGACCTGGTCGCCGGCTGGCGCGAGGCGTACGACCTGGCCGCCGACGTGGACCGGTCGGCCCGCCGGCACCTGACCCGGCACGTCGACACCCGCGGGGAGGGCACCGCGGTCGTCGTGTTCAACCCCCTCGCACACCCCCGGACGGACACCGTCGGCCTCGAGATCGACCTCGACCCGGCCGCGGGTGTCACGCTCACCGACGACGGCGGGGTCCCGATCCCGTGCCTCACCGAAACTCTGGAGCACGCCGCCGACGGCCGGCCGGGCCGGGCGGTGCTGCGGTGGGTCGCACACGACGTGCCGTCGATGGGCTACCGCACCTATCGCCTGCTGGCAGGCACCGCGCAGCCGTCGGCGTCCACGTGGCACGTCGTCGACGCGACCGCCATCGCCAACGACCGCTACCAGGTCCGTGCGGATCCCGCGCGGGGCGGCGCCCTGACCGAGATCACCGACCTCGCCGCCGGCCGGGACCTCCTGCCGCCGGGCCGGGTGGGCAACGAGCTCGTCTGCGTCGCCGAGCACCGCGACCACCCCGAATTCGGCGAGGGCCCGTGGCACCTGCTCCCACACGCCACCGCCTGGCGCAGCACGGACACCGCGGCGACCGTCACCGTCGAACACTGCCCGATCGGCGAACGCATCACCGCAACCGCGACCGTCGACGGATGCCGCTACACGCAGCAGACCACCCTCTGGTACGGCATCGACCGCATCGACTTCGCCACCGACATCGACGGGTTCGCCGCCACCGACCGGCTCCTGCGAGTGCGCATCCCCTGCGACGTCCCCGGCGGCATGCCCGTCAGCGAGACCGCCGCCGCCGTCATCGGCCGCGGCTACGCCCTGCTCGACGCCGACACGGCAGAGCACCCCCGGACCCTGGACAACACCGCGCACCAGTGGTTCGGCCTCGCGGCGGCGCTGACCGTCCACCTGCACGATCCGCAGGAGGGCTCCGAGCGCTCGCGAGCGGTGTCCATCGCCGAGCTCGTCGTCCCCGACGGCGACGAAGGCCTGCCCTCGACCCGGCGGCTCGCCGTCGGGCTGGCCCGGGCTGGTGTCACCGCCACCGTGACGAACGCGACGGGACACCGGTACGGCGCGCTGGACACCGACTCCAACCTCCCCGACTGCCGCGTCGCGGTCGGCACCCCGCAGCGCAACGGGTTCGTCGCCGAACTC
The DNA here is from genome assembly GCF_042898305.1 of Dactylosporangium sp. NPDC000521. Classification (NCBI taxonomy): domain Bacteria; kingdom Bacillati; phylum Actinomycetota; class Actinomycetes; order Micromonosporales; family Micromonosporaceae; genus Dactylosporangium; species Dactylosporangium sp. NPDC000521. Next base: position 264,533 of record NZ_JBIAYW010000001.1, read on the forward strand.
CTCGACCGGGTGCCGGCGCCATACGCCGCCGAACTGGCCGCCCAGCTCGCGGCCACCGGCACGGCCCGCCTCTGGATACCGGCCGAACGACCGCTCGGCGAAATCTGGCGGCCGGGCGCCGACGTGCGCTCGATCCGGGACCTGCCCGTCCTGCTGATCGCCGGCACCGACGCGGACGCCGAACGGAAGGCCCTCACCGAACTCCTCGACGACCTCGGCGACGCGAACGTGCACGTCACGCAGCCGTCCGAGCTGCACCACAGCGAGACGACCGTCGAGGACCACGCCGTCGCGCTGCTCAACCGCGGCACCCCCGGCTTCGCGGTCGAGCCCGACGGCACGCTGAACATGTCGCTGACCCGTGCGTGCACCGGCTGGCCCACCGGAACCGCGACCAACTTCCCGGACCTCAACGCACCGGGCGGGCGCAGCTTCCAGCACCAGACCAGCCGACGCTTCGAATACCACCTGGTGAGCGGCGCCGGCGGATGGCGTACCGCCGGGTTCGTCGCCGCCGGCGAGTCCGTCAACCATCCGCTCACCGCGACCGCCGCACCGGCCGGCGACGGGACGCTGCCGGCCACCGGGTCCCTGCTGAGCGTCGAGCCCGCCGGGGACTTCGTCGTCACCACGGTCAAGCCGCAGGGGGAGCCGCTCGCCACCGGCTCCACGGTGCCCGCCGACGCGTGCGACAGCCTGATCGTCCGCGGCTACGAGCCCCACGGCCGCTCCGGCAGCGTCGCGATCCGCCTCGCCGGCGGTATCGCCTCGGCCACGACCGCCGACCTGCTCGACCGACCCGGCGCGCCCGTCGAGCACGACGGCCGGCAACTGCGGCTGGACGTCGAGGGGTACCGGATCACGTCGCTGGCCCTTACACCGGCTCGCGCCGAACGGGGCACGACACCACTCGCGGCGGGCACCGAACCGGTCCAGCCCGTGTTCACCCGGTACTGGCTGCACAACTGCGGCCCCGCCCCCATGGGGAACCTTCCGGTCACGCTCACCCTCCGGCCGGACGACCAGCCGCAAGACGCCGGCGTGCGGCTGTGCGCTCAGGTCGTCTGCGACGACGCTGACGCCGGCTACGACGGGGACCTGCTCGTCGAGGCGCCATCGGGGTGGACCGCTACCCCCGGGTCGAAGTCCGTGACGGTTGCCGCGGGCGGCCACGTCAGCGTGCCCGTCACCGTGACGGCTCCCGACGACACCGAACCCGGCTGGTACGCGGTCGCGGCGAGCATCACCCACCAGGGCCAGCGGCTGCAGGACGCCCTGGTCGTGCCCGTGGGCCGGCCCGCGCCGGGCCCGTCGCTGCACGCGCGCGCCGACGCCAGGGAACTCACGCTGGCCCCGGGGGAACGTGGTCACGTCCGCGTGCGGGTGAGCCACGACCTGCGGACGCCTCTGCAGGGGCACGCCCAGCTCATCACCCCGCACTACATCTGGCCGTTGACGGACGAGCCGATCCGCGGCTTCACCGTCGCGCCCGGCTCCACGCTGGACGTCGAGTTCCCCGTCGCCGTCCCGGTCGGGACGCCACCGGGGGAGTTCTGGGCCCAGCCCAAGATCAGCGCCTTCGGCCGGATCGCCTACAGCGAACCCGTTCGCATCGTCATCCGCGCCGCCCCCTGATCCGGGCCCACCGCCAACCCTCGGCCTTGCACGGCGCTGCCAGGCCGAGGGTCCTGTGGCGCCGCCCTCGGCACGCCGGCCGCGAAGGTCGGCCAGGTGCTGGCGGTGCGTCGCGGGCAGGTCGTCGGGCCGGGGCATCTATGCCGCCACCGCCACGAGGTCCTTGCGGCGATCCGCACCGTCCACCGAGACATCGAGCTGATCGTCGAGAGGTACGCTGGGTAGCAGAGCCAGGGTCACGGGACGCGAGGCGGCTGGTGATGGGGGCTGACGGAGACCTCGCCCAGGTCGTTGAGCAACAGGCCGCGCTGCGACGAGTCGCCACGCTGGTCGCGCGCGGCGTGCCGCCGACCGAGGTCTTCGACGCGGTCGCCGCGGAACTGGATCGGCTTATCGGCGCCGACGGCGCGGTAGTCGACCGCTATGAGGCAGACGGCACGATCACCGTGCTCGCAAGCAGTGGCTCGGGACTCCCGGTCGGCACCCGCGGACCGCTGCAGGGGAGCCCTGTTTCGGCTCAGGTGTGGCGCACCGGCCGTTCCGTCCGAGTCAACAGCTACGTGGGCGGTTCCGGCCCGCTCGCCGCGCAGATTCGCGAGTTGGGGATCCGCTCGGCGGTGGGCGCCCCGATCGCCGTTGAGGGACGCCTCTGGGGGCTGACCGTGGCCTTCACGAGGCAGGAAGAGCCAATGGCCGCCGACACCGAAGCGCGCGTCGCGGACTTCACCGACCTGGTCGGCACCGCGATCGCTAACGCCCAGGCCCGAGCCGACCTGGTCGCCTCCCGGGCCCGGGTGGTGATCGCGGCCGACCAGGCCCGCCGACGCATCGAACGAGACCTGCACGACGGCATCCAGCAGCGGCTGGTCTCGCTCGCCGTGACCGCGCGCATGGTCGAGGCGGACCTGCCGGCCGGCACGTCCGAGCTGCGGGCGCGGCTGTCCGCGCTCACCGATGGGCTGACCGGCGCGCTGGACGAACTGCGGGAGATCTCCCGCGGCATCCATCCGGCGATCCTGTCCGACGGAGGCCTGGGACCGGCACTCAAGTCCCTCGGCCGCCGTTCCGCCGTCGCGGTGCAGCTCGACGTGTGCTCTGACAGGCTGCCCGAACCGGTCGAGGTGGCCGGCTACTACGTCGTAGCCGAAGCGCTGGCCAACGCCGCCAAGTACGCACACGCCACCGTCGTGCACGTCGACACAGCGGTCAGCGACGGCCGACTGCACATGACGGTGCGCGACAACGGCATCGGCGGCGCCGACCCGGCGAGCGGGTCCGGCCTCACCGGGCTCACCGACCGGGTCGAAGCTCTGGGCGGCACCATCACGCTGGACAGCCCGATCGGTCACGGCACCTGCCTACAAGTCGAGCTTCCCCTCGCCGTTCACTGACCACCGGCAATCGCGGGCGGCGCGAGGACGTCCGCCTCACCATCGAGCCCGGCGTCGGCTCGTGGACCGGAGCCCGGTCTGTTCCCCGTCTTCGGTCTGCCGCCGTACGTGGCTTTGCCAGTAGCTGGGTAGAAGCAGATGCAGCGCCGACCACAGGAACGAGTACGACGCCCGCCAGAACTGCTTGTCCCGCTCTTGGGGACGGTCATCGCTGCGGCGCGGAGCGTCGTGGAGTGCTGCGCGTCTGGGCCCGCCGCGTGGCGGCTCGCAGCGGCCCGGGAACTCGCCGGTTGAGGTGCGGCGCAGCGCCAGGTTGCGGCAACGCCGGCGTAGATCTGCCGCGCCGGGAACTCGCCCGCAGAAGGTTTGTACCGCCGGCATGAGGAAATCCTCGGCTTGGCGCCGCCGCGGAAGGACCAGCCGGGGTGGCGCCGCAGGTGGACTTCGTTTGGCTGCCGACAGCGGCCACGAACCTTGAAGAAGGTGAAGCGCATGGCGAAGTACCTGTTCCGAAGCACCTACACCACCGAAGGTGTTCGGGGCCTCATCGACGAAGGTGGCAGCGGCCGCGTCAAGCAGACCGAGGAGTTGGTCAGCCGCGTCGGAGGCCACGTGGAGTCGTACTACTTCGGCTTCGGCGGTGCGGACACCTACATCATCGTGGACCTGCCCGACAACTCCACGGCCGCCGCGGTTCGCCTCGCCGTCACCGCCTCCGGCGCGGTCGAAACGGAGGTGATCGCACTGCTGACGCCCGACGAGATCGACCAGGCCACCCACCAGAAGGTCGGCTACCGAGCACCCGGAGCCAAGTAGGCCAGATATAGGACCGCCCCGTGCCCGGTTGGAGGGCGCCAGCGTTCTCGAGAGCCGTGATGACCCTCCAGCCCGGTGCCGGCGGGAGACTATCCCACCCTTGCCTGCCTGAGCGGCGTTCGGAGTTGCCCGCCGTTGGCGCGGTTCGACATCTCAGTCCACAACGTCACCGGCATTGAGGATACTGTTCGGATCCGAACGAGCTGAGCCGGAAGCGCAGGAACCGCTGGCCGGCGATCTCGATCTCTCCATCGGGCCGGAATCCGAACCGTCGCACGGCGGCGGCGGTGCCCCGGGTGGGTGGCAGCAGCACGGTCACGTCGTGCAAGCCGAGCGGGCCGAACGCCTCGGCCAGGATCCGCTCGGCGATCGCCCGCCCGTGGCCCCAGAACGCCGGGCGCAGCACGAGGGCCAGGTCGGCCTCGCCGTCCTCGGGCTGCAGGCCGCCCCAGCCGGCGAACGTGCCGTCGACCAGCAACGCCCATGGACCGTAGCCGTGGTCGCGCCACATTGCCTCCTTGGCGGCCACCCAGGCAGCGCAGTCCTCCGGGCCGAAACTGCCGGTGGCGAGCGGCATGTGCCGGCGGACCCGGGGATCGTTCATGAGGTCGATCAGGTCTGCGGGGTCCACCTCGGTCAGCCGGGCCAGGGTCATCATTCCCGTGACGCTACCGGCGCCGGCGCTGCGAGCGGACCGGCATTCACGCTCTGCGTCCGTCGAGATGTGACTCATGATCCGGACGCCGGGAGACTCCTCACTGGAACGCGCTTTGGACGGCGGCTTGTGTCGCGCTCCGAAGGGATTCCTTCTTCACCGCATCCGCCGGGCCGGAGAACTTGAACCTGCCTGAGGCCACGATCGGACCGCGACGGGCGGCGCAGAAGTAGACATGCACCGGGAAGCCCTCCCAGGCCGTGTCCCGGCTCCGGTCGCACCATTCGTCGACCTCTGCCGTCGCTTCCTGCACGACCGCATCGCACTTCGCCAAATTACACCGTGGGTAGTCCTGCATCTGGACGGCGGCGATCCGGGCGTTCTTGTGCCGGCACGCCATGTCGGTCTAGATTGTGTACAAAACTGTGCGAGGGCGGGCGGTGGCTGCTGGTGATCAGGAGGGTGTCGTGCGCACCAGGGGAGAGCCTGTGACCGTCAGAATCTGTGAGGTGGGCCCGCGTGACGGCCTGCAGAACGAGCCGGACCACCTGAGCCCCTCGGTGCGCGCGGAGTTCGTCGACCGGCTGTCGGCCACCGGACTGACGAGCGTCGAGGTGGTCAGCTTCGTCAATCCCGACCGGGTACCGCAGATGAGCGGCGCGGAGGAGCTCTGTGCCGCGGTGAAGCCGGTGGACGGCGTCGATCATGTCGCGTTGGTGCTCAACGAGCGCGGATACACGCGGCTGGCGGCGACGCGGTGCGTGGAGGCCCGGATGGCCTTCTGCGTGACGGAGACGTTCAATCAGCGTAACCAGGGGCGTGCCGTTGAGCGGTCGCTCGCCGAGGCCGCCGCGATCGTGGCCGCGGCGCACGCCGACGGCCGGCGGGCCAGCATCACGCTGGCCGCGTCGTTCGGCTGCCCCTTCGAAGGTGTGGTCGACCCGGGACGGGTGCTGGCCATCGCGGAGCAGGCCGCCGCCACCGGCGCGGACGAGCTCATCTTCGCCGACACGATCGGTGTCGGGGTGCCGCGGCAGGTCACCCGCCTGCTCACCGGTGCGGCCGGGCTCGGGATCCCCCTCGGGCTGCACCTGCACAACACCCGGAACACCGGTTACGCCAACGCGATCGCGGGACTGGAGGCGGGGGCGTCGGTGCTCGACAGTTCCGTCGCGGGTATCGGCGGCTGCCCGTTCGCGCCGAACGCGACCGGCAACATCGCCACCGAAGATCTCGTCTACCTGCTCGAAGGTCAGGGCGTGAGCACCGGCGTCGACCTCGACGCGCTGCTGTCCGTCTCGGCCTGGATCACCGGGGTGCTCGGCCGGCAGCTGCCCGGTCAGCTGTTGCGGGCCGGGCGGTTCCCGAAGCCCACGACTGCACCACACGATTGATTGTGTACAATCTTGCGACGGCGGGAAGAGGCGATGTACGCATGGGTCAGATGTCGAAGTTCGAGGGCCGATCGGGTGCCGAGTTCACGATGACGGTCGAGCGTGGCAAGATCCGCGAGTTCGCCGCCGCTGTCGGCTCTGACCATCCGCTGTACTCCGGCGACGACCCGATCTCCCCGCCCACCTTCCTGGCGTCGAGCGCGTTTTGGATGACGGACGCCAATGCACCGTGGGGCGACGAGCCGCCGGATCTGTCGCGGGTCCTCCACGGCGGCCAGCAGTACGTGTTCCACGGGCCGCCGCCACGGGCGGGCACCGTGCTGCACGGCCGCCAGCGCATCGACCGCGTCTACTCCAAGCAGGGCCGGCGCGGCGGCATGCTCGAGTTCGCCGACATCGTCACCGAGTTCCGCGACACCGAGGGACGGCTGGTCGCCGAGGCCCGGTCCACGCTCGTCGTGACGGAGCAGGCCCCGACGGCATCGGCGCCGGCCGAATGACGGCGCCGCGCCCGACGGTGGGCCCGCTGTGCGCGCCGCTGGTGCAGGGCCCGCTCACCGTCACCGACTTCGTGCGCTACCAGGGCGCGTCCGGTGACATGAACCCGATCCATCACGACGCCGAGTTCGCGCGTGCCGCCGGGTTCCCGACGGTGTTCGCCGTCGGGATGCGGCAGGCCGGCGTCCTGGCCGCGTTCGTCGCGGACCAGCTCGGCCCCGACAACATCCGCCGGTTCGAGGTGCAGTTCCGCGCCATGGCGTGGCCGGGCGACATCATCACCTACACCGGTGAGGTCACCGCCGTCGAGGAGACCGCGACGCACACGGTCTGCACGGTCGAGGTCCAGGCGACCCGGCAGACCGGCGAGGTCCACCTCGCGGGCACCGCGGTGTTCGAGGTGCCCGTTTAGAGTCGTTCCACGATGGTGGCGTTGGCCTGGCCGCCGGCCTCGCACATGGTCTGCAGCCCGTACCGGCCGCCGGTCTGTTCGAGGTGGTTCACCAGGGTCGCCATGAGCCGCACCCCGGAGCCGCCGAGGGGGTGGCCGAGCGCGATCGCGCCGCCGCGCGGGTTGAGCCGTTCCGGGTCCGCCCCGAGGTCGGCCGCCCAGGCGAGCGGGACCGGCGCGAACGCCTCGTTCACCTCGTAGGCGTCGATGTCGTCGATGGTCAGGCCTGCCTTGGCCAGCACCTTGCGGGTGGCCGGGATCGGCGCGGTCAGCATCATGACCGGATCGTCGCCGGCGAGGGCGAAGGCGTGGAACCGGGCCCGGGGGCGCAGCCCGAGCTCGGCCGCCCGGGTCGCGCTCATGATCAGTACGGCCGCCGCCCCGTCGGTCAGCGGCGAGGAGTTGCCGGCGGTGATGTGCCAGCCGATCTGCGGGAACCGCTCGCCGGAGGCGGCGTCGTAGAAGGCGGGCTTGAGCCCGGCCAGGCCGGCAGGTGTGGTCGCCGGGCGGATGGTCTCGTCCCGTGTCAGCGGAGCGTCGCGGCCCGGCACGTCGACCGGGACGATCTCGTCGGCGAATGCCCCGGCGTCGGCGGCCGCCGCGGCCAGCGCGTGCGAACGGGCGGCGTAGGCGTCCAGCTGCTCGCGGGTGAGGCCCCAGCGGGCGGTCACCAGCTCGGCCGCGATGCCCTGCGACACGAGGCCGTTGCCGGCCAGCCGCGCGGCCACCCCCGGGCCGAACGGGTCGGCGCCGCCGACCATGGCGGTGCCCATCGGGACCCGGCTCATGGATTCGACCCCGCACGCCACGACGACGTCGTACGCCCCGGCCATCACGCCCTGGGCGGCGAAGTGCATCGCCTGCTGGCCCGACCCGCAGGCCCGGTCGACGGTCGTGCCCGGGACGGTGAGCGGCCACCCCGCGGCCAGCACGGCGTTGCGCCCGATGTTGGCGGCCTGCTCGGCGGCCTGGCCGACGCAGCCGGTGATGACGTCGTCGATCAGCGCGGGCTCGACGCCGGTGCGCGCGACGAGTGCGTGCAGCACGGTGGCCAGCAGGTCCACGGGGTGGAGTCCGGACAGCGCACCGCCGGGCTTGCCGCGGCCCGTCGCGGAGCGGACGATGTCGACGATCACCGCGTCATGCATGGGAGTCCCCTTGTCAGTGAGCTGGAGTCGACGGCCACTGCGCGACCGCGGCGGCCAGTTCGGGTGTCGCGCCCCAGGCGCGCACGACGTCGGCGGCCGAAGCCGTCGCCGCCGCGTGGCCGAGGGGGAGCCGGGGCATCCCGTCGGCGAAGGCCGCGCGGGCCACCGCCTGGCCGTGCCGCGGCGCCTCGCTGAGGTCGAGCACGGGCGTGAGGCAGGCGTCGGTGCCGGCGGCGAGGGCGGCCCACTCGTCGCGGGTCCGGGTGAGCACCGCCGCGGCGATCGCCGCGCGCAGCGCCGGCCAGCGGGCCGGATCGTCGCGGTCCTCGCGCAGCTGCGGTTCGAGCCCGAGCAGATCGGCCAGCGCTGCGAAGAACTGGGGCTCGAGGGCGCCGATCGCGACATGGCGACCGTCGGCGCAGGCGTACACGTCGTAGTAGGGCGCGCCGGTGTCGAGCAGGTTCGTGCCGGCTTCGTCCTGCCACTGCCCGTCGCGGTGCATGCCGTACAACATCGACGCGAGGTAGGTGGTGCCGTCGGTGATCGCCACGTCCAGCACCCGTCCGGTGCCGGTGCGCGCGCGTTCGACCAGCGCGGCCAGGACCGCCGTGACGAGGTACATGCCGCCGCCGCCGAAGTCGCCGAGCAGGTTGGCCGGGGGAGTCGGCGGCTGGCCGGCCCGCGCGGCGGCGTGCAGGGCGCCGGTGACGGCGATGTAGTTGATGTCGTGCCCGGCCGTGGCGGCCAGCGGTCCGGTCTGCCCCCAGCCGGTCATCCGGCCGTAGACGAGCCGCGGGTTGATGGCGTGGCAGTCCTGCGGGCCGAGCCCGAGCCGCTCGGCGACGCCTGGGCGGTACCCCTCCAGGAGCACGTCCACCGTGGGCAGCAGTCCGCGTACGACGTCCGCGGTCTCGGTGTCCTTCAGGTTGACGCCGGCCACGGGCCGGCCCCGCTCCAGCCCGCCGCCGCCGGGCACCTGGCCGGGGCGGCGCAGCGCGAGCACGTCGGCGCCCAGGTCGGCCAGCAGCATGCCCGCGAAGGGTTCGGGTCCGATGCCGAGCAGTTCCAGAACCCGCACGCCGCGCAGTGGTCCGTCAGCCATGACGCTGTCCTTCCATGTTCGCGGCGGGCGGCGCGGCCGCGATGGCCGACCGCAGCGCCCGGTCGAGCTCGTCGGGGTCGTCGGGCTGGGTGAAGGTCGGCTCGAGGTGCCAGCCTGAGGCGATGCCGACCTGCGGGCCGCGGACGTCGATGACGCGGCCGGTGATGTCGCGCGTGTCCGGCCGGCAAAGCCAGGCGACGACGCGCGCCACCCAGTTCGGGTCGAGCTCTTCGCGCCGGCGGTCGGTGATCTCGCCCTCGTAGCGGCGCAGCGGCGCCTCGGTCAGGCGGGTGAGGGCGCTCGGGGCCACGCAGTTGGCACTCACCCCGTACGGCCGCAGCTCCTGAGCCGCGACGAGCGTGAACGCGGCGATGCCGGCCTTGGCCGCGGCGTAGTTCGACTGCCCGATGTTGCCGAACAGGCCGGAGGCGGAGGTCGTGGTGATCAGCCGGCCGTCGACGTCCGCGCCCGCCTTGGCCCTTGCCCGCCAGTGGGCGGCGGCGTGATGGGCGACGGTGAAGGTGCCCTTGAGGTGTACCGCGATGACGTCGTCCCACTCGGTCTCGGTCATCGACGCCAGGGTCCGGTCGCGCAGGATGCCGGCGTTGGCGACCACCACGTCGAGCCCGCCGAAGGTGTCGGCGGCGAGCCCGACGAGTTCGGCGGTGGCGGCGAAGTCCGTCACGTCGTGCCGGCTCAGCAGGGCGGTGCCGCCCGCGGTCTCGATCTCGGCGGCGACCGCCGCGGCGGGACCGTCGTCGGCGCCGAGGTCGTTGACGATGACGGCGTGGCCGGTGGCGGCGAGGGCCAGCGCGTAGGCCCGGCCGAGGCCGCGTGCGGCGCCGGTGACGATGGCCGTTCGGCGCGGGCTCATTGGGCGACGATCCCGCGCTGCAGGAGGTCGTCCCAGGCCTTGTCGTCCACCTCGGCCAGTTCGCCGAGCACGGCGCGGGTGTGCTCGCCCAGGCGTGGCCCCACCGTGGACACCTCGCCCGGGGTGCGGGTGAACTTCGGGACGATGCCGGCCATCGGCCCCGCGGGGCCGGCGGCGGTCTCCGGCCGCAGCACCATCTCCCGGGCGGCGTAGTGCGCGTCGGTGACCATGTCGGCCGCGGTGTAGATCTTTCCCGCCGGCACGCCGTGATCCGCGAGGGTCTGCAGCAGGTCCGGTGCGGGGAGCGAGGCGGTCCAGTGCTCGATCTCCTCGTCGAGGGCGGCCGAGTTGCGGCCGCGGGCCTCGTGGCCGTCGAAGCGCGGGTCGGTCGCCAGCTCCGGGCGGCCCATGGCGTCGCAGAGCCGGCGGTAGACCGCGTCGGCGTTGCCCGCGATCGCGATGTCGGCCCCGTCGGCGGTGCGGTACACATTGGACGGTGCGACACCGGGCAGGACGCTGCCGGTTCGCGTGCGCAGGGTGCCCGCCCGCTCGTAGTCGACCATCGTGGACTCCATGAGTGCCGCGACCGCCTCGTAGATGGCGACGTCGACCTCCTGGCCGCGGCCGCTCGCGGCGCGCTCGACCAGCGCTGTGGAGGTTCCCACGACGGCGAACAGTGCGGCCAGGGAGTCGCCGAGACTGATGCCGGTCCGGGCCGGGCGTGACCCGGGGTCGCCGGTCGTGAACCGGATGCCGCCCATGGCCTCGCCGATGCTGCCGAAGCCGGCCTCGCGCGACCGCGGGCCGGTCTGCCCCAGCCCGGAGACGTGCACGACGATGATGCCGGGGTTGATGGCGGCGAGCGTCTGGTAGCCCAGGCCCCAGGTGTCGAGGGTGCCTGGCCGGAAGTTCTCCAGGACGACGTCGCAGTGCGCGGCGAGGGCCCGCAGCACGGCCTGGCCGTCCGGGTCGCGCAGGTCCAGCGCGACCGACTTCTTGTTCCGGGCGATGGCCGGCCACCAGAGGCTCTGGCCGTCCTGCACGACACCCCAGCGGCGCATCGGGTCACCCCCGGCGGGCGGCTCGATCTTGATCACCTCGGCGCCGTAGTCGGCCAGCAGCTGGCCCGCGAACGGTCCCGCGATGAAGCTGCCGAGCTCGAGGACCCGGATGCCCGACAGCGGACCTGAAGAACCGTGCTTCGTCACGATTGCTCCCTCGAATGTGCACAATCTTATGGCAGGAGCACGTAGAACTGGCGTTTCGGCGGTGCTCGTCTGCACTATTGCACACAATCGACGACTGCGGCACACTCCGATGATGTACGCCGCACACATCGCGCAGGACCGTCCGGACCGGGTGGCGATCATCATGGCGGAGGCCGGCACGCGAATCACCTACGGTGAGTACGAGTCGGAGGCGAACCGGTTGGCGCAGCTCTTCCGGCGCAGCGGCCTGCGCTTCGGCGACCACGTGGCGATGCTCATGGAGAACAACCCGCGCCTGCTGGAGAGCGAGGCGGCCGCCGAACGCAGCGGCCTGTACTACACCTGCATCAACCACTACCTGTCCCCGGACGAGGCTGCGTACATCATCAACGACAGCACCGCCCGGATCGTGGTCACGTCGGCCGCCAAGCTCGACCTCGCCCGGCAGCTGCCGCAGCGGTGCCCCCGCGTCGAACGCTGGCTGATGGCCGACTGCGCCGACCCGCCGGCGCCGTTCGAGTCGTACGACAGGGCCGTCGCCGGCCTGCCACCGGATCCGATCCCGGACGAACAGCTGGGCATGGCCATGCTCTACTCGTCCGGCACCACGGGGCGCCCGAAGGGCATCTACCACCCGCTCGCGGTCGCGCACCCGTCCGAGGAGCCCCTCGGGTCACGCATCCAGAGCCAGCGGTGGGGGCTCGACGAGTCCAGCGTCTACCTGTCACCCGCTCCGCTGTACCACTCGGCCCCGCAGGGCAGCGTGTCCATGACGCTGCGGGCCGGCGGGACCGCCATCATCATGGAGTCGTTCGACGCGGAGCGGTACCTCGACCTCGTCGCCGCCCACCGCGTCACGCACTCGCAACTGGTCCCGACGATGTTCTCCCGCCTGCTGAAGCTGCCGGAGGAGCGCCGCAAGCGCGCCGACGTCTCGTCACTGCGCACGGTCATCCTCGCGTCGGCCCCGTGCCCGCCCCAGGTGAAGCGCCAGATGATCGACTGGTGGGGGCCGATCATCCTCGAGTTCTACGCCGCCAGCGAGGGCATCGGCTACACGTTCTGCACATCGCGGGAGTGGCTGGACCACCCGGGCACCGTCGGCCGGGCCGCGAGCGGCGAACTGCTCATCCGGGCCGAGGACGGGAGCCTGTGCCCGCCCGGCGTGACCGGCACGGTGTGGTTCCGGGGGCCGGCCGGCTTCCAGTACTTCAACGACCCCGGCAAGACGGCGGCGACCCGTGACGCCGAGCTCGGCGCCAGCTCGGTCGGCGACATCGGCTACCTGGACGACGAGGCGTACCTGTACCTCACCGACCGGGAGAGCTTCATGATCATCTCTGGTGGGGTGAACATCTACCCGCAGGAGACCGAGAACCTTCTGATCACCCACGAGAAGGTGGACGACGCCGCGGTGATCGGCGTCCCCGATGACGACCTGGGGGAGGTGGTCAAGGCGGTCGTGCAGCTCGCCCCCGGGGTGGACGCCGGCCCGGCGACCGCCGCGGAGCTGATCGCCTTCTGCCGGGCGTCGATCGCCCACTACAAATGCCCCCGCTCCGTGGACTTCGTGACCGAGCTGCCCCGGCTGCCCACCGGCAAGCTCTACAAGCGCAAGCTCAAGGACCAGTACTGGGCCGGACGAGAGACGTTGATCCGTTGACCGGCGACGAGCTCCGGCGGCGCGTCGCCGGCTTCATCCGCGACACCGGCGGCGCCGACCGGACGGCGGCGCTGGGGGCCCAGTTCGACGCCGGGCTGGCCTGGGTCCACCACCCGGCCGGGGCCGGTGGGCTCGGCCTCGCCCCGGACCGGCAGGCCGAGGTGGACGCCTTGCTCGCGGCGGCCGGCCGGCTGGAGTCCTGGGAGCGCAACCCCATGGGCATCGGCATGGTCGCGCCGGCGCTGATGGCCCACGGCACGCCGGCCCAGCAGGCGCTGCTGCGACCGATCTTCACGGCCGAGCACATCTGGTGCCAGCTGTTCTCCGAGCCCGGCGCCGGGTCGGACATCGCCGGGCTGGCCACGCGAGCCGTACGCGACAGCCGTGGAGGCTGGGTCGTCGACGGGCAGAAGACGTGGACGTCGCTGGCGCACACCGCCCGCTTCGGGCTGGCCCTGGCGCGCACCGATCCCGGCGCCCCGAAGCACGCCGGGCTGACCGCGTTCCTGATCGACATGCGGGCCGCGGGCGTGCAGGTGCGGCCGCTGCGCGACCTGACCGGGGGAACGCACTTCAACGAGGTCTTCCTGGACGGGGTGCGGCTGGGCGACGACGCCCGGCTCGGTGACGTCGGGGGCGGATGGGCGGTCGCCACCACCATGCTGGCGAGCGAGCGGGCCGCGATCGGCGGGTCGGCCGGGGAGCGCGGATCGGGGGCCATCGCCCTGGCGGTGGACACCTGGCGCCGGACCGGGTCCGACCCGGACCGGCGGGCCGAGCTGACCCGGCTGTGGGTCGAGGCCGAGGTGCTGCGCCTGTCCGCGCTGCGGGACCAGCAGACGCGGGCCGAAGGCGGGCCGGGGCCGGGCTCGTCCGGTCTCAAGCTGCGCCGGGCCCTGCTGGAGCAGCGCATCGCCCGCTTCACGATGGAGCTGCTCGGCCCGGCCGGGCTCGTCTATGACGCCGACGCCGTGCGGGCCGGCGGGCCGGCCCCGGGCGACCCGGTGTGGACGTGGCTGCAGTCGCAGGCCTACACGATCGCCGGCGGAACGTCGGACGTCATGCGCACGATCATCGGGGAGCGCCTGCTGCGGCTGCCCAAGGAGCCCGGCCTGCCCCGCGACACGCCCTGGGCGCAGATCCCGCGCTGACCGTTACGGCGATTGACCAGCGCGGCAGCGTCGATGTAAAACTGAAACTGACGTTAGAGTTAGCTAATTCGGAGGTGGCGTCCGTGCCGAGCCGAGACTTCGCCCAGCAGCGCCACGACGTGCGGCGCTTCGTCGACGAGGAGCTGATCCCGCGGGAACCGATCCTGGATCGCAACGACGCGAGCAGCGCCGAGGCGATGGCCGAACTGAAGAGCCTGGCCAAGCAGCGGGGCGTCTGGGCGCTCGGGCACCCGGCCGCGATCGGCGGCGGCGGCCTGCCGTTCATGGACTACGTCATGGTCAACGAGATCGTCGGGCGTTCGTACTGGGGAACGGAGGCCCTCGGCACACTGTCCTTTCAGGACTGTCTGATGCTGCTGGAGTTCGGCACCGAGGCCCAGCAGAAGCAGTGGATCCCGCTGCTGTTCGAGGGCGTGACCGGACCGACGATCGGCATGACCGAGCCCGAGGTCGCCGGCTCCGACCCGACGCTGATCCAGACCACCGCGGTGCTCGACGGCGACGAGTGGGTGATCAACGGCCACAAGTGGTTCACCTCCGGTGCCAACCGCGCCATGTACACCACCGTCTTCGCCAAGACGGATCCGGATGCGCCCAAGCACCAGCAGTTCTCGATGATCCTCGTGCCCACCGACACGCCTGGCTACAACATCGAGCGGGTCGTGCGGACCATGGGCCACTACGGCGGCAACCACTGCGAGGTCCGCTACGACAACGTGCGGGTGCCGGCCGAGAACCTGCTGGGGCCCCGGGGTGGCGGCTTCGCCGTGGCCCAGGCGCGGCTCGGGCCGGGCCGCATCACCCACAGCATGCGCTGGCTCGGGCAGGCCCAGCGCGCCTTCGAGTTGATGTGTGACCGCGCCAAGACCCGCTTCGCACACGGCTCGCTGCTGTCGGAGAAGGGCGAGGTCCAGCGCTACATCGCCGAGTCGGCCGCGCACATCCAGGCGGCCCGGCTGATGACCCTGGACGCGGCGCGGAAGATCGACGCCGGTCACGACGCCCGGATCGAGATCTCCCTCATCAAGTTCTTCGGCGCGCAGATGCTGCACGACGTCATCGACCGCGCGCTACAGGTGCACGGCGCGCTGGGCGTCACCGAGGACACACCGCTGGAGCGCATGTACCGCGACGCCCGCTACGCGCGCATCTACGACGGCCCGGACGAGGTGCACCGGATGGTGGTCGCCAAGCGTCTGCTGCGCAGCGACTACCGGGACCAGGCGCCGTGGTCGGACATCGTGCGCTGACCCCGCTCCGTGCTCACTGACCGAACTGACACCACTTGTAGGAGTCGCGATGACGACCGAACACCAGACCAGCCCGGCGGATGTCTCGCTCGCGCTGGCCGAGCGCCTGGCCGCGGCGATCGACGCCAACGACCTCGACGCCCTGCGCGACGAGATCTACACCCCCGACGTGGTGGTGTGGCACAACGACGATCAGCACGAGCAGCGCGTCGACGAGAACCTCAAGGTGCTGAACTGGCTGCACCGCAAGGTCGGCAACAAGCGCTATGAGGAAGTGGTGCGCCACGCGACGCCGACCGGCTACGTGGAGCAGCACGTGCTGCGGGGTACCGCGCCCAACGGCACCGAGTTCGAGATCCCAGCGTGCCTGGTGGTGACGGTGACCGGCGGGCGGATCTCGCGCATCGACGAGTACCTCGACAGCCAGGCCGCCGCCGCGCTGCGGCCATGAGCCGGCCATGAGTCAGCTCAGCACCGCCGAGCGCGACCAGTGGCGCTCCTCGGTGGCCGCCGTGGTCGCCCGCTGTACACCCGGCGGGAACTGGGATGCGCTGTTCGATCTCGGTGTCGCCGAGCTCGGGCTCGAGGACCTGGCGGTGGCGATCGAGGAGTGCGGCGCCGTGCCGGCCGCCACGCCGTTGCTGGGCCACATGTTCGGCGTGCGGGCGCTGCGTTGCGCGCCCGCGTCCCCGGAACGGGACCGGCTCCTGGCGGGCGCGATCAGCGGCCGGCATCGGGTCGCGCTCGTGCAGCCCGACGGCGAGCGGACCTACGTGCTGGAAGGGGGAGCGGCCGACACCTTCGTGATCGCGACGGGCCCGGATCTGTTCGTGGTGCCGGCCGATGCCCGCGGCGTCGTCCGGCGCCCGCTGCCCACGCTCGACCCGTCGCGGGTCCTGTGGCACGTCGAGTTCCGCGGGGCGGTGACGACGCCGCTCGGCCGGGACGGCGGATGGGCGGCCGAGCGGCTGCGGTCGGAGCTCGCCGCGCTGGTCGCGGCCGACTCCATCGGCGGGGCCCGGGCCGTGCTGCGGGGCGCCGTGGACTACGCCCGGCAGCGCATGCAGTTCGGCCGTCCCATCGGCTCGTTCCAGGCGGTCAAGCACCGCTTGGCCGACGTGTCGAGCCAGCTCGACGGGGCGGTGGCGGCGGTCGAGTACGCGGTGCGCCGGTTGGATGCCGGCTCCCCGGACTCGGCGCTGGCCGCCGCGGTCGCGAAGCTCGCCGCCGCCGACGCCTATCTGGCGGCGGCCGAGGGTGCGATCCAGACGTACGGCGGCATCGGCTTCACGTGGGAGCACCCCGCGCACATCTATCTCAAGCGGGCTCACTCCAACACTCAGCTCGCCGGCGGTGCGGCGCTGCACCTGGAACTGGTGGCCGACCGGGCCGGGATCGGCTCAATCACATGAAACCCTGGAGGGCGCAACATGGCCGAGCGAGAATTCGAGATCGGCGGCATCAACCACCTCGCGCTGGTGTGCAGCGACATGCGCCGCACGGTGGACTTCTACACCAACGTGCTCGGCCTGCCGTTGATCAAGACGGTCGAGCTGCCGAACGGGATGGGCCAGCACTTCTTCTTCGACTGCGGCGGTGGCAACGCCCTGGCGTTCTTCTGGTTCCCCGGTGCGCCGGACAAGGTGCCCGGTGTGACCCATCCCGGTGCGCTGCCCGGGGTCGGCGACATCGCCAGCGCGGTCGCGTCGATGAACCACGTCGCCCTGCAGATTCCGGCCGACAAGTTCGACGAGTACCGCGAGCGGCTGCAGGCCAAGGGCGTGGAGGTCGGGCACGTCGTGTTCCATGACGACAGCCCGTCCACGATCGCGCGGCGCATGCACGACGGCGTCTACGTCGGCTCGCTGTACTTCTTCGACCCGGACGGCATCCTGCTGGAGTTCGCGGCCTGGATGCGGGAGCTGACCCCGGACGACGTCCGCCACGAGCCGGCCGCGCCGGTGGTGAAGGCGGCTGCGAAAGCCTGAACGGCCCGCTGTTCCATTTTTCTAAAACTGATGTCAGTATCAGCCCACACCCCAATCCCTTTGCCTTGATGGAGGCATCCATGAGGACGCTGCGGACCCGCCTCGCTGCGGCGATGCTTGTACTGCCACTCGCGTTATCCGCCTGCAGCAACGACAAGACCAAGTCGAGCGCCGCCCCGGGCGGCGGCTCATCGGCGGCCGGCAATCCGGTGAAGGTCATGCTGATCTACGACGAGACCGGTTCCGGCGCCGCCCCCGAGCTCGTCGACGGCGCGAACGCCGGTCTGGCGCAGGTGAACGCGAACGGTGGCATCAAGGGCCGGCCGGTCGAGATGACCGTCTGCAAGACCGGAAACGACCCGAACATCGCGGACAACTGCGCCCGCCAGGCCCAGAGCCTCGGGGTCGCGGCCGTGGTCGGCGAACTCACCCTGCAGAAGGGCCACGAGAAGATCCTCCGGGAGGCGAAGATCCCGATCATCGGTGCCGTCACCTCCGGCACGGACCTGGCGGAGATCGCGCAGTTCCCCCTCGACGGCAGCACCCCGATCCAGACCGCGTCGCTGGCCAACGCGCTGGCCGCGCAGGGCTTCAAGAAGATCAGCATGGCCCGCATCCAGATCGACGGTGGCGGGGCCTTCAGTGGCTTCGCCAACCAGGGCCTCACGTCCGCCGGCCAGAAGATCCTTAACGACGTGCCCGTGCCGACCGGCGCCGCGGACATGGCGCCCTACGTCCAGGCCGTCCTCGCCAACGGCACCGACGCCATCCTGACCGTGCTGCCGGGCACCGACTCGACCGCCTTCATCAAGCAGCTCAAGAAGGACGCGCCGAACATCGGGATCGGCATCATCGGCACGCAGAAGGAGAAGGTCGCCGACGCGCTCGGGGCGGCCTCGGACGGCCTCTACGAGGCGCTGGGCTACCTGCCGCCGTCGTACGAGAACACGGCCACCAAGAACTACGTCGCGGCAATGTCGAAGCAGGGGATCAGCGAGACGCGGGGCTTCCGGCTCAACGCCTACGCCGCCGTCCTCGCCTTCGCCGAGGCGGCCAAGCGGGTGCCCGACCCGACCAGCACCGCCCTGTGGGACGCGCTGCCGACGATGAGCGGCATCGACATCGGCCTCACCCCGCCGATCCAGTGGCAGAAGGGCAACGTGGGCGGATACCCGCGGATCTTCACCTCCTGCGCCTTCATCGTGAAGTACAGCGGCGGCAAGGAACTGCCGGTGTACGACACCTTCCGCGACGCCTACACCGGTCAGAACTGCACCACTCCGCCGAAGAGCTGAGGATCGGGCCCACACATGCTGACTGACGTGATCAGGTTCGCCGTGCTCGGACTCGGGGCCGGCGCGATCTATGGCTTGTCCGCCCTCGGAATCGTGCTGATCTACCGCGGCTCCGGGATTCTGAACTTCAGCCAGGGCGCGGTCGGCATGGTGGGCGCCTACGTCTTCTACCTGCAACGCGAGGCCGGCATGGCCACGCCGGTGGCGGCGCTGCTCGCCATCGGCGTGGGCCTGGCCGTCGGCGCGCTGATCCATCAGCTCGTCATGCGACCGCTGCGGGACGCGCCGCCGGTGTCGCGGCTCATCGCGACCCTGGGTGTCTTCGCGTTCCTCTTCGGCCTGGGCCAGTACCTGTTCGGCGTGGGGAAGGCCCGGATCGTCACCTCGATCCTGCCGGACGGCTCGACGACCGTGCTGCCGGGCATCCGGATCGGGACCGACCGGCTCGCGATCCTCGGTGTCGGGCTGGTGCTGGCCGTCGTGCTCACGGTCGTGTACCGCTCCACCCGTTTCGGCCTCGCCACCTCTGCCGTCGCCGAGAACGGGCGGGCGAGCTCGGCGCTGGGCATCTCCCCGGACACCATCGCGACCGTGAACTGGATGGTGGGCTGCGCGCTCAGCGTCGTGTCGGCCGTGCTCATCGTCAGCATCGGCACGCTGCAGGTGGAGAACCTGGCGATGCTCATCGTGCCGGCCCTCGCCGCCGCCCTGCTCGGCGGCTTCAAGTCCTTCCCGCTGACGATGGCCGGCGGGCTGCTGATCGGCATGCTCGAGTCCGAGGTGGCCTGGATCGGCACCCGCCAGCACGCCGACGGCTGGGGCCAGACGGTGCCGTTCATCGTCATCATCCTCGTGCTCGTCATCTCCGGGCGTTCCCTGCCGCTGCGGGGCGAGGCGATCCAGCGCCCGCCCCAGCTCGGCACCGGCATCGTGCGCCCACCGGTGCTGATCGGCACCGGGCTCGTCGCCCTCGGACTGCTGTACTTCGTGTTCCCGCCGGCCCTGCTCAGCGCCACCGAGATCACCCTGGCGCTCGGCCTCGTCGTGCTGTCCCTGGTGGTCGTCACCGGCTACACGGGACAGTTGTCGCTGGCGCAGATGGCGCTCGCCGGTATGGGCGCCTGGATCGCCGCCCGCCTGGTCGCCGATCACGGCGTGCCGTTCTGGGCCGCGCTGCTGATCGGCGTGGTGGGCGCGGTCCCGGTCGGCATCATCGTCGGCCTGCCCGCGCTGCGGACCCGGGGCATGAACCTGGCCGTGGTGACGCTGTGCCTGGCCGTGGTGCTGGAGCACCAGATCTTCTCCTCGACCGAGCGCACCGGTGGGTTCACGGGCATCAACGTGGGCTCGCCGAAGATCTTCGGCATCGACATGGACACGTACTTCTGGCCCAGCCGCTACGCGATCTTCTGCCTGGTGGTGTTCATCCTGGCCGCCCTGATGGTCGCGAACCTCCGGCGGGGCCGGGCCGGCCGCCGCCTGGTGGCCGTCCGGTCGAACGAGCGCGCCGCGGCCAGCATCGGCATCAGCGTGGCCCGCGCCAAGATCTTCGCCTTCGGCATCTCGGCCGCACTGGCCGCGGCCGGCGGCGTCCTGCTGTCGTTCCGGCAGCCCAACGTCACCTTCATCCCGACGTACACCGCCTTCCAGTCCATCTTCGCGGTCGTGTTCTCGATCATCGGCGGTATCGGCTACCTCGTCGGTGCCGTCATCGGCGCCATGTACGCCCCGGCCGGGCTGCTCTCCGGGGTGATCTCGCAGCTCTTCCCCGGCACCGCGTTCGCGCAGTTCATCTCGCGCAACGAGGTCGGGCAGATGATCCTCGGCCTGACGCTGCTCATCGTGCTGCCGCAGCTGCCCAACGGCCTGGCCACGCAGCGGCTGCCCGCCCGGCTGATCCCCAAGTGGGTAACGGCGCGCAGCGGCCGCCGGGCGCGCCGGCGCGACGTCGCGGAGCTGGAGGGGGAGACGACGTTCAGCGTCGCCGAACGGCCGGTGGACGTGCGCGGGCTGACGGTGCGCTTCGGCGGCGTGACCGCGCTCGACGACGTGGCGCTCACGCTCGTGCCGGGGCAGGTCCACGGGCTCATCGGGCCGAACGGGGCGGGCAAGACGACCCTGATCGACGCGTTGACCGGGTTCGTGGACAGCCCGGGCGCCACGATGACCCTCGACGGCCAGGACATCGGCCGCTGGCCGGCCCAGCGCCGGGCCGCGGCCGGCATCAGCCGCTCCTTCCAGAGCCTCGAACTGTTCGAGACGATGACGGTCCGGGAGAACCTGCTCGCCGCCGGCGACCGCCAGGACTGGCCCGCGTTCCTGTCCAACCTCGTCCTTCCGGGCCGGGACCGGTACTCGCCGGCGGCGCTCGCCGCCATCCGCGAGTTCCACCTGGAGGACGACCTCGAACGCAAACCTGACGAGCTGCCGTACGGTCGCCGCCGGCTGCTGGCCATCGCCCGCTCGGTCGCCACCGGCGCCTCGGTCCTGCTGCTCGACGAGCCGGCCGCCGGTCTGGACGACGCCGAGACCGCCGAGCTCGGCCACCTCATCCGCCGGCTCGCCACCGAGCTGCGGATGGCGGTGCTGCTCGTGGAGCACAACGTCTCCGTCGTGCTGGACGTGAGCGACCAGGTCTCGGTCCTCAACTTCGGCAAGGTGATCGCGACCGGGACGCCCGCGGAGATCCGATCCGACCCGGCCGTCATCACCGCCTATCTCGGCACCCAGGACACTGCTGACGACGCCGCCGTCGAGACCGCCGGGTCCGCCGAACGGACAGGTCCGGTCGAGGTGATCGAGCGTGAAGCGGCGCCCGCGACCAGGGCGGCCGCGGACGGCGAGCCGCTCATCGAGGCCCGCGGGCTCAGCGCCGGATACGGGGACCTGGCCGCGCTGCGCGACCTCGACCTGGTGGTGCGGCCCGGCGAGATCGTGGCGCTGCTCGGACCCAACGGCGCGGGCAAGACCACGACGCTGCTGACCCTGGCCGGTGAGCTGAAGCCGCTGGCCGGCACCGTGCGGTGGCGCGGCAGACCGGCCTTGGCCCGGCTGCACCGGCGAGCGCGCGAGGGCATGGCCTTCGTACCCGAGGAACGCTCGGTGTTCATGCAGCTGACCGCGGCCGAGAACCTGCGCCTCGGCCGCGGGCCACGCTCGCTCGCGCTCGACGCGTTCCCCGAACTGACCCCGCTGCTCGACCGCCGGGCCGGCCTGCTGTCCGGTGGCGAGCAGCAGATCCTGACCCTCGCCCGGGCGCTCGCCGGACGGCCCGCCCTGCTGCTCGCCGACGAACTCTCCCTCGGCCTGGCGCCCCTGGTCGTCGACCGGCTGCTGCGGGCCATCCGGCAGGCCGCCGACGACGGACTGGGCGTCCTGCTCGTCGAACAGCAGGCGGCGCGGGCACTGGAGGTGGCCGACCGGGCGTACGTGCTGCGGCGCGGCCGGGTGATCACCGAAGGGGCCTCGGCCGAGCTCTCCAGGGACTGGTCGAAGCTGGAACGCAGCTACCTGAGCGAGGTCGCGAGTGGGTGAGCCCGCGCCGCAGGAATTGGACCCGGCCCGCGTGCTGCCCGGCCTGCTCCGCCGGCGGGCGACCGAGCTGGCGGAGCAGGACTTCCTGATCGACGTCGAGCGGGGCCCGGTCACCTACGGCGCGTTCCAGCGGCGGGTCGAGCAGTTCGCCGGGCTCCTGCTGCAGCAGGGTGTGCAGGCATCGGACCGGGTCGCGGTCCTGCTGCCCACGTGCGTCGACGAACAGGCGTTGTGGATCGCGTGCGGGTGGCTGCGCGCCGTGCAGGTGCCGATCAACCCGGCCTACCGCGGCGACATGCTCCGGCACGTGCTGCACGACTCCGGGCCCCGCCTGATCGTCACGGTCGCGGCCCGCGCCGACGAGCTCCGGCAGGCCGCGGACGCCGACGCCGCGGTCTTCGTCCTGGAAGTCGGGCAGCCACTGGCGTCCGACCCGGCGGTGCTGGCCGGGCTCGAGGACCCGAAACCGTGGGACACCGCCGCCATCATCTACACCTCCGGCACCACCGGGCCGTCCAAGGGCGTGCTCACACCGTGGGGCCAGCTCATCACCGGCATCGACGCCTTCGACGACGTCGGCCCCGGCGACGTGCTCTACGCACCGTTCGCCGCGTTCCACCTGGGTGGCAAGGTGCCGCTGCAGATCGTCGCGCACTGGGGCGGGACGTTCGTCTTCCGCGACGGCTTCAAGACCGACCGCTTCTGGCCGGATGTCCGCGCGCACGCCTGCAACCGCGCCTGGGCCTTCTACGCGATGGCGAACTTCCTCTGGCAGCAGCCGCCCCGCCCGGACGACCGGGACAACCCGGTCGAGAGCATCACCGGTGGCCCGCTGCTGCCCGACTACGCCGCGTTCGAGCAGCGGTTCGGGCTGCGCATGCGGACCAACTACGGGATGACCGAGGCCGGCTGGCCGATCGCGACCGGCGACCAGGTCGTCGACCATCGCAGCTGCGGCCGCGCCCGGGACGGATACGAGCTGCGCATCGTCGACGACTTCGACACCGAGGTCCCGGCCGGGCACATCGGTGAGCTGATCGTGCGCGCCGACCGGCCGTGGACGATGAACCAGGGCTACCTGGGCAGGCCCGTGGACACCGCGCGGGCGTGGCGCAACGGCTGGTACCACACCGGAGACGCCTTCCGCCGGGACGAGGCGGGCAACTACTACCTCGTCGACCGGGTGAAGGACGCGATCCGGCGGCGATCGGAGAACATCTCGTCGTTCGAGGTCGAGTCGATGGTCACCGCCCACCCCGACGTCCTGGAGTGCGCCGCGATCGGCGTGCCGTCCGACGACGGGGAGGAAGAGATCAAGATCTGTGTCGTGCCGATGCCGGAGGCGAAGCTCGACGCCCCGGCGCTGTCGGAGTTCCTCGCGGCCACGATGCCCCGGTTCATGGTTCCCCGCTACATCGAGCTCCTCGACGAACTGCCGAAGACCCCGACCAGCAAGGTGCGCAAGGTGGAGCTCAAACGCGACCCGTTCACCGCGGGCACGTGGGACCGGGTGGCCGATCGATGAACGAGACAGCCCTCACCGCGGCTCTCGGCGAGCCGGTGACCGGATTGGAGCGGCTGACCGGCGGCTCGTCCCGCGAGGTCTGGGCCTTCGAGGCCGCGGGTCGCGACCTCATCCTCCTGGCCGATCCGCCCGGTGAACGCCGCGGCGGTGGCGCCGCGTTCGAGGCGAGCGTCATCCGGGCCGCCCGCTCGGCCGGTGTCGCGGCACCCGAGGTGATCGCGGTCGTGCCCGGCGGACTCGTCCTGCAACGGCTCGACGGCGAGACGGTGCCGCGGCGGATCCTCGACGCCCTGACGACCGGCTCCGCCGGACCGCGGCTCGCCCGTCAGTGCGGCGACGCCCTCGGCCGGCTGCACACCGTCGATCCGGGCGCCGTCACGGCCCTGCCGGACGAGGACCGGCTCGTCGAATACCGGGCCACCCTCGACCGGCTCGACCCCGACCGGCCGGTGCTCGAGCTGGCCTACGGGTGGCTGCTGGAGCACCGGCCGCCGCGCCGCCGGACGACCCTGACCCACGGTGACTTCCGGCTCGGGAACTTCGTGGTCGACGGCGACGGCCTCGTCGGGGTCCTCGACTGGGAGTCGGCCCACCGCGGCGACCCCCTCGAGGACCTGGGCTGGATCGCGGTGCGCAGCTGGCGCTTCCGCGGACCGGGCGTGGTCGGCGGCTTCGGCGACGTCCAGGACTTCCTCGACGGGTACCGGGCCGCGGCGGGCGTCGACGTGTCCGACGCCGACTTCACGTGGGCAGTCGTGCTGGGCACGTGGATCTGGGCGGTCGGCTGCCTCCAGCAGGCCGACCGGCACCTGTCCGGGACGACCCGCTCGATCGACCTGGCGCTGGTCGGCCGGCGGGTGGTCGAGGTGGAGCACGACCTGCTCGGGCTGCTCCGGTGACGACGGGAGTACACATGCCATCGCACGCCGCGGTCCCCGACCACAACGAGCTGCTGACGGCCGTCGTGGAGACCTTGCGCACGGAGCTCCTGCCGCTGGTCAGCGGGCGCTCCCGATACCTGCTCAAGGCGTGCGCCGCCGCGCTCGAAGTGGTGCAGCGGGATCTGACCGCCGGGGCGGAGCGCCGCCAGGTCGACGGGGCGGTCTTCGCGCAGCTCGGCGTGCCGGACGAACAGGCCCTGGTCGCCGAGATCAGGGCCGGTCTCGCCCCGGACCGGTTCGCCGCGATCCTCGCGGCGCTGGGCCCGCGCACCGAGGTCGAGCTGCGCGTCCTCGGCCGTGACGATCGTTAGGCCGGGTCTTGGTCCTCCGGGCGCCAGTAGATGGCGTGATACCAGATGCCGGCGAGCGAGTCGATCGCCGCCTCCTCGTCGACGACGGAGTCGCCGTTGTCGCCGCCCTGAGCCAGCCACACGTAGCAGGACAGCTCGAGCATCGAGGACAGCGCGGACGAGGTCATCCGCACGTCGATGCCCGGGCAGTAGCCGTCCTTCTGGGCCCGTTCGATGCCGTGGGCGATGAAGTCGATGGCCGAGCGCCGGATGTCCCGCCAGCTCTCCAGGAAGGCCGGGTCCGCCATCGACGCCTGGAACACGCCGCTGAGCGCGCCGAGCCGGTCGCGGTAGGTCTCCCAGAAGATGGTGATCGCCCTCCGGATGGCTTCTTCGGGCGGGCGGCCCTCCTGGTACGGCACCGCGATCTGGGCGCGCGTGTCCTCGTGGAAGGCCTGGGCGAGGGCGGCGAGCACGTCGGCCTTGTCGGTGAAGTAGTTGTAGAAACTCGCCGGCGACCGCCCCGCGGTTCGCGCGATGTCCTCGACCTTCGTCGCGAGGTAACCGCGGGTCGCGAACTCCTTGCGGGCCGCCTCGAGGAACGTGGCCGCCGTGCGCGCCCCTTTGGAGTACTGGCGTGGCATCGCCCCTGCTTCCGTCCAACACCGAACTCTGAGAACTAAAAGTGATATTAACATCAAGTTTGCGCCCGAATTCGGGGCGTGCGACAGGAGACAACCGGCATGATCGAGACGCGCTTCACCCGTGAGTTCAACGTCCGGCACCCCATCGTGCAGGGCGGGATGCAATGGGTCGGCCGAGCCGAACTGGTGGCCCCTGTGGCGGACGCCGGTGCGCTCGGATTCCTCACCGCGCTCACCCAGCCGACACCTGAGGCGCTCGTCAAGGAGATCGCCCGCTGCCGGGAGCTGACCGACCAGGAGTTCGGCGTCAACCTCACGATCCTGCCGGCGATCTCGCCGCCCCCGTACGCCGAATACCGGGCCGCGATCATCGAGTCGGGGATCCGGACCGTTGAGACGGCCGGGTTCAGCCCGGAGGAGCACATGCCCGCCTTCAAAGCCGCGGGCATCAAGGTGATCCACAAGTGCACGAGCGTGCGGCACGCGGTCAAGGCCGAGTCGCTCGGGGTGGACGCCGTGAGCATCGACGGCTTCGAGTGCGCCGGACATCCGGGGGAGGACGACGTGCCCGGGCTCGTGCTCATCGCGGCCGCGGCCCGCCGGATCTCCGTGCCGATCGTCGCGTCCGGCGGGATCGCCGACGCCCGCGGTCTGATCGCCGCGCTGGCGCTGGGCGCCGACGCGGTGAACATGGGCACCCGGTTCCTGTGCACCGTGGAGGCCCCGGTGCACGAGAACGTCAAGCGGAAGATCGTCGAGGCGAACGAGCGCGACACCACCCTCATCTTCCGGACCCTGCACAACACCGCCCGCGTCGCGACGAACACCGTCAGCCGTGAGGTCGTCGAGATCCTGCGGGCCGGCGGTGAGTTCGCCGACGTGCGCGACCTCGTCGCCGGAGTCCGCGGCCGCGAGGTCTACGAGACCGGTGACATGGAGCGAGGGCTCTGGACCGTGGGACAGTCGCAGGCGCTGATCGACGACATCCCGACGGTTGCCGAACTGGTCACGCGCATCGTCGCCGAGGCCGAAGACCTCATCACCAGCCGCCTTTCCCCGCTGGTGTCGGCGGCGGGACGATGACCGGCGACGCCGTGCTGGTCACGACCGACGGCCCGGTCGCGACCGTCACCCTGAACCGCCCCGACCGGCTCAACGCCCTCGACCTCGCGGGCATGCGACTGCTGGGGAGCCGGCTGCGCGAAGCGGCCGGCCGCCCCGGCGTGCGCTGCATCCTGCTCACCGGGCAAGGGCGCGCCTTCTGCGCCGGCGCCGACGTCTCCCCGGCCGGCGCGGCGACCGGCGGCGCGGACGGCCGCGCGATCGTCGCCGCGGCCAACGACGCGGTCCTCGCCGTGATCCGAGCCGACGTCCCGGTCGTCGCCGCCGTGAACGGGCCGGCGGTCGGCGTCGGCGTCTCGTTCGCCCTCGCCTGCGACGCGGTCGTGGCCGCCGACACGAGCTGGTTCCAGCTGCCGTTCGTCAACATCGGGCTGGTGCCCGACGGGGGAGCGAGCCACCTGCTCCCGGCGGCGATCGGGCGGGTGCGGGCGAACCGGATGGCGCTGTTCGCCGAGCGCGTGCCGGCGCCGTCCGCGCTGGTGTGGGGCCTCGTCTCGGACGTCGTCCCGGCCGCCGACCTGCTCGACACCGCCCGCACATTGGCGGCCGGGACCGCCGGAGCGTCACGCGAAGCGCTGCGGCGCGCCAAACTGGCCCTCCGGCGGGCGGCGGCCGACGACCTCGAGGCGGCCATGCGCCGCGAGCTCGAGGACCAGGGCGAGCTGCTGGACGGCCCCGACTACGCGGAGGGTCTGGCCGCGCTGCGGGAGCGACGCGCCCCGGCCCATCCCGCGTAGGGACGTTCGTGGCGGAGTGCTTCGCGGGCGATGGAACGGCGGTGAACGACGCCGGGGCTGTCGGCGATGCGCAGGACCCGGGGCCACGCGGAGCGGTAGGCGAGCGGGGTGCCGTCGCTGCCCCCGGCGCCGCCGAACATCCCGATCGCCGGGTCGATGACCGCGGTCGTCATCGCCGGCACGGGCGTCCCCGCCGGCGCCCGCCGCACCCCCGCATCGCGGGCCACGTCGTTGCGGGCTCGGCAGCGCCTCGCCCGTCGGAGGCCGGCGCAGTACCACCGGACCAGCCGCACCGGTGAGCGCGAACGACGAGCGCGGCGGTGATGCGCGCGGCGATGCGCGCGTCCGATTGCCGGGTCGCCGTGTACCTCGAACCGATGGCGTCGTAGCTGACCATCCCGCCAGTCTCCACCTTGAGCCGGCCGACTCGGACTGCACCGTGCGTATGCTGACGGCCATTGATGCGGGGTCGGTGCCGCGGGATGTGGTGTTCAGCAGGGGGGTTTGCGGTGTTGGTGGTCTGGCAGCGCACAGGCTCGACTCCCATGCATGGCTATCACTGGGTGGACGGCCCGGTGGTGAAGAACGTCGGAAGGTTCAAACGCGGCGCACGGGCCGAATTGATCGGCCAGCGGCCATCGTTCCGCACGGCTGCCGCAGCGTCCCTGTTGAAGCTGTTCAGCTGACATGGCGGGCAGGCACGCGTTCACGTTCCCGGTGATCGACGAGATGCGGGACTACGTGTCATCGATCGTCGAGGAGATGGCCGGGACCTTCAACATCTCCGAGGCTGAGGCATTGTCGATCATCAACGATCACTGGGCATTCCACGAGATCGGACCGGACAACCTGCTCGGCCATGAAGAACCGGACTACTGGGCGCGCACGATTTACGAGCAGGACCGATACGAATGACCTATGCGCGTCGCTGACGGTGGGCGGGAATGCAGCTCACGGCGGTCGTGGTTCAGCCGGTGAATGATGGAGGCAGAGCGGCCGGCTCACCCAACCGGTGGCATGGGGCCGGGACTGGCGACCGCGCGCACCAGACGTTCCAGGTGGCCGGCCAGATCCCGCCGTTGCTCGGGGGTGAGCGCAGCGAGCAGCTCGTTCTCTCGGTCGAAGATGCGGCTGGCCACTCGGTCGACCAGTTCCCGGCCCGCGACAGTCAGGTGCACCAGCACCCGGCGGCCCTCACCGGGTTCCCGCGTCACCCACTCGTGCCGTTCCGCCCGAGTGAGGCGCTGGGAGATCGCGGCGGCCGTGACCAGGGTGTGCTCGGCCAGCTCGCGGGTCGTGAGAGTGTACGGCTCGCGGGAGCGCCGCAGGGTTCCGAGCAGGTCGAGCAGCGCCGGATCGACGTCGAGCGTGGCGAGCAGGCGGCGCCGCTCGTCGGCGAAGACCTTCGCCAGGTGCCAGATGCGGGTGATCACCGCGACCGACGAGGGGTCCAGGTCGGGGCGCTCGCGGCGCCACTGGTGATGTGCGCCGGCGGCAACCCGGCCATCGGCAGGCCTGATCCGGGCGACCTCAAGGGCGTTGCCGCCCTGCTGGACGAGACTCTTGCCAGCAATCTGCGGTCCGCCGCGCTGACCTGCGCCGCGGTGGAGCCGCACCTGGCCGACGGGGCATCCGTGGTGCTGTTCGGATCGATCGCCGCGGAGCGCGGCGTGGGTTTCTACGGCCCGGCCAAGGCGGCCGTCTCGGCATTCGCAGTTGGTCTGGCCGGCCGGCTGGGCCCGCGCGGCATCCGGGTCAACTGCGTGTCGCCCGGCTACATCGCGGACACCGAGTTCTTCCGCGGCGGCATGACCGCCGACCGGGACCAGCAGCTGCGCCAGCAGACGATGACCGGCCGCACCGGCCAAGGCTGTCGCGCCGGCAGAAGGCAGTGAACAAGGCGCACGCGAAGATCCGGGCCTGCGGCGAACGCGCGATCGCCACCCTCGACCTGGAAGATCCTGGCGACGCTGCGCTGCTGCCCACGCCGAGCCACCACGATCGTGCAAGCCATCCTCGCCCTGCACCGTGTCGAGACCAGCCGCTACACGGGATGAAAGTGGCTCACGTACCCTGACCGGCGACCACCACCTAGGGGAGCATCATCTTGCGCGCACTACATCGCATCGCGGTTCCGTTCGTCGCTGCGGCGGCCCTGCTGGCCGGCTGTGGGGAGTCGTCTCCGTCGGCCAACGCGACCGGGACACCGGCGACCACGGCGGCAGCGGCACCGGCCGCGTCGGCCTCGGCCAAGCCGGCGGCTGGGTCCGCCGAGTTCGAGGCGGCGATCGCCGATTTCGCCACGAAGCCGTATGCGTTCCTGACCAAGGCCAAGAGCGGCCCGCAGGTCAAGGGGTCGGTCGACCCCGCGGCCGGCAACGTGGCTCAGGTCGCCGACATCCCGGCCGCCAAGGTCAAGGTCAGCGTCACGGTCGTCGGCAAGGACTACTACGCCAAGCTCGACGGCGTCCAGATCCCGGGCGCGGCGAACAAGTGGATCCACTTCGAACCGGGAAAGCTGCAGTCACTCAACAAGCTGCTCATCAACACCGCGCAGGACCCGACCGGCCTGACGCTCATCGCGCAGGCCATCGTGACCGCCAAGAAGGACGGCACGAAGATCACCGGCACATTCGATGCGACGAAGGTCGGCGACGGCGTCGGTGGCATCGGCGCCGACTCGGTCGGCGCGCTCGGCGAAAAGGCCAAAGCGATCCCGTTCACCGCCACCCTCGACGCCGAGGGCAAGCTGACCGCAGTGTCCTTCACGGTGCCGGAGCACGGTGAAGAAAAGGCCGACACCATGACGACGACCTACTCGGCCGTCGGCACCGCTGTAAAGATCGTCAAGCCGACCCCGGTCGTCGAGGCCAACGAGCAAATCTACGCCGGACTCAACGGCTGACACGCCGCAGCGATGGTGGCCGTCGGATCGCGATGCACGGCGGCTACCTTCGATCCTGGAGCCCTGAGGGCGGCTGCGAAGAGTCTCAGGCGTTAGCATCGGGGACGTCGATCGATGCGCGGAGACGGGGGCACGCCATGGCCACTGCCGGTGAACTTGCCGACGAGCTGCTCGACGTGATGCTGGACCTGTCGCCGATCGGTGCGTCGCTGCTGGGGATTCCCGGGCGGGACGGGCAGCTGCGGGACTACTCCGAGGCTGCGGACGACGCCGCCAGGCAGCGGGCGGTGGCGATCGGGGCGCGGGCCGGGACGGCGGACGGTGACCCGGTCACGCGCGGGGTGGTGCTGCAGCAGGCGCAGTCCATTGTGGACAGCATCGATGTGCGGTACACCGAGTATTCGATCACCGACACGTGGACCGCGCCGGCGGTGGCGTTGCTCGCGCAGCTGCCGATGGTCGCGCTCGCCGACACGGCCCGGGCCGACGGATACCTGGCCCGGCTGGCGAAGCTGCCGGAGTCGTTCGCGCAGATCGCGCAGCGGCACCGCGACGGCGTCGCCGCCGGGCGCCGGCCGGTGCGGCACCTCGTGGAGGGTGCCGTCGCGCACCTCGACCGCTACCTCGCCGACCCGGACGGCGATCCGCTGCGCAGACCGGCCCCCAAGGACGACAACGGTTACGCCGAGCAGCGCGACCGGCTCGTCGACGAGGTGGTCCGGCCGGCGGTCGCGGCATACCGGGAGGTCCTCGCCACCGAGATCGCCCCCGCCTCCAGGGGGCTGGACGAGGCCGGGCTGTGTTTCCTGCCCGGCGGGGACGAGCTGTACCTGCGCCAGGTGCGACTGCACACGACGACCCACCGCACGCCGGACGAGCTGCACGCCATCGGCCGGGACCTGATCGCGTCGCTGCGGCGGGAGTTCGCGGAGATCGGCGCGGAGGCGTTCGGCACGGCGGACCCGGCAGAGGTCATGCACCGGCTGCGGACCGACCCGGCGCTGCGGTGGCGGGACGGCGACGAGATCCTCGCCGCGGCGCGGGCCACGATCGACCGCGCCGAGCAGGCCGCCCCCGACTGGTTCGGCACGCTGCCCCAGCAGCGGTGCACGGTCGAGGCGGTCCCGGCCGCCGAGGCGCCCGGCGCGCCGGCCGCCTACTACCTCGCCCCGGCGATCGACGGGAGCCGGCCCGGCATCTACTTCGCCAACACGTCCGAGCCGGCGGGCCGCGACCGCGCCGTGGCCGAGGCGACCGCCTTCCACGAGGGCGTCCCCGGACACCACCTGCAGCTCAGCCTGGCCCTGGAGCTGACCGGCCTGCCGCTGCTGCGCCGGATCGGCATGTTCACCGCGTACGGGGAGGGCTGGGGCCTGTACGCGGAGCGCCTCGCCGACGAGATGGGCCTCTACTCCGGGCCGCTCGCGAGGCTCGGCATGCTCGCCCTGGACTCGATGCGCGCGGCGCGGCTCGTCGTGGACACCGGCATCCACGCGAAGGGCTGGAGCCGCGACCAGGTCGTCGACTACCTGCGGGCCAACACCGTGATGGCCGAGGTCGAGATCCAGTCCGAGACCGACCGGTACATCGCCGACCCCGGCCAGGCGCTCGCGTACATGGTCGGCCGCCTGGAGATCCAGCGGCTGCGTGCGGAGGCCCGCGCCGCGATGGGCGACCGCTTCGACATCCGCGCCTTCCACGACACGGTCCTGACCTCCGGGCCGCTCCCGCTGGAGATTCTCGCCGAGGTCGTCCGGCGCTGGCAGGGCCAAGGCTGACCCCGGCAGCTCCGGCCGCTCATGGCCGGCCGGACCTGGCGAGGTCAACTCCGCGGTCCGGTCGGCCAACGGCATCCGGGTGCATGCCTGGCTCGCTGCCCTGACCGGGCTGACGGCCGCGACCGGCATCGATCATCATGGCGTACCGGATCCCGTCTGGACTATCGCCCTTCCCAGACCGGTGCCCGCTTCTCGGCGAAGGCGATCGGCCCCTCGACGGCGTCGCGGCTGCCGAACACGAGCGCGGCCGCCTCGTCGTTGACGGACCACGGCTCGCGGTGTGACCATTCCGGGTCCCAGTCCGAGCCGGACTCGGCCACCTGGTGCATGACCTTCTTGGTGTACTGCACCGACAGCGGCGCGTTCGCGGCGACGCGCTCGGCCAGCGCCATCGCCTCCTCGAGCGCGGCCCCGGGCCGGGCGACCACGTTGACCAGCCCCCACTCGGCTGCCTCCTGCACGTCGACGGCGTCACCGGTGAGCGCCATCTGCAGCGCGCGCTTGAGCGGGATCTGCCGCTGGAGCCGCACCACCCCGCCCGCGGCGGCGACCAGGCCCCGCTTGACCTCGGGCAGGCCCAGCCGGGCGTCCTCGGCCGCGACCACCAGGTCACAGGCGAGGGCGATCTCGGTGCCGCCGCCCATGGCGAACCCGTTGACGGCCGCGATCAGCGGCTTGTCGATCCAGTGCCGGACGATGCCGGCGAAGCCCCACTCCGGGTGCTCCGGCGCGGCGACCGAGCGCCCGGCCGCCAGCTCCTTGAGGTCGGCGCCGGCGCAGAAGGCCCGGCCGTTGCCGGTCAGGACCACGACCCGCACCTCGGGGTCGGCCGCCGCCCGCTCCAGCGCCTCGCCGGCCGCGGTGGACAGTGCCGCGTTGACGGCGTTCAGGGCCGCGGGCCGGTTCAGCCGGATCACGGCGATGTGCCCGGCCCGCTCGTACAACGCGGCCGGTTCGGCGTCGACGGTCGCCTTCGTGTCTGTCATCAGGTCTCCAGGACGTCGCGCGCGATGATGTGTTTCATGATCTCGGTGGTGCCGCCGTAGATGGTGGTGACGCGGGTGTCGGCGTACGCCCGGGCGATGGGGTACTCGAGCATGTATCCGTAGCCGCCGAACAGTTGGACGCAGCGGTCGACGAGTCGCTTGTGCATCTCCGTCGCCCACCACTTCGCCTTGGCCGCGTCCACCGCGTTCAGCTCGCCGCGGTTGAAGCGCAGCACGGCGTCGTCCACGTAGGCCTGGGACACCTCCAGCTCGGTCAGCATCTCGGCGATGGCGAACCGGGTGTTCTGGAACGACGCGATGCGCTGGCCGAACGCCTGCCGCTGCGTGACGTGTTCGAGGGTCCAGCCGAGCGCCGCCCGGGCTCCGGCGCATGCGGCGACCGCGATCCCCAGGCGCTCCAGCGGCAGGTGGCTCATCAGGTGGTGCAGCCCGCGGCCCACCTCGCCGAGCACGTTGCCGGCGGGGACGATCGCGTTGTCGAAGAACAGTTCCGCGGTGTCCTGGGATTTCAGGCCGACCTTGGCGAGCTTGCGGCCGCGTTCGAAGCCGGGTGTCCCGCGCTCCACGACCAGCAGGCTGAACGCGCGGCTTCCGGCGTCGGGGGCCGGGTCGGTCCGGGCGACCACGATCACGAGGTCGCTCAGGATGCCGTTGGTGATGAACGTCTTGGCGCCGTCGAGGACCCAGCTGTCGCCGTCGCGCCGAGCCGTGGTCCGGATGCCCTGCAGGTCCGAGCCGGTGCCCGGCTCGGTCATGGCGATGGCGCCGATGCTCTGGCCCGAGCACAGGGCCGGCACCCACCGTCCGGCCTGCTCCGGGGTGGCCAGATCGAAGAAGTACGGCAGCACGATGTCCGCGTGGGCGGAGAACCCCGAGCCGAGGGACGCGGCGCCGGCCTTGGCGAACTCCTCCATCATCGCGCACCGGAAGCCGAAGTCGGAGATGGCGCCGCCGCCGCCGTGCTCCTCGGGTGCGTTGATGCCGAGCAGCCCCTGCCGGCCGGCTTCGAGCCACGGCTCGCGCGGGATGATGCCCGCGTCGTCCCAGGATTCGACGTGTGCGGTGACGTGCCGGCTGAGGAACGTGGCGACGGTGGCGCGGAACGCCTCGTGGTCGCCGGTGAAGAACGGGCGCCGCGCCCACAGGTCCTTGGTCATGTCGTCCCGATCAGAGGCGTTCGATGACGGTGGCGTTGGCCAGGCCGCCGCCCTCGCACATGGTCTGCAGCCCGTAGCGGCCGCCGGTGGCCTCGAGGTGGTTGAGCATCGTGGCCATGAGCCGGATGCCGGAGGCGCCGAGCGGATGGCCCAGTGCGATGGCGCCGCCCCGGCAGTTGAGCCGTTCGAGGTCGCCGCCGAGCTCGGCCAGCCAGGCCAGCGGTACCGGTGCGAAGGCCTCGTTGACCTCGTAGGCGTCGATCGCGTCGATGCCCAGGCCGGCCCGTGCCAGCACCTGCCGCGTGGCGGGGATCGGTGCGGTGAGCATCAGCAGCGGGTCGTCGCCGGCGACCGCGAACGCGTGGAAGCGGGCCCGTGCGCGGAGGCCGAGTTTCGCGGCCACGTCCTCGCCCATGACGAGGGCCGCGGCGGCGCCGTCGGTCAGCGGTGAGGAGTTGCCCGCCGTGATCCGCCAGTCGAGGTCCGGGAACCGTTCGCGCATGTCGGGGGCGTCGAAGGACGGCCGGAGCGCGGCCAGGCCCTCGGGGCTCGTCGCTGGGCGGATCGTCTCGTCCGCCGCGAACCGGCCGTCGCCGTCGTCGCCGACCCGTACCGGCACGATCTCGTGGTCGAACCCGCCGGCGTTCGCGGTCTCGGCCGCGAGGCGGTGCGACCGGGCGGAGTACTCGTCGAGCCGTTCCCGCGAGAGCCCCCACTTCTGGGCGATGAGCTCGGCCGAGACGCCCTGGCCGACGAGCCCGTCCGGGTAGCGCCGGGCGACCCCGGGCCCCTGCGGGTCCTGACCCAGCGTGCTGACGCCCATGGGCACCCGGCTCATCGACTCCACACCGCCGGCGACGGCGATGTCGTAGGCGCCCGCCATCACGCCCTGCGCGGCGAAGTGCATCGCCTGCTGGCTGGACCCGCACTGCCGGTCGATGGTCGTGGCCGGCACCGACTCGGGCCAGCCCGCGGCGAGCACCGCGTTGCGGCCGATGTTCATCGCCTGCTGGCCGGCCTGGCCGACGCAGCCGGTGATGACGTCCTCGACCCGCCCGGGGTCCAGGTCGTTGCGTTCGGCGAGGGCGCGGAGCACGGTGGCGTAGAGGTCGACCGGGTGCACGCCGGACAGTGCGCCGCCCGGCTTGCCCTTGCCCGAGGCGGTGCGGACGATGTCGACGATGACCGCTTGACGCATGATCTCTTCCTTCCGTCGGTGACGCAGTCGGTGAGCCCGTCGGTGAGCCTGTCGGTGAGCCTGTCGGTGAGCGGGGCTCAGCGCGGGGCCATGCGGATGGCGCCGTCGAGGCGGATGGTCTCGCCGTTGAGCATCGGGTTGGCGACGATCGCCGCGACCAGCTGCGCGTACTCCGCAGGGCGGCCGAGCCGGCTCGGATGCGGCACCTGGGCGCCCAGCGAGTCGCGGACCTCCTGCGACAGCTGGCCCAGCAGCGGGGTCTCGAAGGTGCCCGGGGCGATGGTGACGACGCGGATCTTCAGGGTCGCCAGGTCGCGGGCGATCGGCAGGGTCATGCCGACGATGGCGCCCTTGGACGCCGAGTAGGCGGCCTGCCCGACCTGGCCGTCGAACGCGGCCACCGACGCGGTGTTGACGATGACCCCGCGCTCCTCGCCGGTCACCTCGTTCTCCGCCATCGCCGCGGCGGCCAGGCGCAGCACGTTGAACGTCCCGACCAGGTTCACCCGGATGACCCGCTCGAAGTCGGCGAGCGGGAACGGGCCGTGCTTGCCGACGGTCCGGAACGCGTTGCCGATGCCCGCGCAGTTGACCAGGACGGCGAGGCCGCCGTCGTCGTTGGCGAGCGCGACCGCCGATTGCACCGCCGCTTCGTCGGTCACGTCGGCGCCGGCGAACCGGACCGCGTCGCCCAGCGCGTCGAGCCGGCTGCGGTCGGCGTTCGGCAGGTCGAGGGCCACCACCCGGGCCCCCGCGGCCGCGAGGGTCTCGACCGTCGCCAGGCCGAGCCCGGACGCGCCTCCGGTCACCAGCGCCTGCTTGCCCCGGACATCCATGCCACGACCTCCGTATCTGGTCTACTTAGTTAGCGATCGCTAAGCTAGCCTTCGAGGGCCTGGGAAAGCAATCACTCGTGACGTATTTGGCGAGCCGGACAGAGACGGGGATGACAGTGAGCGACGACGCGTCCAGCTGGCGGGAGTACCCCCCACTCGAGCTGCACCCGCTGCTGGCGCTGGCCCTGGACGAGATCGTCGAGCACGGCTACGACGGCACGTCGGTGCGCAAGATAGCCAACCGGGCGGGCGTCACCGTGCCGGCGCTCTACTACCACTTCGAGAACAAGCAGGCCATGCTCCGGGAACTGCTCGACCACGCGATGCGGATCGTGCTCACCCACGCCCGGGCCGCCCTCGACGAGGCCGGCGCCGACTGCACGGCCCGGCTCAGTGCGCTGGTCGAGGCCATCGTCCTCTACACCGCCCACCATCGCGACCTGGCGTTCCTCGACTCCGAACGGCGCAGCCTCACCCCGGAGAACCGGGCGCACTACGTCGCCCGGCGCGACGAACTCGAGAGCGAACTGCGGGACACGATCCGCGGGGGAGTGCAGCAGGGTGTCTTCCACACCCCGCACCCGGACGAGTGCGGCCGGGCGATCCTGTCGATGTGCCAGGGCGTCGCCGGCTGGTTCCGGCCGGGCGGTCCGGTCGACGCGGCCACCATGGCCCGCCGGTACGCCGACCTCGCGCTCGCCACCGTGCAGTACCAGAAAGGAACAGGACGATGAGCGGGCCTCTCGACGCGTTCCGGCTCGACGGGCGGGTCGTCGTCATCACCGGCGCCAGCTCCGGGCTCGGGCTGGGTTTCGCCCGGGCGGTCGCGGCCGTCGGCGGTCTCCTCGTGCTCGGCGCCCGGCGCCTGGACCGGCTGCAGGAGGCCGCGGACGAGCTGCGGGCGCAGGGCGCGACCGTGCTCGTCCAAGCGGCGGACATCGCGGTGCCCGAGCAGTGCCAGGCCCTGGTGGACGCGGCCATGGCGGAGTTCGGGCGCGTCGACGTGCTGGTCAACAACGCCGGCCTTGCCGTCTCCGTGCCGGCCTCGAAGGAGACCCCCGACTCCTTCCGCCAGATCATCGACGTGAACCTCAACGGCGCGTTCTGGATGGCGCAGGCCTGCGCCCGGGTGATGCAGGCGGGCTCCTCCATCGTCAACGTGGCGAGCGTCCACGGCGTCGTGGCCTCACGGTTCCCGGGTGCCTCGTACGCCGCGAGCAAGGCGGGCTTGATCGGGCTGACCCGCGACCTCGCGCAGCAGTGGTCCGGCCGCAAAGGCATCAGGGTCAACGCCCTGTGCCCCGGCTACGTCGCGACCGAGATGACGGCGACGGGTGAGGACAAGCTCCGCGCCATGGTCGCCGAGCACAGCCTGCTGGGCCGCTTCGGCGAGCAGTCCGAGATCGACGGGGCGCTGCTGTTCCTGG
The DNA here is from genome assembly GCF_042898305.1 of Dactylosporangium sp. NPDC000521. Classification (NCBI taxonomy): domain Bacteria; kingdom Bacillati; phylum Actinomycetota; class Actinomycetes; order Micromonosporales; family Micromonosporaceae; genus Dactylosporangium; species Dactylosporangium sp. NPDC000521. The sequence continues at coordinate 302,174 of NZ_JBIAYW010000001.1, forward strand.
CGAGCCCGGCGTCGTCCTACGTCACCGGCACGACCCTCGTCGTCGACGGCGGCCTCTCCGCCATCTGACGCGACCCGGGATGCGATGCTTGGCTTGCCCGATTCGGCGCGCCCCGCGGCCATTAGACTCGGCCGGATCCATGCCGACGAGTGACCGGGGAGTGCCGATGGCCAAGGCGGCCGAAACGGCGTACGAGGCCGTCCGCGCCGGCATCCTGTCCGGCGAGTTCGCCCGCGGGCAGCGGCTGCGCGAGGAGGAGCTCGCGCTGCGGGCCGGGGTGTCGCGCACACCCGTCCGCGAAGCGCTGCGCCGGCTGGACGCGGAGGGTCTCGTCGAGTTCACGCCGAACCGGGGCGCGCGGGTGGTCGCCTGGTCCGAGCAGGAGCTCGAGGACAACTACGAGCTCCGCGCGATGCTCGAGAGCTACGGTGCCCGCCTGGCCGCGGAGCGCATCACCGACGAGGAGCTCGACGCCATCGGGCAGATCGCGGCCCGGATGACCACGCTGAGCCGCAAGGGTGCGGCCGCCGCCGACGAGCTCACCGTGCTCAACGGCGACTTCCACCGCGCGATTCTGCGGGCCTCCCGGCACACGCAGCTCGACAGCATGGTCCGCGGCGTCATGGACACGCCGCTGATCTTCCGCACCTTCCAGCGCTACGACGCGGAGCGCATGCGCACCAGCGTGCGGCAGCACGCCGAGCTCGTCCAGGCGCTGCGGGTCCGCGACGGCGTGTGGGCCGAGGCGGTCATGCGCGCGCACATCCTCGCCGCGCGTTCGACGATCGTGCTGTCACTGCGCGACGAGGAGGACGGCGGCTGACGGTCAGGGTTGTGCCCGCCCCTTGAGCCAGTCCGCGAGCGTGTCGGCGACCGCGTCGCGGGCGTCCGCCGGCTCCATGAAGTAGTGGTCCCCGGGCAGCGTCACGAACTCCTTGTCCGCCGTCGCCGCCCCCTCGTAGAGGCCCTGCGCGTCGGAGGGGAAGACGCCGCTGTCGGCGTCCGGCTGCACGACGAGGGTGGGCAGGTCGAGGCGGGCCAGGTGCGGTGCGGCGACGCAGTCGGACTCCTGCAGGCTGAACATGTTGAGCCAGGTGCGCATCGTGCTCACCACGCCGACGCCGAGGACACCGTAGTTGGCCCGCCTGGGGTCGCCGAAGTAGCACAGCGGCGTCGGGCGGTTCGACGGGTCGATGCTCGGGTCGACGTACCGGGGGTCGGCCCACGTGCGGCCCATCGTGAAGATCCGGTCGCGGGCCGGCTTGTCCCGCGCGGCGTCGAGCTGCTCCTTGCACCACGCGGTCAGCCGGTGGTTGCGTTCGATCTGCGCGGCCCGGTAGCGGTCAAGGAACGCCGGGGTGAAGGAACCGCCGTGGCGCGGGTCGTACATGTCGAGGTCGGGATCGACCGCGTTCGGGTCGTTCTCGTCGACCACCGACGGGTCCATGGTCCGTGTGATCCACTCCGGCCGGCCGGGGTGCGCGGCCAGGAACACCATCAGGTCGCCGGGCGGCAGGTGCAGGGCCGGCTCGAACACCTTGGTCCGCCCGTACGGCGGGCGGATGTTCGGCTCGCGTGACTGGGAGTGGTACGCCGCCATCAGGGAGCCGCCGCCGGAGTTGCCGAGCAGGACGACCTTCTCGACGCCGCGGTCGCGCAGCAGTTGCACGCCGACGCCGATCTCGGCGAGGGCGTGGTCGAGGGTGAAGAGGTGCTCGGCCCCACGGAACCGGGTGTTCCAGCCGAGGAAGCCGTAGCCGCGCTCCGCCATGCGGGTCGCCATGTAGTGCTCGGAGAAGTCGACGTTGTAGTGCGCGGCGATGAAGGCGGTGCGCGGCGCCCGGCCGGACGGGGTGTAGTAGATGCCCTGGCACGGGTGGCCACCGGCGCCCGCCCGGCCGAGCGCCGGCGACGGAACCCCGATGAACTCTTGGTCGATGGTGGTCACGCGGAGTCCTCCCCGTGTTCGATGGGCCATGGTGGAAGATCGGTTGACGGGCGGCCGGTCCAGACCGGGCGGCGTTTGCGCAGGAACGCCTCGACCCCCTCGCGGGCGTCGGGGCGGTCGAGGAGCGCCTCCATCACCAGCCGCTCCTTGCGGCCGTGCTCGAACGGGTCGGCGTCCACGGCCTCCCAGAGCAGGCGCTTCGTCGCCGCGACCGCGACCGGCGCGGCGTGCTCGACGATGTCGCGCGCGAGGGCCTGCGCGCGCGGCAGGACGTGATCGGCCGGCAGCGCCGAGACGGCAAGCCCCCACGCGACCGCCTCGGTGCCGGTGAAGCGGCGGCCGGTGAGCAGCAGCTCCTGCGCCCGCCCGAGGCCCACGTGGCGGACGAGGTTCCAGTGGCCCATCCACTCCGCGGTCACGCCGAGCCGTACGAAGGGAAGCGCGAGCACGGCGTCGTCGGCGACGAACCGCACGTCGCACTGCATCGCCAGGGTGAGCCCGGCGCCCACCGCCGCGCCCTGGATCGCGGCGATCACCGGCTTGCGCACCTGGTGCGGCGCGATCCACTCGGTGCCCTGGCCCTGCGGCGCGGCCCCGCCGAAGCCGTCCCCGGTCATCTCCGAGCCGGCGCAGAAGGCCCGCCCGGCGCCGGTCAGCACGACCGCGCCGACCTCGTCGGTGGTGTCGCACCAGCGGAGCACGGCACTGAGCTCGTGGTTCGTCGTGCGGTCGATCGCGTTGAGCCGTTCGGGCCGGTTCAAGGTCACCGTGGCGACGCCGTCGCCGGTCGTGAGCAGCAGCCGGGTGAGCTCTTCGGGCCGCTGGGCGGCGGACGTGTCGGTCCAGGCGAACGTGGACTCCTCGTACCTCATGTGCTTGCTTCCGCGGGGTACGCGGCCGCGTCCGGGTCGTACCCGTGCGGGCCGAACCGGTGGAGCCCGCTGAGCACCTCGCCGGATTCGGTGATGCCGGCGGTCTCGCGGGCGAGCGCCTTCGCCGTCTCCATGTCGAAGTGGGCCGTGACGACCACCTTCTGGGCGTAGAGCCCACCGCCGGCCTGGATCACGGTCACGTGCTTCCAGCCGCCGTAGGCGTCGGCGGTGAAGTCGCGGATCGTGTGGAACAGGCGCATCCGGTAGCCGGCGTCGACACCGTCCATGGTGCGCATGTACTTGCGCAGGTCGGCTTCGGTCTCCGGGTTGCTCAGGTCGCGCAGGGACGGCGCCGTCAGCACCGAGCCGCCGGCGATGTCGTGCAGGTGGCGGACCATCGTGCTGAACTGCGCGGCCGCGTGGTACTTCGCGGCGTTGGTGAACAGCTCGTCGGGCGAGGCCCAGCCTTCCGGGGTGAAGGTGGCGTGGGTCATCGCGGCCTCGAACCCGGCCCGGATGAGCGTCGCGTAGATGATCATCTCGGCGATCTTGTCCTTGATGTGCCCGACCTTCAGCAGGCCGTTGGCCTCGGCGACGAGGTGCGCGAGCCCGACGAGGGTGTCGGCGAGGCGTACGTAGCTGCCGACGCTGCCGAGGCGCTCCCACAGGCCCAGGGAGTGGACGAAGGTCGCGGAGTGCTCCAGCTCTCCGGCCAGGAAGAGGCGTTCGTTGGGGACGAAGACGTCGTCGAAGACGATGAGTCCCTCGGTCATCACGTGCCGGGAGCTGTAGGGGTAGAAGTCCGGGTCCAGGTCGGGCCGCGGCGCGAACGAGGCGTTGATGACCCGCACCCCGGGGGAGTTGACCGGCACCGCGGCGGCCACGCTCCAGTCCTCCTCGCCCGGCTTCATCCGCTTGGTGGGCATGACCATGAGGTCGTGCGCGACCGCCGCCGAGGAGATGTGCAGCTTCGCGCCGCGGATGACGACGCCGTCGGGTCCCCGGTCGACGATGCGGACGTAGAGGTCCGGGTCGTCCTGCTTGCCCGGGGGCAGTGCGCGGTTGCCCTTCGAGTCGGTGATCGCCTGCACGATCCGGATGTCGCGGCGCTTGCTCTCCTCGAAGTAGGCGAGGGCCCGCTCGGCGTACTGGGGCTGCTGCGCGCGCATCCGGCTGGCCGCGGTGAGCACCATGAGCAGGCCGTTGGCGGTGGAGATGGTCGGGAAGTCCCAGTGCAGCTGCCGCTGCTGGGTCTCGCGCAGCTCCTCGACGGAGGTGGGGATGAAGAAGTACGGGCCGTGGACGTCGTCGCCGGGCCGGTAGTGCTTGTCGTAGCCGAGCGCCGCAGCCTGGGCGGGCCCTCGCAGCAGCGGTTCGGCGGTCACGTCGGGCACCGAGTGGCCGTTGACGAAGATGCGGCGGCCGTCGCGGAGAGATTCCAGGTACTGGTCTCCGGTGAGCATCAGGACGGCTCCTCAAGGTAGTGAACTGGTGAAGTCATGCGATCCGGCCCTCCGCCAGGAGTTCACGCAGCCGGAGTTTGTCGATCTTGCCGGCGGGGTTGCGCGGGAAGGTCGTGACGACGACGATGCGCTGCGGCACCTTGTAGCTGGCCAGCCGGCCGCGGCAGTGCTCCTTCACCTCGGCCGCCGACAGTGCGCCGTGGCCGTCGCGCAGTGCCACGACCGCGGTCACCACCTGGCCCCAGTGCGGGTCCGGCTCGCCGACGACCGCGATCTCGGCCACGGCCGCGTGCCCGCCGACCACGTCCTCGATCTCGACGGGATAGACGTTCTCGCCGCCCCGGATGATCATTTCGTCGGCCCTGCCGGCCAGGTGCAGGAAGCCCTCCTGGTCCTTCCAGGCCAGGTCGCCGGCGACGAACCACCCGTCGCGGACGGCGCGGGCGGTGAGGTCGGGCCGGTCCAGGTAGCCGCTCATCACCGTGTCGCCCCGGCTGGCGATGAGCCCGACCTCCCCGTCCGGCACCTCGGCGCCGTCGGGGTCCAGGAGCCGGACGTCGCAGCCGAACGCCGGCCGGCCGATCGTGCCGAGCAGCCACTCGTCGCCGGCGAGGGCCCGCCGGTGGTCCTCGGGCCGCAGGACCAGCTGGCCGCCCGCCTCGGTTCCGGCGCCGAACCCGTTGTGCAGGTCGCAGCCGAAGACGTCGGCCATGCGCCGCACGACCGAGGTCGGCATCGGCGCGCCGCCGTACATGATGGAGCGCAGTCCGGAGAAGTCCGCCTCCGCGAGCTTCGGATGTTCCAGCAGCTGGATGATCATGCTCGGGACGAGCGTCGCGTGCCGCACGCGCCCCGACCCGAGCCACGACAGCGCCAGGTCGGCGTCCCACTGCGGCATGATCACGGAGGCTCCGCCGCGGGCGACGCCGTAGAGCAGGTGCCCGAACCCGGCGGCGTGGAAGAGCGGGGCACCGGAGTAGATCAGGTCGCCCGGCCGGAGGCCGAGCTCGAGCACCCCCGACTGCGTGATCGCCTTGATCATGCGCTGCGACTGCAGCACGCCCTTCGGGGTGCCGGTCGTCCCGCTGGTGAACGAGATGCTCAGGATGTCGTCGTCGTCGCTGACGGCCGGGAGCTCGCCACCGTCCGGACCGCCGGCCAGGAACTCCTCGTAACCCGACTCGAACTGGACGGCGTACCGGAGCCGGCACTCGTCGACGATCTCCTGGTACCGGGCGCTGTGGAAGATGACCTGTGCGCCGCTGGCGGCCAGCACCGTGCGGATCTCCGCCGGCGACAGCCGGAAGTTGAGCGCCACGTAGGTCGCGCCCAGCTTCATGCAGGCCAGCAGCACCTCGACGTACTCGGGGGAGTCCACGGCGAGCAGCGCCACTCGGTCGCCGCGGCCGATCCCGATCCGCCGCAGCGCCCGGGCGAGCCGGGTGATCCGCTGCTCGCCCTCGGCGTACGTGCGGGTCCGCCCGTCCGCGGCCACCAGAAACGCGGCCTGCGGGGTGAAGCGAGCCTGCACGGTGACCCAGTCACCGGGCGCCAAACCGGAAAGCTGCACGGGGGTACCTCCTCATCCGCCGGCGACGTGCATACGGACCTCGTCGCCGTCCACCCATCCGTGTCGCCGGGCGTAATCGATCATGCCGTCGAACTCGCCGCGCCACCGCTGATCGCTCGCCCGCGCACCGGCCAGTTCCAGCAAGGTCCGCGTGCTCACCCAGACGTGGCCGTCCTCGCGGCGGCCCCAGGCGCCGACCGTGGCGTCCCCGGCGATGTGCGCGCTCAGCGACGTGAGGTCGTCGAGCTCCACCAGCGCGACGCCGCCCTCCTCGACCCGCAGGATCATCGGCCGGCCGTCCCGGCGTAGAACGAGGCCAGCTGGGTGTCCTCGCCGTGGGCCGCCAGCACGGACGCCGTCAGCAGCCGGGGCTGCTGACCCGTGGAGTCGAGCAGCTGCCGGTTCGACACCGCGCGCCGGTAGTACAGGTGGGCCGGGTGCTCCCATGTGAACCCGATGCCGCCGTGCAGGTGGATCGCCTCCCGGGTGATCTCGGCGCCGATCCGCCCGCAGTACATCCGCGCGACGGCCAGCCCGGCCAGCGACTCCGGCCGCCGGCCGATCGCGTCGTTGTGCTGCACCGAGCGCACGGCGACCGACAGGGCGGAGCGCGCCCGCTCCAGCGAGACCAGCAGGTCGGCGCACTTGTGCTTGACCGCCTGGAACGAACCGATCGGCCGGCCGAACTGGGTGCGCACCTTGACGTAGTCGACCGTCATCTCCAGCGCACGCTCGGCGGCGCCGACGCACTCGGCCGACATGCCGAGGATCGCGCCCTGGCGGATGGCGGCCACCCCGGCGCGGGCGCGGTCCTGCTCTGCGAGCAGTTCGGCCCGGGCGCCGGTCAGGCGGACCGCGCCCATGCGCCGGGTCAGGTCGAGCGTCTTCAACGGGACGACCTCGACGCCGGGGTCGTTCGCCTCGACCCAGAAGAACGCGTGGAACCCCTGATACTCGGCGAGCACGAGCAGGGCGTCGGCCGCGGTCGCGTCGACCACGCAGGGCAGTTCGCCGCGGATCTCGAAGTCGCCGCCGGCCGCGGCCTTGGCGTGCGGGTACTCCAGCGGGAACGTCTCCTCGATGGGCAGCACCGGCACGGCGACGAGGTCACCGGCGGCGATCCGGGCGAGCCGGTCGCGGTTGGCGTCGTCGTCGGCCAGTGCCACCAGCGCCGCGGCCACCAGCGAGGTGGTCAGGAACGGGCCGTCGTCGAGGGCCCGGCCCAGCTCGGTGTGGACGGCGACCTCTTCCGCCAGGCCCATGCCCGCGCCGCCGAACTCCTCGGGAATCCGGACCCCCGGCAAGCCCAGCTCGCTCGCCTGCCGCCGCCAGCGGTCGCGGTCGAGCCGCCGGGCCGCATCGGGGTCGAGGGAGCCGCCGCGCAGGGCCGCTCCGGGGTCCCGCTCGAGGTGGGCGCGGACCACCTGCCGCAACTGCTCGATGTCGTCCATGCTCAAGCACTCTTCTCGGGGACCGGGCGCTCCTCGCGCGGAAGACCGAGCACACGCTCGGCGAGGATGTTGCGTTGGATCTCGTCGCTGCCACCGGCGATGCGGTGGGACGGCGCGCTGAGCAGCAGCTGCGACCATGAGTAGGTGCCCCAGGCGCCGGTGTCGGCGACCATCCGGTACCCCAGGAGGCGGGCGGCGACGTCGGAGTAGTACTCCATGTCGGAGGTCGTCATGAGCTTGACCACGGAGCCCGGGGCGGGCCCGCCGGCATCGCGCAGCCGCGTGGCGGTCTCGTGCAGCACCTGCTCGCGGGCCCAGCACTCGGCCAGCAGATCCTGGATCGCCGGATCGTCGATGGCACCGGTGGAGCGGGCCAGGGCGAACAGGCGGATCACCGGCTCGATCATGATGCCGTTGTGGGCCCGGCCAAGCACGGAGCGCTCACTGCCGACCGTGGTCATCGCGATGTTCCAGCCGCCGTTCACCGGTCCGAGCCGCCGCGAGTCGGGCACCCGCACACCGTCGAGGAAGACCTCGTTGAAGTGCTCGGAACCGGTCACCTGGCGCAGCGGGCGGACATCGATCCCGGGCGAGTCCATGTCGATGAGGAACACGCTCAGTCCGCGGTGCCGGCTCTCCGGCGGTCCGGTGCGCACCAGCAGCTCCCCGAGCTGCGCGACGTGCGCGAAGGACGACCACACCTTCTGGCCGGTGACGATCCAGTCGTCGCCGTCGCGGACTGCGGTGGTGCGCAGGCTGGCGAGGTCGGAGCCGGCCTCCGGCTCGGAGAACAGCTGGCAGCAGATCAGGTCGCCGCGCCAGATCCCCGGCAGGAAGGCCTGCTGCTGCTCCTCGGTGCCGTGCGCCAGGATCGTCGGCGCCACGATCCCGTGGCTCACCATGTAGGTCGACGTGGAGGGCACCTGGTACTCCGCGGCGATGCCGGCGACCAGCTCGACGTAGTCGTGGGAGAGCCCGCGCCCGCCGAGCCGGGTGGGACCGTCGAGCCAGGCGAGCTTCGCGTCGAACAGTTCCCGCTGCCACTGCTGGGCCCGGGCGACCTCGGCCGCCTCGTCGTCCGGCTGGGTGAGCCCGACGCCGACCACGTCGTCGTCCCCGACGCCGTGCAGCATGCCGCGCCGCTCGCGCCGCGGCGCCCGGGCCGCGAAGAACGCGTGCGCTTCGGCGGCCACGGACTCGTGCGTCGCTGGCGTGGTCATCGGCTCCTCCTGCGGGCCTTGCACTGCTTCGTTGACCGGGCCGGCGTTCACACGCGGGCCCCGTCGTCGGACTCGTCCGCTTCGCGACCGAGGTAGGCGGAGATGACCCGGGGATCCCGGGCGACGTCCTGGGGCGTTCCCCGGGCGAGCACGGCGCCGGCCTCGAGCACGGTGACCCGGTCACACGTGCTGAGCACCAGGTCGACGTTGTGCTCGACGAGCAGGATGCTCATGTCCCAGTCCCGGGCGAGGGTACGGATGAGCGCGCCGAGCTCCCGGGCCTCCTCGTCGCTGAGCCCCGCCGCCGGCTCGTCCAGGAGCAGCACGCGCGGGTCGGACGCCACCGCCCGGGCGATCGCGACGAGCCGCCGCTTGCCGAACGCTAGCTCGCCGGGCTTGCGGTCGAGGTCGTCCTCGAGCCGGAACTCCCGGATGGCGGCGAGCGCGGGCGGCGTCAGCTGGATGCGGCCCGGCACGACGAGGTCGCTGACGTAGCGGCGGGCGCCGTCGTCATCACACGCGACCGCGAGGTTCTCGCGGACGGACAGGTCGGCGAAGAGCTCCAGGGACTGGAAGGACCGGGCCAGCCCGGCCCGGGCCCGGCGCCGCGCGCTCCACGGCGCGATCGAACTGTCGTCGAGTCTGATCGTGCCGCGGGTGGGGCGCACGAACCCGGTGAGCGCGTCGATGACCGTCGTCTTGCCGGCCCCGTTCGGTCCGATCAGGCCGTGCACCTCGCCAGGGACGAGGTCCAGCGACACGTCGTCGACGGCCACGACGCCGCCGAACTGCACCCGCAGGCCGGACACGTGCAGCGACCGCGGCGGACGGCGGTCGTGCGCCGGCGTGACGGGCTGCTCCGGCGTGGCCCGGGTTCGGGACGGGAAGGAAGGCACCCGCAGGAGCCGGCCGATCCGGCGCACGAGGTGGGCGTTCATCTCGTACAGGCCGTTGCGGCCGCTGCGCAGGACATAGAGCAGGAACAGCCCGCTGACCAGCGGCAGGTAGCGCTCCAGGTTGTCGACGCCGTGCAGGACCTGCGTGCCGACGCCGCCGGGCAGCAGCGTGGACGCCAGCAGCGCACCGCCGATGGTGCCGATGCCGCCGACGACCGCGACGCCGATGACCGTGATCGAGGTGAGCACGTCGAACTGGGCCGGCAGGACGGTGGCGCCCTGGAAGGCCAGCAGGACACCGGCGAGCGCGGCGAGCGCCGACGCGAGCGCGAAGGCGTACAGCTTGCCGACGAACACATTGACGCCGAGGGCGGCCGCCGCACGTTCGTTGGACCGGACCGCGAGCAGGCGCCGGCCGACCCGGCCGCGGCGCAGGTTGGCCACGGCCAGGGCGCTGAGGGTCAGCGCCGCGAGCGCCACGAGCCCGTAGTTGTAGGGGTGCTTGATCGCCCCGAAGTCCCAGCCGAAGATCGACGGCTCACCGATCGGGATGCCGGTGTCGCCGCCGGCGAACTTGAAGTCGCTGAGCACCAGGCTGAACAGCACGATGCCCATGCCGAGCGTCGCGATGGCGAGGTTGATGCCCCGGGTCCGCAGCGCCGGCAGCGCGACCAGCACGCCGACGAGCGCCGCGGCCACCATCGCGCCGATCAGCGCCGGCAGGAAGCCCCAGCCCGCGCGGGAGACGAACGTCGCCGCGGCGAACGCCCCCGACCCGGCGAGCACGTACTGGGCCAGCGACAGCTGCCCGGCGTACCCGGTGACGACGGTGACCGACAGGGTGAGGATCGCGAACGCCATCGTGACCGTCAGCGCCTGCGCCCACACCGGCGAGACCACGAAGGCGATGAGGAAGGCGAACACGCCGACGACGAGGACCGCCGGCACGACCCGGACGCGTCCGTCGCCGACGCTGGGCAGGCGCTCCAGCACGTGACTGCGCAGCGGCAGCGAGCTTCCCCGCAGCACCAGATAGGCCACGATCACGATGAAGGGCACGCTGTCGCCCCAGCCCGTCACCGTGACATAGCGGGTCGTCAGGGACTGCACGACACCGATCGCCAGCGCACCGGCGAAGGCGATCGGGAACGACACGAACCGGGCCAGCAGCGCGGCCGCGAGGGCCGGCACGATCAGCAGGGTGAGCTGCGTCGGCTGCAGGTAGGTGATCGGGCCGATCAGGGCACCGGCCAGCGCCGCGATACCGGCCGCGAGTGCCCAGTTGGCGGTCGCGATCCGGTCCGGTGAATGGCCCAGGCTCGCGACGGCCCGCTGGTTCTCGGCCATGGCGCTGGCCACCCGCCCGAACGACGTCCAGCGGAAGACGGCGTACAGCGCCGCCGTCAGCGCACCCCCGATCAGCAGGATGATGAGCCGGTCGACGCCGAGCGTCGCGCCGGGCAGCGGCTCGACGGCGGTGGTGGGCAGGAAGGACGGCACGCTGATCGGGCCCACCCCGTACCGCAGCACGGCGGCGGCCTGGAGGGTGAGCAGCACGCCCAGGGTCGCGATCACCCGCTCGATCGGTGACGAGGTGCGCATCGGCCGGAGGATCAGCAGCTGCACGGCGACGCCGAGCACGACGCCGACCGCGGTCGCGGCGACAACGGACGGGAACGCCGGCCACCCGGCCGCCACCCGGAACTCGTAGTACGCGTAGCCGCCGACCATCACGAACGAGCCCTGCGCGAAGTTCACGATCCCGGAGCCCCGGTAGATCAGCACCAGCCCCTGGCCGAGCAGGCTGTAAATGGCGCCGATGCCCAGGCCGAGCAGGAGGAACTGGACGATTTCCACGATCACCTGAAGGCTCCCGAGTAGCCCCCGGCTTCAGCCGTGGGGAAGTAAGGGAGTGTTCTAGGCATTGCGCTGGTTCTCGACATAGTGTTTGACGACCTCCAAGGTTGCGCCGTCAGTCGTGGCGACGAAGTACGAGTTGGTCCACAGCGTCGGCAGCCACGACTTGAGGTGCGGGAATTGCTGCCGCAGCAGCCGTGACTTACGGCCTGTGATCTGCTTGAGGCGCTGGTCGACCGGGCTGGTGATTGACCGGACGTCGATGCTTCGGACGCCGCACGACGTGGACGTGGCGTCGGTGGGCGACGGTGTTGTTCGACCTGACCTCGTCCGTCCTGGCGCGGTATAACTTGTTGTCATATGCTGTTTCGTGTGGAGGAGGTGGTGCGGTACAACTATCGTCTGCGTCCGGGTGCGACGGCGGTTGCCGCGCTGATGGCCGAGTGGGGCCGCTGCCGCTGGTTGTGGAACGAGGCCGTTCACCAGCAACGTAGCGGCGGTAAGCCCACGTTCGCGAAACTGTGCAGACTCCTCACCGAGGCTCGGGCCAGGAACGCTTGGCTTCGCGATGGATCGCAGGTCGTCCAGCAACAGGTGCTGCGAACCTACGGCCTCGCCCTGATGCACTCCTTCACGATCAAGGGCAGGGGTCGGCCCAGGCTGAAGAAGCGCTCCAGGACGTTGCCGACGCTGGACTACACGGTGCGCGGGTTCACGCTCCACGGCGGGCGTCTGAGGCTTGCGGGCGGCATCATCATCCCGGTGGTGTGGTCCCGTGACCTGCCGTCGAAACCGTCGAGTGTCCGCGTGTACCAGGACTGCCTCGGGCACTGGTACGCGTCGTTCGTCGTGCGCCGTGAACGCGCGGATGCACCTGAGGTGACCGGGTCGATCGGCATCGACTGGGGTGTCGCCACCACCGCGGCGACCACGGACCCCGCCTACGACCTGCCGTATCACGGGTTCCGCAAGCGGTGCGCCGCCGAACTGGCGAAAGCGCAACGTAAGATGGCCCGCCGCCGGCCACCGAACGGCCACGCCGGCAGCAAGGGTTACCTGCGGGCGAAGCGGCAAGCCGCGAAACTGCACAAGAGGGCCGCCCGGCAGAACCGGCACACTACCCGCATCTGGGCCAAGAGCGTGGTCGACAACCATCAGATCATCGCTGTGGAGGACTTCAAGCCCGCGTTCCTGGCGAAGTCCACGATGGCGCGCAAGGCCGCCGACGCCGCTATCGGCGCGGCGAAACGGGAATTGATCGAACGTGGCACGCGGGCGGGTCGGAAGGTGGTGCTGGTACCGCCCGCCTACACGACCATGACCTGCTCCGGGTGCTTCGCAAGAGCCACGCAAAGACTCGGACTGGGTGCGCGAACCTTCGTCTGCACGACCTGCGGTCACACCGCCGGGCGTGACGAGAATGCTGCGAGGGTCATCCTCGCCACGGTAGAGCGTGACCGTGCTGGTGTTGATGGCGTAAGACATGCGATCACCTCCTCCGGGAGCGGGTTGCATGCGGCCTGAGTCAGAAATCCCCCGGATTCATCCGTGGGGAAGCGTTAATCCGTTCCCGTCGCGGTGGCGTCGCCGAGGTAGAGGGACTCCACGGCCGTGATGCCGTCGGCGGCGTTCCCGGTCGCCGCGACGGCACCGCGCCGCAGCAGATACCAGCGGTCGGCGACCGCCATGGCCCGGCGGGCCTGCTGCTCGACCAGCAGCACGGCCACCCCGTCCCGGTCGGCCGCCTGCCGCAGCGCGGCGAACAGGCGGTCGACCACGAGCGGTGCGAGGCCGAGGGACAGCTCGTCGAGCAGCAGCGCGACCGGGTTCGCGGCGAGGGCCCGGGCCAGCGACAGCATCTGCTGCTCGCCGCCGGACAGCAGCCCGGCGCGGGTCGTGAGGAGCGGTTGGAGCTCGGGGAAGAGCTCCAGGGCCCGTTCGATGCGGCCCGGCCCGAGGAGCAGGTTGTCGCGCACGGACATGCTCATCAGCACCGAGCGCTCCTCGGGCACGAAGCTCATGCCCATGCGGGCCCGGACGTGGAGCGGGGCGGTCGTGACCGTCCCGCGCCACCGCACCTCGCCCCCGATCGGCGGCAGTTCGCCGGCCGCGGTGAGGATCGTCGTCGACTTGCCCGTCCCGTTGGCCCCGAGGAGCGCGACGATCTCGCCGCGCATCACCGTGAGGTCGACGTCGCGCACCACAGCCAGGTCGTCGTACCCCGCGCTCAGTCCGCGCAGCTCGAGGACGGGGGAGTCCTCGGCCGCCACTGCCGCCGATGCGTTCATCTACTTGGTGCCCAGCGGGTCGATCGCGTCGCCGTCCTGCTTGAGCGTTCCGCTCACGGCCTCGGACACGTACACCTTGAAGGTGGGCACCCGCGGGTAGGTCTGGACGATCGGCGGGTCGGGGATGCCGGCGTAGTCGGGCACGGTGCCCAGCACGATGGGCTTGTCGAGCTTGTCCAGCAGGCCGGTGATCGCGGCGGCCGAGACGTTGCCGCCCAGTCGTTTCACGATCTCGACGAGGAACGTGATCGAGGTCCAGGTGCCCAGGGAGCCGTTGTCGGTCACGGCTTCCGGGTGGTACTTGGCCATGTCGTCCAGGAACTGCTTCACCTGCGGGATCGACGTGTTGGTCACGGGTACCGCGGACGAGGTGATGAACACCTTGTCGGCGAGGTCACCGAGCGCCTTCTGGTCGGCGGGCTTGAAGATGTTCGCCAGGGTCGCGATGTTGCCCTTGAAGCCGGCCTGGCGGACGGCCCGGATGATCCGCGGCGCGTCGGTCGCGGTGGAGGCGACGGCGATGGCGTCGGGGGTCTTGGCCAGCGCCGAGGAGGCGACGGCGCTGAAGTCGGGCGCGCCGAGCGGGGCAAGGATCCGGTACGACTGGGCGCCGCCGGCCTTCGCCCCGTTGGCGATGTCGTCGGCGGCGGCGTAGGCGGCGGCCGCGTCGGCGACGATGACCGCGATGTTCTTGCCGCCCTTGTTGGCCAGCAGCCGGCCCAGGCCGACCTGCATCGACTGGGTGCCGCCGGTGATCGGGTACGACACCTTGCTCGTGCCCTCGGTGGGGCCGCCCGAGCCGGCGCCGGCCAGCCACGGGATACCCGCGGCCTCGAGCACGGGCAGTTCCGCGGGCGCCTGCGAGCTGGCCGCGCCGACCACGGCGACGACGCCGCTGCTGACGGCCTGGCGGGCGCAGGCCGCGCCGGTGTTGGCGTTGTACGCGTCGTTGCAGTACTCCACCTCGATCTTCCGGCCGTCGATGCCGCCGGCGGCGTTGATGGACTGCACGTGCGCGTCGAGGCCGGCCTTGGCGTCCTTCAGCGAGAGGTTCGGGCTTTCGAAGGTCCCGATCTGCATGATCTTGATCGGGCCGCTGCTGCTGGCGGTGGTGCTCGGGGTGTCCGCGCCGCGGCAGGCGGCGAGGCCGGCCACGAGCGCGAGGGTGGCTAACGGGACGAGGACATGACGGGGTGTGCGGAAGTGCATGTCGGTCCTTTCGGAGTATCCGAGCTGTCTCCGGCTTGGAGGGGGTGTCCAGCTCGGGACCAGGTCAGCGCAGGCTTTGGATGTTCGCGCCGGCGGGCAGTTCGCGGCCGGAGTCGGAGTAGGCCTTGGAGATCGCGGCCTGGGCCAGTGGCTTGTAGGACGGTCGCTTCTCGGTGACGACACGGGCGGACCGCTGCGCGGCCGTGAGCGTGCCCTGGAAGTGCGGCATGACGAAGCGGGCGAAGAGTTCGAGGCTGGTCAGCGCCTTCTCCCGGCTCGCCCAGTCATGCGTCATGATCATGAATCCGCCGAAGCCGCCGGTCTGATCGAGCATCCGCTCGATCGCCGCGATGGCGTCCGCGGGCGTGCCGATGATGGAGCTGTCGTCGGCGATCTCGTCGGCGAGGGTGTAGTCGTTCTCCAGACCCAGCACGGGCTTGAAGTACTGCTCCCGCTCCTCGGCCCGGCCCTTCTCGACGTCGCGGATCGCCTGCTCGCGGTCCTCGGCGAGGTGGACCCGCACGACCATCCGCCACTCGTCCCGGCTGATCGTCGTGCCGGCGTCCTTGGCCGCCTGCTCGGCGATCTCCCACTGCGCCTTCATGTCCTTCTTCCCGCCGATGAACCCGGCGCTCAGCGACAGGACACCGACGCCGTGCTTGCCGGCCGTGGTCACGCCCGACGGTGAGGTCGTGCTGGCCACGGCGATCGGGACGCCCTTCGGGCTGAGCGGCAGGAAGGCCAGCTGGGCCTCGCGCAGCTCGAACCATTCGGTGGACGCGGTGACGGTCTCGCCGTCGAGGAGCCGGATGATCACGTCCAGCGCCTCGTTCATCCGGGACCGCTGGGTCACCGGCGCGATGCCCATCATGTCGGCGTCGGAGATGAGCGCACCCGGCCCGACGCCGAGCATCGCGCGGCCGAAGCTCAGGTGGTCCAGCATGACGACGCGGTCGGCGACCAGCAGCGGGTGGTGGTACGGGAGGCTGACCACGCCCGTGCCGAGCCGGATCCGCGAGGTGCGCACGGCCGCCGCGGCCAGCGCCATGAACGGGTCGGCGATGCGCTCGACGCCGGTCGAGTGGTGCTCGCCGACCCATGCCTCGTCGTATCCGAGCCGGTCGGCGAGCTCGATGAGCGCCAGGTCGTGGCGCAGGCTGAGCATCGGACTGTCGTCGTTCGTGTGGAACGGGGCGATGAACACACCGAAAGTCATGGGCGCCGGACGAGCCATGGGGATCCCCCTCATACGCGGGTGTCGATCGAGAGCGGAGAAGTCGGAGGCGGAGGCCGTGCCCGTGTGACGACGGTCTCAAGCAAGTGATTGCTGAATCTACTCAGAAACTCGCCGAGCGCAAGAGACCTTCGGAAACCGGTTCAGCTCTGTTGGGTGGCGTGCAGTTCTGTGGATATGCCCGGATCTTGCCTCGTTGGGCGGTACCGCGGAACTCCGGAACGCTCCTGAATCTATTCAGATTCAGGGTGGCGTGCGCCACAGTGATGGCGTTATGGTTCTCCGGCGTTCACCACAGAGCCCTGGCGAAGAGGAGGGGAGCGGTATGCCGGAACTGCCCGACGAGCCCGAAGCGGCGCGCAGCAGGCGCCTGGAGCGGATCGCCGCCAACCTGCGGGGAGCGGTACGGCGCCAGGACGGGCGGGAGACACCGGTCGGCCCGCGCGCCATGCGCACCCGCAAGAAGCTGCTCGAGGTCGCCGAGCAACTCTTCGCCCGCGACGGCTACGCGAACATCTCCCTCAACGACATCGCCCAGCAGTCCGGAGTGAGCCTGGGGACCGTCTACCAGTACTTCGTCGACCGCGACGACATCGTGGCGACGCTCGCCGGCGAGAGCGCCCTGCGCATGCTGAACCTCGGCGCCGACTTCTGGGACGCGGCCACCGGCCGCCTCGGGCTGCGCCGGGCGATCAGCGCGATCGTGACCACGCAGTGGGAGAACCGCGACTTCTTCAGCCTCTGGGAGACCGCCAGCCACAGCGACGCCAGGCTGGCCGAGCTGCGCCGGGAATGGGTCGGCGACTTCCGCCGCTCCTTCGCGCGGTCCCTGGCCCGCGGGATGAAGAGCGGGCACGTCCGATCGGGCCTCGACCCGGAGGAGACGGCGCGCGCCCTGAGCCTCATGGTGAGCGCGTACTGCTACGACGCCTTCATCGCCGACCCGCCCGACCCGCCCCTGGACCCCGAGGGCGTGATCGACCACCTGACGACCCTGTGGGCGGACGCGATCGGCCTGCGTGAGGACCGCGAACTGCGGCCCGGAGACGCGTGAGCCCGATGGAGAGGACGACGATGTCGCTCGGCACCGCCCACCGGACGGCCGGCTCCGCCGACGACCCCGCCTGGTTCCGCCACGTCCTCGGGCAGTACCCCACCGGCGTCTGCGTGATCACCGCCCAGCCGGAGGACGGCCCGCCGATCGGCATGGTCGTCGGCTCCTTCTCCTCGGTGTCGCTGAACCCTCCGCTGGTCGGGTTCTACCCCAGCGTCACCTCTGAGACCTGGCCGCACCTGCAGCGGGCAAGCAACTGGTGCGTCAACATCCTCGCCGCCCACCAGACCGACGTGTGCCGCCGGATCGCGACGGCCCCGCTCGCCCAGCGGTTCGACGGCGTCCCCTGGCGCCCGGCCCCGTCCGGCGCCCCGATCATCGACGGCGCGGTGGCCTGGATCGACTGCGTCCCCGTCGCGGTGCACGACGCCGGCGACCACAAGATCGCACTCGCCGAGGTGCGGCACCTCGACACCGCGAGCACCGAACTGCCCCTGCTGTTCTTCCGCAGCGGCTACGGCAGCTTCGCGCCGCTCACCCTGACCGCCTACGACCCGGAGATGCGTCTCACCCGCCCGCTGCGGCACTTCGAGCTCATCCGCTCGATCGCGCAGGAGCTGCCCGACCAGGGTCTGCGCTGCCTGGTGACCGCACCCGTCAGCGACAGCGTCGTCGTGGTCGGCCAGCTCGACCCGCCCTCCGCGGCACCCTCGGCGCAGCCCACCACACTCGTCGGCCAGCGGCTGCCCTTCCGGCCGCACGGCCCCTCGATCTTCGAGGCGTGGGCGCCCGCGCCGGAGCAGGAGGCGTGGGTGGCCCGGTTCGCTCCGGACTCGCAGGAGGCAGAGATCCAGGCCCTGGCCCGGATCCGGGAGCGCGGGTTTTCCATCGGCCTCGGAAGCGAAGGCCACCGGCGCTTCGCCGCGGCCCTGGAGCGGCTCGCCGCCGAACCCGGCGCCGTGGCCAACGAGGAGCTCGACGCCCTGGTGGCCTCCCTCGACTACGAGCCCCCGGAGCTGTCCGACGAGATCCTGGCGCAGGCGCGCGTGATCTCCGCGCCGGTCTTCGACAACGAGGGACACCCGGTGCTGGCACTCACCGTCTTCGGCTTCAAAGCCCGGCCGGACGTCGTCCGCGCCGCGATCGCCGCCGTCACCGCGTGCGCCGCAAAGGCAACACGCTCGCTCGGGCCGTGATGTCGATCTGGACGGCTGACATCGCTGCAGTTCAATGGTGGTCCGCGTGCCGGGAGACCATCGACGGTCTCTCGTGCAAGCCTCGGTACGCTCTGATCGGCCTGTGTTGGTGCCATTGAGCATGCCGCATGCGTCGTTCGCGCTGCCGGGCGAGCCGGGATGCGACGCGGAGCGACGCGACGGCGCAGGCGAACGCGAGAACTGCGAGGACCAGGACGCCAGTCAGGACCACCTTGACCACCTCAGCGGGTCGTCCCGGGCGGTGGCTGGCCCGGGGCATGCCCCGGTGCTGCGTCTGGGATCTACCACTGCCAAATCTACTCGTGACCGGCTCGCGATCGGCGGCAGATCGCTGCAGCGGTGAGCCGCCGCCAGGCGATGTGCCCTGTGCCGTTCGTCTGTTACTCGTGGCGATTCGCCGGCGCGTAGGTTCCCGACGTGGCCGCGTCTCCTCCGCCGCGGTCCGGTGTGATGCCCAGTTGGGCCAGCTCGTTGGCGCGGGCCACGTCGCCGGGAGTCACGACTCCGGTCAACCGGCCGTTGGCCACGACCGGGACCAGCCGGCCGGCCAGCACCGCCGGGGCGGCGTCCATCAGGGGAACGGCCGGGTCCAGCACGCGGGTCCGGTCGACCGGTGCCGAGACGTCGGCCAGTCGTGTCCGTTCCCGGTCGGTGCTGGAAACCTTGGCGAGCCTGGTGAGGCTGACCAGGCCGACCAGGCGTCCGTCCAGGTCCAGGACCGGGAAGATGCGGTGCGGGTGGCGGCGCGCCACGGTGGCGACGAAGTCCGCGACGGACTGGCTGCTGTAGCCGCACGCGGCCGGTGCCGTCATGACGTCGCCGACCCGAACCCCGGCCAGCGTCTTGCGCAGCATCACGTCGGTGGCTTCCGCGCGGGCGGCCGACGCGACGAACCAGCCCAGCACCATCAGCCACAATCCGCTGAGATTGGCGGCCAGCAGCAGCTCGAGGAGGCCGGCGGTGATCAGCAGCGCGCCCAGCACCATCCCCACCCGGCCGGCGGCGCGGCGGGCGGCCGCCCGGTCACGCCACACCCACCACAGGACGGCGGCGAGCACCCGGCCGCCGTCCAGCGGTGCGCCAGGCAGCAGGTTGAACACCCCGAGAATGCCGTTGACGACGGCCAGCCACGCCAGCCCGGTCACCGCCAGCGGGCCGGCGCCCGATGCGGAGGCGACCGCCGCGCCGGCGGCGAACACCCCGGCACCGGCCAGGCTCACCACCGGCCCGGCCAACGCGATCAGCAGGTCGGCCCGGGCGTGCGGAGGCTCGCCGTCCAACTCGGACATGCCACCGAGCATCCACAGGGTGATGCCGCGTACCCGGACTCCGTAGTGCCGGGCGACCAGTGCGTGGCCGAGCTCGTGAGCCAGCAGCGCGGCCAGGAACAGCGCCGCCACGACCACCGCCACACCCCAGTACACGGCCGTCGCGTACCCCCGCGCGCCGCCGGGCAGGATCACCGACGCCAGCCCCTGCACCAGCAGCAGCATGATGACGAAAACGGACCAGTGCACCCCGATCGGAATACCGGCGAGCCGGCCCAGCCGGGCAGTCTGCCGCATCGCCACCACCGACCTCCCGTAACGGCGCCCCGGCCCGCAGCCGCACGGACCCGAGCCAGTGGCATCCTTCCGTTGCTACCCGCAGGCCGGCGACCTCGAACCGCCCCGCAACGGTTTACCCGGGCCGCCGAGGCGACTGAACCCAGATCGCCCACTGAGCGGTGACATGTAGCCGATCGGAAGATCGCTCACGGTCACCACAATGGTGAAGAGTTGGCGTGGATGCGAGTAGCACCATTCATTGAGGAAGGACTCGTCCTGAAGCGGGTCAGGGTCTCGTCGCCATGTGATGATCGCGTCGGTGCTGGTCAGATCGTTCCATGCGGTGACGGCGCCGCTGTAGCGCACGGGCCGTGACCGCGAAGGAGGAGCCCGGTGCCCGACTCGGCCGACCTGGCCTGTTACGACCATGAGCTCGTCCTGCCCCTCGGTTGGTTCATGCACGGGGACGGCCCGCAGAGCCGTTGGTTCTTCTACGCCGACGGCCGGCCCGGCCCGTCCCCGCAGCGCACGAGGGCACTGTGGCGGATGCTCGCCGAGCACGCCGGACACGACGTCCGGCTGCTCGGCGAGGAGACCGACTGGGCCGAGGCGTACGACTTCCCGCGCCTGCCCGACGTCGGCGGTCTCGGCGACATCGCGTTCGAGCAGTACCTGGACGGCTGGCCGCGCAGCAGGTCCGCGCCGGTCACCGGCCCGGACCTGCGGCCCGTGTCGCTGGTCAGCATCGAGGACGCGGTGGCAATGCCGCTCGGCTTGCTCGACGCGGCCGGGGCCCCGGACGAGCGCTACCTCGTGCAGCCGGACGGATCGCCGAGCGAGGGCGTCCCGCTGCTGACCCGCGCGGTGTGGCGGATGCTGGCCACGCACGTGTACCGCGACGTCCGCCTGGTGCTGGACGTCCCGAGCGGGTTCGAGCGGCTCGACGAGCACTTCGGCGTCGAGGCCTGGCCGGATGCGGACTGACCGGCCCCGCCGCGTTACCGGGCAATATCGAGCATCGCGCGCGGGTCGCCGATGTAGGCGGCTGCAGGAGCCAGCGTGCGAAACATCCTTCGTCCTGCAACTCGGTGTACCAGCGCACGGCGAGCCGGCACGCGGGGTGCCTGGCCGTCAGGGGCAGGCCGGAGTCGATGCCGCGGGTGGGTCGTCCGTGGGCTGCCTGGAGCGGTCCCGGGTGGGCCGGAAGAAGTGGGTCCGCGCCTACTGAGACACCCAGTCACCTTCGCGGCACCGACGCCGACGGTCACGCCGACACGCAGACGCAGATTCGAGGACTTCTCAAACACGTTCGGACACCGGAACGCTGCCCCCACAGCGGACGGACATCGGCAGTGTCCCTCCTTCGCAGTGTCTTCTTCGACCCTGGCCTGGGTCGCCATCGCCGAGGCGCGGACCCGGTCCGCCCGCATGCCGCCCCACCAGGCGCGGTCCTCGTCGTCGGCGAAGCACCACGTGCTGGCCGTCGCGGTGACGTCGGTGAAGCCCGCGCCCACGACAGCATCCGCCGGCGTCGGGCTCGCCGCCGTTGGCGCGGGCCATCTTCCGTGGCAGGTGATCAGGACCTTCGACAAGCCAGCTCATCCCAGACGGGAGGCACTTCCTCATCTCTGATCATGAACTGCGGACGGCCTTGACGAAGGGCCGAGGCCAACCGCTGATCACGCGGGCCGCGGTCGCCGCCTTTGCTGGTTTAGGTTCGCGCCGGTTCGGTAGAGAAGGCCGAGCAGCGGCCACGCGGGGGTGCGGATGTTGAAGGGCTTCAAGAACTTCATGATGCAGGGCGACCTGATCGTCGTCGCCGTCGGTCTGGTGGTCGCGCTGGCCTTCAGCACGTTGATCAAGGCCTTCACCGACAGCATCATCACGCCGCTGGTCAACGCGGCGGCAGGCGGCGGCGCGACGGGCAAGGGCATCGGCTGGACCGTGAACGGCCAGCGGATCGACCTGGGTGCGTTCATCGGCGCCCTGATCTACTTCGTCATCTTCATGGCCGTCATCTACTACCTGATCGTGGTGCCGTACCGGGCGTACATGCACAGGCGCGGCAAGACGGTGTTCGGCGACCCGCCCCCGACCAAGACCTGCCCGGACTGCCGGATGGAGGACGTGCCGGCGAGCGCGGTTCGCTGCCCGCACTGCACGAGCGCCCTCGCTGGCTGAGGCGGGCGCCGGCGTCAGCTTCCAGGTCAGGGCCTGTCGTTTCCGCCCGCCCCCTCGTACGGGGCCGCGGCGGAGCGGGTCCTCACCATGGCCGGGGCCACCGCGTTGCCCCGCACCGCCGTCAGCACGTCACCACTTGTTCTTGTCGCCGTACACGCTGTCCTGATAGGCCTTCTGGTAGTCCTGCTCCTTGGCCCACTCGCTGTACGTCTGGCCGCTGCCCGACGCCGACGATCCCTCCGACGCCGGCTCGCTCGTGGTGTCCGTGGTGTCCTCGGAGTAACCGGAAGCGGTGTCGTCGGAGTAATCGGAAGCGGTCTCGTCGGCATAGCCAACCGGGACGTCGTCAGGGGTCACGACCCCGTCGGCCACGCCGTCGCCGTCCTCGTCGTACACCGCGATGTCGCCGTAGCCGTCGCCGTCCACGTCGGCAACCACCAGCGTGCTGCCGTCACTATATTGGGTGACCTCGACGACGTCGTTCACACCGTCGCCGTCGACGTCGTACTCGTAGATCTCACTCATGCGACGGCACGGTAGGCCGTCGTGTCAATAGTGCCGTTTCAGGTCCCGCACGATCAGCAGCGGAACCGCCGCGATCTTCCCCTCGGCCAGCTCCGCCCGCTGCACGCGCCGTCGAGTGGGTCGTTGCCGGCTGCGTGGTGTGCGGCGGTACGGTGACGCTGATCCTGATCGGCATCGGCCTGCCGCCCAAACGAAAGCCTGACCGTCACCGGCCGGTCAGGCTCGGGACGGCGTGACTGCGGAGATCGCGGGGCGCCCGCCGTTGGCAGAGCCTGGTGCTGGACGTGACCCACAATGCGAGTGAGTCGCCGGGGTGGCTGGCCCTGTCCGGCAATCCGTTGGTGTCGTCGTTTCTCGACCCGGCGACCGGGCTCGACGAGCAGCGGCTGTGGCTGGAGGCGTTGTTCGCCTTCGCCGACCGCGTCAACCCCGGGTTCGGTCACATCAGCCTGTACTACGACGGGGGACGCACAGCGCTGGAGGATGCGGTGCCCACCACGATGCCGTTCGTGGCCCGGTACCGCGAGTACGCCCTCAACGAGTGCCGGCAGTACCTGCGGGGGTATTCGTGGGTGACGATCGTCCCGGAGGAGTTGCTGCCCCGCCTCGGCGGCGTGTCCCGGCTGCGGGACAGTGGCGCGTTCACGCAGGTACGCCCACTCGCCAGCGGCGGCGTCTGGCTGCAGGCGACTGACGACTACCGCGAGTTCGACGACGCTGCCCTCGGACCGGTCTTCGAGGCGGTGGCCCCGGCGCTGCGTCCCGGACTGCCCCGCGACCTGCCGACGATGCACGGCACGAACCCGTTGCGCGTCGTCCTGCGCGACGCCGCCGAACTCGGAGCGCAGTGACCCGGTGGGCACGAGCTACGAAACGCTCCTCGTGACCGCGAGCGGTTGAGGCGACCATCGTGCCCGTCGCCGACCGGCGGGTGGCGGTAGTACCCCGCAAGGGTGACCAGGATGTTGCCGACGCGCGGCGCTCGCGGCGGCGGTGAGCGGGCAACCGCACTGCGCCGTCCTGGTGTCCGAGGTGATGGACTCGGACCTGGTCGTGTGCCTGGTGTACCACGGCGGTCGCCGCGAGCACCGATACGTGTCGAAGATTTCATCGGGCTTACATCGAAGTAGGGCCGGCATCGGCAAAGTCAATGCGGCCGTCGGCGGCGCTCCCGGCCGGGAAGCGCACGGCAGAGCCACCCCGCGAGGTGGCCCGGCCGTGGTTTGGGTCGTCAGTCAGTGTGCGACTGCCGCCAGTCGCGGATCGCGTCGCGCATCTTGTCGAACACGGCGACCGGCGGACCGAGCACCACGTTGGCCACCGGAGACTCACCGGCGGCGGGGTGCGGACGGGTCGGCGAGACGGCCTCGGCGGCCCGCACGGCGCCGGCCATGCGGCGAAGCCGGTCGGGGTCGGTGTTGCGGCGCAGCTCGGGGAACTCGTCGCGCTCCTCGGACGTGGCGTGGGCGAGCACGGAACGCTCGAGCTCGGCGAACTTCGCCTCGAATCCGGGACCGTCGACACCGAGGTCGTACAGCTCGGACAACACGTGCTTCGCCTCGCTCTCCTCCCGCAGCCGGGCGTCGACGACCGCGTCGCCGGCCTGGTGGCGGGCCGCCGGGTGCACGACCTGCTCCTCGGCGCTCTCGTGCACGGCGAGCAGCCGGACCAGACGCTGGAACGCCTGCTCCTTCGCCTCGCCCTGGGCGGTACGCACGTCCGCGAACAGCGCCTTGATCTCGTTGTGCTGGGCGAGCAGAAGATCGACGACATCCTGCTCGTGTCGGGTGGTGGTCATGCCGTTCCCTCCGGTCGGATACGCGGGCCACCGGCCCGCTACCCGGTCCGTGAGCGGGTAAGCGGCGGGTGCGGAGGACCATCGCAAGCACATCGGCGAACCGGCGTCGGGTGGTCGACGGTCGCTGCTGGGCATGGGTCGTTGCCGCTGCGCGCCGCGGTCCTCGGGTGATTCTCGGCCGTCTCGAACACCGGCGCGCATCTGCGCCGAATCGGCGCTGCCCGGAGGCTGCGGTCAGGATGCCGCCGGCTCGGGGTGAACCGGTGCGGGCCACCGGTGCCGCGCACCCTTGAGGGCCATGCCCGCGGCGATGCACGCCGCCGCGGTCAGCGCGCCGGCCATGACGAGGGTCTGGCGCGGGCCGACCCATTCGGAGAGCCAGCCCAGCAGTGGAGCACCGAGGGCTCCGGCGAGCGAACCCGTCACCGACATGGCGGCCAGCATCCGGCCGCGCATCTCCGTGTGTGTGTCCAGCTGCACGCGAGCGGACACCGTGGTGTCGATCAGCACCGCGCCGGCGCCGATTAGCAGCATCGTGGCGGCGAAGCTCCACACGCCGATCGACAGCCCGGAGAAGAGTTGCAGCAGGCTGGTGGCCAGGCCGGTGCCGATCAGCGTCTGATAGCCCAGGTCCGATCGCCAGGCCGCGATGAGTGAGCCGAGCACCGTGCCGACCGCGAAGCACATGGACAACAGACCGTAGCCGGATGGCCCGATGTGCAGCGGACCCTTGCTCATCGCCGCCATGGTCACCTGGTAGTTGCGTCCCAGGCTGCCGAGCACCGTTGCTAGGCCGAGCGTGATCAGGATGACCGGTTGCCGGAGCAGGTACTGCAGGCCGGCCCGGACCCCGTGGGCGATCGCGACCTCGACGTCGTGGACGCTCGAGGAAAGCGATCTGCCGTGTGGCGGCGCGGTCGCCGCGCCGGAGACGCCGTGGTGGGGCCGGATGGCCAGCAGCGCTATGACCACCCCCAGGAAACTGGCCGCGTTCGCGGCGAAGAGCAGCGCCGGTCCTACCGTCGCGGCCGCGATGCCTCCCAGTGCCATGCCCAGAATCCGGCCGCACGAGTTGACCAGTGAGCCGAGCGACAATGCGTTGGTCAGCGCGGCCGGCGCGACGATCGTGGAGCCGAACCGACCCATTGCGGGCCCCTCGACGGCGTTGACGACACCCCCCACGGCGGAGATGGCGTACACGAGCCCGAGGCCACCCACGTGGCTCCAGGTGACGGCGGCCAGTGACGCGGCGAGTGCGGCATGGATCAGCTGGGTGCACAGCAACAGCGGCCGGCCGGGCAGGCGGTCGGCGATCGCGCCGGCCCAGGGGCTCAGCAGCAGCACCGGCAGTGACTGCAGCAGCACGGTCAGGCCCATCAGGCCGGCGGATCCCGTGGCCTGCAGCACGTACCAGTTGACTGCGAGCGACTGCATCCAGGTGCCGCTGACCGACACGAAGCCGGCGCCCATCCAGATCCGGAAGTTGCGTTCGCGTAGCGCTATGAAGATGGTGCGCAGGTTGTCGTCCGTTTCTCCTCGGTTGGACGGCAGCGGCCACCCGCTCGCGACGTCCGGCCGGTCACCGGCCTTCGGCGACCATGTCGAGGCGCGAACAGACGGCGTTATGCCCGAATCGCGCCTTCGGTCTGCATATGTTGCAGGCGTGGGGCCCGGTTCGGCACGGTCAGGGCTGACGATGGTGAAGCAATTCACGTTTCGGCCGCCGGCGGAGCGGGCGACCCGCTCGACAAGGGAAATGCCAGGGTTGCGACGGCTCGGAGGCCAAGTGCGTGCCGTCAGCCGGCGCCACCGTGCGATTCCGTGCGCGACGGCCAGACCCTTGCCCGACCACGGTCTCGGAGGCGTAACCGTCGGGCGCCGGGGTGGCCCCAGGATGGTGTACCTGTGGGCGGTGCCCCGGCCGTGGCAGCGAGCGGTGGCAGCAGGCCGTGGCAGGGCTCTGCCGAGGACGTCGCCACCGCGGAGTCAGCCCGTCGCGGTCAACGGATCGAATCCGCTGCACGACGACCGCGGCGCTCACACGCTACTGCCGGGGCTGCGTGACTCCTGTACGCGGGTGCGCCGTTCGCTGATGCGGGTGCCACCGAACTCGCCGCCGACAGCTACCGCGTACGGTGCTGTTCGCGCGGTCTGCGGCGGCGGTCAGCCGGTCAGCCTGCTGCCGCAGGGGCGGGGGTTGCGTCGCGGCGCGTGTTGACGGCGCGGACGAGGGCGATGCCGCCCGCGATGCCGAGCGCTGTCGGGACGAGCGCGGCGATCAGTGGCGCGGGGCCGCCGTCGCCGCGGGACACGATCGAGAGGACGATCAGCGGGATCAGGGCGGCCATGGTGGGGACGCCGAATGCCCACGCCACGCCCCGGACGGTCGTCGGGCGGCCGGGGCGGAGGAACAGCGCCGTGACGGCGAGCAGCGCGGCGGGGATGAGCGCAGGCAGCGAGTTGATGTCGTCCTCTGCCGGCATGGTCAGCCCGGCGCCCACGAGCAGCACCACCAGGACCCAGGCCCACGGGATGGCCAGCCTTCGGACGAGCTCACCGGCCGCGACGAGTTGCACGACCATGAGCGGGGCGAGCCACCACGGGAAGGGGGCGTCGTCGACGTCGAAGTGCGCGTCGACGGCGGCGGTGATGGCCAGGGCAAGCAGCAGGACCGCCGCGGCGGTCCCGGCGGCGAGCCAGGTGGCAAGCGGCCCCTTCCCGGCACGCTCAGGCGGGGGCGCCGCCGGCCGCTGCGCCACGGGTGCAGCCACCAGGGGTGGGGGAGTCACCGGCGCGGGCGCAGGCGGTGTGGGCGCAGGCGGTGCTGGCGTGGGCGGTGCGGGCGTGGGCGGTGCGGGCGTGGGCGGTGCTGGAGCGGGGCGCGTGCGGCTGCCGGTCAGGGCGCCCTCGCACACGACGAGTTGGGGTTGCTCCAGGATCACCGGCGGGAGACCCAGCTCGCGGTGCAGCATCGTCGCGATCTGTGGCATGAGGCTGCCGCCACCGACCAGGAACACCGCCGCGAGCTGTCCCTCGGCCAGGCGGCTCTCGCGCAGGGTCGCCGCCGCGGTGTAGACAGTGCGCCGCAGCAGTGGAGCTGCGGCCTCCTCCAACTCGGCGCGGGTGACCATCACGTCGCGGCCCAGGCCGCTGATGTGCATGGCGGTGCCCGGCTGGCGGGAGAGCAGTTCCTTGGTGTCGCAGGCGTCCTGCCACAGCAGGATGCGCTGGCGGCGCTGTTCGGCGTCGGTCGGGTCGAGCAGTTGCTGCCAGCGGTCCGTCTCCTCGGGGCGGACGGTTGCGGCGGCCAGCTGCACGACGACGGCGTCGAGGTCGAGACCGCCGACGTCGTCCAGGCCGCGGTAGGCGAGCGCCTCAAAGCCGGTCTCGGTGCGCCGGACGACGGTGGCGTCGAAGGTGCCGGCGCCCAGGTCGTACACCAGGACGCACTGTCCTTGCTGGACCTGCCGGCCGGCCAGACCGGCGAGGTAGGTGGCGGCCGCGACCGGTTCGGCGAGGAATGTCGGATCGGTGATGCCGGCGTCTGCCGCCGCCGCGGCGAGGACCGCGCGCCGGGCGGGACCCCAGGCCACCGGGTGCGTGACGGTGACGGGACCGATCGGCCCGCCGGCCGCCTGCTCCGCTTCGCGTACCACCCGGCCGATGGTGGCGGCGATCAGCTGCTGTACCGGATACGCCGTCTCGCCCAGCAGGACCTCGAGCTCGTCGATGCGCCGCTTGGGGTTGGGTTCGTAGCGGGCCGGGTCGTGCCGGGCGGACCGTAGCGCGTCGCGGCCGGTCAGCAGTCGCCCTGTGTCGTCGGCCCACACGGCCGAAGGGAGCAGCGGTGTGCCGTCGAACAGCAGCGGCCGGGTCCGGCCGTCGGGCCAGCGAAGCAACGCCACCGTGTTCGACGTACCGTAGTCGATCGCCAGATCAACGTCCCGCATCGCGCGAGCATAGGCAATCGCCCACGCCGTCAGGACCAACCGAACGGCGGAGTCTGGCCGCCGATACGTGCGGTTGGCGACCAGACCGGAACGCCGGATGCCAGCCAGCCGCATAGCGCGGACTGGGATGGAGCCGTGAGGACGTAGGCGCCGGCGACGTAGCGGTAGGAGTCGACGCGCGGCACCACGGAAGTGCGCGCAGTCCGCGCTCGCAGCGTGCTGTGGAGCGGTGGCGCTGATGGTGTCGCGGACGGGCGGCTGGAACCGCACTCACCCGGAAACGGGCGTCAGTACCGTAGAGGTGGGGTTTCGACCGTCCGCGGAGGTGCCGGATGGGAGCAGGCGTAGCGGGCCGGGTTCCGCCTGACCGCGTACTCCACGAGAGTGAGCGCACGAGGGTCAGTCGGGTGTCGGTCGGTGCGCGCGTGGTCATCTGCAAGGAGCCGCTGGGGCCGGACGCGTCGCAGCGGGTGCAGCACGAGGTCGCGATCCTCGAGCGCCTGCGCGGTGTCCGGGGCGTCGCACAGCTGGCGGAGGCGCCGCGGTGTCCGGGGTCGGTCTGCATGGCCGATGTCGGCGGCACGAGCCTGAGTGCGTTGACGAAGCCGCTGGCGGTCGCGGACCTGATCCCGCTCGCGACGGAGCTGGCCCGCGCGGTGGCGGGAATGCACCGCCGGGATGTGCTGCACCGTGACATCACGCCGGCGAACGTCCTGATCTGCCGGGACGGCGCGCCGTGCCTGGTCGACTTCGGCTTGGCCTCGTCACTGGCGCAGATCCGCCCGGAGTTCACCCACCACAGTGAGATCGTGGGGACGCTGGCGTACCTGGCGCCGGAGCAGACCGGGCGCACCGGCTGGCCGGTGGATCAGCGGGCCGACCTGTACGCGTTGGGTGCGACGCTGTACGAGCTGGCGACGGGTGAGCCGCCGTTCGGCTCCGGCGACCCGCTGCGGCTGACACACGATCATCTCGCTCGGGTGCCGGTGCCGCCGGCTCAGGTGAACCCGGCCCTGCCGGCGCCGTTGTCCGAGATCATCATGCACCTGCTGCAGAAGGAGCCGGGCAACCGGTATCAGACGGCCGATGGCCTGGTGTACGACCTGGAGCGGTTGCGTGACGCCGGCCCGGCGGCCGAGCTGCGGGTCGGCGAGCGTGATGTTCCGCTGCGGCTGATGCCGCCGTCGCACCTGGTGGGTCGCGACGCGGAGGTGGCGGCGCTGACGGCGGCGTTCGAGGAGGCGCTGGCCGGTCGGTGCCGTGGGGTGCTGATCAGCGGGGCTGCAGGGGTTGGTAAGACAGCCCTCGTCGATGAACTGCGCCCGGTGGTGACCGGCTGCGACGGCTGGTTCGTGACGGGCAAGTTCGACCGGTACCGGCGCGACCTGGAGTTCGACGCGTTGGTTCAGGCGTTTCGCGGGTTGGGTCAGCTGTTGCTGGCCGAGCCGGAGGACGAGCTGTCCGAGGTGTGCGAGCGGATGTTGCGTGCGGCCGGGCCGAACGCCGGCCAGCTGGCCGCGGTCGTGCCGGGGTTCGCGGCGCTGCTGGGGGTGCCGCCCGATCCTGGCGATCCGCTGACCGCGCAGGCGCGGGTGCAGCGCACGTCGGCGGAGGTGTTGCGGGCGGTCGCCTCGCGGAAGCGGCCGATGGTGGTGTTCGTGGACGACCTGCAGTGGGCGGGGCGCACGCCGCTGGGCATGGTCGATCTCATGCTGAGCGAGGAGCCGGTCGAGGGCCTGTTGCTGGTGGCCGCCTATCGGGAGGGTGAGGTGGACGCGGCCCATCCGCTGACGGCGCCGCTGAGTCGGTGGCAGGACCAGGCCGGGGTGCGGCACCTGCGGCTGGTCGACCTGCCTGTGCCCGGCACGGTCACCCTCGTCGCGGACATGCTCCGCGTGCCGCGGGCCGAGGCGGCCCGCCTGGTGGAGCTGCTCGACCCGTTTGTGTCCGGCAATCCGTACGAGACGGTGGAGCTGCTCAATGCGCTGCGGCGCGACGGTGCGCTGACCGCGACCGCTGCCGGGTGGCGGTGGGATTCGGCGTCTGTGCGGGCTCGGTTGGACCGGCCGGAGGTTTCCGGGTTGCCGGCGGTGGGTGTCGCGGCGGTGCCCGGGCCGTCGCGACGGGTGGTGGAGGCCATGGCGTGTCTCGGCGGGAGGAGCGAGCTGAGCCTGTTGCAGGCCGCCACCGGTGTACCGGACGGCGTGCTGGAACAGCTGCTGGCGCCGGCGCTCGCCGAGGGGCTGCTCGTGATGGAGCCCGGTGCGCATCAGGGCGTGCGGTTTCGTCACGACCGGATCCGCGACGGGGTCCTGGACGGGCTGACACCGGGGCAGCGAGCCACGTTGCATCTGGACATGGCGCGGCGGCTGGCGCGCGTGCCGGAGTTGTTCGCGGCGGCCGCGGAGCAGTACCTGCCGGTGATCGACGCCGTACAGGATGCCGATGAGCGCCGGCAGGTGGTGGGACTGTTGCGGCGAGCCGCCGGCCAGGCGGCCTTGATCGGCGACTACGTCCTGGTCAACGCGCTGCTGGCCGCCGCCGTACCGCTCATCGATCCCGGCGACACCACCACGCTCGTCGAGGTCAGCACCACCCGCCACCGCGCCCTGTACAGCGTGGGCCGCCTCGAGGAGGCGGACGAGGAGTACCGCACCATCGAGGGGCTGTGTCCCACGGCCCTGGATCGTGTGGACGCGACGGTGGTGCAGGCGCGCAGCCTGATGCACCGCAACCGCAGCCCGGAGGCGATCGCGCTCGGCCTGGAGTCGCTGCGGGAGCTCGGCCTCGCCGTCCCGGCCGCGGATCGGCTCGCCGCGGCCCTCGACCACCACATCACCTTTCTGTACCGGTGGCTGGAGCGCACCGAGGACGCCGATGAGCTGGCCCGGCCGGACCTCACCGACCCGACGCTGCTCGCCGCGTCCCGGCTGATCAGCGCGATCCTGGGGGCGGTCTACTTCGCCGCCGACCAAGCCACCTTCGACTGGTTGAGTCTGGAGTCGCTGCGGATCTGGATCGAGCACGGTCCCGCCCGTTCCCTGCTCGGCCCGGCCAGCCACACCGCCTTCACCGCCATGGAGACCTACAACGACTACGCCGCCGGGTGGCGGGTGATGCGGCGGGTCCTGGCAATGGGTGAGGCACGCGGCTATGAGCCCGAGACCTCACAGGTGCGCTTCCTGTCGTCACTGCTGAGCTGCTGGTGCGAACCGGTCGAACGCAGTGTCGAGGAGGCTCGGCGGGCCCGGGTGGGGCTTATCGCCGGGGGCGAGCTGGCCAACGCCCTGCACACGTACTTCGTGATCAGCGGGGCCCTGCTGGACTGCGCACCGCTGGACGCCTGCCTGGCCGAGGTGGACGCCGGGCTGGCCTTCGCGCAGCAGACCGGCGGCGCGCACATCGCTGAAACGCTCGACAGCTACCGGTGGCTGGTCGGCGTGCTGCGCGGCGGCCGCTCCGGCACGGCCGGCGAGGCACTGCCGGCGGAACGGTACGCCGGCAACCCGCTGGCCGCGCTCCACGCGCATGCGACCCGCGCGCTCGCCGCCGCCGTCTTCGGTGATCCGGCCGGCCTGACCCGGCACGCCACAGCGGCGATGCCGCTGCTGCCGGCTTCCCCGGGCGTGTACATCGCAGCCCTGGTCCATGTGCTGCACGGGCTGGCACTCGCCGGGCAGGTCCGTGCCGCCGCCGGGGGAGAACGGGACGGGCTGCTGCGTGAACTGGATGAGGAGACGCGTTGGATGGCCGCCCGGGCCAGGGACGCGCCGCCCAACTTCCAACACCTGGTGCGGCTGCTCGAGGGCGAACGGGCCTGGGCGGTCAGTGACTTCCGCGCCGCCGTCCGCGCCTTCGACGCCGCGCTGCGCGGCGTCGCCGAGCAGGAGCGCCCATGGCACCGCGCCCTGATCTCCGAACGCGCGGCCCGGTTCCTCCTCGACCACGGCGTCGAACGCTCCGGCTTCGGCCTGCTCGTCGAAGCCCGTCGCGAATACCTCGAATGGGGCGCCATCGCGAAAGTCACCCAACTGGACTGGGCTTACCCGAAACTGCGGCTCCAGCCCGATCCGAACGTCGGCCCGGCGGCCGACCTGTCCCGCCGCCGCTCCACCGTCACGACCGGCACGATCGACCTGCTCGGCATCGTCGCCGCCTCCCAGGCACTCAGCTCCGAAACCAGTATCGACGGACTCCACACCCGCCTGGTCAACGTCCTCAGCGCGCTGACCGGCGCCACCGGTGTACATCTCCTCATGCGCAGCGACGACCAACACGAATGGCTCCTGCCCGCACCCGGCCGCGTCGTCCCTGTCGCCGGCCCCGGCCACGAACAACTCGCACCACTGTCCGTCCTGCGATACGCCCAACGGACACACGCCCCGCTCGTCGTCGACGACGCCACCCGCGACGACCGCTTCTCCCGCGACCCCTACTTCACCGACGTCACCTGCTGCTCCCTGCTCGCCGTGCCGATCGTCAGCCGCGGCACCCTCCGCGCCGTGCTCCTGCTGGAGAACCGCCTCATCCGCGGCGCCTTCACCACCGACCGGCTCGACGCCGTCGAGCTCATCGCCGGTCAACTCGCCGTCTCCCTCGACAACGCCCACGTCTACGCCGAAAACCGCCGCATCGCCAGGGAACAGGCCGCCCTCCGACGCGTCGCCACCCTCGTCGCCCAGGGCGCCGGCCCCGGCCCCGTCTTCACCGCGGTGGCAGAGGAGGTCGCTGCCCTCTTCGGGGCCGACAACACGGCAATCGTCCGGTTCGAGCCGGACGGCGAGGTGACCGTCATGGGAGGCTACCCGCTGGAAGTCCCACGATCAGCTCCACGTGCCAAGCTCGACGCCGGCTCGGTGCTGGCATCGGTCCAGTCCACCGGCCGGGCGGCCCGCCGCGACGTGGCCCGGCCCAACTGGGCGGACCTTCACATCCCGAGCCGCTGGGCGGTCGCCAGCCCGATCGCTGTCGAAAGCGCGCTCTGGGGCGCCATCGGCGTCGGATCCCGGCATCAGCCGCTGCCCCAGGACACCGAACACCGTCTGGGCGACTTCACCGAGCTCGTGGCCACCGCGATCGCCAACACCGAGAGCCGTGCCGAGCTCACCACCTCCCGCGCCCGCATCGTCGCCACCGCCGACCAGACGCGCCGACGCATTGAACGTGACCTGCACGACGGCGCCCAACAGCGCCTCATCGCGCTCGCTCTGCAGCTGCGCGCGGCCCAGGCAGCGCTCCCACCTCACCTCGACACGCTCGCTCAGCAACTCGAACAGGCCGTCGCCACAGCCGCCACCGCAGCCAACGAGCTCCGCGAGACCGCGCGCGGCATCCATCCCTCGATCCTCACCCACGGCGGACTCGGCCCGGCCCTGCGCGCACTCGCCCGCCGCTCACCGATCCCCGTCGAGCTGAACCTGCACAGCGTGGGACGGCTACCGGAACCGATCGAGGTCAGCGCCTACTACATCGTTGCCGAGGCACTCACCAACGCCGCGAAACACTCCCACGCCTCAACCATCGCCGTCACCATCATCACCGACCCCGCCCTGCGCGTCACCGTCCAGGACGACGGCATCGGCGGCGCCGACTTCACCCACGGCACCGGCCTCCTCGGTCTCAAGGACCGCGTCGAAGCACTCGGCGGCCGCATCACCCTGCACAGCCCACACGGCGCCGGTACCCGTCTCACCGTCGACATACCGCTCACGGCCGCGGACGGCGCCCCCGAGCAGCGACCGGCCCCGTAGGCCCAGCCGCGCGGTCCCGCACGCCGGTACGGCTTGCGTTCCGCCATGTCGATCACGGACCAGGCGCTGGCCACAACGCGCTGGGCGTGAGGGGGACTTCTCGCCGTATTGGATCCGGCCAGCGGCAGCTCGGCGGCCGTACCGGTGTGCCTGTTCAGGTTTCACCGAATGACCAGTCGGCCTCCGAACTCCGGCGGTCCTGGCCGCCCATCGGCAGCCGCGCGTCGACGGTCGCGCCTCGGCTGGCGGGGCTCGTCAGCGTCAGCGTCCCGCCGAGTGCCTCGACGCGGTCGCGTACACCGGCCAGACCGGCATCCCGGTCCGCGCCGCCCTCGCCGTCGTCGTGAATCCTCACGCTGAGGACCTCGTCCTGCACGGTCGCGTCCGTTGCCGACTCCTCGGTGATGACGCCGAACTCGACCTCGATCGCCGAGGTTCCCGCGTGTTCGGCCGAGTCGGCGAGCGCCTCGGCGACCACGTGGTAGGCGGCGACCTCGACGAAGCCTGGCAGGCGACCATGCGGCCCGCCGCGGACCGTCACCGGGACCGGGCAACGGCGAGCGAGCGCCTTGACCGCGGGGACGAGCCCGCCCTGGGACAGCAGCGACGGATGGATGCCGCGGACGATCCCCTGGAGGGCCTCGAAGGCGCCGGCCAGCCCCGCGGCGGTGTCCGACAGCCGGGACCGCAGCTCGCCGAGCTCCTCGGGGACCAGCGCCTCGGCCACGCGCAACTCGAGCCCGAGCGAGATGAGCCGCTGCTGCACACGGTCGTGGAGTTCGCGTTCGATGCCGCGGCGAGCGTCGTCCGCGGCGAAGACGAGGCGGGCCCGTGACGCGGTGAGCTCCGCACGGCTCTCGGTGTTGACGATCGCGGTCGCGACGAGGTCGGTGAACTGGGCGAGCTCATGCTCGGTGCCGGAGGGCGGTGGACCGGTCCAGCCCCAGTATCCGATGAGGACACCCCAGACCTGGCCGTCGACGATGATCGGCGCGCCGACGGAGGCGCGGAGGCCCTCGGCATGGGCGATGTCGACGACTGGGCCGCTGCTGTCCTGGTAGGAGTCCAGGCGAGCCGGACGGGCGTCGCGCAGCACCAGGTCCGTGACTCCACCGGAGACGTCGAGCCGCTTGCCCAGCAGCAGCAGGACTCCCGGCCTCCTGCTCCACTCGGCGACGACAGTCACCGTACTGGGGCCTTCCCGGCGCAGCACTCGGACGGCGTCCGCGTCGAACAGTTCAGCTGCCTCGGCGGCAACCGCGGCGACCAGCTTGGCCGGAGCGACGCCGCGGGCCACGAGCTCCGCCACCCGCCGCAACGCCGCCTGTTGCGTGAGCAGCGCCTCCAATTCAGTCCGGCTCGCCTGCAGCGTCCTGCCGGCCCGCAACACCGTCGCCAGCCCGGGCACCACACCGTCGCGCAGGCGCCCCATGACACGGTCCGGCAGATCCGCGGACACGACGAGCGCGCCCGGTTGCAGCGGCAGCTGCACCCGGCCCTCGTGCGGGGGTACGGCGTCGAGCTCGATCGCCGCGTACGGCAGACGCATGGCCTGCGCGATCCGGGCGGAGGCCTCCGGAAGGACCGCTCGTACATCGTCGGCGCCGAGGATGAGCCGGGTCACCTCGGCGACCGCGTCGCTCTCCCGGCGCCGCTCGATGGTCTCGATCGCCCCCGCGCGGGCCAGCTGCGCCACCGAACTGGCGACCCCGGCCACCATGAGGTAGACCGAGAGCCCGAGCCAGTCCCGCCAGTCCTCCGTCTCGAACTGCCAGACCGGCGGAGTGTAGAAAAAGTCGAATGCGATCGTGCTGGCGATCGACGTCGCCACACCCAGCCACAGGCCCCACACCGTGGAGACGACGAGGACACCGGGCAGGTAGACGATGGCCAGGGCCTCCACGGCGGCGATGTGCCGGAGCGGGAAGACCAGCAGCGTCTCCATGACGATCAACCCGACGCCGACCGCGATTCCTGTGGCGAGTGGCGGTGGTCCCAGCCGTACCAGCCACGCCGCCAAGCGTGCCTGCATCATCGGTCTCCTTCTCCCGCGGTTCCGTGTGTCGGATCGGACGGAAACCGGTCGAGCGGAGTCAACCATTCGATGCTACGGCGTTTTTTGGTAGGTCGGTTCGTTCGGACACGTCGCGGTCCGCAGCCGCAGGCCACCCCTGGGTCACCCCTCCACCAGCGCGGGTCCGGTTCGCGCTGTTCGGTGTCTGTGCGGTGGCGTAGCCGTCTGGTCAACCATTCAGTGCCGCTGTACAGTCAGCTCACTTGTGCTCGAACGGTTCGCCGAACCCCCCTCGGCGAATCAGCACATGGCCATGCGGCGCATTCCACGCCCCTGGGTGCGCCGCGCGGTCACGTCCAACAGCAGCTGACGCTGTCCACGCCGTCCTCAACGCGCGGCGCGCCGGGCACGCAATCCCGTAGAGGGACAGCTCCGCGAACCAGCGCCGGCCGCGGTGCCTGCCACCGCCACCGTGGCCGCGGAGTGCCATACGCCAGGCAACGATCGCGACAACCACTCGATGCGAACTGCCCGCCCTGTGGGCCCGGATCGCTCTATCTATGGTCAGGTAGGTCGTACCGGCGCGGTTTAGAGCGGCCGGTCGTCCAGATGACCTCGTCCGGATCCATGCTCAGGACCGGTCCGCCGGCGGCGATCGCCTCCAGCGCGGTGGCCAATTGATGCGCCTTCGCGTCATCGAGCCGCGCGACGTCAAGGGGTTCGCTGACCCCCAGGCGCAACTCGCGAGCCTTGAAGGTCCACCGAGCGTAACTGCGAACCGACGTCAGCAGCGGCGGCCCGTCCGTCGGCAAGGGCGACGTCCGCCCGTTCCCCCGCCCACTCACATTCCACAGCGCGTGCTCGGCGAGGACCACGGTGTTCTGGACCGACCAGCCGCTGCCGAGTTCCCGTACCACGTAGAAGTACGCCTCGCGAGCTTCGTAGCCATGACCGCTCATGCCTCCGCTGCGCCAGAAGGACCGTTCCTTCACCACCGCCACGGCTTCCGCCGGTACTCGGCGAGCGACCAAGGAAGCCTCCGCCGCCACGATGGCGGCGCGGATCCGGCTGGGCATGGCAGCCCGCACCTCGTCCTGCCGCCGCTGTTTGTCGGCGCGGCTCTTCGCCTCCTTCTCTTGCTGCGCCCGCTTGAGCGGGCCGAGGCAGGCACCACACGTGCGGGCCCCCTGATAGAGCGTCGAGTGCCCGACCTCCCCGCAGACGTACGCCCCGCAGTGAACGCACTGGCCGATCGCGAATGTGCCGCACGCGCAGGTTTCGCCCGATGTCGACGGCGTTCCCTCGCGGTACCGATGGTTGCAGGAACCGAACATCGGGGTCTGCCGACTGCCGTAGCCCTGCATGCCGACGAGCACGCTGGACACGCACTCGTAGTACCCCGGCGCGATCAGCTGCCGTTCCCTGCCTCCGCACTTCGGACACATGCTTGGTATCCCACCAGTCGCTCGGTGCAGGGAATATCGGCTGTCCGGCCGGAGACAGCGACCGCCGGGCACGGGCCACTCGCTATCTGGCGTACGCCAAGGCTTGTATCGGCTGCGGCGAGTTGAACGGGAACAGGGGTTCACTCGGTGGCATCGAGGTACCCATCAAATACTGACGCCGCGCCTGCCCGTCAGCCGGCGTCGTCCCGCCGGCTGACGGGTTTGCGTCGGTCCGGCGTGCGGCTCAGGTAGCGTGCCGACACATGAGCTATGACCTCACGTTCTCGCTGAAGCACTCGGCTTCACCGTCCGACGCTGAGGATGTCGAGGACGACGAGGGCTGGGACGACGATGACGACGACGAGGCGTTGGCGGCGCCGGACGGCGCGGCCTGGGAGCGCATCGTCGAGGAGTCGCGGAGCGTCCTGGGCGACCTCGACGTTCGTCGGCATGATGGCTACTTCGAGCTTGACCACGAGCCCACCGGCATTCAGGTGAGCCTGTACGCGGACGAGGCCGACGTGACGGTCCCGTACTGGTATTCGGGGGCCGAGGCCGAGGCGATCGTCCGGGTGATGTATCAGATCGGCGAGATCGTGGAACGCTGCACGGGGATGGTCGGACGGGATGAGCAGGTCGGCCTGCCGGTGGCCGACGCTGCTGGCCGGCAGCAGCTCGCGGTCTCCGTCTTCAACCACGTGTCGGGCACGGTTGTCCGCCCCCAAGCTGAGCAGTAGAGCGCCGCGGAGCGGTCGGCCGGCTTCCCGCTGCTGCCGTGTTCGGCGGTCGATGATGGACGACCGGCGGCCGCCGGCCAGGCGGGCGGGAGGCCTTCGATCTACCGGTCCCGCGCCCGCCGCTCCTCCACCACCTGACCCACCGTCCGTCCGACCTCATCCAGCGGGCTGACGGGGGACCGCTCGGACCTCCTCGCCGGTGCGGGTGACGCGGCGCTGGGCCGGGGCCGGGCACAGGTCGCCGGCGGCGAGGACGACAGGGGCTCTGCGGAGCGCCGCGGCCTCCAGTACCAGTACCCGTATCGTGTCAGCCCCAGCCGTTTTCGAGTTTCAGGATTCGATGACGTCGCGTCGTGACGTCGTCAGGTACGTCACCAGGCCGACGACGACCACGAGGAAGGACGGTACCGAGGCCGAGACCGCCGTCGGCGCGCGCTTGGGACAGCCAGTCGCCGAGTGAAGCGCCGAGCGGCCGGGTGAGCACGTATGCCGCCCAGAACGCGAACACGCCGCCGAGCATGGTGAAACGGTAGCCGATCGCGATCACCACGATGAGCGCTGCGAAGATCGCGGCCGAGGGCAGGTAGCCGAGGCTGAGCCGCTCCGCGACGAGGTCACCGGCGGCGGTGCCGAGCGCGAACGTGAACAGGATCGCCGCCCAGTAGAACCATTCGCGGCGACACGTGGTGATGGAGTGGATCGAAAGGGTGCGTTCGCTGCGGTACCAGAGGACGAACGTCGCGGCGAGCAGGACGCTGAACACGATGGTGGTGACGACGAGGGAGACGCCGAAGCTGTCGGTGAGGTTGTCGGTGACGAGCGTGCCGGCGACGCTGACGAGGATGACGACCAGCCAG
The DNA here is from genome assembly GCF_042898305.1 of Dactylosporangium sp. NPDC000521. Lineage (NCBI taxonomy): Bacteria > Bacillati > Actinomycetota > Actinomycetes > Micromonosporales > Micromonosporaceae > Dactylosporangium > Dactylosporangium sp. NPDC000521. The sequence continues at coordinate 341,257 of NZ_JBIAYW010000001.1, forward strand.
TACCGCCATGGGACGTAGCGGTCGGCGCGCAGTTGCAGCGTCAGTGCGATTGCGAGGGCCACGGCCATGATGCCGGTGGTCGCGCCGAGCCCGATGCCGAGGTTGAAGTTGAGCAGGTCCGCGGCGGTCTCCCCGACGGTGGTGGCGAGCACCTTGATGATCCAGAACCAGACCGTGACCTCGGGGACCTTGTTCGCCAATCCGCGCAGGGCAGGCCGCATCCAGACGCGGTCGACGTTCGTGTCTCGATTCATACGGCACAGGCTCACACTTCGTACCTGAACGGCCGCTGAAAACGTCATGACCTGGGTCCCGCCTGTGTGACCCGGAATCCCGGTGGCGTCACCGAGACGGATCCGGTGGCGGACGGCGCGTTGAGCGCGGCGCACGACGTCGCCCGTGATCTGCGCCCTCGCGTTCACCGTACGGGTGGCGCAATCGCCGATCGTTGGAACGATCGCCAGGAGTAGTCCAGGCATCCGATGAAGCCGACCGGGTCGTCGGCGAAGCCATCGAGCAGCACCGCTGCTCCTGGCGGCGCGACTTCCGCGACGGTTCCCGTCAGGTGTCACCGATGCTCACGGTCGCCATGAACGCCGTGAGGGCTTGGCCGTCTTCCATCGTCTTCATGATTCCAGGGCGCTCGCAGGGCGTTCAAATGGCGATGCCCTCGACACGGTTCCGGCGCGCAACCCGTCACTCGGCAGCGGGTCGGGGAACGCGACCTTCGGCGATGCGTCGGGAGATCAGTTTGGTATGCCATCCGTGCGGCCCCGTCACATGAATGGTTCTTCGACTGGTCGCCTGACCGCGCCGGGGCGAGCGGCATCCGCCGGTCCTGTGATGATGGCGCCGCGCTGAGTCCTCACCAGTCGGTCGTCGCCCCAACGCCGAAGGTCGGCGCCGGTCAGCGGCGCTCGGCGGTCTTCTCGAAGTCGATGGCGTCCGGGGCGCCGCCGAACTCGTCGGCGACCTCGCCGGCCACGTCGTCGGCGGTGCCGTGCAGCGTGCCGGTCGCCATGGCGGCGTCGGCCGCGGCGAGCGGCTTGTGGCCGGTGGACAGCACGAGGACGCCGAGCAAGACGGCGACCGCGCCGACGACGAACGGCACGTGGATGTTCCACTGGTCGACCATCTTGCCGGCGGCGAAGGGGGCCAGGCCACCGCCGATGAAGCGGACGAACCCGTACGCGGCGGAGGCGATCGGCCGTTCGACCGGTGAGACCAGCATGACGGCCTGGGTGGTCAGCGTGTTGTTGATGCCGGCCATGACGCCGGACAACACGACGCAGACGATGACGGTCCAGCGGCTCTCGGTGAACACGCCGATCAGCAGGATCAGCACCGCGAACGCGCTGAGCGCGCCGTAGAGCGATGGTGCGGTGCCGAACCTGCGCTGCAGCCAGGGCGCGCCGGTGATGGAGAAGAAGGCCAGCAGCAGCCCCCAGGCGAAGAAGACGAACCCGAGCTGGATCTCGTTGAGCTTCATCGGGTAGGGGGCGTAGCCGAGCATCGTGAAGAAGCCCCAGTTGTACAGCAGCGCGGTGATGCCCATGGTGAGCAGGCTCCGGTGCCGCAGGGCCCGGATCGGCGCGGACAGCGGGGTGGGCCGGGCCGGTTTCGGGGTCGGCTCGACCAGGATCACGGTGGCCAGCAGGGCGATCGCCATGAGCACGGCGACGCCGAAGAACGGGCCGCGCCAGCTGATGTTGCCCAGCATGCCGCCGATGAGCGGGCCGGCGGCGATGCCGAGGCCCAGGGCCGCCTCGTAGAGCACGATGGCGCCGGCGAAGCCGCCGGTGGCGGAGGCGACGATGACCGCCAGGCTGGTGGCGATGAACAGCGCGTTGCCCAGCCCCCAACCGGCCCGGAAGCCCACGATGCCGCCGATCGAGCCGGACAGCCCGGCCAGCGCGGCGAAGACGACGATGAGACTGAGGCCGGTGATGAGGGTCGCCTTGGCGCCGATGCGGCTGGCGACCCAGCCGGTGAAGAGCATGGCGACCGCGGTGACCAGCAGGTAGCTGGTGAACAGCAGGCTGACCTGGCTGGGCGTGGCGCGCAGCTTCTCCGACAGTGCCGGCAGGATCGGATCGACCAGCCCGATGCCCATGAAGCTGACCACACAGGCGAAGGCGACCGCGAAGACCGCCCGGGGCTGCTTGAACAACGACTGACCGGCAGCGGAACTCACCGGTTCACCTCCGCGGAGACAGGATGCCGGCGGTGCGCGACGTCGAGCCGTCGTTCGGTGCAGCCGCCAAGAAGGAACATCAGCGGCTTCCACTCTAGATGCATAATGGGGTTATGCAAACGGAGATCGGTACGAGTCCCGGGTCACAGCTGCTGCCGGTGCTGTCAGGACTGGTCGACCTGCTACGCCAGCTGCAAGAGCCGGACCAGCCGAGCTCGGTCGCGCTGACCGTGCTGCGGCTGCTGTCGGAGCACGGCGCCGGACGGGTGACCGACCTGGCGCGGCTGGCCCGGGTCTCCCAGCCGGGCATGACGCAACTGGTCGGCCGGATGGAGAAGGCCGGACTGGTACGGCGCGTCGCCGACCCCGGCGACGGGCGGGTCGTGCTCGTGGAGCTCACCGCGGCCGGTCGCGAACAGCGCGTCCGCACGTTCGCGTACCACGCCGCAACCCTCGACGCGCTGTTCGAGCAACTGGATCCGCACGACAGCGACGCCATCAGGCAGGCGCTACCAGCCCTGACCCGTCTGGTCGACGCGGGGCAGCGGGGTATGGCAGCGGAGACGCAGTCAGCCGAACCAGTGCCGGCCCGTCCCGTCCGGTAAGGCGACTGCACGGTCCGCCCGCGGGCACCGCGGCCGGTCGGCGCCGGCCGGGGATTCGTCACGCTGTACCGATGATCGTGATCAAGCTCGTGTCGCGTGGCGCTGCGGAGCTCCGCTCCGGACTGCCCCCGCACATCGCGGCCAATGTCTGCGGCCACACGACGATCGACACCACGATGGGGTATGCCGCGATCTACCCCGAGGACGTGATCGCGCATCACCGGGCCGTCCAGGCGCCGATCTTCGCATCTCCCGGCAGTCACTCACTTTTCGCCGTCGACGTGAGGTGCTGCAGCCCGCCGGCGCTTGGCAGAGAGGGGGCCGCAATCGCTGTAGGCACGGGCTGGTCATGCAGATCCACGGCCACTCGAGCCGATACTCGCAATGACGTCGACCGGCAGGACTCGGCAGCGGTACCATCCTGGTTCGATGTGGCGCGAAGCAACCCCGCCGACGACGACTCAGGTCCGCGACGCCTTCGGTGTCGAGGTGGGCGAGTTGCGGCCGCATCCGGGCGGGTTCGAAGCGGATGCGTTCACCGACGGGCGCTGGTTCGTGAAACTCTGGCGCCAGCAGCCCGACAGCGACGCCGCGCTGGCGCTGACCGCTGAGCTGGCGGCTCGGGGCATTCCCGTTCCTGCGGCGCGCCAAGCGCTCGACGGCTCGTACACCTCCAAGCACCATGGCCGGCGCTACGCGCTGTTCCCGTTCGTCGACGGCCGCCAGGCAACGTGGAACGACGCCGACGCGATCGCGCGGGCGATGCGCACCGTGCACGAGATCGCCGACCTCGTCCTGCCCCGCACCGATATGGACGAGTGGTGCATCGAGGTGCTGCGCGACCGGCACGACCACCCGTGGATCGTCGACCGCCGCGACGAGGTCATGGCCAACGTCGACCGGCTCGAAGCGGTGATCGAACGGGCCCGCGCGATCGACGTGCCTCACATCGTGTGCCACCACGACCTGTTCCCTCACAACGTCCTCGTCGACCGCGACGGTCGCGTCGCAACGCTGCTCGACTGGGGTCAGACGATGCTGGCACCGCGCGAGCACGACCTGTTCACCGCCTTGTGCGGACCCGACCCTGCGCGCTTCCTGCACGCCTACGGCGCGCAGCGACTCGACCTCACCCACCTCGAGTACGCCCGGCTCGCCCGTTCGCTGCATGACCTCGCAGCTCGCATCTACAACGAGGTCGACCTGGACGGCGTCAACACGTGGGGTTTCGACTTGTTGCGCCGAGTGGACGCCGACCTCGCACTCGCCCGACCATTCTGCGACCGCTGAGGCCGCCCGATGCGCCGTGATTCCGCGGGAGGACTCGTACGATGTCGCGGACCTGCGGCCGATCGCGGTGGCGGTGAGCCGGCTGCTGGGTTGTGCGGTGCTGACGTCGGTGGTGTTCGACTCGGACCTCGTCGAATGCTGGGTGTACCGGGACGGTGAGCGGGTCCACCGGTACATGTCCGAAGTGGGTGCGGCCGTGGAGTGGTTCGAGGACGACGACGGTGAGTTCAAGGCCAGCTTCGACGGCGTGGTCATCGCCGACGGTGAGCCGGTGCCGCAGCGGCCGCTGGGCGTCGACGCCGCCGCGTTCACGTCGTTCGTGGACGGCACGCCGGACACGGAGCAGATCGAGGCGGCGCTGCGCGGCGCCGAGGACCGGCTGCCCGCCGAACTGCAGCACCGAGTCATCATCGAGAGCCTCGGCCTGCCTCCGGAGGCGTTGACCCTTGGCGCCCGCCATGTCGACCTGCGCAGGTTCCCTGCAGCGCACGTGTGTGCCGTCAGCAGGTAATTGTCGTCGGCACGCGGCGCCCCGGTTCCGGAGGAGGTCCTATGGAACGACATCTGGAGCGGGAACCAGGGGCCCACCGGCAGCGGAGACCGGGGGCCCACGGACGTCTGCCCCTTCTGAGTCAGTGAGCCTTTCCGGGTCACCCCGGGCAAGCACCGTCCTCGAACGCGGTACCGACGGACACGACTAGGATGCAGCTTCGGCGCATGCCTCGGTTGCCGAATGAGTTCGGGGATGAGGTTGATGTCGAGCTCATCCGTGACCTGCGTGAGGTGACTGCGTGACCACGACGGACCTGCCGCCGACGACCGATCCGGCGGCCATTGGGCACGGCGGGCTGCCGGATGTGCTCGTCACCCCGCCGTGGTCCCGCCGCCGCGAGCCGGTCGTGGTGCCCGGCCTGACCCGCTCCGCGCCGCTGGCGTCCGACGGCACGCCGGGAGCCGACGCGCTGCACGCCGTGCCGGACCTCGTCGCGTTGTCGCGGGAGATGGTCACCGAGACGACGCTGCGGCTGCTGCCGTTCACCGGCCCGGAGCTGGCTGACCTGATGATGGAACTGCGGGTGAAGTCCCGGTCGGCGTGGACCCGCGACCTCGCGCGGCAGTGGCTGACCCGCCACCCGGCCGCCGCCGCCCGCGATCTCGTGCCGCCGGCCCTGGAGGAGCCCGGCCCGCGCCGCGAACTCGCCGAGCACGCACTGCTGGCGCTCGCCGCGGACGGTCACCGAGATCTGGTGCTCACCGCCGCCGACAACTACGGTTCGGCGGCCGGCGCCGCGATCCGGGCGATGCTCGACACGGACCCGCTCGAGCTGCTGCCCTCGACGTTGCCGAAGATCCCGCGCTGGGTCGGCGTGCCGACGCTGCCGACGATTCGGCTGCGGGACGGCGTGCGGACCCTGCCGGTCGAGTCGGCGCGGCACGTGGTCACCATGCTCTCGCTGTCCCAGCCCGCCCTGCCGTACGCGGGTCTGGAGATCGTGAAGGACGTCTGCGACCCCGGCTCGCTGGCCGCCTTCGGCCGGGCTCTCCTGCTGCGCTGGGTCGACGCCAACTGTCCGTCGGTCGGCCGATGGGCGCTCGACATGCAGGGCCTCATCGGCGACGACGAGACGGCCCGCAGGCTGGGTCCGCTGATCCGCTCCTGGCCCGGTCACGGCGACCACACCCGGGCCGCGCGCGGCCTCGACGTGCTCACCGCGATCGGCACCGACGTGGCGCTCATGCACATCCAGGGTGTCGCCGACAAAGCCTCCAAGCACAGCACCCGCCGGCTCGCCAAGGAGCGGCTGGAAACCCTGGCCCGGGACACCGGCCTCACCCTGGAGCAGCTCGCGGACCGCCTCGTGCCCGACTTCGGTCTCGACACCGACGGCAGCCTCAGCCTCGACTACGGGCCGCGTCGGTTCGTCGTCGGCTTCGACGAGCACCTCATGCCCTTTGTCACGGACGCCGCCGGTACCCGCCGCGCCGCGCTGCCCAGGCCCGGAGTGAAGGACGACCCGGTCGCCGCGCCCGCCGCGTACCAGCGGTTCCTCGGGTTGAAGAAGGACGTGCGGACCGTGGCGGCCGACCAGATCCGCCGCCTCGAGCGCGCCATGGCCGACCAGCGGCGGTGGAGCAGTGCGGAGTTCCACCGGTACCTGGTGGGACATCCGCTGCTGTGGCACGTCGCGCGCCGGCTGCTCTGGGTGACGTCCGAGGGCCCCGACGGTGGCGAGGCGTGCTTCCGGGTGGCCGAGGACCGCACGTACGCCGACGTGGAAGACGAGCCGATCGTCGTCACCGCGACCGCAACGGTGTGGCTCGCGCACCCGCTCCGGCTCGGTGACCGGTTGGCGGCGTGGGCGGAGGTGTTCGCCGACTACGAGGTCCTGCAGCCGTTCGCGCAGCTGAGTCGCGACGTCCACGTGCTGACCGACAACGAGCGCACTGCCCACAGCCTCGACCGGCAGGTCGGCCGCACCGTCCACGTCGGACAGCTCCTCGGGCTGGTGCGCCGCGGCTGGCGGATGGGCGAGGTCGGCGACGGCGGCATGGTGTGCACGCTGGAGCGCGACCTGCCCGGCGGCGTCGTCGCCTCGATCGACCTCGACCCCGGCATGTTCATCGGCGACGTCACCGCCGAACAGCAGCAGACCCTCGGCAACGTGTGGCTGCCCACCCACGCCGACGGCAAGCTTGTCCCCGGCTTCGGCGCGATCGACCCGGTCGCCGTGTCGGAGCTCATCCATGATCTGCAGGAAGTCAGCAGCAGGTAAGGCGGCACCCTGCCGGTCGACCGATCGTCCGGGTGCTGTCCCGTGTGCGGTGCGGTCTCGCCCGGGGTGACGCCGTCGACCTGTTCCGCGGCGCCTCGGACGCCCGGCCGCGCGGTCTCCAGCTCGGCGGCCGGGTCGGGGTCGTCGCACCCGAGCCCGAGCTGGATGACCTCGGCCAACGCCTCGGTCGTGCCGGCGCGGAAGGCGGGTGCCGCTGCCGGCCTGGTACCACCTGACGTCGTGGCGGCGGCATCTCGCCGACGCGGAACAGCGGCGTCAAGCGGCTGCCGGCCGGGCGCCGAATTGTGCTCAACCTTCCCGGGCTGGTCGTCGCGGCCTGTCGCCTTCCTGTGCTCCCGTCCGTTGTGCCCTGTCGGTGGGAGCGGGCGTGTCCTGGGTGACCGTTGCCCGGAGGCAGAACGTCAGGAGGAACGAGAGGCAGAAGGTGTAGAGCACCGGATACCAGACCAGGGCATCGAACAGGACCGGTACGAACGCTGTTCCGCCTTCTTCGCTCCATCCGCGGTACGGCAGCATGTTGACCCAGTACGCCAGCCATGGGTTGCCCGTCGGTCCGGCGCCATTGATCAGCACCAGCATCGTCGTCGCGAGCTGGGGCAGCGTGAAGGCCCCGATCGCCGCGGCCGTCAGCGCGGCCGTGCGCCGGTTGCGGCGAACCAAGGCGACCACCAGTGCGGCCAGTCCGGCCGCGGCCGCAACGAACGCCGCCGTGCTCGCGACCTCCGCGCTGCGATCGATCCGCCCGGCCAGCAACTGGACCAGGTGGGGCGAGGTGAAGAGCGCCAGCACGGCGCCGATGACAACGGCCGCCGGGCCGAATCCGCCGCCCCTTCTGGCGCAGAGCATGCCGCCGGCGAGCCCGACGGGGACGATGGCTGACGGCACCGTGCTGAACCCCAGCAGCGGCACTGCCAGGCACGCCAGCACGGTGGCGGCGGTGACCGTCAGCCGTCGGGGCGTGCGCCGTAGCACATCGGGTAGGTCGGCTGTCATCATCTTCTCTGCTCGATCGGTCAGCGCGGACCAGGCGACGTCGGTGAGGTCGCGCACCGGGGTGCGCGACTGTTCCAGCAGCGCGGCGATCTCCTCGCCGTAGCGCTTGCGTACTGCTGGGGGGTACAGCGCGAGCACTGCCGCGTGCAGCCGGCGCATCAGGTCACCGCCAGGCGACGTAGGCCCACTGCGGCCACCGACCTGGTGCGCTCCAGTTCCGCCTGGAGCATCTGCCTTCCCACAGGAGTGAGCTGATAGGGCTTACGTCTGTCCTGGGCTGCCAGGGCCTCGATGAGCCCACGCTCTTGCAGGCGCTTGATCGCCCCGTACAGCGTGCCCGGTCCGGGGCGATCGCCGGTAACCATGCCGATGTCCTCCTGGATGGCATAGCCGTGCTTCGGGCCGTCCGCCAGACTGACCAGGACAAGCAGCCCGGGCTCGGAGAACCTGCCCAGCTCGGAAAGGCTCACGGGAGTCACCTCCTACTACGCAGAACGTAGTATCGCCGGGCGTAGTAGCAACGTCAAGCTGTCGAGGCATGCCCGGACTGTACCCGCCTCTTGCATTGTCACAATGCATTGCGACAGAGTGGAGCGGTGATCTCCTTCATCTGGGCTTCATTGCGAGGCCGTGCGGCGAGGTCGGTGGCGCTCCTGCTCGGCGTGCTCACCGCGACCACCGGATTCACCGTGCTGACCGGCGCCACCGACACCGCGCGGCTGCAGGTCACCGGCGAGGTCGACAGCAGCGCCAAAGCCGCCTACGAGATCCTGGTCCGGCCCAAGGGCACTCGCACGGTGCTGGAGAACGAACGCGCCCTCATCCGGCCCAACTCGCTGTCCGGCATCTACGGCGGGCTGACGTTCGACGACGTCGACAAGGTCGCCGCGGTGCCCGGAGTGGACGTCGCCGCGCCCATCGCGATGGCCGGTTACGCCAACGCGGGGATCACCGTCAGCGTCGACATCACCGACCTGATCGACACGAGCCTCGACCGGCAGGTGATCCGCCTCGACCGCACGTTTCTCGCCGACCGAGGGCTTTCCACCGTGAACGCCCGCCCGCTGTACGTCTACGTCACCACGCACGAGATCTCCTGGCCCGTGCTTGAGAACCGCGGCACGACGGTCCGGTTCACCGGCGGCGAGGCCCTTCCCGTCGATCAACTGTGCGGCGGCTTCGCGGTGCTGGAGGACGGCGTGCCGCTCTGCGTCTGGCTGACCCGGGCGACCATGTCCGACCTGATGACCGACCGCGAATACACCGACGTGCAGGTCCTGCAACTGACCCGGGACGGCCGGTTCGAGCAGCACCCTCCGGCGCCGGCCTCCGACCGGGCGACCGCCTGGCTCACCTGGCATGTGCCGCTGCTCGTCGCCGGCGTCGACCCCGTCGCCGAAGAGCGGCTGGTCGGGTTGCGTCAGGCCCTCACCGGCGGCCGGTACCTCGACAGCACCGACCGGACGCGGTCCGACAGCGTCAACAGGATCCTGCCGGTCATCGCGACGGACAGGGCGTACCCGGACAACAGCGCGATCGTCACGATGACCCGGACGGCGCTCGACCGACCGCCGCCCGGGACGTCGGCCCAGGACGCGCTCGCGATGCTCGACGGCCTGCACGGCCAGCAGCTGGCAACCCGCAGCTTCACCGCCGAGCAGGCATTCGCGGACACTCTCGCCAAGGGTGGCTACCAGCCGGACCTCATCCAGTTCATGCAGGTCGGTGGCGTGCGGTACCGCGCCGCCGCAGACGGCACGCTGATCGCCGAGACCATCGACGCTGACCCGGATGCGTGGCGTACCCCGGAGGTCCGCGGACTCGCCGTGCCGTGGCAGATCGACGACACCGGGTTCCGGGACATCGGCCAGGTCAAGTGGAACACCACGAGCGTCTTCCACAGCACCGAAGTCGTGGGAACGTTCGACCCGCGCAAGCTCGCCACGTTCGACCCGCTCAGCCGCGTGTCGATGGAGACCTACCAGGCGCCCGAGGCGCTCGGCGCCGACCAGCGCACCCGTGACCTGCTCGGCGACCAGGCACTGCGACCCAACGGCAACCCGGCCGGCTACCTCTCCTCCCCGCCGATGCTGCTCACCACGCTGGAAGCGCTGGCCGAGACCTTGCAGGAAACCGGCGCACCCAACAAGGACGCCCCGATCAGCGCCGTTCGCGTGCGGGTCGCCGGCGTGCAAGGCTTCACGCCGACCTCCCGCGAGCGGGTCCGGATCGTCGCAGAGCAGATTGCCGCAGCGACCGGGCTCGACGTAGACATCGCCTACGGCTCGTCGCCGGCGCCACAGACGGTGACCCTGGCCGCAGGCAAGTACCAACGACCCGAACTGCGGGTCACCGAGCTCTGGACGCAGAAGGGTGTCGCCGCGGCCATCGTCAGCGCCGTCGACCGCAAGAGCGTGGTGTTGTTCGCGCTGGTACTGGTCGTGTGCGCGCTGTTTCTGACCAACGCGGTCGCCGCCGGGGTCCGCGACCGGCGTGCCGAACTGTCCACGCTCACCGCACTTGGCTGGCCGGCCCGCCAGGTCTTCACCGCGGTGCTCGGCGAGATCGCCGCAATCGGCCTGGTCGGCGGGGCCGGCACGGTGGTGCTGGCCGCGCCACTCGGGCTGCTGCTCGACATTCGCGTGACGTGGTCGCAGGCGCTGCTCGCCGTACCGATCGCGCTCGCGCTTGCGCTGCTGGCCGGCGCCGTGCCGGCGGCGAACGCGGCGCGGATGCGGCCGGCCCGGGGGCTGCGTCCCGCCGTGGATCTGCGTCGCCGGACCGGAAGCCCACGCGGTCCGTTCATGCTCGGGCTGGCGAACCTGCGCAGAGTGCCGGGGCGGACGCTGCTCGGGGCATCGGCACTGGCTGTCGGCACCACCGCGGCCACGCTGCTGGGAGCGGTCACGTTCGCCTTCCACGGCGCGATCGTCGGAACGCTGCTCGGCGACGCGGTGTCGCTCCAGGTCCGGACGGTCGACACGATCGCCGTGGTGGCGACGGTGCTGCTGGGCGCGTTCGCCGTCGCCGACGTGCTGTATCTCAACATCCGCGACCGCGCCGCCGAGCTGGCGACACTGCGCGCGATCGGCTGGACCCCCGCGGTGCTGGCGCGACTGATCGCCGCCGAAGGCTTCGGCATCGGGGTGCTCGGCAGCGCGTTCGGCGCCGGCCTGGGTCTTGCCGGGGCCGCCTGGCTGGTCGGCGGCATCACCACTGGCCTCGTCATGACCGCGGTCGCCGCCGTCGTGGCCGGCGCGCTGTCGGCCACCGCCGCCGCGCTCGTGCCTGCCCTGCTCGTCCAGCGCATGCCCACCGCCCGACTGCTCGCCGAGGAGTGACCGATGCCAACAGGTGCCGCACTGAACCATCTCCGGACTTACGAGACCTACCACTGGAGCGTCTGGACCTCCGTGTACTCCAGCACCCCTTCGAGGCCGAACTCCCGGCCGATGCCGGAGCGGCCGAACCCGCCGAACGGCAGCCGCACGTCCGCGGCCGCCCCGTCGTTCACGCTCACCCGGCCGGCGCCGGCACGAACATCCAGGACGGCACGGTCGTGCACGCCAACAACCGGCACGCCACCCGCGTCGGCGACCGCTGCGTCGTCGGGCACCTGGTCCACCTCGAGGGCTGCGTCATCGAGGACGGCGCGCTGATCGGCTCGCAGGCCGTCGTGCTCTCCGGCGCCGTCGTCGGGGCCGGCGCGCTGGTCGGCGCCTCGGCGCTGGTGCCGCCCCGGTTCGCCGTGCCGCCCCGCACCACGGCCCTCGGCGTGCCGGTGCGGATCCGCGACACCCCGCCCGACGCCGAACACCTGCGGATCAACGCCGAGCGGTACGTCGAGATGGCCCGCCGGTACCGCACGCAACTGCGCCGGATCGAGTCAACTACCCACCCATGAGTGGGCGGGCTTGCGGGTCACTTCCTCGCTGGCTGCGAGGTCAGGCCGCGTGCGGGCGATTGACTGCGCCCCGGTCCACATCGCCCGCCGCGGCGAACCCTGCAGCTCCGGCCTCGGCATCTACCGGTAGGCCGTCGAGCGAACCATCGCCCCCGCCGCGACGGGCGGCGGAGGCGACAGGTGCACACCCGCGCCCGCGTCGCCGGGGTGTCGCGGGCGGCAGCGTTGTGGGACCGGCGAAGGCGGCGGCCAGCCTCGGGCGCTGCGGCATCGGGGAGCCTGATGGCGACGGCGCGCCTGTTCTGAAGGCGCTATTCCGTGCCGCAGACGTCATGGTCGGGGACGATCGACGAGCTCATCGTGCCCGGCCTGCAGCGCCGGCGGAGGTCGGGGCCTTGGCGAACTCCTGCACGATGCGCTCACAGAACGCGGGCAGGTCGTCGGGCGACCGGCTCGTGGTGATGTTGCCGTCGGTGACGACCTGCTCGTCGACCACCTCCGCCCCGGCGTTGCGCAGGTCGGTGCGCACGCTCGGCCACGAGGTCAGCCGGCGACCCCGCGCGACGTCGGCCTCGACGAAGTTCCACGGGCCGTGGCAGATGGAAGCGACCGGCTTGCCCGACTGGACGAAGTCCCGGACGAACCGCACCGCGGCAGGTTCCATCCGCAGCTTGTCCGGGTTCACGGTCCCGCCCGGCAGGAGCAGCGCCTCGTAGTCGTCGACCGAAGCCTTGCCGACCAGTTGGTCGACCGTGAAGCTGCCGGCGTCGTCGAGGTCGTGGTCGCGGGCCCGGATCTCGCCGGTGGCGATGGAGACGACGGCAGTGTGAGCGCCGGCGTCCTCCAGCGCCTGCCGCGGCCGCTCCAGCTCGACCCGCTCCACGCCGTCGGCCGCGAGGATGGCGACGCGGCGTCCGTTCAGCGGCCCAGCCATGTCACGCACCCGCCCCCGCCATCGCCGGGTGCAGGACGACCTTCGTCCAGCCCTCGTCCCGCTTGTCGAAACGCTCGTACGCCTCCGGCGCGCGGTCGAGGGGCAGCTCGTGGCTGACGATGAAGGACGGCTCGGCCTTGCCCCCGGCGATGAGGTCGCGCAGCTGGCGGTTGTACTTCTTGACCGGCGCCTGGCCGCTGCCGATGTGCTGGCCCTTGAACCAGAACATGCCGTAGTCGAAGGCGATCTTGCCCTGCTTCGCCAGCTCGCCTTTGGCTCCGGGGTCCTGCGGCATGAAGACGCCGACATTGCCGATCTTGCCGGTGAAGCGTACCGAGGCGACCAACCGGTTCATCGTCAGGTTGGGCTGCTCCTGGCCGTCGGGCTCGTGCGCCTGGTAGCCGACGCACTCGCAGCCGTTGTCCGCGCCCAGCCCCATCGTCTCGTCCAGAACGGCCTGCACCGGGTCGACCTTCGAGTCGTCGATGGCGATCGCGCCGATCGACTCGGCCAGTCGCAGCCGGTCCGGGTGCCGGTCGACGACCATGACCTTGCCCGCCCCGCGGATGGTCGCCGAGAGGGCGGCCATCAGCCCGACCGGGCCCGCGCCGTAGATGACCGTCTGGTCACCGGGCTGCACGCCCGCCATCTCGGTGGCGTGGTAGCCGGTCGGGAAGATGTCGGCAAGCATCACGTAGTCCGTCTGGCGCTGTTCGGCGTCCTCACCCAGCCGCAGGCAGTTGAAGTCCCCCCAGGGCACGCGCAACAGCTCCGCCTGCCCGCCGCCGTACGGGCCCATGTCGGCGAAGCCGTACGCGGCGCCGGCCAACTTCGGCTCCGGCTGGGCGGTCAGGCAGTAGTTCGTCAGCTGCCGCTCGCAGTTCTTGCAGTGTCCGCACGCGATGTTGAAGGGCAGGACGACCCAGTCGCCCACCCGAATCTTGTCGACGCCGTCGCCGACCTCGACCACCTGACCGAGGTTCTCGTGCCCGAACCAGCGACCCCGCTCGAAATCGGTCCGGCCCTCGTACATGTGCAGGTCCGAGCCGCAGATGTTCGCCGACGTGATCCGCACCAGGACGTCGGTCGGGCGCTCGATCCGCGCGTCCGGCACATCCTTGACACTGACCTTCCGCGGTCCCTCGTAGACCACTGCCTTCATTCCCGCTCCCCGTTCGTAGATGTCTCCGTCGGCTCCGGACCTGGGCCGAGATTTTCAGTACATACTCGACATACTCGGAGCGAATCGCCCCGTGCCGGTACCGGCGTTGTGCAACCGACCTGGCTCGGGATCCGGCGGTTCCGCGATCGAGCCAGCCAAGCGTTGCGCTGCGCCACGTCGAGAACCTGACCTACGGCGAGTGAAAAGGACCGACGCCTTCGGTTCGGTGACACTGCCCGGTCGCCGGGATCTTCGGCTGTTCGCATCTGACGGCGACTTCGCGGGCGGTCAGGCGCAGTACGCACGGGTGCCGTTCGCGGACGTGAGTCCGCTGAACCGCGACGGCCCCGGCGAGCGCAGCGGCCCATCGCGGCATCCAACGGTCCAGTGCACCTCCGCGTCCACCCGCTCGGCGAGCCGATCGGTCAGTTCGGCGGCGAGCCGCGCAACCACCTTGGCCGGGTGGTCCGGTGGGGTCGCCACCAGGCCGACGACGATCTCCGGACGGCGCCGAGCAACGGTGGCCATCAATACCCCTCACTCGATTGCCGACCGAGATCATCCGCCCGACTACCCGGGCACGGCAGAGTGATGCGGGGAGGGTCGCCATTCCCGGCCGATCTTGGTTGTCGAGAGCCAGTTTCAGCACCTCGTTCATCGCCGGCGGCCGGCCGCGGGATGTGTCGCCGCACCAGTGCGGGGTAGCCGGGTCACATGCGCACATCCGAAGTCCCGCGGCTTCCGGCCGCCGTCGCCCTGACCGCTGTGGGAGCCGGTGCGATCGCCGGCTTCGCCGTGGTCGCCAGGCGGCGTCGGGCCGTCGAACCAGACCGTTGGCACAGTGTCACCATCAACTGCTCGCCCGAGAAGCTCGACCCGCTGCCGGCGCCGCTGGACGAGCTCGGATTCCCGGTGGAGGTCCGCGTCCAGCCGGCACCGGGGGACCGGGGCACGGAGCTGGCGGCCCGGGTCGCACCCGGCGCCGATCCCGAGCGCGTGCGGCGGTTGCGAGCGGCGCTGCGCGGAGCGCGGTCGCTTGCCGAGATCGGTGAGGTGCTCCTGCCGGACGCACCGGCGACCACGAAGCCGACGCTGCGGTCCGCCCCGCTGGCGTACGCGACGAAGCACGGACGTGAGGAGGGCCGGTTGTGAGGGCGTTGCTGTGGCAGGGCGTGAACAAGGTCGGCGTGGAGACAGTGCCGGATCCGCAGATCCGCAACAGCGGCGACGTCATCGTGAAGGTCGGCCGGTCGGTGACGTGCGGCTCGGACCTGCACCTGCTGGGCGGGTACATCCCGTTCATGCGGCAGGGTGACGTCATCGGCCACGAGTTCCTCGGCGAGGTCGTGGAGGTCGGGCCGGGCGTGCGCAAGCACAGCGTCGGCGACCGGGTGGTCGTGTCGTCCTTCATCGCGTGCGGGCAGTGCTGGTACTGCCGCCGCGAGGAGTACTCGCTGTGCGACAACGGCAACACCAATCCGGCGATCACCGAGGCCTTGTGGGGTGCGGCGCCGGGCGGCTGCTACGGCTACTCCCACGCGATGGGCGGCAACGCCGGCAGCCACGCGGAGTACGTCCGGGTGCCGTTCGCCGACGTCGGGGCGTTCACCGTGCCCGAGGCGGTCAGTGACGAGCGTGCCCTGTTCGCGTCCGACTCGGCCGCGACCGGCTGGATGGGCGCGGATCTCGGCGGCGTGCGCCCCGGCGACGTGGTGGCGGTCTGGGGAGCCGGCGCCGTCGGGCAGATGGCCGCCCGCGCCGCCCTGCTGCTCGGCGCGGAGCGGGTGGTCTGTATCGACCGGTACGACTACCGGCTCGAGATGGTCCGCAAGCACATCGGCGCCGAGACGATCGACTACACCGCCACCGATGTGGGGGCCGAGCTGCTCGAGCGCACCGGCGGGCGCGGCCCGGACGTATGCATCGAGGCGGTCGGCATGGAGGCCCACACGCCCGGCCCGCAGCACGTGTACGACAAGGCGAAGCAGCAGCTGCGCCTCGAGACCGACCGCCCGGCCGCGGTGCGCGAGGCGATCTACAACTGCCGCAAGGGCGGCAGCGTCTTCGTGCTCGGCGTCTTCGCCGGGTTCGTGGACAAGTTCCCGCTGGGTGCCCTGATGAACAAGGGCCTGACGGTGCGGGGGGCGCAGATGCACGGTCAGCGGTACATCCCCATGCTCCTGGACCGCATGGCGAAGGACGAGCTCAAGACCGAGCACCTGGCGACCCACACCATGCCGCTGGAACAGGGCCAGGCCGGCTACGACATCTTCAAGAACAAGGAGGACGGCTGCGTCCGGAGCGTCTTCGTGCCGTGAGGCATGCCGGTGAATCGCGGCCCCGGCCTGTCCGGCGAAGCTCGGACGGGCCGGGCGGAGGGGACATCGTCATCGAAGGTCTGCCGGACGTGTGAGTCGGCGGGAGGTACGCGACATCGCCGCGGCCCGCTCTTGGCGGCCCGGTGAGAGCCGGAGGCGGGTGGCGTGCGCGGAGGTCGGCTATCTGGATGAGTCTGCCGGTAGCCGGCCGAGCATCTCGCGGGCCCGGTCTGCCACGTCGGCGTCGACGGTGATGGTGTAGGCGTCGGCTTGCAGTGTCGGGGTGGAGGTGAAGTCGCGCTGTCCCCGGGTCATGGCGTGGGCGAGCGCGCCGAAGGCGGCGCCCCAGACCGCGCCGGCGACGACCGCGAAGAGCAAGACCCGCCACCAGGCGCCGACGGCGAACGCGCCGAGGAGGATGCCGATCAGCAGACCGAACCAGGCGCCGGTGCCGGCGCCGGCGAGTGCCGCCCGGCCGGTCGTCATCCGGCCGTGGACCTGTTCGACCAGCCGGAGGTCGGAGCCGACGATCCGGACGCGGTCGACCGGGAATCTGCTGTCGGAGAGGAAGTCGACGGCCCGTTGTGCGTGGGCGTAGTCGGGGTAGCTGGCGACCGCTATGGTGGCCCGTTCGGTGCTGGCTCGTCTGTCAGCGGTGTTGTCGTCGCGGGTTGCCGGGCCGGTGCCTGACGGCCCCCGTGGCATGGTGTCGTTGTTGCGCAGTCTGGATGCGCTGCTGCGGTTCGGGTAGGTCATGTCCGTCCTCCTGCCGCTCCGGGTCGAGCTCCGGGCTCCTCCTGGGCCCTCCCTCCGTGCCCTGTGGCTGTTGGTAGGTCTGGGTGTGACACGGCCACCCTCTCTCTGTCAGCGCGGGGCGGGGCCGGTCAGCGTTGCGGCGGCGGCGGGAGCGGGAAGCGCAGTGCGGCCGCGACATGGTGCGGGCGCAGCTGCGGGTTGTCCGCGACGTGTTCCACCGCGCCGCCCTCCTCGATGACGAACTCGGCCAGCTCGTCGAGGACGTCCGGTGTCTCCCGGGTGGACCGCCCGCACAGCGGGCACTGCCGGCCGGTGGTGCCCAGCCAGCCGGACTCGTCGCAGACCACACCGGGAACGGCCGTACCCTCGTCGATCACGAGGTGTTGCACGGCCGCCACGGAGCCGGCCCAGAGGCACGGCTCCAGTCCGATCGCGGCGGGCCGGCCTTCCGCGGCCGCCTCGAAGATCTCGCCGACCAGCCGTTGTTCCTCTTGGCGCTCGTAGCGTTCCATGATGGCCTCGGCGCTGCGCCGGATGTCGGCTGCGGTCGCGGTGTCCGGGTCGACGGCGAAGGTTCCGGCCACCCGGGAGGCCACGTCGCGGGTCAGGAACCCGGTGACGGCCGTCATCTCGTGCGGATGCCCGCCGAGGGCGACCACGTCGAAGCCTTCGGTGCGCAGCAGTTCGTCGAGCATGGAGCCGACCCGCCGGTAGTGGTGCTTGCTCAGCTCATCGGCCTTGTTGCGGACCCTGGACTCCGCCATGCCGGCGGCGAAGTTGGGTTTGCGCAGCGCCGGGTCCTTGATCTGGGTGACTTCCCGCATCTCGCCCAGGTAGAGTTCCCAGACCTGCGCCCAGGCCTTGTCCACCAGCACCACACACATGCGGTGGAACTCGTCGAGGACCGCCAGCATCGGCCGGACCCACGGCGTCGCGTCCACCACGATGCGGTCCCGGACGGGCCGGGGCAGCGAGACCTGCTCGAACAGTCCGTTGCCGCTGCTGGCGAAGATGCCGAGGCCACCGGGTTGCAGCCGTTCCTCGTGGGCGAGCGCGTCGATGCGCTGCAGATCGGCCCGTACCGACAGCCGTACGTCGTGTTCCAGCGACGTGTCCTCGCTCAGCGGTTTGATCTGGTGCAGCAGGCTCGCGACCTGGCTGGGAGCGGACTTGTCCGGCCCGATCCCGACATACATCGAGATCACCGGGAAGCGGCCGCCCTGGAACCGGATGATGCGGTTGACGACGTCTTGGGAGATCATGCGAAGGTCCCTCCGGTGGTGGGACCGCACGGCATGGGTCGCGCGGGGAACTCGGCGCTGCTACCCGGATCGGCAGCGCCTAACCACGCCTGCGGCCGCGCACTGCGACGGAAGATCCGGGCGAATCGGCGTCCGCTTCTCTGCCGGCATCCGAAGCGCGATGCGCCAGGTGCAGCAGCTCGCACGCCATGGTTCCCGGATGCGCAATGGATGAGCGGCGCCCGTCAGCCGAGCGCGTCGGTGATGGGCGTGTCCGCAGGCATGGTCACGACCAGTTTCCGGTTGGCGAACTCCTTGAAGCCGATCGAGGACAGCTCCCGCCCGTACCCCGACAGCTTGATGCCGCCGAACGGCAGATGCGGCTCGGAGGACGTCGGGTGGTTGATCCACACCATCCCGCTGTCGATCCGGCGCGCGACCGACCGGGCCCGCGCCAGGTCGCTGCCGAGCACGGCACCGCCGAGGCCGTAGGGCGAGTCGTTGGCGAGCGCGACCGCCTCGTCATCGCTGTCCACCTGATGGACAACGGCGACCGGACCGAACAGCTCCTCGCGGTAGGCGCGCATCGTCGGGGTCACGCCGACGAGGACCGTGGGTTGCATGAACGCGCCGGGGCGATCGACCCGTCCGCCCCCGACGACCGCGATGGCGCCCTTGTCGAGGGCATCGAGGACCTGGTCCGACAGCTTCTCGGCGGCGCGCTCCGAGGACAGCGGCGCCAGCGTGGTGGCCTCGTCGGCAGGATCACCGGGCCGCAGCACGCGCATACGCTGCGCAAGCGCGGTCACGAACCGGTCGAACGCGCCTGACAGCACGATCATCCGCTTGGCGCTCACGCAGCTCTGCCCCATGTTGTGCATGCGCCCCGCCATGGCCGCATCGACGGTGTGCTCGAGGTTGTCGCCGTCGAGGACGACGAACGGATCGCTGCCGCCCAGTTCCAGGACGCTCTTCTTCATGCTGCGCCCGGCCGCGGCCCCGACGCTGGTGCCGCCGCGCTCACTGCCGGTCAGCGACGCGCCGCGCACGACGTCGAGTGCCACGACGCGATCGACCTCCGAGCCGGTGATCAGCAGGTTGGTGTACACCCCTTGTGGTATCCCCGCGTCGGCGAACAGCCGTTCCATGGCGATCGCCGACTGCGGGGTGTTGCTCGCGTGCTTGAGCAGGATCGTGTTGCCCAGCACCAGATTCGGTCCGGCGAACCGGACCACCTGGTACACCGGGAAGTTCCACGGCTGGGCGCCCACGATCACGCCAAGGGGATCGTTGACGACGGCGGCCGACCCGCCGTCGAGCTCCAACGTCTCGTCGGCGAGCAGCCCGGGCCCCTCATCGGCGCAGTACTGCAGGATCCTCGCGGACAGGTCCATTTCGGCGCGACTGTGCCCGATGAGCTTGCCCATCTCCAGCGTCACCAGCTGGGCCAGCTCCTCGCCGCGCTCGCGGAGCAGCCGTGCGGCCCGGCCGACCAGCCTGGCCCGTTCCTCGACGCCGACCCGGCGCCAGGACTGGAACGCGTGGTGGGCGTGCTGCGCCGCGTTGTCGACGGCTTCCCGGCTCATCGGCGGGAACTCACGGACGAGCTGGTTGTTGTAGGGGTTGACGGTGGCGATCGGGCTGTGCCGGACAGCGGAGGACGTGGACATGGGGGACTCCCTCACGCAACGATTGGGGGAACCCCGACTGCTACCCCGCGAGCACCGCCTGAACCAACCGGCGTTTGCCCACCCGAAGCCGAGGTAGTGCGCTGCGACGAAGACGTTGAGCATGCGGATGGTGGACCTGCCGGCCGGCGCGTGACCAGGCGGAACGTGCCGCCGTGCCGGGATCTGACGTCGGCGCACACCTGCATGACCGCCACAACCGCGGGTAGGCCCCGCGCATGAGCGGTGAGATCGTCGTCTGCTCGCACTGCGGGCGCCGCAACCGCGTCCCCGCGGCGTCCCCCGGCGTCCCGCGGTGCGGCAACTGCCATCAGCCGCTGCCGTGGATCGCCGACGCGACCGACACCACGTTCGCCACAGTGGCCGAGCAGTCGGCCCTCCCGGTGGTAGTCGACCTGTGGGCGGCCTGGTGCGGGCCTTGCCGCATGGTGACGCCCGCCCTGGAGCAGGTCGCCCGGGAGCTCGCCGGCAACCTGAAGCTCGTCAAGGTCGACGTGGACGCCGCTCCGACGCTGTCCCGACGCTTCGACGTGAAGGCGGTGCCGACACTGCTGATCATGCACGACGGCAAGGTCCTGGCGCGCAAGTCGGGCGCCGCGCCCGCCCCTGCGTTGCGGCAATGGGCCGACACGGCCCTCGCGGGCATCCGCTGATCACTCGGGTGGCCAGGTGCCCTGCGGGACGCGATGGACGTCGCTTCGAGCGCTGACCGGTCAGCGGACCGCATGTCGTGGTCGTTCCTGTGCCGGCGTCGGTTCGGGCCGGCTTACCCGCCGGGTTCGGGCGGGAGCGCGCCGCCGTCCACGGTGCCGGTCGGTCGCCCTGTGCGGACACTCGTTGCGGCACGTAGGTGTACTCACTGGCGGAGCTGGAATTCGCCGTCGACGAGGCCGCCGCGGACGCCGAACGCTGAAGCCGGCGGCACGTACAGGCCCGCCGCGACAACGCGAGGCTGACGCCCTGAGCCGATGACCTGCCGGCATGCGCGCCCCGATCGCGGGTAGCACCCGAGAACTCGACAGCACAGGAGGTGCCGTGATGCCGGTGGTGGCCATTGATCGGTTTGAGCGCTTCTTCCGGGCGGCGGCGAGCCTGGACGTGGACAGGAACGACCTCAAACGCTATGGGGACTTCGTCGATGAGAAGGTCTACGACCTGCTGCTGATCGCACAGGCGAAGGCGAAGGCGAACGGTCGCGACGTCATCGCGGCCCACGACGTACCGGTGACGAAGGGCCTGCAGGAGCGTATCCACGAGTTCCGGAAGCTGGACCAGGAGATCGAGCTGCGGCCCAT
The DNA here is from genome assembly GCF_042898305.1 of Dactylosporangium sp. NPDC000521. NCBI lineage: Bacteria > Bacillati > Actinomycetota > Actinomycetes > Micromonosporales > Micromonosporaceae > Dactylosporangium > Dactylosporangium sp. NPDC000521. Next base: position 362,432 of record NZ_JBIAYW010000001.1, read on the forward strand.
CCTGGACTCGCTCACCGCCCGGCCGCCGCTGGATCTGGCACTCGGCGACGACGCCGAGCGCCGGCTGCCGGACATCGTCGGTGGCCTGAGCGTCGCGCTCGCGCGTACCTTCAAGATCATGGACCCGGAACTGAAGAACCCGCAGACCGCACACTGGGAGGGGGCGCTGCGGATCTTCAACCTGCTGCTCTGAAGGTGATGCACCAACCGGTCGCTTCGACCACCGGCGGCAGCATCGCCCGTGGCGTCGCACGAGCTGCCGCCGCACCGGTGCCGGAGGGCTGCGAGCACTTCGACAAGCGCGAGCGCGGCCGGACCATGGTGATTATGCACCGGGACCTCTGACGCGGAACGAAGGGGTTACGGGCGACGCTTCGGGTAGCTCGCATTCCTGCTTTCAGGGGGTGGAATCGAACATGCTGGTCGAAACGCCGGACCGTGAAGGAGCCTATCCCCGCTTGGAGGATGCCCACATCCAAGCCCTGGCCGCGGAGGGGCAACGCCACCATGCGCAGACCGGCGAGGTACTCATCCGGGAGGGTGAGGAGCACTACGACTTCTTCGTGGTGCTCGCCGGCAAGGTGGCCGACGTCGAGGGGTTCGGCGGCGACGAACGCGTCCTCAGCGTGCACGGCCCCAAGCGGTTTCTGGGAGAGCTGAGCTTGATCACCGGTGAGGCGGCCTTCTGCACCTCGCAGGTGCGCGAGCCCGGCGAGGTCCTCAGGGTGCCGGTGGACCGTCTCAAGGCCGTTGTCGCGCAGGATTCCACCCTGGGTGACCTGATCCTGAAGGCGTACCTGAGCCGCCGTTCCCTGCTCATCGGCCGCGGCGCCGGGCTGCGGATCATCGGATCCCAGTTCTCGTCCGACAACCGGCGGCTGCGCGAGTTCGCGGCTCGTAACCGCATTCCCTACCAGTGGGTCGATCTGGAGAAGGATCAGGACGCCGAGACGCTGCTGCGCGAGCTGCACGTGCGACCGGAGCAGACCCCGGTGGTGATCTGCCCGGCCGGGCAGGTGCTGCGGAACCCGAGCAACGCGGAGCTGGCACACGCGGTAGGCCTGCCCGCACCCGGACCGGGCGTCACGGTGTGCGACCTTGCCGTCGTCGGGGCCGGCCCGGCCGGCCTCGCCGCCGCCGTCTACAGCGCCTCGGAAGGGCTGGTGACGGTCACCCTCGACGAGTTCGCCACCGGCGGTCAGGCCGGCCGAACGTCGCGGATCGAGAACTATCCCGGCTTTCCCACTGGGATCTCCGGCGGGGAGCTGGCCGAACGGGCGGTCGTGCAGGCGGAGAAGTTCGGAGCCGCGTTCAGTGTGCCGGCTCGGGCGAGCGGGTTGCAGGAACGCGATGGCAACCATGTCATCAAGCTCGACAACGGTGGTGAGATCACGGCCCGGACCGTCCTGATCGCCACCGGCGTCCGGTATCGCAAACTCGACGTTCCGCGGTTCGAAGAGTTCGAAGCGAGCAGCATCTACTACGCGGCGACCCTGTCCGAGGCCTTGTTCTGCCGCGACGACCGGGTCGCGGTCGTGGGTGGTGGAAACTCGGCGGGCCAGGCGGCGCTGTTCCTGTCGAGGTACGCGCGGGTCGTGCACCTGCTTGCCCGCAGGGACCTCGACGAGACCATGTCGCGTTACCTGGTTGACCGGATCGGGACGTCACCGGGCATTGAGACGCACGTCGGCACCGAGGTGCGCGAACTGCTGGGCGGCGGCTGCCTCGAAAGGCTCGTGGTGGAGGACAAGGGCACCGGGCAGCGCCGCGAACTTCCCGCCCGTGCGCTGTTCGTCTTCATCGGTGCGCGGCCGTGCACCGACTGGCTCGCCGGCGAGGTCACCACGGACGAGGACGGCTTCATCCTCACCGGCCCGGACAGTGAGGAGCCGGGCACGCAGCGACGGCCTCTGCTGCAGACCAACCTGCCCGGCGTGTTCGCCGCCGGTGACGTGCGCAGCGGGTCGATCAAGCGGGTCACCTCCGCCGTGGGCGAAGGCGCCACGGCAGTGCAACTGGTGTGGAAGTACCTGCAAAGCACCGGCCGCGCGGCCGACGACACCGCCGCCACCCTCACGTAGTCACCGGCGTCCGTGCCGACCCAGACAGGGTCGCGGATCGTGCTTCCCACAGTCGTGATGCCAATTGGGATTACCGGTCACCTCACTCTTTCCGGGTGGTTCCGCGTCGGGCGGGTCGAAGAACCGTTGAACGGGGTCCGACGGAAGAGCAGCACCCGAGGAGCAGCACGGGGAGCAGACATGAGCACCGCGACCTTCACACGCGCAGACGCCGACATCGAGCGGGACGTGATCGAGGAACTGCGGTGGGATTCCCGCCTGCAGCCCAACGAAATAGCGGTTGGGGTACACCACGGCGTGGTGACATTGGCCGGATGGGTCGACAGCTACCCGAAGAAGCTGGCCGCCGAGCGTGCGGTGCACCGGATCCGCGGGGTGAAGGCGGTCGCCGACGACATCGAGGTCCGGTTGCCGATCGCGGCGCAGCTGCCGGATTCCGAGATCGCCGCGTCAGCCGTCCGCGCGTTGGAGTGGGACGCGTTCATCCCGATCGAGCGCGTCGAGGTGACGGTGTCCAGAGGCTGGGTCACGCTGCGTGGCGAGGTCGAATGGGAGCATCAGCGCAGGGCCGCGCAACGCGCCGTGGACAAGCTGCCCGGTGTGCGCGGAGTGACCAATCTGCTCTCGGTACGTCCGCGTCCGCGGGTGCAGCCGTCACCGAAAGACCTGCGCACGCGGATCGAGGAGGCACTGGTACGCAGCGCCGAGACCGACGCCGAGCACGTGAACGTCGACGTGCAGAACGACAAGGTCGTGCTCACCGGTCAGGTCCGTTCGTGGGCCGAGCGGGAGGAAGCCGAACGGGTCGCCTGGTCGGCGCCGGGCGTGACCGCCGTCGAGAACCACATCGTCATCGCCCCGTGAGGTGGATCGCCGTAGCCGCGGTCGTGGATCGCCGAGGCGGTCGTCGGCGACCTCAGACCCGAGCACCGAGCCGTGCCCGCGCGGCGGATGGATCAGAGCATCAGTCATCTGCGTCGGAGGAAGTCGCCCTACTGCGAGCACAACAGGCTTTCGGCGACGCACCAGCCGTATCCCGAAAGGAGCCGGTCATGGCCAGAGCGGTAGGTATCGATCTCGGCACGACCAATTCGGTGATCGCCGCGTTCGAGGGTGGCCAGCCGACCGTCGTGCCGAATGCGGAGGGCAGCCGGACGACGCCGTCGGTCGTCGCGTACACCGACACCGGTGAGCGGCTCGTCGGTCAGCTCGCCAGACGGCAGTCGGTGCTGAACCCCAAGGGCACCGTGTACTCCGCGAAGCGGTTCATCGGCCGGAAGTTCGACGAGATCACCGAAGAGGCCAGGACGGTCACGTACGACGTCGTGCCCGGGCCCGACGGGATGGTCCGGTTCGACATCCGCGGCAAGCAGGTCTCGCCGGAGGAGGTCTCCGCACAGATCCTGCGCAAGCTCGCCGACGACGCCGCGAAGTACCTCGGCGAGAAGGTCACCGAAGCCGTCATCACCGTCCCGGCCTACTTCAACGACGCTCAACGGCAGGCCACCAAGGATGCCGGCCGGATCGCCGGCCTCGAAGTCCTGCGGATCATCAACGAGCCCACCGCGGCCGCCCTCGCCTACGGCCTGGACAAGAAGGGCCACGAGACGGTCCTCGTCTTCGACCTCGGTGGCGGCACGTTCGACGTGAGCATCCTCGACGTCGGCGACGGCGTCGTCGAGGTCCGGGCCACGGCCGGCGACACCCACCTCGGCGGCGACAACTTCGACCACCGCCTGGTCGACCACCTCGCCGATACGTTCCGCAAGGAGCAGGGCATCGACCTGCGTCAGGACCCGCAGGCGCTGCAGCGGCTCACGGAGGCCGCCGAACGGGCGAAGATCGAGCTGTCGTCGGTGACCCAGACCCAGGTGAACCTGCCGTTCATCACCGCCGACGCGTCCGGCCCGAAGCACCTCACGGCGACCGTCACCCGCTCGACGTTCGAGGGGCTCACCCACGATCTGCTGGAGCGTACCAACGGCCCGGTGCGCCAAGCGATGAGCGACGCCGGCGTCAAGGCCGACGACCTCGACGAGGTGATCCTCGTCGGCGGCGCGACCCGGATGCCGGCGGTGCAGGCACTGGTCCGCCGGCTCACCGGTGGCAAGGACCCCAACATGACGGTGAACCCGGACGAGGTCGTCGCGCTCGGCGCCGCGATCCAGGCCGGCGTGCTCAAGGGCGACGTCCGGGACGTCGTGCTGCTCGACGTCACCCCGCTGTCGCTGGGCGTGGAGACCCTCGGTGGGCTGATGACGAAGGTCATCGACCGGAACACGACGATCCCGACCCGCCGCACCGAGACGTTCTCCACGGCGCAGGACAACCAGCCCGCCGTCGACGTGGTGGTGCTGCAGGGCGAGCGGGAACGAGCCGCCGACAACCGGGTCCTGGGCCGGATGCGGCTGGAGAACATCCGCCCGGCGCCGCGCGGCGAACCACAGATCGAGGTCACCTACGACATCGACGCCAACGGCATCCTCAACGTGTCCGCACGCGACAAGGACACCGGCGCCGAGCAGAAGATCACCGTCACCGAGAGCGGCACGCTGGACAAGGGCGAGGTCGAGCGGATGGTGCGCGAGGCCGAGCAGCACCGCGCCGCGGACCAGCGGGCGCGTCAGGAGATCGACGCCCGCAACGAGCTCGACAGTGTCGCCCACCAGGTGCGGCGCCGACTCGACGAACTCGGCGACCAGGTCCCCGAACACGAGCGGGCCCGCGCCGACATGCTCGCGCAGGAAGCCCGGCAGGCCGTCGACGGGCAGGCGCCGATGGCTCAGGTGCAGAACCTCACCAACGACCTCCGGCAGATCCTGTTCGCGCTGCAGTCCGCCGCGCAGCAACCGGCCGGTGGGGGACAGCCCACAGGCCAGGAAGCAGGGCAGGCCGCTGGGCGGTCCGGCGGGTCGGCTCCGGCCGATGACGTCATCGACGCCGACTTCAGCGGGGGGTGAGCCATGGCCGAGCCCAACGGCGAGAGGATCCACACTGCCACCGACGACCCGGCCACAGAGGCGAACCGGCCCGGGACCGAGGCGGCGGCCCGGCCGGAGGACCCGGCGCTCGCCGAGGTGCGGGAGCGGGCGCAGCGGGCGATCGCCGACGCCGACAACGCCCGCAAGCGGGCCGAGCGGACGGCCGCCGAGCGGGTCACCGCCGAGCGGCAGCGGGTCGCCGCGGCGTGGCTGCCCGTGCTGGACAACCTCGACCTCGCGCTGCGCCACGCCGGCGCGGACCCCGAGGCGATCGTGCAGGGCGTGGCACAGGTCAGGGAACAGGCCGCGGACATCCTGGCCCGGCTCGGCTTCGGCCCGGTCGGCGCGGTCGGTGAGCCGTTCGACCCGGCCCGGCACGAGGCGGCCGAAGCGGTCGAGGAACCGGACGTACCGGCCGGCACGATCGTGCGGGTCATCCGCCCGGGTTACGGCGGCGACACGCTCCTGCTGCGCCCGGCCGTCGTAGCCGTGGCCCGCGCCGGCGGTGGGGGTGCCGAGAGGGCGGACGCGGATCGGGGCTCCGATGGTGGCTGACCGGCGCGACTTCTACGCGGTCCTCGGTGTCCCGCGGACCGCGACGGCGGAGGAGATCCAGCGCGCGTACCGCACGCTGGCCCGCCGCAACCATCCGGACGTCAACAAGGAGCCGGGCGCCGAGGACCGGTTCAAAGACATCACCGAGGCCTACGACGTGCTCTCGGATCCGAAGAGCCGCCGCAAGTACGACCGGTTCGGCGCCCAGTGGCGGCAGGTGCCCGACGACGTCGAGCAGCGCGCCGGGGCCCGGCAGCGTGCGTCGGCCGGCGCCGGGTTCCCCGGTCAGGGCGCCGGCTTCGGCGGCCGGAGCGGCATCGGCGAGGAAGTCGACCTCGAGGACCTGCTCGGCAGCATCTTCGGCGGGGGACAGCGCCGTGGCGGCGACCGTTTCGGACGCGGGCCGGTGCCCGGCGCCGACACCGAGGCCGAGATCACCATCAGTGTCGAGGACGCCTACCACGGCGGCCGGCGCAGGATCACGCTACCCGGTGCCGCCGGCGGCCGTGCCCGCGAGTACGAGGTGAGCATCCCGGCCGGGGTCACCGAGGGGCAGCGGATCCGGCTCGCGGGCCAAGGTTCCGGCGGCGCCCGCGGCGGCCCGCCCGGCGACCTGTACCTGGTGGTGCACATCGCGCCGCACGCCCGGTACAAGGTCAGCGGCCGCAACATCACAGTGGAAACCCCGGTGGCTCCGTGGGAGGCGGCGCTGGGCGCCACGGTGCCGGTCGAGACGCCCGGCGGCGCCGTGCGGGTCGAGGTCCCGCCAGGCACGTCGTCCGGGCGGCGGCTGCGGCTGCGCGGCCGGGGCCTGCCGAACCCGCGCGGCGCCCCCGGCGACTTCTACGCCGAGATCAGGATGATGGTGCCGGCACAGCTGAGCGACGCCGAACGGCGCCTGTTCGAGGAACTCGCGACGGTGTCGTCATACAACCCGCGAGGTGACCGATGACCTACGCCCTGATGTGCCGCCCCTACCTGTCCACGGACGCGTTCGCCGCCGCCGCCGGCCTGCACCCGAACATGATCTCCCGGCTGGTCGCGCTCGGCCTGCTGGAACCACACGTCGACGAGGCCGGCCGCCGCTGGTTCGCCCAGACGCAACTCAAGCGGCTCGCCCGGATCCGCCGGCTGCACGCCGGACTGCCGCTGAACTACGCGGCGGTCGGCATCGTGCTCGACCTGCTCACCCGCATCGACGAACTCGAGGCGCAACTCAGGAGGCGGACATGGACCTGAACCGACTCACCGAGAAGTCCCAGCAGGCGCTGCACGACGCCCAGACGAAAGCGATGCGGCACGGCCACACCGAAGTCGACGGCGAGCACCTGCTGCTCGGCCTGCTCGACCAGCCCGACGGCGTCACGGTGCGGCTGCTCACCGGCCTGGGCGTCGACATCGAACAGCTGCGCGAACGCGTCGAACGCGACCTGCGGCGCCGGCCGAGCGTGACCGGGCCCGGCGCTCAGCCCGGCCAGGTGACGGTCACCCGCCGGCTCGCCGCGGACCTCGACGCCGCCGAACGTGAGGCCGGCCGGCTCAAGGACGAGTACATCTCTGTCGAGCACCTGCTCCTGGCGCTCGTCGACGAGGGTGCCTCCACCGACGCCGGCCGGGCCCTGCACGACCTCGGCATCACCCGGGAGCGGCTGCTCAACCAGCTCACCCAGCTGCGCGGGGCGCAGCGGGTCACCTCCGCGAACCCGGAGGTCGCCTACGAGGCCCTCACCAAGTACGGCCGGGACCTTGTCGCCGACGCCCGCGCCGGCCGGCTCGACCCCGTCATCGGGCGCGACGAGGAGATCCGCCGCGTCGTGCAGATCGTGTCGCGCAAGACGAAGAACAACCCCGTCCTCATCGGCGACCCGGGTGTGGGCAAGACCGCGATCGTCGAGGGCCTCGCCCAGCGGATCGTCAACAACGACGTGCCGGAAGGGCTGCGCGACAAGACGGTCTTCGCGTTGGACATGGGCTCCCTGGTGGCCGGGGCGAAGTACCGCGGCGAGTTCGAGGAGCGGCTCAAGGCCGTGCTCGCCGAGGTGACCGCCGCGCAGGGCCGGATCCTGCTGTTCGTCGACGAACTGCACACCGTGCTGGGCGCCGGCGCCGCCGAAGGGTCGATGGACGCCGGGAACATGCTCAAGCCGATGCTCGCCCGCGGCGAGCTGCGCATGATCGGGGCGACCACCCTCGACGAGTACCGCAAGCACATCGAGAAGGACGCCGCGTTCGAACGCCGGGTCCAGCCCATCCTGGTGCCGGAACCCAGCCCGGACGACGCGGTCACCATCCTCCGCGGGCTGCGGGAACGCCTCGAGGTGTTCCACGGCGTACGCATCCAGGACGGCGCCCTCATCGCCGCGGTCCAGCTGTCCCACCGGTACATCGCCGACCGGTTCCTGCCGGACAAGGCCATCGACCTCGTCGACGAGGCCTGCGCGATGCTGCGCACCGAGATCGACTCACAGCCGGCCGAACTCGACGCGGCCGCCCGGCGCCTGCTGCGGCTGGAGATGGAGGAGACCGCACTGTCCAAGGAGGACGACCCGGCCAGCACCGCCCGGCTGGACCAGATCCGGCGGGAGATCACCGACCTGCGCGGCGAGGTCGATGCGATGCGCGCCCAGTGGAACGCCGAACGCCAGGCGATCCGCAAGGTGCAGAGCCTGCGCGAGGAGACCGAGCGGATCCGGCGGGAGGCGGAGGCGGCCGAACGCGGCTACGACCTGGACCGCGCCGCCGAGCTGCGCCTGGGCAGGCTGCCGGAGCTGGAGCGTCGGCTGCGCGCGGAGGAGGAGCGGCTCACCGCCAAGCAGGGCGGGCACCGGCTGCTGCGCGAGGTCGTCACGCCCGACGAGATCGCCGGGATCGTGGCCCGCTGGACCGGCATCCCCGTCAATCGGCTGCTGGAGGGCGAACGGGACAAGCTGCTGCGCCTGGAGGACATCCTGCACGAGCGGGTCGTCGGCCAGGACGAGGCCGTCCAGGTCGTCGCGGACGCTGTCATCCGCGCCCGCTCCGGAATCAAGGACCCGCGCCGCCCGATCGGCTCGTTCCTGTTCCTGGGCCCCACCGGCGTCGGCAAGACCGAGCTGGCCAAGGCCCTCGCCGCGGCGCTGTTCGACACCGAGGACAACATGGTCCGGCTCGACATGAGCGAGTACCAGGAACGGCACACCGTCTCCCGGCTCGTCGGCGCGCCGCCCGGCTACGTCGGCTACGAGGAGGGCGGACAGCTGACCGAGGCGGTGCGCCGCAAGCCCTATTCGGTCGTCCTGCTCGACGAGATCGAGAAGGCCCACCCCGACGTGTTCAACACTCTGCTGCAGCTGCTCGACGACGGACGACTCACCGACGCGCAAGGGCGCACCGTCGACTTCCGCAACACCGTCGTCATCATGACCAGCAACCTCGGATCGCAGCACCTCCTGCAGGGCGTCACACCGGACGGGCAGCTCACCGACGAGGCCCGCACCGCGGTCATGACGGCACTGCGCGAATACTTCCGCCCGGAGTTCCTCAACCGCATCGACGAGACGGTGCTGTTCAAGCCCTTGACCCTGCCGGAGATCGAACGGATCGTCGACCTGCTCCTCGACGACCTCCGCGCCCGCCTCGCAGACCGGCGGATCACCGTCGAGGTCACCGAAGCGGCCCGACGCTTCATCGCCGAAGCCGGGTTCGACCCGGTCTTCGGCGCCCGCCCACTGCGCCGCTTCCTGCAGCGCGAGGTCGAGACCCGCATCGCCCGCACCCTGCTGACCGGCGACGTCCTCGACGGCGCGACCATCACCGTCGACCGAGGGCCGGCCGGGATCGACATCGACTGGACCAACGAGCCGGCGACGGCCCCGGCGACCGCCTGACCGTCCGGCTCGCGCCGCGACGAGCAGCGAGGACGCTGCCGCGATCATGGTCGGCCTGGTACCGACGACCGCCCGCCCGTGCAGCGTCCTCAGACCCGCTCCGGCCCGTCACGCCGTGCAGTGGTGGGCGGCAATGGGGAGGCCGTGTCTTTTGGGCTGTCGCCGATGACGGGCGGCTCGGCCATTCGCCTCAGCGCTTGTGCGACGGCTTACGGACGCGCTCACGGGAGAGGATCCACAGCGCCTCGACGCCGTCCTTCCAGGTGATCTTCTTGCCCTCTTCGCGGGTGCGGGCGCGGTAGCTGATCGGCACCTCGTAGGGCCGGTGCCGGTTGCGCAGCAGCTTGCCGGTGACCTCGGCCTCCATGCCGAAGCCGGCGGACTTGATCTGCAGCGACCGGTACAGCTCGACGGGCATGAGCTTGAAGCAGGTCTCGAGGTCGCCGAGGTAGCAGTTGTACAGCATGTTGGCGGCGGTGGTGACGGCCTTGTTGCCCATGACGTACCAGAACGAGAAGGAGCTGTGGCTGCCGAAGGTGCGGTTGCCGTAGACGACGGTGGCACGGCCGTCGAGGACGGGCTCGAGCAGCTTGGGGATGTCCTGCGGGTCGTATTCGAGGTCCGCGTCGAGGATGACCATGTAGTCGCCGGTGGCGTGCTCGACCGCGGTGCGGATGGCCGCGCCCTTGCCCTTGTTCCGCGGGTGGATGACGACGCGGAGGCGCTCGTCGTGCAGCCCGTTGAGGATTTCGGCGGTGCGGTCCCGGCTGCCGTCGTCGACGATGACAAGCTCGGTCTCCGTCGGGTAGTCCACGTCGAGCGCCTGTTTGACGGCGTCGGCGACGCGGACCTCCTCGTTGTAGACCGGCATCAGGATCGACAGCTTCATCAGGTGCTCCGGGGGTAGGTCGATGTGAGTGCCGGGACCGGTGGGTCCGGTTGGACGGTGGGGTCCGGGCGGATCGCGGTGAGCAGCGGGGTGAGGGCGGTGACACCCCAGCAGGCGGAGCTGGCGCAGGCCAGGACGGCCAGGACGATGGTGACCCGGTCGACCGACGTCCGGAGGTGCCAGAGCAGGTCGTACGGGGTGACGGTGTAGATCAGGACGAGGCCGGCGGTGTGCATGGCGGCGATGGCCCAGAGCCAGCCGTCGGGGCCGAGGTCGAGCTCGGCGCGCTGCCGGCGCAGCAGGGCGTTGCCGAGCACGGCCGCGGCGACAGCGAGCAGCGCGAGCCAGCCGATGCGGTCGGCGAACTTGGTGGCGATGAGGGAGAGGCGGTCGAGGGTGTCGGGGTCGCCGTGCAGGAGGGCGGAGAAGCCGCCGGAGGCGAGGACGTCGGTCTCCGCGTGCAGCAGCCGGGCGGTCACCGACCACAGAGCGGTGACGCCGAGAGGGATCCACAGTGGCGCGGCACGGCGCAGCTCGCGGCGGTACTTGACGGTTCCGACGACGGCGAGGGCGGCGACGAGACTGACGCCTTCGTTCTTCATGAGCGCGGCGGTGGAGGCGAGGAAGACCGCGAGGGTCAGCTGGCCGGGTGCCGGGCGGGCGAAGAGGATGAGCACGGCGGCGGCGGCGAACGCGCAGGCGCACATGGCGTCGCTGAACCCGTCCGTGGGGCTGCGCCACAGCGGCGTCCAGGCGGCGTACCCGGCGGCGATCGCGGCTGGCCACGACAGCAGCGCGGGGCCGAGGGCGGTGGCGACGCGCACGGCGTACACGACCATCGCGATGGCGGAGAAGGTCAGGAACCCGGTGACGAGGTGCGCCGGGTAGAAGGTGCGGATGTCCAGCAGCTCCCAGACGAGCGCGACGGGCGCCGAGGCCAGCGGCGGGTAGTCGGGATGGGAGAAGGTGAGGGCGGGGTTGCTGATGGCGTCGCGGGCGTACTGGCCGCCGTGGGTGAACCAGCCGGCGTGCAGCCACCAGATGAGGTGGGCGTCAGTGCCGACGGGTGCGGTGGCGAGGGGGAGCATCGGCGGTACGAGCGGGACGCTCACCAGCAGCGCGTCACGCCAGCCGCTCACGGGCACCCGCGGCCGGTGCCGCAGCCGCCACGCGAGGGCACCGGTCAGCGCGTACACGGGAACGAACCACGCGACCAGCGGGCCGGTGAACGCCAGCATGAGCAGCACGGCGGCGGCGGCGGCGGCAGCGCCGGCGATGGGCGCGACGACGAGCGCGAGCGGCACGGCGCGGGTGAGTGCGTAGCCGAGCGGCAGTCCGGCCGCGACCAGGATGAGCACGGCAAGGATGACGTCGGTCATGCGGTGGCCAACTGTTCGGTCTTGAGCCACATGCCGTGCGGCGCGGTGGGGTCCTTGTGCAGGTAAACCTTCACGGTGGCGTGCTCGCTGACGACGAGGCCGTGCAGCACGGCGAACTCGATCAGCCGCAGCTGCAGGTCCTGGTTCTCCTCGACGATGCGGACCTTGGTGCCGGGTGCCACCTGCCGGCGCAGTTCGGCGCTGAGGTACTCGATGAGCTCGAAGTACTGCCGGGCGGTGGGCGGCTGGTGACCGGTTCGTACCGTGTAGACGCCCGTTCGCCCGGATTGCACCGCCGGCCGCACGGCGAGTAGCAGCGCCGCGCCGCAGACGGCGGCGACGAGCAGACTCACGGCGACTTGCACGGTCGGTAATCGGCGCATCGGGACACCTTAGGGCCTCGCCCCGTGCGGTCGGCAAGAGGCAGGCACAGTTTGACCAGCACCTATTGGTACAGCGACGGTGGCTTACCCCGGTTACGGAGCGTCACCGGAGCATGCGGGGGTTCGACCATGGCGGCGAAGGCGCATCGGGGTTCACGCGTCGATCGCCGGGACGCTGCCGTCAGCCGCGGAGCGAAGGAGCGGGACAGTGGCATGATCGACGCGGCGTTCAGCACGATCGCGACGGTGACTACGAGCGGCACGCCGTTCGAAGGCGCCTGCTCCCACGACTGAGGCGGGATGCGCAAACCTATGGCTACGCAGAAGTACCGCAGGTGGGAGGCCCCGCCGCTGCTGGCCGGGGCACTCCTCGCCGTTGGCTTCCCGGTGGCGGTGCTGGTGAACTGGCCACACCAGCCGGTGAAGCCGCCGCTGCTGGCAGCATGTGCGGTCGCCGTACTGCTGGTGCTGTGTTACCTCGACGGGCCCGCCGTGTGGGTGTCGGTGGGTCCGGAACGGGTGACCGTAGCCAACTGGCTGGTCATCCACCGGGTGCCGAGGGACCTGGTGGACCGGGTCGAGGAGGTCGACCGGCTGGGGATGGACCTGGTCCTGACGGACGGCGCGAGGATCGGGCTGGGCGCGTGGCAGCCCAGCCTGGTCCCGGCGGCCTCCCGCTCCCGCGGCCGCAGCGCGCACCGGTCGCGGCGGCTGATGGCGCTGTTCGCCGACCTGCCGGCGGCCCCGACCGGAGGCGTCGTCCGGCGTCGGCCACGGCTGGTGAACATCGCGCTGCTCGCGGCGCCCATCGTGGGGTTCTGGATCGTCCTGGGGCTGTGAGCGGCGCTCAGGCCGTGGCTTCGGCCGGCGTTCGGTGAGCCGGCAGTCGACCGGCGGGCTCTGCTTCGCGATGTACGCCAACGCTGGGGCCGAGATTGGCCTGTGACGGGCAACTGGCGCCCGTCATGGTCGGCGAAGGGATGACGGGTGGCGCAGGGCGATTGGGTGCCTGATGAACTGGATCTGCCGTACCTGACCCAGTTCGACGTGCGGACGCTCGTGGCGGGTGTCCCGGCCGGTCCGGTGGAGGCGGACGACCCGGTGTGGGAAGCGTTGCATGACAACGGGCTGCCGCCGTCCAGGGTTCGTGATGCCATCGAGGGTGTGCGTGGTAGTGGCCCCGCTGATCTGGGTGACGCGCTGGCCCAGCTTGCTTGGAAGGTGTGCGATGACGGCAACACGAGTGCGTCGGGCGCCTTCGTCGTGCCGATGTTGCTCCGTATCTTGGCAGAGAGGGGATACGACGTCTCCCTCGCGTGCATTCGCGCTGGAACTTGTCGGTTGCTTGGCGCGGGAGCGCGCGCTGGAGATGGTGGACGTGTGCTTCGAGCATTGCGGCGGGCAGCGGCGTGTCTGCGGGGCGCCCTCACGTCGCATGTGTCGTACTCCGCTCGATCCCTTACAGGTTGACTTCACTTGATGCGGGACATTCCGCCGAGTGCTGTTGGAGTTGGCGGTTGGGGGAGGAAGTGCCTTGCAACTTCTCTACATCTTCTCCACGTCTTCCGATCGGTTCGGGACCTCGTAACACGTGAGACAGCATCTACACTCCGAGCGCCATGATCGTCCAGCTGGATGTGTCACCAACGTTCCGAGACTGATCCGTCACCGACAGCTCGATCCGATGTCACATCTCCCCCTCATCGAGGAACCTTGTGAATCTGCGTCCTCAGCGCCGGACCGCTCAGCGTCTCCTGACCTCCCTGGCTGCTCTTAGCCTCGTCACCCTCGGTAACGCCATGTTCGCCGGCCCCGCGTCGGCGGCCGACGGCGTCGACCTGCATCCCGTCTTCTCTGACGTCAAGTTCGGCGCGGGCAGCACTGTTGTTATCGAACCGTTGAAGCTCAAGAATGCGGGCACGGCCAAGGCCACCGGCGTCGTGCTCACGCTCGAGCTGGTCAGCGAGTCCGGCCCAGCGCCTCTGCGCTTCGTCGCAGGCTCCGACTGCACGGACGTCAGCGCCACCCGGGTCAGGTGCCCAATGCCCGACGTGCCGGCCGGTGCCACGATCGACGTGCAGTATGGCGGGGTCTACATCAAGTCGCTGGAGACGAACCCGGTGCCGGGATCGCCGAACCCGACGTCTATGCCGGCGCACGTCAAGGTTGGTCTCTCGGCCGCCGAGCCCGAGCTGAACCCCGCTGACAACACGGTCGACTCACCCAAGATCCTGCGAACCGTCAAGGTTGGCGCCCGGGACTGGTCGATCGCAACCCAGCCGGTCAGCGGCAAGGTCGGCGACGTGGTCGACGTGCCGATCACGGTCGACTACAAGGGGCCTGGTGGCATAGGGCAAGGCGAGACTGTCACCCACTTCGTGCTGCCGGACGGTGCCGAATTCGTCGAGCAACTGCAGGGCTGCGCCGACGCGCCGTCCGGCGTCGAGCGGGTGTGCACGTCGACGGGCTTCCTGGAGCAGCCCTACGACCGTCCGTACACCTACCGCCTGCGAATCAAGATTGTGAAGGCGATTGTGGCCGACGGTAAGGTACACATCGAAGGCATGGGCGGCGACCTCAAGCCGGCCGACAACACGGCGAAGATCGTCATCAACGTCGACGGGGTGGTGCGGCCCACAGCGAGCATCCCCACGGGCACGTCGGCGACCGCCTCGCACAGCGCCGCACCCGCGCCGGGGCTGCCGGTCACCGGCGACAAGACCACGATTGTCGCGGCGACCGGCGCTGCGGTGCTCATCGTCGGCGCCGTGCTGCTGGTCCTGGGGCGGCGCCGGCGCGTGCGTCTCGAGCTGCCGCGCGACTGACCCGTCACCGATCATCACGGCGGCCCTCGCGATGGCGGGGGCCGCCGTCTGTTCGCGTCCCTCGCCGCGAGCGTTGCAAGCCGTCGCCTTGCGAAGATCGTCCAGTACTCCAACGCGTGGGATTCTGCGCTGGTAGTGGTATCGGCGGGCGCGGGCTTGGACGATTCGTCGCCAGAGTGACCAACGCAGCACGTGGCTGGGATCGGCGGGTGGGTTGAGGGCCACGGTGTTGGGGAGTCTCCTCATACCAGCGAGCATCAATAGGCGCCGCACCCACGATCGAGGCGTGTGTGCCATCCTCCTCCTGCCGAGATCCACAACCACGCGGAGCCCGTCTTACACACGCGCCGAAGACTGACCGCGCTGACCCTCGCCCTGGCCGCCGCCGCGACGCTCGCCGCCGGCTGTGAGGGCACCCGTAGCGCCAACGCGCCCGCCGCGAGCGCGGCCGGCAGCGCGGGCACGGCACCCGACGCGAGCACCGCACCCGGCGTCACCGTCGCGTCGGTGTGCCAGGCGATCGACGACGTCTACGCGCCAGAGCGGCTGACCCTGATAAGCACGTGGGGCAAGTACGTCACCGCCACGAATCAGGGCGACACGACCAAGGCCGCCGAGCTGAAGGCGAAGCTCGAGGAGATGGTTCCGCGGCTGAGCAATGCGGCCCGCGCCGAGGTCGCGAAGTCGCCGGACGCCGGCCAGCGGGCGGCCCTGGAGGAGTACTTGGACGCGGTCGACGCGTGGTACAGCAGGCCCTCCGCCGACGACGCCGTCACCCGCCTGGAGAAGGCCGTCGAGGCCGCGCAGCAGTACTGCCCGAAAATCCGCTGACCCTTCGCCGCCGCCGAACCTCCAGGCCGCGTGCGGCTGCCGGGGGAAGCAGGCGGCAGCGGAGGTCGGCAAGGTTGATGCCGAGGTTGTGCAGGACCTTGGCGGCCAGGCCTCCGCACTCGCGCAGGCCGCCGAGCGGTACACCTGCGGCGACTTCTGCATCGCGACTCGGGACCGGCTCGACACGGCATTGGCGTGCCGCCGTGCCGGTCTCGATCCATCCATCCGGATCGACCACGCTGCTGCGGTCCATGACTGGATCGAGGTGCGGGCAAGCGCTACCGGGTGGAGAGGCCGTCCAGGATGACGTTGATGGCGCGCGTGAGCATCTGTGCCGGGACCGGTCTGGCTGCGGTGGTCTGGGCCAAACCGCGAATGAGCAGGTAGAGCGCTTCGACGTCGACATCCGGCCGCACTGCGCCAGCGGCTTGGGCACGCCGTAGTGCCTTGTCGACTGCGGTCTTCAGCTCGCCTGCCACGGCGACGACGGCCGGTGGGGCATCGTCCAGCATCGAGGCCAAGGTGAGTTTGCTCGCGCCGCGCTCGATCATCTCGCAAATCAGCGCGGGCAACGCCGCCGTCGGATCGGGCGCGGCGGCAGCTGCCCGGGTTCGGTCGAGCAGATCGGTGAGATGTCGCACCAACGTGGCCTCGATCAGCGCCTCCTTGGTCGGGAAGTGGCGGAACACGGTCGCGATGCCCACGCCGGCCAGCCGCGCCACCTCCTCGGTGGAGCCCGACTCGCCCTTCGTGCCGAAGACCTGGTCGGCGGCAACGAGAATGCGCTCGCGGTTCTCCCGAGCATCCTGGCGCATGTGACCATTGTAACCGAAGTGCAGACTTCGGTACTGTAACCGGAGTCCAGACTTCGATAGGAGGAGTGCCATGCGTACGCCCGAGGAAACCGTCCGCGCCGTGGCCGCCGGCGTCTGTCGCCTCATGCGCGGCGGGCTCACCGTCGCCGAGGAAGCGGCGCAGCTCGACGAACTGGCAGCCTGCTACGCCGAGCGCACCGACGTACGGCATCCGTTCAACCCGATCGGCGACACCCCGCTCAGCAGCCGGGCCAGGGTGCGAGAGCATTTCGGCGCAGGCGGCCGCCCGGCCGGCGTGGAACGCTACGACGTCGTTGACGACCACGTTCATCAGACACCGGATCCCGAGGTGGTCATCTTCGAGTTCCAGTACGCCGGCGTGATTGACGGCCGCGCATTCACGCTTCCCTGCGTCTTCGTGGTCCGGGTCCGAGACGGCGAGATCATCGAGTCTCGCGACTACGTTGACCACGTGGCCGCCGCCCGTGCTTTTGGTCGCCTGCCTGCTCTGGCCGCCGCCCTCACTGCGGCTCAGGCCCAGTCGTAGTGCCGATCGTCCGAGTAGTGAGGCATCCGCGTCGGAGAGCCGTTCCCGGCCGGCCAGATGGGTCCGCGGGCGCGGCGGCCCCTGCTACGTCGCACCCGCTGGACATGCGCGACTCCGGCCTGACTGCAGATGCCAACCGGCCGCGTAGGCCATCGGCCGCCAAGGACTCGGGTCAACCGCCAGGCCCGACATTGCCGCCGATCGGCCCCGCCAGCAGCGGACAGAACAATGAGAAGGGGCTGGCCGTAACCCGCTCCGGTCAGCGATCGACGTGGGCGCCGCTGTTTCGTGGTCCCGTCGGCGCACTGCTGGACATCAACCACCTACAGTAATCGGTCAGGTCGCCGGCATGCTGGAAGTCATGGTCAAGCTCGAACTGTCGCACGGCCGCTGGTCGTGCCAGCGATTGGCCTCGACCCAGCGACCATGATCTCCTATGGCAGCGTGGCCGCTGCCGGCAACTCCGCCGCCGTTGGTTGACGGCCGGAGAAGCCGCTATGTGGTCGCGCCGGCCGAACAACCCCGGGGCCGGCACTTCAGGCAGGTGCATTACTAGAGAATGCTTCTCATGAAGCCGTCGCTTGCCACGCCTCCACTGTTCGCGGCGCTCGAACCGGCGCGCCGAGTCCTGCTGGCAGGGGCGGGTGGCGGATTCGACGTGTACGCCGGGCTTCCGCTGGCGCTGGCGTTGTGGGATCGAAACGTCGAGGTATACCTGGCCAACTTGTCGTTCGCGCCGTTGACGCTCGTGCCTGACGAAGGGTGGCTGGATCCGAACGTCGCTGCCGTCACGCCGGACGTCGCCCGGCATGTCTCGTACTTTCCGGAACTGGCCCTCGCGCACTGGCTGGCCGAGCGGGGACTGCCGTCGACGGTGTATGCCCTGCGCCGCACCGGGGTGCAGCCGCTGCGCACCGCGTACCGCAATCTCGTCTCCTCCTTGGAAGTGGATGCGATCGTCCTGATCGACGGGGGCACCGACATTCTGCTTCGGGGTGACGAGTCGAGGCTGGGTACCCCGGTCGAGGACATCGGCAGCCTCGCAGCGGTGGCCGGACTCGACGTACCGATCAAACTTGTCACGTGCCTGGGCTTCGGTATCGACGCCTTCCACGGCGTGAACCATGTCCAGGTCCTGGAAAATCTTGCAGCGCTCGACCGCGACGGCGGCTATCTCGGCGCGCTGTCCATCCCCAGCGGCAGCCGTGAGGCGGCCCTGTACCGCGACGCTGTAGCCGCCGCGCAAGCCGCGACGCCGCAGCGGCCGAGCATCGTCAACGGCCAGATCGCCGCGGCGTTGAGCGGCGACACCGGCTTCATCCGCCGCCTGTCCGGACCCACGCTGTTCGTGAACCCGCTGATGGCCATCTACTTCACCGTGGACCTCATGGCGCTCGCAGCCGGATGCCTGTACCTGGATTGGCTGGAAAAGACACTCACGGTCCGGGAGATCGAGGCCCAGATCGAGCAGTTCCGCAGTGGCATCGGAAAGCGCATCCCCAGGACTTTCCCGCACTAGACGCTCCGGAACGCATGGACCTGCGAGGTGCAGGCGCTGCCTTTCCCCGATCCACCACTCAAAGATGGTTTCGTCTTGTTGCGTCCGTGGCGAAGGATGGACACGCAGCAGCGATACGAAGGATTCGCGGATGGTCTGTGCCAGCGCTTCTCGTCGCCACGGATCGAGCCGACCACTGAGGCCGATGTTGCTGCTGCGTACGAGCGCAATGAGCAGGAGCGCCTCGCTGGCGAGGCGCTCAACTTCGCCATTGTTGATGCCGCTCGGCCTGAGCGCGTGTGGGGTGCCATGTCAGTGTATGACGTCGATGCTTCCAACCAGCGAGCAGCCATCGGATACTGGGTTGCGTCCTGGGAGCGTGGGCGCGGTGTCGCGACTCGGTCCCTGCGACTGCTTGCCCGGTGGTCCTTCGCGCGACTGAATGTGGAGCGGCTGGAGTTGACGTGCGCGCCGGACAATATTGCTTCCGCGCGAGTCGCGGAGCGGTGCGGCTTCGTGCGCGAGGGACTGCTGCGGTCACACCTTCGTTTCAAGAATAGGCGTCGTGACACCGTGATGTTCAGCTTGCTGCCCGGCGAGCTCGAGCAAGACCGCTGAGCACTGCTGGCTTCGGCTGCCTGTCGCGGCAACGGTCACGAACGCATTTGTCATCAGCACGAGCGAACGCCGTCCCGCGGAGCGCCGCCAACTGTGGCGACGGACAGTGCGTGACGGTCGCTGGTGGTCCGACGCCCGCTACGCGGCCATGAGCGCGTGCCGTTGTACCGTGTCGCGCCAGCATGTGTGAGCATTCCGCAGTGGTCATGGAACCAATCCCCAGCTATGAAGACCTCGTCTGGCTGTTCGAGGCGGAGCCGACATATCCGAATGCCGTGCACGAGCGTCCGGCTGACGAACCGGACGGCTGGCGAACCCCTTGGCCGTACACGACGGTGACGTTCCGGACCGTGCGGGCTGGATACGGCATCGAGCTGAACATCGAGCCGGCCCACGAACAAATCCGGCTGCGGCTGAGAGCGGCAATGGACGGCCAGTTCCTGGTAGACCTCGAGCTGGCCGGTGTCCAAGCCGTCGGGATCGATCGCACGCACGGCCATGAACTGCTACGGGTGGACTTCGCTGACGATGCGCCCGCCGCCACGCTTTGGCTACGGATGAAGCCGGACGTCTTCTTGCACTGGTCGTACGACTCCATGAGCTAGCCTGCGACCGCACTCACAGCATGGGCGCGAGCCGCGGTGTCAGGTCCCGGAGGGCATGTAGGCGGCGAGGATGTAGTTGGGGTGGCGGTCGAGGTTGTTGCGTGCCCGGTCGTAGCGCATCGTCGTGCGGGGGTCGGCGTGGCGGGCGGCGATCTGCACGTCGCGGAAGCTGACCCCGGCGTCGAGCATGGTCGTGACGAACGTGTGCCGCAGCATGTGCGGGTGCATCCTGGGCATCCGCACACCGGCGGCCGCGGCGAGGTGCCTGAGCCGCCGGGACGCGGCGTGGCGATCCATCCGCCCGCCGGGCATGTTCCGCAGGATCGGCCCGTCGACCCGCCCGGGCGACCGCTGGTGGCAGCGGGATGGATCTTGGGCTTCGGGCTGCGAGTGGAGATCGGCTCGTGTCCGAAGCCCAAGATGCCGGCGGCGTCAGTTGGGTTCGGGGACGCGGAGCTTGATGCAGTGCTTGGGCGGGTTCAGGCCCCGGTAGGACCAGGTGCAGGCGTGGCCCCATGCCGTGCCGGTGACGTTCGTGTCCGGCAGGTCGACGCCAAGGTCGTACTGGGAGCAGATGGACGCGGTCGACGGTGGGGTGGCATTGAGGACGGTGCCCGAACCGCAGGCGGGCTCGAGGAGCGTCAGCCAGGACTGGATCCAGCGCTGTCCGGACGGCGTGTCGTCCCACCCGAAGTAGTCGAAGTGGACATCACCGATGGTGATCCACGCGCCCCAGTCCTCACCCGAGTAGCCGTCGTAGTACTTCCAGTGCGCGCCGTTGCCCTCGGTGCGGATGAACTCGTCGGTGTCGGACGAAGGCACATCAATGACGTTGCAGTTGGTCTTGTTGTCGTGGGTGGTGGAGTCGCGGCACAGGACGGCGGTGACGGCGTTGGTCGAGGTCGGCAGTCCGGTGATCTGCACCGTGGTGCCGCTGCCGCAGGCCCAGTGCTCGGTCGTGGCGGCCGCGGTCCACTTGACATAGGCACACTTGCCGTCGGCGACGGTGTCGGTGATGTTCAGGACGAAGGCGCGCACACCGAGGGCGTCCCAGCCGTTCGCCACCAGCTTCGCGCCCGGCACGTCCAACGTGACCTGGATGCTGGTGCCGCCGGTGTACTCCCAGAAGCCGGACCAGCCGGTGCCGGACGGAATGGCGAACGCGGGCTGGGGTGCGATCCCCACTGCCGCCGCGGCGGTGACCGCGATGACAAGGACTCGAGTCAATTTCATAGCCAGCGAGTCTGTGCGGCAACGGAATTAGACGCCCGTGACTGTCGTTGTTGTGACCCGGCGCCCGGCAACTCCGCGCTTCCTGGTGGTCGGCATCGAGCACGATCGGCGGCCAGATGAGGATGCGCCAACGCCACGGCGACACCATGTGACAGTCGCCGCTGTGACCTTCCCGCTCGAGACGAGGTCGTCGGCCGTCGAGGACCGCGCTCACAATTGGACCGTGCTGGGCATGCGGTGGCAGGTGCGGACGATGGAACCGAATTGCGGGAAGGCGTTCGTCAACGCGCAGTTCGATTCAGCGGCCTGAGTCGTCGAGATCGCGGTACGGAGCAGCGGCGAGGCCGACCTGGACACCGGCCATCTGCCCGACGACCGGATCGTCAACAAGCACTACGACCTGACCGGCCGGGCCGATCTCGTCGTCCTACTTGATGAGCTCAGCGCTCTCCTGCTTCGTAATGCGCGGTTGTCCCCCGCCACGGGCCGTACGGCTGCCCCGAGCGGCCAGCCCGCCGATAGTCAACGTGGCATGTGCGGGCACGCCGACCTTCACCTCTGGCCGCGCAAACTCGGGGCGCGGTTACGGACGCGATCACTCCCGCTCGAGAATGTTCACCTTGCCGTCGTTGTCGCGGGTGAACTGGGCGCTGGCTCGCCAACGAGGCAACTTCCGCTGTAGCCCACGAACTATCTCGATCGTCTCCGCGCCGCTGAAACCGTGAAGCGGCAGTCCAGACCCGAGCCGACCGCATCACTCACAACAACGATCTCGACCGCCAGCAGAGTCCGTCGCCAGTCCTCGGCATGTCCGCTCGCCATGACGCTCCGCAACGAGCTCGCGTTTTACGGGGGCGGTGTTGACGTTGGTGTGGCCCGCAGCCCCTCCAGCAGCGCCAGGAGGTAGCGGCGGGCTGTGGCGGTCCGCTCGGCCGGTGTCTCGCAATGGACCTCGACGGCGTAGGCGATCCCGCACATCAGCGGCACCAGGTCGGACGCGGTCAGATCGGCGCGCACCACCCCGGCGTCGTGGGCGCGCCCCAGCAGTGTGGTGCCCGCCGACCGCAGCGACCGCTTGAGTTCCGTGGTGCGCGGCAGGGCGTCGCGCGCGGTGGCGGAGACGGCGGCCAGGGAAGGATCGCTGACCTGGGCCTCCACCGTGTGCAGCAGGAAGCTCGCCAGCGCCCGCCACGGATCGGTGTCGTGCACCGCCTCCTCGCCGTGCCCGGCGAGCGCCTCCAGGCACGGTAGCGCGACGGTCTCCAGCAGCGCCTCGGGCGTGGGGAAGTGCCGATAGACGGTGCCGACACCCAGTCCGGCGCGGCGGGCGACGTCGTTGAGCTGCAGCGGCGTGTGCTCGTCGACCAGGCCGCGGGCCACGGCGACGATCCGGTCCCAGTTGCGGGCGGCGTCTTTGCGCAGTGGCGGGCTGGTCATGGGATCAGCTTATTCCGTCCGCACGCCCCCAGATCCGTCGCTAGGCCACGGTCAACGGCGCATGACGCTCGCTCAGCCGGCGCACGGCGGCAACGATGCGACGCTCCGTCGCGGGCCGGAACGGCGCCACCGGCTGAGCGTCCGCGCCGATCACGACACCGGTCCGGCCATCGAGTGCCGCTGCGGTGCCGGCGAAGATCGACGGCCGGGCGGCCACCGACGCCGGGCCGGCGGTCGATCGGGCGAACTTGCGCCGCACCAGCGGCCACAGCAGGCGCAGGCCCGGCGAGACGATCCGCGGGTCGGCCATCGTGCCGTTGGTCATGTCGGTCGCCGCGCCACCGGGGTCGGCGGCGAAGACCGATACCCCCGACCCGTCCAGCCGCGCGGCCAGATCGAGGGTGTAGGCCAGGTTGGCGAGCTTCGCGCGGCCGTACCAGTGGAAGCCGTAGTAGCCGCCGGGCGGCTCGACCGCGTCGAACACGCGCTTGGCCACACCGACCGCGCCCGAGGTCACGTTGACGATCCGGCTTGGCGCGCCGGCCGACAGTGTGGGCAGGAGCAGCTCGGTGAGCAAGTACGGGGACAGGTGGTTGACCACGAACGAGGCCTCGACACCACCGACGTTCCGGCGTTCGGAGAACATCGCGCCGACGTTGTTGACGAGCACCTTCAGCGGTTCCCCCGAGCCGGCGTGCTCGGCGGCGATGCGCTCGGCGAGCGCCCGGACCTCGTCGAGCGAGGCGAGATCGGCGGGCAGGAAACGGGCCGGGTGCGCCGGTGCCGTCGCCGTGATCCGCTCGACCGCCCGGGCACCCTGGCTGGCGTCGCGGCCGATGACCGTGACGGCGAAGCCGGCCGCCGCCAGCCCGAGCGCCGTTTCCAAGCCGATGCCGCCAGTACCCGCCGTGACGATCGCATGGTGTTGCACAGCCACTCCCCATAATCGGATAGAGAATCCACTTGGAGCGACCGTAGCAAATAATCGGATTCTCTATCCGTTTCTGGGGGTGTGGTGCGGGTCATGCCGAGCGAAGGAGACCCGACCAGCCTGCCCGGCAACGGATGCGGGCGCGCAGGCCAGCTGATCTCTGCCGAGGTGCCCGACTTCGATACCACTCGCGGACAGCTGCAGCTGTCGCGTCGCGCCAGGCATAGCGGACCCCCTTCACACGTCAGTCCTGACCCGACAGGCGGCGCCCACAGAACGATGGCGCCGGGGCGGCTGGTGTGGCGTGGCTGGATGAACCGGTCGGTTGGCTTTAGCGACAGACATTGCTGCTCCCAGGTGAACACCCCGCGGACCGGACGCAACCGTCGTACACGTCGCCGCTGGCGGTCATCGGCCAGCCCCGATCACGCAAGGCCGCAGCGGCGCGGGCCACGACCTGCGCGGCCGCCGTGCCGTGCCGGCTCCACACTGCGTAAAGCGTTCGCACGGCAACAGTCTCGGCGGCATACGCACGGTAACCACGCTGATCGCCGACGCACCCGTGTCAGCGCTTCGACGCGGGGTGTTACGCCAGCACGCGGCAGTGGCATGATGTAACGACATAGTTGATGCCGGAAGTGTTCATGCCTCGCCGATCAGCGAGTCAGATCAGGATGCTGTCGCCCTGCCGCCGCCGCTGGTATCTGGTCCCCGCATCACACGTGCCGTTGCCCGCCAACCTGTCAACCTCGACCGGGCACCAGATACGCGACTTCGAACGTCGTCACGGCCTCGACTCCGAGCAGGTCGCACGAGCGTTGCTTCGGTGGACCGGTTGGGCCCGATGTCCGCGGCCAGACCGATGGCGTTACGGATGGCAGCTCAGCCCACCTTTTGCCGACGATCGTGCGTTGCTGGAGGCTCTGCTCGCCGAACTCCGTCGACCAGCACGCCGACAGCTCTGGCCGATCGTGGCGACGCTGGACGCGCGCTACCGCGCCGTGACGGTTCACGATCCCTTCACGCCCGCCTACCTGCCGTGGTGGCGCCGCCGGACAGAACTTTGACTCCCGTCTCCGGCCGCCGACCCCATCCTCACATCGACCGGACAGCAAGCCTCGGCGTCGTCGCTCCCGTCACTGATGGTGATTAGCACGGTCCTGCCGACGCACCGCAGTCGCGGCATGAGCGGGCACTGGATCACCATCCATGCGCCGATCTAGGAGTTCAGCGGTCTTCCACGGTCGGGTCGACGCAGCCCGAGAACAACCATCGAGACGACCGTCGTCCCCGCCGCCAGGCCCAGCAACAGCAGGATCATGCCGACGCCGTACAGGCCGGTGTCGTCGGTCGAGGCCGCAGTGGCGGTCCAGGCAGCGGTGAACGCCACGGTCATCGCCGGTGCGGCGACGAACCACCGGACCCGCCCGAGCAGCGCGGCGACGAGTAGGATCAGTAGCGATCCGCCGCACCCGACCACCTGCCACGCCTCGTAGGGGCCGCTGGCCTCCTGGGTCCGCGGATCGATCTGATACTGGTGATCCCAGCCCATCCAGGCGAACCACGACCCCGCCGACAGGATCGCGACGCTCAGCCCGCCGAGAACCTGGGCCCACGGCCGCGGGTGGGGACGGTTTGCAACCTGGGTTGTCATGCATCGAAGCTATGGCCGGCCCGGACACGGCACATGAGCTCGGATACTCAAACGGCGCTGAGTCATGGACGGCAGGCAGGCAGGCAGCCAGCGCGGCGACCATAGGCGGACCGAACGAGCACGTATGCCGGCGGGCCACGGCTCGGTGCAAGGCGGTTGCCCGCTTTGCCGTGGTGTCGTCGGAGTCGAGCGCGATCCACACGATGTCGTCGGATGCCAGCCCCGATGCACGGAGTAAGCCCCCGTGCCGATCGGAACCCAGGGCGCCGGCTCCTCGATGAAGACGGTGAAGTCCGTGGCGAACTCCTCGTCCGCGCGCAGCGCGTCAACGTCCCAGGCACGCACAACCACCCCGCTCTGCGCGAGTTCGACGCTGCTGCTAGCGGCAACGCTGGCCGTCGGCGGCGCGTTCACGGTATCGAGCGACGCAGACTCTCAGGCCACCACCTTCGGGGGCGCCGCAGTCGTCATGTCGATCCTGCTGGTACTCGCGGCACGTCGCCGGTTCGTCAACGCCGTCACCGTCCCAGCGCTGTGGCACCGCCCCCGCACCTGGGCAATTACCGAGGACGCACTCGAGTCCCACACAGATCTCAGCTCGCAGCGGTGGACATGGGCAGCGATTCAGCGCGTCGAGCAACGACCGGAGGCGTACCTGTTCTGGCAGGCCGGCCCGACCATGTTCGACCTACTCCGGGCACCGTTGAGCACCGCCCAAGAAACCGAACTTCAGGCACATTCGTCCAGTTGGGGCTGTTGCGACCGATCGCAGCAGCCACCCGCCGGGCACCATCTGCCACCGACAGAGCCGGAACCTGAACGCGCGGCCGGACAGCGGCAGATCCGGACGGTCGACGTTTGCCGCCGTGTGTCCGTCGAGTCCGTCGGACGGAGCACACGGCTGGGCGTTACGTCACCACCAGAGCCACTGGGCACTGCGGCGATGCTGCTGGATGGTGGGGATCGTGTCGACGATCCCGTCGCCGCGATACTCCTTGGCGGCGTTTCGGCATGCGACTCGCGCTGCCTGACGTTCTCTACTGGTCCAGACGTGGTCGACGAACCACTTGGGCGGACCGGCGCCACCGACGAGAAGTCGCAAGCCAGTCCGCGGGTGATGCGGACCGTCCTTGTCCGTACGAGACATGTTGACCCCTTCCGGGGCCGCAACTGCGGCCACCTAAAGGGGGTGGAACGCCGCGCTCAATGCCGTACGGAGGTCCACAACCACGACTCCAGGATAGGCCACGCCGTCCGCCCAGTTACGGACGTCCTCGGCTCCACCGGGCCGGTCACCCGTAGAACCGTCCTCGGTCGCCGCCAGCCGAATCTCAACGGCCCGCTCCAACGATCCCACGAGCACCACCCGGCCTGGGAAGTTGTCGTGAGGAGGCCCCGGCACTGCCGGCCGCTCACGCCATCGGCACGTTGCTACGGCCGGTGACGCACCGCAGGTGGACGTCCGCGCCGTGACAGTGGCAGAACAGTACGCCTGTCTGAGCCCGGGCGGTGCCGGTCAGGTCAGCCAGAGGTTATCGTGTTCCTGGTAGAACGCGGCGCGTTCCTCCTCGCCCATCTGCGCGACCCGGACCAGCCCTTCGAAGTAGCCCTCACGGGGCGCGCCCGGCGAGAAGTGCAGCAGCATCGACGCTGGCGCTCCGGACTCGTTCTTGAACCCATGAATACCGCCCGCCGGGACGTGCACGTAGTCTCCGGGCTCGGCGTCGATCCAGCGCCTTCCGTCATAGATTCGGATGGTGCCGGACAGAATGTAGAAGGACTCCGTCAACGACCGATGGAAGTGCGGATCCGGTCCGGTCACGTCGGGTCCGCATTCCCATCGGTACAGACCGAACAGGCCACCGGTCGACGTGCCGGTGGACAGATAATGCAGTCGAGTGCCGTTCGGATAGACGAGGTCCGGCGTGGTGCCGTCCGGGCGGTAGGCTGCGCTGATCTCGCCGTTCTTGTCGTGGTACAGCGGAGCAGGATAGGTCACGGAAACATCATGCACGCCAAGGGCCGGACCGCCCAGGTGTTGATCGGATATCCGCTCATCGGCCATGTCTGCGCACCGGATGGCGCAGGACGCCCGTCACACCGCGTGATGGGCCTACGCGCTCCGTCTGATCAGGTCTGCGTTCGTTGCCAGCCGGTCAAGTTCATGGCGTGGGTTGGAGCTGAACAAGGATCATCCAGTTGTCACCATCGGCGCGGTACGTCGCCCGGACCCGGTATGCGCTCGGCTCCAGATCGATGACGAGGTGGTTCTCCGGCTCCAGCTCTGATCCGGGCCGTAGTCCCCCAGTCCTCCACAGGTCCGTCCGTGCTGGCAGCGCCGGTCCAAAGCGACAGCGCCGATTGCGGAGCGACAAGCAGCGGTCCACCAGCTGACGAAACCCACGTGCACGGCAACGGCTCCACCTCCCGTATCGATCTTGTCAGACCGCGGCAATGCACGGCTGCCCGCCAAGCGGCGGTAGAACGTCATCAACGCCGGAGCCTCGACCGCACGATGCCGCAGCCAGGCGATCAGCGGGCACGGACGGTGACGGCCACCTCGGCAACAGCCGTGCGATGACAGCGGAAACGTGATCAGCAGAAACGGGTTGAGCATCACGGCTGTGGGAAAAGTGCCGCGACGACCAGCAACTGGAGGAGGCCCGAAGCCGTGATTGCCGACCAGCGGACCCGCGCTGCGATCGAGGAGCACTGGCGGGCGTCAGAGGCGGGCGAGCTCGCGGCGGAGCACGCCCTGTACGCCGAGGACGCGATCCTGGACTACCCCCAATCGGGCGAACGGTTCCGCAGCCGCACCACGATCGCCGCCCAGCGCGGCGCCAATCCCGCTGACCGTCACTTCACCGTGCTGCGTATCAGCGGCAGTGGCGACCTGTGGGTGAGCGAATGCGTCATCACCTATGACGGCGCGCCCACCTACTCGGTGAGCATCATGGAGTTCACCGACGGCCGGGTCGCGCACGAGACCCAGTACTTCGCGGTCCCCTTCCCGGCGCCGCAGTCCCGTGCAGGGTTCGCCGAGCGAATTTCGGCCTGACCACCACCCTGGCAACGCGTTGCGGTCAATGGAGCATGTATTCGTCCCGGGTCGCGCTGGACGGCCGGGTGTAGGGGGCCCGGTTCGGTCCGGATGTGGTCGATCACGAGGTCGTCGGCGCCTGCATGTCAAGTTCGGTAGTGAGATCGGCCAGTTCGGGGGCGCTGGCACGCGCGGACAGCCTGCCTGACTTGCTGACCCACACCCGGTCTGTGTTCCTGGGCGCCTGTCAACGCGCGCCCGGAACGAGTGATTCACCGCACGGCCAGCCACCGGTGCGCGTACCGCGCCACGGCAGGCAGACGAACGGCTCCGCTACGGGTGCTCACTGAGCGTGACGCACGTGTATACCTTTAGACATGCGCTGGTTGATGGGGATCTGGGGCACGTTCCTGGTGGTCGTGCTGGGGTTGGCGCTGTGGCAGACGTGGGAGGACGCCCACGGCGGCGAGGCCGTTGCCACCGCGCAGCGGGTCGAGCTGCAGCCGCTCACCGTCGGCTCGGTGACCGTCGATCAGCCGCCGCGGTACGCCGCGGTGTTCGTCCTGCCTGACGGCACCCGTTGTGAGGCCACCCCCACGAAGCTCTTCCCGGACCTCGACAACATCGCGGCCGGCGACACCGTCACCGTGCACTACTCGCGTTGGCTGCCATGCGACAACGTCCGGCGGGCCGACGAGTGGCATCCGACGCTGGCCGGGGTGCTCATCGTGGGTGTCGGCGTGCTGGTCGTCAGCGGGACGGTGTTCGCCGGGCTGATCAGGCGCGCGCGGGCCCGCGGCAACGACCCGGACGCCACGTCGGAGGACGACGGCCCAGGCTTCGAGACGGGACCGGAGGATCACGGGCCGGCCGGGTTCATGCGGAAGCTCCCGGGTTGGCACTCGTAGGGTCGGCCGGCGCCGATGTACACGAACATGTTGCCGCCGGGCTGTTCGCTGGCCTGGGCGAGCGCGGCGGACGGGCTTGGCCGTGCGCACCTTCCGGTGGTTGGCGGTCATCAGTTCGGTCGCGCCGTGGTTGACGGGAGGGCCGCCGCCGGCGGCGGCCATCGTCGAGCCGGACCACAGCAGGCCGCGGCCGTGCCCGGCGGGCCGGGTGGCCGGCCAGGAGCGGCGTGGTGGTCCCAGCGGTGGGCGGACTTGGTTGGACGACTGCGATGTGCTCGCCCATCGGCAGGTGGAGGCCGGACGGGACAGTCCGCAGCCCGACAGACTCCAACACAAGCGCGTGCCCGCGGTCGGTTGACCTTGCCGGATCGGCTCGCCGTCTCAGGGATTTGTCGGCGCGGCTTGCTCGCCGAGCTGTCGGATTCTTCAGCCTGTTGTTCGTGATCGTGATCCTGATCAGCGGCCGTTGACGGCAGCGCTGCCGTAGCGACGCGGTCGCAGCGAACGCTGCTGCCGCTACCAGCCTTCCAGCATGCCGTCGAACACCGCGCGTTCCGGGTCGGGCTGGGCCACGCCGGCCGGCATCACCAGGTGCACGGCACCCGGTAGATCGACCGAACGGCCTCCCGAACCCATGTTGCATCCAACGCAGCAATGTGGGGGCTGCTGACGTCCCGCCAGGTCACGCCCACCGAACGTATACCGTCAGTTGTGCTGAAACCGTTGCCGTGCAACAGTTTTTGAGAGACGACAGTGTTGCATCTGTTGCAATAGCGGCTTGTAGGTTCTCGTTGATCTTGTCGGTGGGAACCACTGCGACCTGCATGGACGGTGTGGCGTCTCATGGGTTTGTCGCTGCCTTCGTCTCACGTGAATGTCGCTTCCTTTGGACGCGCGCCTTTGTGCGCTTCTGCCTGGTCCGATATGACCGCTCGGCACCGACCTGCTGGGCAGTGTCATAGGGTGAGCTTCGTTGGCGGAGGTGGTGATTGGCAGGTGTGGCCGAGTGTCATCGCGTGTTCGGTGAGGCCCGTCGAGAAGCGGCATGCTGGGACGTCAGGAATGTGCGAGGAGTCCGACGTGTGATCCAGCTTCACGGATGCGTGTCGACCTGGAGCTCCGTGCCGGCCGGAGGAGGGTGTATGGCAGCGTCTGAGCCGCTGCTGGTGGTGCGAGAGGCCGGCGTGACCGACGCGGAGGCAATCGCAGACCTCGCGCTCGAATTGAGCTATCAGATCGACGCCTCGGATGTGCGCCACGGACAGGCGGGACTTGCGACCGGTCATGTGGTCTTCGTGGCGACGACATCGGAACGCGTCATTGGGTGGTTGCATGGGTTTCAGAGCACGAGCTTGCTGCACGGGGATCGCGTGGAGGTCGCCGGTTTGACGATCGCGAGCGATCACCAGGGGCATGGCGTGGGGACTGCACTTGTCGCGCGTCTGGAGCAGTGGGCTGTCGGGCGTGGTGTCGCGGCGGTGCGGGTGTTGTCGGGCAGTGAACGGTCCGCGGCGCATCGGTTCTACCTCGCTCGCGGCTATCGGAATCTGAAATCGGAGCAGGTGTTCATCAAGTCGCTTCGTATCGAATGAGCCTCGTTTGCCTGTTCGTCTACCGGCCGTGGTGCAGCGTTGGCAGTGCGACGCTCCGCTTAATTCGTAGGTTCCCGGTTCGGGTCCGAGGCGGCTCATCAGTTGACCTGCGGTTACGGCTCGTTCCGTCCGATGTGGACGATGGTTGCTCGCCGTGCACTTCTTCCCGCTCCCGCTCTTCCTTGATCCTTTCGGACGGTATGCGGTGGTTTGACCTGAGGTTTTCACGGTTCGTGGGTCGCTCCGGAGCGCCGAGTGTCGCGGATCGGGCGCCGTGGTCGCCGTACTCGTTGCGCCGCTTCTTGATCTGTTTCCGACGGCGCGGGCGGCGGCGAGGACGAGATTGGTGGTGGCCGCTTCGGCTCGACCGCCATCGTCGTTCTGTGTCTAATGTGACTTTCCGGCCTTATAGCAACGAGATCCCTAGGGGTCATCGCCCGAAGTAGCCTAAATGCCGGTTTTATCCCCCGCCGGTTGCGCCACTCTCAATTATCAGGCAACTAACGATTCCTAAAGTTCTTGCCATCGGGCTATGTTGCTTCTCAATGGCCACCGAACTCGGGGAGAAATGAAGGCTGGTAAGAGGTTCGCTGTTTCCGTTGCCGCAATGGCTGCGGGAATTCTCCTGTTGCCGTCGGCGGCGGAAGCCGCCAGCGGCAAAGAGGATGCGGTCGCGAAGGCGCCCACGGTGTCGATCGTGCCCGCAACGGCAACTGACATGCCGAAAGGGAAAACGGCATTCGGGCCGGATGCGGCGTCGCCGAGCGGCTCCATTGTGGCGGCGGACTGGGTCTGCACGGTATATGCGAGCGACATCTGGCAATCCGGAGACTGGGCGGAGGGCGAGGGCTCGCAGTGGTGCAGCGGCTCTGGCTGGGGCCCGCAGATGATCCGGACCCAGATCCAACGTGAACGGTGGTGGGGCTGGGAGACCGTCAAGACGGACACCTCGTCTTGGACTACTGCGTATTTCCTGACACTCCTGCCCGGGTATGACTGCGATGGCGACGGGACCTACACGTATCGCCTCGTGACGACGGGCTGGGCGGCGGGCGGTAGCCGTTCGCAAGATGTGCAGTCGTTGAACTACGTGAGATTCTCCTGCTGAGAAACGCACCGTTCGAACGGCAAGGCTGAGTGAGGAAATGCATGCCCCAGGTGCATTGCGGGCTGCATTTCCTCCTTGCCATTGACATCTCTCCAGTTTGGTCGGGACCGTCGCCGATCGGATACGATTAGTGCCATGGCGGACCTCGATCTCAGGCATGTCACTGCAGCCGTCCACGCGCGTGCGGCCGGGTGGGAGAATGCCGGCGTGCGCTGGAGTGTCACCATCGGATCGGAGATGGACAGGTCCGCGGCATCGATCACCTGCGAGACAAGCGGTGCCCTAGCCCACCTTACCGTCTGGGCCGACGGTGACGCCAAAATGAACGTCGTCAGCCGGCCCGGCAAGCTGTCCAGCCTGTTCTATTACCGCTTGGCGACCACCGACGATGTCGCACACTGCCTGGACGAACTTACCCAACACCTCCTTTAGCGGTGTGCTGATAGGAGCGGACGTAGGTGGTGTTGGTGTGGCGGAACAGCCGGTGGCGCCGTGGCGGTCAGCGCTGCGTCGCTGAGGTTACCGGGGCGTAGCGGTCGAGCAGTTGCTGGATCTCTGGTCTGCCGAGCAGTTCGAGGAGTTGCCGGCCGCGGCGGGTTCCTCTCGGCGATCTTGTCGGCGGCAGTCGGCTGACCTTGGCCGCGCCGAAGTGTCTCACCGGTTTGTCGGTCGTTTTTCTCATCGATCTGTCGTTGGACAGCTGCACACATGCGGATAGTCGGGTGAGCCGGTGACGGTGAACCGGATCCTCCCGCATAGGCAGCCGCTGGAGCGGGTCTGTGTATCGGTCGTGGTCTCGGGCATCAGTGCAGTTCCTCAGCGTTCGACAAGGTCGGATGGACTTGAGGTACTGCGCGATCTCGGAGTACGGCGCCCGGCGCACGGACGTCGAGCGGACTCCGGCTCCGGCAAGACGACGCTGGTCGAGGCGCTGCTCGCGGCGACCGGCACGATCGGCCGGCCGGGCGGGCGTTGCGGTCAGAGGGCGGAGCAGGAGCTCGGACGTCGCCGCGACGGGGGCACATGCGCTCCCGAGGACCCGGCTGCCGCCGGCCGTGATCAGCCCTCCTCCCGCTCGAGCTCCTCCAGCCACATCTGCGCGGATTCGTCGTTCCAACGGCCGCCAGGGTCGGCGACGATCCGCACCACCGCCAGGAGTTCCGTCTTCTCGGCCGCGGTGCGCTCGCCTGGGCGGTAGTAGATGGCCGCAAGCCCGTCCAGGATCGACGTGATGGACCAGGAGTTGTCGGCCGTTCGCGCCATCGCCAGCAGTTGCTCCCACGCGCCGGGCAGCATCAGCGCGCAGAACTGGACCGGGTCGCTGAGATAGTAGTGAGCGTCGGGACCGTTGAGCCTGGCCGCGGCCTGGATCAGGCTCTCCAGGACCTCCGGGGTGGTGCGGCCCATCCAGCCCAGGAGCGCGGCCGAGCGTCTGATGTCCTCGGCGTCACCGCCGCGCAACTGCGCGAGGGTCGCGGCGAACGCGTCCTCGTCGGGGCGCAGGAACTCGCACACGCCGCACGCGCACAGTTCCCGGGCGGCCTCGTAGGCGGCCCGCTCGTCTGCGGAGAGCTCCTCGATCGAGAGTCGCTCGTCGTCGCCGTAGAGGCCGTCGTCGACCTGCCAGAGCACGCCACGCAGCACGACGAACCGGTCACCGGCCGGCGCGGCCTCGCCCCGCTCGGGCCGCTCCTGCGTGATGGTCACACCCAGGTCGCGGGCTTTCACCCGCACATAGGGCCATTCGACGGCGACGGCGAGCCCGAACCAGTGCAGCCACGCGCTTGCCGACCGGTGGCAGACGCCGGTCAGGTCGGGAAACCACCAGTACGCGATCGTCTCCCCGGAATCCTGCGGGCTGCCGGCCGGGTCGGTGTGCTCCAGGTAGGAGCGCAGCTCGTCGTACTGCGGCCCAACCGTGTAGTTGCGCACGAAATTCTGGACAAGATTCCAGGTCGCCTCCCGGAACGCATCGACGTGCCCGTCACCGCTGACGCGGATCGCATAACCCACTGCTCCCATGGGCGGCCACAATAGCGATCTTGCGCAACCCCGGGGTCCGGCAAGCCTCGAGCCCAGGGCGCCGCCCCGCGTCCCGGTGGGTCATGATCTTTTCGCGGCACCGCCGCAAGGGCGGTGGGCAGCAGGGAATCGTGGAGTTCTGGGCCTGGTGGGCGACCGCGCGGCCACGGGTGGAGGCGGCCATCACGGCGCGGGACATCGAGCCGATCGCGCCGGAGATGAGCGCGGGTACGGGCCATCCATCCGGGGCTCGCCTGGGAGTTCTCCACCGCGCGCGAGGCCGGGAGCTGGGCGGGCGCGAGGCCGGGCACGCCCTGGTCATGTCCGCCGGCGGGCCGGCCAAGCTGCGCAGCCTGGCCGCGCGGTGGCGGGCGCCTGCGCAAGATCAACCAGCGCGCCGACGTCTGGAGGCGGACCTGCGCCGCACACGACGATGCACGGCAGACTTCCTGCTTCCGAACCCGTCATGCGACGGCGCCGATGGAAGTCGCGTATTCAAGCACCTGCCATTGCAGCGGACTGGGACAACGGCGGCAGGAGTTCGGCGACCAACTTACAGTAAGGCTGGTGACGACCGTAGGTCCCGCGTTGAGTGTGGCCGTGAACGGCGATGCGACAACGGCAACGAGACCAAACAGGATCGCGCGCCGATCCACGCCGTCGCCCTCCTCCGCTGTCCAGATGCCGGTGTGCGGTACGTCTTCAACGTAATGGTGACCGACAGGTGCTGCCGGTGGCGTTACCAACGGTGGCGCTGACAGGTTCGCCAGGGAGCCTCAGGCATCAAGCCGTCCATGCTGCAACCTGCTGATCTTGGCTGGCGCCACTGGACCAGGCTTCGGGAGACTCGCAACAGCTTTGCGAGCGGGCCACACGACTCAGGTGCTGATGCTCACGACGCCCGTGGCGAAGAAGGCTGCGGCGATCAGGAAGTACCGGTTGCCGGGGAGCAGGAGCCACAGCCGCACCCCGGTCGGGCCTTGCGGCCCGGGGTCGGCGAGCTGGGCCTTCCGGCCGCGCGGACGGTTGCGCTCGCTGCGCCGAGCACCCCGACCGGCGAGGACGGCTGCTCCGCCGTGCAGGAGGCCGGTGAGCATCGCGATGCCGAACGCCACCTGGATCGCGCCGGACGGCTTGTTCGCGTGGCCGGCCACCTGCTGCTCGACTGTGATCGAGACGATGCCCGCGACGAAGCACACGCCGGAGGTCAACGCCCAGGTGAGCGCCCGCACGCTGTGACTGATCCCCAGGTCGTCCCAGGTCGTTGCCGTATTTTGCAGGTCCTCGTCGATGGTGTCGGGGGTCTCGTCGAGCCAGCGGGCCAGCGGCCGGCGGAACGGCCGGCCGAGGTGCCGGCCCAGGTCGAGCGACATCGCCGTCGACCTGGGCCGCAGTTTCTTCGTCACTGGCCGAGGATACGAATCTTTGCCGCTGGATTCAGTACCTCGAGCAGCCGGTGCCGACCCGGTAGGCGCCCCACACGACACTATGAGACGAGGCCGCGGCGGAACGCTTCGGCGACCGCGCCGGCCCGGTCCCGTACGCCCAGCTTGTCGTAGATGTGCAGCAGGTGGGTCTTGATGCTCGCCTCGCTGATGAGCAGGCCGGCGGCCGCCTCGCGGTTGCTGGCGCCGTCGGCGATGAGCTTGAGCACCTGCAGCTCGCGCTGGCTCAGTGTGCCTGACACCGGGCGGCGGACCCGGTTCATCAGCCGCCCGGCCACTGCCGGCGCCAGCACGGACTCGCCCCGTGCGGCTGAGCGCACCGCGCGCAGCAGGTCCTCCACGGGGGCGTCCTTCAACAGGTATCCGGTGGCGCCGGCCTCGATCGCGGGCAGCACGTCGTGGTCGGTGTCGAATGTGGTGAGCACCAGTACCCGCACCTGCGGTGCCCGCTGTCGCAGCCGCCGGATCGCCTCGGCGCCGTCCACCACCGGCATGCGCAGGTCCATGAGCACGACGTCGGGCCGCAGTTCGACGGCCCGCTCGACCGCGGCGGCGCCGTCGCCGGCGACGCCGACGACCTCGAACTCGGCGGTGCCGGTGAACGCGCCCCGCAGCCCGTCGCGCACGATCGGATGGTCGTCGACGATGAGCAGGCGGATGGGGTGGGTCACGTCGGCCTCGTTTCCGGGGTCAGCGCCGGCACGGTGACGTTGAGCGTAGTCCCGTCGCCGGGCTCGCTCTCGACGGTGAGGGTGCCCTGCACGCGCTCCGCCCGCTGCCGTACGCCGTGCAGGCCGAAGCCGCTGCCGTCGGCGCCGCCGCCGGGCGGTACCGCCGCCGGATCGAAGCCGGCGCCGTCGTCGCGTACGTCGAGCATCACCACGTCGTCCAGGTAGGACAGCGTGACGGCCACCCGGCCGGCGCCGGCGTGCTTGGCCACGTTGGCCAGCGCCTCCTGCGCGGCGCGGAACAGCGTGACCTCGATCTCGGTGTGCAGGGTGCGCGCCTCCCCGGTGGTCTCCAGCTGTACCGGCACGCCGGAGGTCCGGGACCACCGTGCGGCGAGGTCGGCCAGGGCGTCGGGCAGCCGGGCGTCCTCCAACTCCCGCGGGCCGAGCGCGGCGACCGAGCGGCGGGCCGCGGCCAGGCTCTCCCGGGCCAGTGCGTGGACCTGGTCGACGTGGTGGCGCCACAGCCGCGGATCGTCGCGTACCCGCTCGGCGGCCTGCAGCTGCGTGATGATGCCGGTCAGTCCCTGGGCGAGGGTGTCGTGGATCTCGCGGGCCATCCGCTGCCGCTCGTGGTGGATGCCGGCCTCCCGGGCCTGCTCGAGCAGCTGCGCGTGCAGGCCGGCGTTCTCGGCGAGCGCGGTCCGCAGCTGCGCCACCGCCCGGTGACGCTGCTCGGTCTCGTCGCTGAAGCGGTACCCCAGGTAGCCGAACCAGCCGATGAGGAACGTCTGCAGGGCCACGATCAGCACCACCATCGTGGCCCACTCCGCGGTGTCGGGCACGCCGCCCGGCAGCACGTTGACCAGGCAGGAGGTCAGGAAGATGCTGACGAACGCCCACCGCGGCGGCAGCACCTCGTAGGCCTGCACGAGGCCGATGATGCCGAAGACGAAGAAGGCCGGTCGCCAGGACATCAGCACCGCCGCCAGGGCCAGCTGCACGCCGACGTACAGCAGCATCGGACCGGTCCGCTGCGTCCACGACGGCGGGCGCAGGGTGTACATGCCCAGCGCCCAGGCGGCGGTCACCGCGACCAGGGCGACGGTGACCAGCCGATCGCCCGCGCTCTGGCCGGGGCTCAGCAGGGCCAGCACCGCCGACACGCCGAGCAGGATGTACGGCAGCGGCACCAGCAGCCGCTGCAGGCGCAGCCGGGACGCTGGAGTCTCGGGCAGCTCGACCGGCACGCTCGTCATGGCCCCACCCCACCGCACATTCAGTCCCAGCGGAAGCACCGGATCGCGAGCAGCGCGGTGAGCACCGCGTACGCGGCCAGCACCGCGACGCCCTGGACGGACGGCCAGCCGCCGTCCGTGGTGTCGCGCAGCCCCTGCACCGCCGCGCCGAGCGGGGTGAAGTCGCTGACGCGGACCAGCGCGTCCGGCATCGCCTCGCGCGGCACCCACAGGCCGGCGAAGAACATCAGCGGGAAGAACAGCGCGGTGCCGATGCCGCTCGCCGCGCGGCTGGAAGGCGCCACCGCGCCGACGAACAGGCCCAGCCCGAACATCGCCGCCGCGGTGAGCAGGAGTACCAGTACGAGCCCGAGGACCTGCCCCGGCGGGTGCACGTCGAAGGCGAGACCGGCCACCGCGTACAGCACCAGCAGCGTGGCGACGGCGAGCAACGCCTGCACCGCGACCTGCGCGCCGAGCACCCGCCCGGGGCCAATCGGCGTCGTGGCCAGCCGGCGCAGCACGCCCTTCTCACGGTACTGCCCGAGAAACAGCGGCGTCACCAGCAGCGCCATGGCGGCCAGACCCATGATCGCGATGACCGGCACGTACAGGTCGATGACCCGCAAACCGTCCAGCGCCGGATCCGGGCGGCGGAACGGCGGTACGTTACCCAACGCCACGAGCAGCACCACGGGGAAGGCCGTGCACCAGACGTAGGCGCTCGGTTCACGCAGGAACAACCGCAGCTCCGCCACGGCCAATCGGTACAGTGCCGGCACCTCAGGCTCCCCGCTCATCCGGTTGCGTCCCGGCCCGGCGCCCGGTCAGCGCCAGGAATGCGTCGTCCAGACCGGACTGGTCCACCCGCAGGTCGGCGGCGATGATCTGGTTGCGCGCCAGCACGGCGGTCACGGCGTGCACCAGGTTGCCGGTGCCGGTCACGATCACCTGCGTGCCCTGCCGGGTCACGCCGGTGACCTCGGGCAGCTCGGTGAGCAGCCGGTCGTCCAGCGGGCTCGCCGGGCGGAACCGCATCCGCTGCGGAGCGTCCACTCTGGACACCAGCCCGGCGGGGGAGTCGAGCGCGACAACCCGGCCGGCGTCGATGAGCGCCACCCGGTCGCACAGCCGCTCCGCCTCGTCCATGAAGTGGGTGACGAGCACGACCGTCACGCCGCGCGAGCGGACCTGCTCGACCACCTCCCAGGCGTCGCGGCGCGCCTGCGGGTCCAGGCCGGTCGTCAGCTCGTCGAGCACCGCCACCCGCGGGTTGCCGACCAGCGCGAGCGCGATCGACACCCGCTGCTTCTGCCCGCCGGAGAGCTTGCCGAACCGGGTGCGCCGCTGCTCGGACAGGCCCAGGTCGGACAGCAGCGCCCGCCAGTCGGCCGGGTCGCGGTAGAAGCTCGAGTACAGCCGCAACGCCTCGGCGACGGTGATCCGGTCCGGCAGGTGACTCTCCTGCAGCTGCATGCCCAGCCGGTGCCGCAGCTCGCCCCCGTCGCGGTGCGGGTCCAGCCCCAGCACGCTGATCGTGCCGCCGTCGGGCCGCCGCAGGCCGGCGATGCACTCGACCGTGGTGGTCTTGCCCGCACCGTTCGGGCCGAGGATCCCGAAGATCTCACCCTCCCGCACGGCGAACGAGACGCCGTCGACCACGTCCCGCTCACCGTACCGCTTCCGCAGATCGGTGACTGTGATGATGTCCACGCCGTCCAGCCTGCGCGGCCGCGCGCCGCAGCGGATCGACCGCGCGACACGTCGATCGGTGAGCCACCGGATCAACCGATCAGTGGATGCGATCAACCGTCCGGCTTCAATGATCGCGTCCCGGACCGGCCTGGTGCCGCTGTGGCCGCCTGCAACGGGTCCGGTCCCCGAGCCAGGCCGCTTCGAGGATCGCGGTGAGGCTGGCGGTGTCGGTCGGGCCTGGGTGGTTCTGCATCAAGCGGGTGATGCCGCCGGCCGTCTCCGCGAAGCGTGGGAGGTCGGCGCGTGCCACCCCGATGTCCGCCAAGGTGGCAGGAATGCCGATGTCGGCGAGGAGCCCGTCGAGCCAGGTGAGGAACGCGTCTGCGCCCTCGGCATCCGAGGCGTCGGTCACGTCGAGCCCGCACACGCCGGCGAGGATGGTCAGCCGGTCGTCGATGGCGTCCCTGGCCGCGTCCAGCGCGTAGGGCAGCAGCAGCCCGACGCCCAGGCCGTGCGGCGTGTGGGTGGCCGCGCCGATGAGGTACTGGAATGCGTGCGGGGCCGCGTTGCCGGCGTGGGAGAAGGCGATCCCGGCGAGCATGGACCCGTAGGACATGTCTGCGCGCGCGTCCGTGTCGCCTCCGTCCCTGACGGCGCGGCGCAGGCTGCGGGCGATCCGCTCCGCGGCCAGCAGCGCGTAGTGGTCGGTGACCGGGTTGCGGCCGAGGAAGACCTGCTCCACCGGGTCGCGCGGGCTGTGGGCACGGGGCCGCGCGGTGAAGCTCTCCACCGCGTGGCAGAACGCGTCGATGCCGGAGTGGGCGGTGACGGTCGCGGGGCAGGTGTAGGTGAGTTCGGGGTCCACGATGGCGAAGTCGGGCACGATGTGGACGCTGGAGACACCCACCTTCAGCGCGCGGTCAGGGTCGGTCAGCACCGAGACCGGCGTGAGCTCCGAGCCGGTGCC
Organism: Dactylosporangium sp. NPDC000521; assembly: GCF_042898305.1. NCBI lineage: Bacteria > Bacillati > Actinomycetota > Actinomycetes > Micromonosporales > Micromonosporaceae > Dactylosporangium > Dactylosporangium sp. NPDC000521. The sequence goes on from NZ_JBIAYW010000001.1 coordinate 402,243, forward strand.
TGACGTGGTCGGGACCGCGACGAGAGGAATCGTCGGCCCCGGCACCTTCGACTCGCCGTAGAAGTCGCGTGGTGTGCCGCCGTGGCGCCGGATGACGCCGACGATCTTGGCGAGGTCGATCACCGTACCGCCGCCGATGGCGAGGATGACGTCGGCGTCCACCTCCGCGGCGACCGATACGGCCAGGGCGACGTCGGTGAGTGGCACGTCCGGGGTCGCGTCGGCGAACACCGCGACGGCCTTGGCCTTCTCCCGTACGGCGGCCACGATCTCGGCGACGCCCGGCTGTCCCAGAAGAGTCCGGTCGGTCACGACGAGGACCCGGGAGCCGCACTCGGCCACCACGCGTGGGATGTTCTGCGCGACCCCTTCGCCCACGATCAGCTGGCGTGGTCCGCGGACGGTCTCAAGCATGTCAGGGCCTCTCTGGAACGTCGGCGGCGATGTGCTGGGCGGGCGGCGAGCTGGTCACGGCAGGTCGATCGCCGCGTAGGTGACGTCGAGGTACTCGCGGATGCCCTCGTGCGAGCCCTCCTTGCCGATCCCGGACTGCTTCACGCCCCCGAACGGAGCTGACGGGTCCGAGATCAGGCCACGGTTGATGCCGAGCATCCCCGTCTGCAGCCCTTCGGTGAACCGCAGCGCCCGTTGGAGGTCCCGGGTGAAGACGTATCCGACCAGGCCGTACTCGGTGTCGTTGGCCTTGGCCAGCACCTCGTCGTCGGACGTGAACGACATGATCGGCGCCACCGGGCCGAAGATCTCCGCCTGCAGCATCCGCGCGTCGTCGGGCACGTCGACGAGGACCGTCGGCGGGTAGAAGTGGCCCGGTCCGTCCGGGCGCTCGCCGCCCACCAGGACGCGGGCGCCGCGGTCGACCGCGTCGGCGACGAGCTCGTCGATCTTGGTGACCGACGGCTCGTCGATCAGCGCCCCGACGTCCACGCCGTCGTCGAGGCCGTGGCCCACCGAGAGCGCGGCCATCCGCTCGGCGAAGCGCGCCGCGAACTCCTCGTGCACCGGCTCCTCGACGTAGATCCGGTTGGCGGCGATGCAGGACTCCCCGATGTTGCGCATCTTGGCCACCATGGCGCCGTCGACTGCGACGTCCAGGTCCGCGTCGGCGCACACGATCAGGGCCGCGTTGCCGCCCAGTTCCATGGAGGTGCGCAGCACGTTGTCCGCCGCCTGGCGGAGCAGCACGCGCCCGACCTCGGTCGACCCGGTGAACGAGAGTTTGCGGGTCCGGCGGTCTGCCAGCAGCGCTGAGACGACCGCGCCGGCACGCTTGGTGGTGACCACGTTGACGACGCCCGGGGGAACGCCGACCTCCTCCATGATGCGGGCCAGCAACAGCATGGTGAGTGGTGTCTGGGCGGCCGGCTTGGTGATCGTCGTGCAGCCCGCCGCCAGCGCGGGAGCGATCTTTCGGGCACCCATGGCCAACGGGAAGTTCCAGGGCGTCACGAAGACGCACGGCCCGACCGGCTTCGGCACGGTGAGGATGCGGTACCCGCCGACCGGAGCGGTGTTGTAGCGCCCCTCGACGCGTACCGCCTCCTCGGCGAACCAGCGGAAGAACTCGGCGCCGTAGGCCACCTCCCCGCGGGCCTCGGCGAGCGTCTTGCCCATCTCGAGCGTGATCAGCCGGGCGACCTCCTCGGATCGTTCGGTCAGTGCCCGGTACGTCGCGGTCAGCAGCTCCGATCGTTTTCGCGGCGGGGTCGCCGCCCACTGCGCCATCGCCGTGCTCGCCGCGTCCAGAGCGGCGAGCCCGTCGGCGACGCCGGCGTCCGCCACTTCGGCGATGGTCTTGCCGGTGGCCGGGTCCTCGACGGCGAAGGTGGCTCCGCCGGCGGCGTCGCGCCAGGCGTCGCCGATCCGGAGCCGCCGGTGCTCGGGGGCCAGGACGTCCATCGGGTCACGCATTGGGGGTCGCCTCCTGTGACGTTCGTGGTGATGGGCAGCGTGAGCTCAGCAGGTCGCGCCATGCGCGTTGAGGAACGGCACACCGGTGACGGTCCGCCGGGGGCGCTACGCGGCTACCTGCCGGCCTCGGGCAGCGCCAGCCCGGTGTCGGCGTCGAACAGGTGCGCACGGTCCAGGTCGACCGTGACGCGCAGCCGCTCGCCCGGCGTGCCGGTGACGGTGGGCCGGGCCTTGACCTTGAGCATCTCCGTCCCCACCCGGACGTCGACCACGGTCCGGTCGCCGAGCGGTTCGAGCCCGTAGAGCTCACCCTCCAGTGACGCGTCCCCGCGCTGCTCGACGGACAGGTCCTCGGCGCGTACGCCCAGCAACAGCTGACGACCGTCCTCGGCCGTGGTCCAGCGGGGCCGCGGCAGGGTCCAGCCTGCCGCCCCGACCAGGCGGTCTCCCTCGGCGTGGCAGGCGAGCAGGCTGATCCGGGGGCTCCCGACGAAGCCCGCGACCCACTGGTTGGCCGGCCGCTCGTACACCTCGGTCGGCGTCCCGACCTGTTGCACCGTGCCCTCCTTGAGGACCGCGACCTGGTCGGCCATGGACAGGGCCTCGACCTGGTCGTTGGTCACGTAGACGAACGTCGCCCCGAGGCTGCGGTGGATGCGGGTGAGCTCGGTGCGCATCTCGACGCGGAGCTTGAGGTCGAGGTTCGTCAGCGGCTCGTCCATGAGGAACGCGCGGGGGCGGCGGACCAGCGCCCGGGCGAGGGCGACCCGCTGCATCTCGCCGCCGGACAGTTGAGCGGGACGGCGCCGCAGCAGCCGTTCGATGTGCAGCAGTTTCGCCACCTGCTCGACGGCGGCGGCGATCTCGCCGGCTGTCTGGCGGCGTGCCCGCAACGGTGAGGCGATGTTCTCGTACACCGTGTGCCGTGGGTAGAGGGCGTAGCTCTGGAAGACCATGGCCAGGTCGCGTGCGGCCGGTTCGTCGCCGGTCGCGTCCCTGCCGTCCAGGTGGACCGATCCGGCGTCGAGCTTGTCCAGGCCGGCGATCGCTCGCAGGGTGGTCGTCTTGCCTGCCCCGGAGGGCCCGAGCACGACGAAGAACGAGCCGTCGGGGACGTCCAGTGTCACCCCGTCCAGGGCCTGGACCTCACCGAAGGACTTGCGCAGCCCGTGTACTGCCACGGTTCCCATCAGGCCACCAGCTCTTCCGTGCTCACGTCGTAGACCGTCGGGGTGCCGCCGGAGTGCCGCAGCCCGACCGGTGCGTCAACGGCGAAACGGATCGTCGGTGGCATCCGGACGCGGACGTCGCGCCGGCCGCCGTGGTCGATCACGTAGATGATCTCGTCGCCCAGCCCTTCCGCCGCGACGACCCGGGCCGGGACGGAACGTTCCGCCCCTGGTGCGGTGACTTCGAGCGCCTCCGGCCGGACGCCTGCGATGAGGCCGCGGTCGCGCGGCATGCCCGGCGGTGGCGCGAAGTCGAGCCCGCCCTGGCTGCGCAGCTTCCCGTCGGCCACCTCCACCTCGATGAGGTTCATCGGCGGGGAGCCGATGAACGCGGCGCAGAACAGGCTCGCGGGACGGTCGTAGACCTCCAGCGGTGTGCCGATCTGCTCGACGCGGCCCTTGTTGAGGATGGCGATCCGGTGACCGAGCGACATCGCCTCGACCTGGTCGTGGGTGACGTAGACCATCGTCGTGCCGAGCTGCCCCTGCAGGTGTTTGATCTCCGTGCGCATGTCCGCTCGCAGTTCCGCGTCCAGGTTGGTGAGCGGTTCGTCCATGAGGAATGCGCGCGGTCGCCGTACGAGGGCACGAGCGAGCGCGACGCGCTGCTGCTCCCCGCCGGACAGCCGGCGCGGCCGCCGGTCCATGAGCGGGCCGAGCCGCATCAGCCTGGCGGCCTCGTCGACCCGCTTGCGGACCTCCGGCTCGGGCAGTCCCTCGGCCCGCAGCGGGAACGCCAGGTTGTCGCGGGTCCGCAGATGCGGGTAGAGCGCGTAGAACTGGAACACCATGGCGATGTCGCGCTCGGCGGGCGGCAGGTCGTTGACCAGTGTGTTGCCGATGCGGATGTCGCCGGTCGTCTGCCGCTCCAGGCCGGCGATGGCCCGCAGCGTGGTCGTCTTGCCGCAGCCGGAAGGGCCGAGCATCACGAACAGCTCGCCGTCGCCGATGGACAGGTCCACGTGCTCGACCGCGACCGTCCCGTCCGGGTAGCGCTTGTGCAGCGCGGTCACCTCGATGCCGGCCATCAGCGTCGCACCGCCCCGAGCGTCACGCCGGCGATGAGGTGCTTGCGCACCAGGTAGGCGAAGACGAGCACCGGCAGGGCGAACACCACGGAGGCGGCGGCCACGAGACCCCAGTCCACGGTGGTGCCCCCGATGAGGCCGGCGATGGCGGGCGGGGCGGTCCGCACGTCGTCGCTGGAGGTGAGGAAGATGGCGAACACGAACTCGTTCCAGGAGAAGATGAGGGCGAAGACCGCCGTCGCGGCGATGCCGGGCACGAGCAGGGGGAGGGTGAACTTCCGGAACGCCTGCAGGCGGGTGTAGCCGTCGAGCATGGCGGCGTCCTCGTACTCGGCGGGGACCTCGTCGACGAACCCCTTCATCATCCAGATCGTGAACGGGACGTTGAACGCGGTGTAGATGAGGATCAGGCCGAGCTGGGTGTTGATGAGCCCGACCTGGCGGTACATGAGGAAGATCGGGATCACGACCACCACGGGCGGCATGAAGCGGGTGGACAGGATGAAGAACAGCTGGTCCTTCTTGGCCTTCATGGCGAAGCGTGAGTAAGCCCAGGCCGCCGGGACACCCAGCACGGTGGCCAGCACCGTGGAGACCCCGGCGACCACGACGGAGTTGAGGAACGCTGCCGACAGGCCCGAGCGGCCGTTGCCGGAGGAGACGAACACGTCCTTGAAATGGCCGATGGTGACGGTGAAGTCGAAGAACTTGGCCGGCACGGCGTAGACGTCCCGGTTCTGCTTGATCGACGTCTCGATCATCCACAGCACCGGGAAGAGCATGACGACGGCCAGTGCGGCCAGCAGCACGACCTCCACCACGGCACGGCCCCGGCCGCCGAAGCGGCGCGTGGGCGGCGGGTGGTCCTGGACCGGACCGGTGGACACGGCGTCGTCGACGGAGATCGCCATCAGTCCTCCTTGAGCTTGTTCAGGTAGCGCAGGTAGAGCTGCGTGAGGACGATGACGACGAGGACCATGAGGATCCCGTACGCCGACGCGGTTCCGGTGTTGAAGCCCAGGAACGCGACCTTGTAGACGTGGAACGACAACGTCTCGGTCGACACCCCCGGACCTCCGCTGGTGAGGATGTAGACGAGGTCGAACTGCCGGAACGCCTCGATGGCCCGGAACAGCACGGCGATGAGCAGCAGCGGCCACACCAGCGGCAGCGTGATGGTGCGGAACCGGAACCACTCGGACGCCCGGTCGATCGAGGCGGCCTCGTACAGGTACTTGGGGACCGCGGTGAGCCCCGCGAGCGCGATCAGCATGATGAACGGCGTCCACTGCCAGGTGTCGACCACGATCAGGGAGAGCAGCGCCGTGCGCTGCCGGGTGAGCCACTCCACCTGCTCCAGGCCGAGCGAGCCGAGCATGCTGTTGACCACGCCGAACTGCGCGTCGAGCATGAACCGCCAGAACAGCCCGACCACGACCGGCGACAGCATCATCGGCACCAGGAACAGCGTGGTCAGCAGCCCCCGGCCGCAGGTGCGCCGGGAGATCAGGTAGGCGATCGCGAAGCCGAGCACGGTCTGGAGGGCGACCGCGCCGACGACGAAGATCAGCGTCGTCAGGGTCCGCTGGTGCACCTGCGCCGACGTCAGGATGGCGGTGTAGTTGCCGAACCCGATGAACTCGGCGGGCCCGCCGCGGGTGGCCGAGTAGTCGGTGAACGACAGGTACAGCGTCCACAGCAGCGGAAACACCGACATGGCGAGCAGCAGCAGCAACGCGGGGGCGGTGAAGACCACGGCGAGCCCGCGGTCGCTCAGCCGGCGCGGCCGGCGCCGGGGCCGGCCCAGGGCAGGCGCCGTCGCGGACGCCGCCTGCCCGGAGTCGTCGGTCTTCAGCGGGACGGGGTCACTCACAGCCCGCCGCCGCCCTTGCGGTTGCTCGAGTCGAGCACCTTCTGCTGCTCCTTGGCGATGTCGTTGAGCGCGTCCTTCGGCTGCTTCGCGCCGTTGAGCGCCGCGTTCACGTTGGTGTTCTCGATGTCGACGAGGCGCGCGTACTCGGGCACGTTCCACATGTCCCGCATCCGCGGCACCGAGTCCGCGTACACCTGGTTGAACGGCGAGGCGTTGAGGAACTCGGGCGACTGCAGCGCGTCCGTGCGCGCCGGCACGCCGCCGGCCGCGGCCCACTTCTTCTGGATGTCTGCCTGCTCGAACCACTTCATGAAGTTCAGGGCCTCCGCCTGGTTCGGCTTGGCGGAGTAGGCCGAGATGTGCATCCCCATGCCGCCGAGCGGCACCAGGTTCGTCTTCTGCGCCGGCAGGGTGGCGAAGCCGAGCTTGGTGAGGATCTGCTCCCGCGTGGTGCCGAGCGTCGACTGCTTCGGGTCGAGCAGGCCACCGCTCGCGGCGATCCACTGGAACGCGATGCAGGCCTTGCCCTGGGCGACCGACGCGTTCACCTCGTCGATGAACCAGTTGCCGGATCCCTTGGCGGTCAACGGCTTCATCTTGTTGACCAGGACGTCCATCGCCTCCTGCCCGGCCTGGTCGTTGAGGACGCCGTCGATCTTGCGGTCCTTGGCGTTCCAGAGGTTGCCGCCGTAGACGCCGTTGACCGTGTTGTAGGTGACGGCCGCGGCGTCGGAGCCGTTGGCCTGGTGGAACGCCAGCCCGCTGACGCCGGGGTTGTCCGCCTGGCACTTCTCGGCGGCCGAGATCATCTGGTCCCAGGTCTGCGGCGGCTTGTCGCCGATGAGGTCCTTGCGGTAGATCATCGTCCACGTGTCGCCGAGCAGCGGCAGGCCGTACAGGCTGGCGTTCTCGTCGCGCTTGCCGGTCTCCGCCTGGGGGAACTGGCCGTAGGCCGCCAGCAGGTACGGGTTGTAGGCCTTGACGTCGATGTTCTTGTTGACGAAGTCGGTGATGTCGAGGATGTTGCCGTTCGTCACGGCCTCGCCGATGTGTTGCGAGTCCAGGATCGCGATGTCGAAGTCGGTCTTGCGCGCGGCGAACTGGGTGAACATCGCGTCGTGCCAGTTTGCGTTCGGTACGGTGTTGACCTTGATGGTGACGTTCGGCCGTTCCTTCTTGTACTCCGCGTTCGCGAAGTCCTCCAGTGCGTGGGCGGGCGGCCAGTCGAACCAGATGAAGCTGAGGGTCAGCGGGTCCTGGGTGAGCGCCGGGATGCTCGCCGGCGCCTTGGGGGCGCCCGCCTTCGCGTCGTCGTCCTGGCCGCCGCACGCCGCCACGGTCGTGGCCAGCAGTAAGGCCACCGCCGCGAGCTGCGCCTTCCGGCCGGGAACGGACAGTCGTCCTGTTCGCTTTGGGTACCGCATCCTCTGCCTGCTTTCTCGGTGGGGACTTCGGGAGCGTTGCTGCGTGCTTCGCCGAGCAGGTGCCGGGGTGTCCAGGCGTGTTGCCGGCCCGTCGCGAGGGCCTTACCGCAGACCGGCGTCACGGGTACGCCGCGAGTTCGAATGTCGTTCGGTCCTTGGTCGGCGTGCCGGTGGCGGGCCGAGCGGGACGTCGAGCATGCTCGTGGAGCCTCAGGTGATCGAAGTTGCGTGCTGGCGGGCGGTTCCGCGAGGGTGCAGGATGACTGGCATCCTCACTTTTCCTATACGATCTGAGTGGCCGTCAGCATGCAGCAGCTCTGCGATCGATGTCAACAGGCTCGCGAAGACGCACGAAGGGGACCTCACGTCACGATGGACGACGAAGCGACGCTCGGCTGGGGCCACGGTGCCATGACAGGCGCGATGCCGCCGGGAAGATCTCGCGGCCGGCTCGCCGACGAGGTGTACGACACGCTGCTCGGACAGCTGATGTCGCTACGGATCGAGCCCGGCTCCCGCGTCACGATCGACGTCCTGGCGCGCGAGCTGGGGGTCTCGCAGACGCCGATCCGCGACGCGCTGAACAGGATGGAGGCCGAGGGTCTGGTCGTGCGGGTGCCGCATGCCGGATACCGCATTCCCCCGCAGATCACCCGGCAACGGTTCGAGGACATGGTCGAGATCCGCCTGCTCCTGGAGCCGGCGGCGGCGCGCAGATGCGCCGAGCGCGCATCCCCGGAGCAGGTGGCCGGCCTGCGGAGCATGCTGGAGGAGATGGCGGAGCTGGAGCGGGGCGTCGGGCCCATGGCCTACGGCGCCTTCGGGCTGCGCGACGCCGCCTTTCACGATCTCATCGCCCTGAGCGCGGAGAACCAGGTCATCCGCGAAGCGCTCGCTCGCCTGCACACCCACGTGCACCTGTTCCGGCTGCACCACGACATGCAGGTCGCCCACCTGGCGATGGCCGAGCACGAAGCGATCGTGGCCGCAGTCGCCGCGCGTGACCCCGACGCCGCCGCCTACGCCATGCGCCGGCACATCCTGCGCTCCGGCGATCGGTTCCGACGACTCTTCGACGGGATGGCGGTGGAGGCTTGACGGGCAGGCCGCCCCGAGGAATGCTGACGCAACCGGATCGGATCGTATTGGATTGGTTCACCCGTCCCCCAGATGCGAGGAGAAGCAGGTGCCCAGAGCACTGCTCCTGACCGGCGACGCCGCCGAAGAGCTCGACACCATGTACCCCTACTACCGCGTGCAGGAGGGCGGCTGGGACGTTGACGTCTCGTCACGGACGATGCGCGACGTGCAGCTGGTCATCCACGAGTTCGACCCCAACTCCGACGCCTACGTGGAGAAGAACGGCCGGAAGCTGCCGGTCGACGTGCCCTGGTCCGAGGTCGACGTCGAGCGCTACGACGCCCTGATCATCCCCGGCGGACGCGCCCCCGAGTGGATCCGGGTCGACGCCCACGTCAGGCGCATCACCGAGCACTTCTTCGCACGGAACCTCCCGATCGCGCTGGTGTGCCACGGCGCGCAGGTGCCGGCGGTGTACGGGCTGCTGAAGGGCCGCAAGACGGCATGCTTCCCGCCCATCACCGGTGACATGGAGAACGCGGGCGCGACGGTCATCGACGCCCCCGACGTCGTGGACGGCAACCTCGTCTCCTGCCGCGGCTGGCCCGACATGCCGCAGTTCGGCCGGGCGATGATGGAGCTGTTCGCGAAGTCCGTCAACGCCGACCCGGCATGAGCACTCCTGGCCTGCCCCGGTGACGGCACTTCGGACCGTCACCGTCGACGGATCCGGTGTCCACGTCATGGAGGACGGCACGGGGCCCGCGGTGCTGATGCTCCACGGCTCCGGACCCGGCACGACCGGGTCCGGCGCCTGGGCAACGACGGCGCAGGCGCTGGGCACATCCTGGCACCTGGTGGCTCCCGACCAGGCGGGGTTCGGCCGTACACCGGTCCCGGCGGGCGCCAGCGGCGGGCTCCGGCTGTGGACGGAGCAGGCCGCGGGCCTGATGGACGCGCTCGGTGTCGAGCACTACGCCGTGGTGGGCCACTCCATGGGCGGCGCCGTGGCGCTGGCATTGGCGGCCGCGCGTCCCCAGCAGGTCACCCGGGTCGTGGCGGTCTCGACGATGGGCGCCCCCGGGGCGCCGCTGTCCGCCGACCTCGACGCGATCTGGGCCGCCCCCGCCGGCCCGCTCGGGGCGCGGGACATGTTGCGTCGCCTCGTCTTCGACCAGGCGCTGGTGACCGAGCCGGCAGTCGATGCCCGCGCCGCCGCGATGCGAGCGGGGGAGGCCGCGTTCGCGTCGCTGTTCCCACCACCCAGAGCACGCTGGGCCGACGCGCTCGCCCTCCCGGCGCAGACGCTGGCAGCGATCCGCGCGCCCGTGCTGCTCGTCCACGGCGCCGAGGACCGGGTCACCCCGATCGAGACGGCCGCGCTGCCCCTGCTCGGACACCTGGCCGATGTCCGGCTGCACGTGTTCGGGCGATGCGGCCACGTACCGGCGATCGAGCACCCACACGACTTCAGGCGACTCCTGTCGTGCTTCCTCGCCGGGGACGAGGCCACGAGAAGGCCGGTGTGAACGGTCAGCGGTGAACGCGGCCGCGCTGCTGCTGACCACCGGCGCCCCGGCATGGTGCAGCGACTGCCGCTCTGCGACGGGTGCGTCACCACCGCGACGCCGGTCGAGGAGGCGCAGCGTCGTCTCGACCGGGCGGTCGAGCTCGGCCTGGCCCGGCGTCGCTGACGAGGGCCGGGCCGATGACGTGGGTGCGGGCGTACTTGATCGCGGTTGGCGTGTCCGGGAAGATCAGCTCGTCACGGCGCAGCCGCTCGGCGACCCCGAGCGTGGCAAGCACCTGGTCGTGGCCCGGCGCGATGCCCGACATCAGCACGGTGATGCCGCGCCGCTGCAGCCGGGTGATGGCGTCGCCGAGCACGTGCGCGCCGGTCGCGTCGATGGTCGACACCCGTGACATCCGCAGGATCACCACCCGCACGTCGGCGACCTCGGACAGCTCGATCAGGAAGTGGTGGGCGGCCGCGAAGAACAGCGGGCCGTCGAGACGGTACGCGACGATGTGCTCCGACAGCAGCTGATGCTCCTCGGCGCTGTGGTCACCGGGCTCCAGCGGCACCTGCTCCAGCCGGGCGGTGCGGGCCACCGCCCGCAGCGCGAGCACGACCGCCACGCCGATGCCGACCGCGACGGCCATGACGAGGTCGAACACGACCGTCACCGCGAAGGTCAGGGCCAGCACCAGGGCGTCGCCACGGGTCGACCGGGCCAGGGCGACCAGGGCGCTGGCCTCGACCATCCGCACCGTCGTGGCCAGCAGCACGCCGGCCAGGGCGGCGAGCGGGATCCGGGACACCAGCGGTGCGGCGGCCAGGACGATCGCGGCGAGGGCCACCGCGTGGGTGAGCGACGCCAGCTTCGACCGTGCACCCGCACGGACGTTGACCGCCGTCCGGGCGATCGCGGCGGTCGCCGGGATGCCGCCGAACAGCGGAGCGGCCAGGTTCGCCAGCCCCTGGCCGAACAGTTCACGGTCCGGGTCGTGCCGCTCGCCGACGCTCATCCCGTCGGCCACGGTCGCCGACAGCAGGCTCTCCAACGCGGCCAGGGCCGCGACGGCCAGCGCGGACGGCAGCAGCGTCCCGATGGCCGAAAGGTCGAGGAACGCCGTCGAGGGCGCCGGAAACCCGGTGGGCAGCGCGCCGATGCGGGTCAGCTCGATCGGCGCCGCCTCGGCCAGCCCGGTCGCCGCCGCGACCGCCAGCAGCGAGAACGGCAGCCCCGGACGCCACCGCGCGCCGAGCAGCAGCACGGCCGCGACGCCGACGGCCACCGCGACGGCAGCGGGATGGGGGTGACGGACGAACCGTGCCAGCGCGTCGCCGGCGACCGCCCACACCTTCTCGCCGTGCGCGTCGGTGACCCCGAGCGCCGCCGGGACCTGCTGCAGGGCGATCACGACCGCGATCCCGGCGGTGAACCCCTCGACCACCGGGGTGGGCAGGTACCGCACATACCGGCCCAGGCGCGCCACCGCCAGCCCGAGCAGCACCAGGCCCGCCATCGCACCGACCATCAGCACGCCGGACGCGCCGAACCGCTGGATCACCGGCACCAGCACGACGGTCATCGCGCCGGTCGGCCCGGACACCTGCAGGTTGGACCCCCCGAAGACCGCGGCGACCGCGCCCGCCACCACGGCGGTGACCAGCCCGGCCTGCGCGCCGAGCCCGGAGGTGACGCCGAACGCGAGCGCCAGTGGCAGCGCGACCACGGCCACCGTGAGCCCCGCGACCAGATCGGCCCGCGGGCTGCGACGCACCGCGTCCCAGTCCGACCGCTGCGGCAGCAGCCCGGTCAACCGCGCGACGGCCGACCGGGCCGCCCCGGACTGTCGGCCCGTAACTTCTTCCGGCATCGCCGACCCCTTCGCCTCACCCGCGCCAAGTTTAGCAGTTGCTAATATCGTAAAGTCGTCAACCGACCTGGCCGTGTTGTCACACCCCCGCGAGCAGCACCCGGTGGCCGGCGCCGGTCCAGCAGTGGTACTGGCCACACCGCCTGCCACGTTCGCCGTCAACCACTTGCAAAGATGTTCAATTGCTCAGCCCGGAAGCTGGAGGATGGATGGACGCCCCGCTGGATCACCCGAAGAGCGCCCCGTGAGCACCGGCTTGAACGGGCCACCCATCAGGACCGGCGGGCAGGAGCCTCGGCACCACCAGCCGGTCGGCGCGGAACCGGCGACGCACACGAGCCCGGCGGCCCGGCGGGCGGCATGGGCCGCCTACCTCGCCGTGACCGGCGCACTGCTGAGCGCGGTGCGTGACCCGGCGGCGCACCCCAAGGCCCTCGACACCCGGCTGGGCGCGGCCGCCCGGCACGTCGTGCGGTCGGCGCCGCTCTGGGAGGAAGACGGGCCGATGCTGATCAGCGCCGTGCACGCCGCCGTCGGGATGTGCCACGCGGACGCCCGCGCCGACCTGACCCGCGGCATCGCCGACCGGCTGTACGTCCTGTCCGCCGGGCCGCCACGGGCGCGGACTGCGCCCCGCAACCGCGCCGCGTGGTAGCCGGACGGCGGGCCGGCGCTACTTCGTCGAGACCGGCTTCGAGGCCGATGAGGATGGTGAGGCGGACGCGCGGAGGTCCGCCAGCAGTCCGGCCTGCCCCGACAGGACGCCGGTCAGGATCTTCCGCGCCACGGCGAGCAGCTCAGCGACGTCCGGGCTGGTGAGCGCGTAGAAGACCGCCGAGCCTTCCTTGCGTGACACGACAAGGTTCGCCCGTCGCAGGATGGCCAGCTGCTGCGACAGGTGGGCCGGCTCGATTCCGACCTCGGGCAGCATCTCCGAGACGGCGTGCTCCCGTTCGCTGAGCAGCTCCAGCACCCTGATGCGGGCGGGGTGCGCCAGCGTCTTGAAGAACTCGGCCTTCAGCTGGTACAGCGGCGGGCTTGCCACACCCACCCCCTTCACCGGCGTCCGGGACCTGCGCCCGTCCGCCCTTGTGCGAAGTTTAGCAAGTCGTTGCCGGCCCGCCGCCGCCACGGCCACGACGGATCGGCGTCGTGCCTGCTCATGGGCATGGCAGGCAGTGGGCCGCCGCCGGGTCGTGGCCGGCGCCGTCCAGGCGGTCCGCGGTGCCGGCCGTCACCGTCTCGTCGGCGCCGAAGCTGCGTGCGGCATCAGTCCGGTGTACGAGAGAATCCATCGCCACCACCCGGGATGCGCCGGCCACGCGGTCGGCGTGGGCGGCGCCGTCGCGACGAGCCGGGTCATCGAGCCGCCACCGTCCGCGGCGTGACCGTCCACTGTGGAACCCCCGGTTCCGTTGCCACACCCCTGGTCGATCTCCACCGTTCACCGTTCATCACCCGGACGGCCTGTCGTGCCTGCCCCACGGCCGCCGCCAACGGCGCCGTGGGGACACCGTGCGACGTCGACCACCGTCCACAAGGGAGCTATTTGTGACATCTCAGCGCCTTGTCCGTCGTACCGCCTACGCTGCGGCTACCGGTGGCCGGGCAGCCCGTCGAGGCGGGCCAGGCGCTCGACGACGTGATCGAGCGGCGGCTGGTGCCGGATGGTGTCCTGCACTCGGGCGGGGTGGTCTACGGCGACGACTACCTGAACCTGCACCGGTCCGGCGTGGCGCGGGCGCTGCTGGACGAAGCGCTCGACCGGGGCTGGCGGCCGGCCGATCCCCACACACGCCATTTGCGACGGCTGGGACATGTTCAGTGCGGTGGTGGCCAGGCTGCGGGCCTCGCCGGAACGGCAGCGCGGCTCAGGTGGTGGGGTGGGTGGAGAGGCCGTGCATGGTGAGGGTGACGACGGCGGACACGATGTCTGAAGTGGGGGATGGGCGGGAAGGGTCGGGGCGGTACCACTCGGTGATGGAGTTGACCATGCCGAAGAGGAGGCGGGTGGCGAGGCGGGGGTCGATGTCGGCGCGGATCTCGCCGGCGTCGGCGGCGGCGCGGACCATGGCGGCGACGCGGGTGTCGAGGTCGCGGCGGCGGCGGAGGGCGTCGCGCTCGACGGTCGTGTTGCCGCGGACGCGCAGCAGCAGGGTGACGCAGGGCAGCTCGGCCAGGAGGACCTCGGCGGTACGGCGCAGCACGTGTTCGAGGCGCTGCGCCGGGCGGCCGGAGAGCGACGCGGGCTCGGCGAGCACCGCGGTGAGGGCGTCGAGGGCACGGCCGACGCCGAGGCCCAGCAGCTCTTCCTTGCCGGTGAAGTGGTGGTAGAAGGACGACTTGTTCAGGCCGGTCGCGCGGGCGAGGTCCTCCATCGAGGTGGCCTCGTAGCCGCGCTCGTTGAACTCGGCGACGACCCTCGCGAGCAGCTCGTCGCGGCTAAATCTGGGAGGGCGGCCGCGGCCGGGGCGCTGCCCGACCTCGACGGCGCCGCTCGTGTCGCCCGAGGCGCCCGGCTGGGCGCTCACCCGGCGGGCTTCGCGACCAGGGTCAGCACGTCGTACTTCGCCACGGATTCGCCGTCCTGGCGGGTGACGTCGGCGTCCCAGCGGACCTCGCCGTAGTCGGCGGACTCCCGCGGGGTGATCTGCTTGCAGGTGAGCGTCACGGTGAGCTCGTCGCCGAACTTGACGGGGGACAGGAAGCGCAGCGAGTCGACGCCGAAGTTCGCCAGGACCGGGCCCGGGTCGGGGTCGACGAAGAGGCCGGCGGCGAGGCTTACGACGAGGTACCCGTGCGCGACCCGCTCACCGAAGAGCGGGTTGGCGGCGGCGGCCTCGGCGTCCATGTGGGCGTAGAACGTGTCCCCGGTGAACTCGGCGAAGTGCTCCACGTCCTCCTGCGTGACCCGGCGCGGGCCGGCGACGATGGTGTCGCCGGGGCGCAGCTCGGCGAGGTTCTTGCGGAACGGGTGGATGTCGTCGACGCGCCGCTGCGCGCCGGCGACCCAGCGGCCGGTGACCGCGGCGAGCGTGTCGGGGTCGGCCTGGACGGCGGTGCGCTGCATGTGGTGCAGGACGCCGCGGATGCCGCCCATCTCCTCGCCGCCGCCGGCGCGGCCGGGGCCGCCGTGGACGAGCATCGGCAGCGGCGAGCCGTGGCCGGTGGACTCCTTGGCGTCGCGGTCGTTGAGGATCAGCAGCCGGCCGTGCCAGGGTGCGACGCCGAGGACGACGTCGCGGGCGAACGCGGTGTCGGCGGTGACGACCGAGCCGGCGAGGCTGCCCTGGCCGCGGGCGGCGTAGTCGACGAGCTGGTCGGTGGTGTCGTAGGGCATGACGGTGGCGACGGGGCCGAACGCCTCGACCTCGTGTGGCTCGGCCCGGTCGGGGTCGCCGACGAGGAGGATCGGGGACAGGAAGGCGCCGCGCTGCGGGTCGGCGTCGAGCACGTCGACCTTCTCCGGGTCGCCGTACACGATCCGGCCGGCACCGGTGAGTGCCCCGACGCTGCGCCGGACCTCGTCGCGCTGGTCGATGCTGGCGAGGGCGCCCATCCGTACACCTTCCGCGGCCGGATTGCCGACCACTGTCTTGGCGAGCCGGGCGGTCGCCGCCTCGACCACGGCCTCGACGAGCCCTGAAGGCACGAAGGCCCGCCGGATCGCGGTGCACTTCTGGCCGGCCTTCACGGTCATCTCGGCGACGAGCGCCTTGACGAACAGGTCGAACTCGGGCGTGCCGGGGACGGCGTCGGGGCCGAGCGCCGACAGGTTGAGCGAGTCGGCCTCGGCGTTGAACCGGACGGCGTTGCGGACCAGCGCGGAGTGGGTGCGCAGCAGCTGCGCGGTCGACGCCGAACCGGTGAAGGAGACGAGGTCCTGGCCGGTGAGGTGGTCGAACGTGTCGCCGAGGCCGCCGGCGACGAACTGCAGGGCGCCGGCGGGCAGGATGCCGGACTCGACGATGACCTCGATGAGCTCGGCGGTGAGGAACGCGGTCGGCGTGGCCGGCTTGACGATGGTGGGGACGCCGGCGAGGAACGCCGGTGCGAACTTCTCCAGTGGCCCCCAGACCGGGAAGTTGAACGCGTTGATCTGCACCGCGACGCCGCGCAGCGGCACGCAGACGTGCTGGCCGAGGAACGTGCCGCCCTTCCCGAGTGGCTCGACGGGCCCGTCGACGTACACCGTGTCGTTGGGCAGCTCGCGCTTGGCCTTGCTGGCGTAGGACAGCAGGACGCCCATGCCGCCGTCGATGTCGAACTTGGAGTCGCCGAGTGTCGCCCCGGTCCTGGCGGACACGGCGTAAAGCCGCTCCCGCTGCTCGCGGATGTGCAGGCCGAGCGCCTTGAGCAGCGCGGCGCGCTGGTGGAAGGTGAGCTCCCGCAGCGCCGGGCCGCCGGTGCGCCGGCCGTGGTCGAGGGCGGCGGCGAAGTCGACGCCGCTGGACGAGACCCGCGCGATCTCCTCGCCGGTGACCGCGTCGTGGACGGGCTTGCCGTCGTCGTCGGCGGTGTGCCAGGCGCCGAGGACGTGGCTCCGGAGCAGGGGAGTGGGCATGCGGCTCTCCTCGAGCGACGAGAACTAACCGAACGTTCAGTCGAATAATAGACCCCCGCCGGATGCCCGCTGTCAACGCCTTGAAACTTTCCATCAGGACGTCGATCGCTATCGAAGTCCGCCACCTGCGCGAACGCCGCCAGGGTGGGCGAACGAAACGGCAGAACATTGACCGGTTTCACGGTCGCTCCTACGCTCCGCGCCGGAAGTATCGAAGCGTATGGAAGAAAGTTTCCAGGCATTTCGCCCCCAATGGAGCTGCCATGCGAAGAGCCTCTGGGCTGACTGCCGCGGTCTGGGACGGCCGGATGAACGACGCCGCGACGACCGGCCTGCTGCGCGACGCGAGCGTCAAGCTCGTCCGCTACCCGGGCGGTGGCTACGGCGACGGGTACCACTGGCAGACGCACCCCGTCGAGGGCGGCGGCTACGTGGCGGGCAACACCGAGTTCGACCCGTTCGTCGCGATGGCGCACGCCGCCGGCGCGCAGCCGATCATCACCGCCAACGCCTGGAACGCGACGGTGACGCAGACCGGCAACGCCGTGACCGCCAGGAACCTGTCCTGCAACGCCACCATCCCGGCCGGTGGCAGCACCTCGTTCGGCTTCCAGGGCACCTGGACCACCGGCGACGCCGACCCGGGCACCTTCACCCTCAACGGCACCACCTGCGCCATCGGCTGAGGCGGCACACACCACAGAGGAGGTGGTCGCACCATGAGACACGATATCACCCGGCGCCGGCTGCTCGCGGCCGCGGTCGCCGTCCCGCCCCTGACCGCGTGCGGCGGCGGAGGCGGCAAGAACGGCGGCCCCGGCACGACCGGCGCCGAAGCCCTCAGGAAAGCCCTGCCCGACCACCTCCCGAGCAGGGCCGTCACCGCCGACATCCCGGGCGTGCCCGGCGTCGGCGGGGCCGCCCACGTTCATCGTCGTGTCCGCGCTCGGCGGCTACGACAGCTACTGGGCGCTGATCCTGCCCAGCGCCGTGTCCGTGTTCAACATCATCGTGATGCGCGGCTTCTTCATGAACACCGCCCAGGACCTGATCGACTCCGCCCGCGTCGACGGCGCCGGCGACTGGCGGACCCTGTGGTCGATCGTGCTGCCCGTCTCCCGCGCGGTCGTCGCCGTGATCACGCTGTTCTACGCGGTCGGCTACTGGAACTCGTTCTTCGACGCGCTGCTGTACCTGCCGGACGACTCCAAGTGGCCGCTGCAGATGATCGTCTACACGTACACCCTCCTCGGCAACCCGACCCCGGGCGCCGGCATCACCGGCGGCCAGCTCGCCGGGCACCAGGCCCTGGCGCCGCTGTCGCTGCAGATGGCGGTCGTCACCATCACCCTGATCCCGATCCTCGTCGTCCACCCCTTCGTCCAGCGGCACTTCGCCACAGGCACGCTGACCGGCGCGATCAAAGGCTGAAGCATTGAGCACACCGACAAACCCCGTCGTCGCCGGGTTCTACCCGGACCCGAGCGTCTGCCGGGCCGGCGACGACTACTACCTCGCCTGCTCCAGTTTCGAGTACTTCCCGGGCGTGCCGATCCTGCGCAGCCGTGACCTCGTGCACTGGACGCAGATCGGCAACGCCCTGGACCGGCCCAGCCAGCTGCGGCTGCCGCCGGGCACCCGGTCGTCAGGCGGCATCTACGCGCCGACACTGCGCCACCACGACGGCCGGTTCTGGCTCGTCGTCACGAACGTCAGCGCCGGCGGCAACCAGCTCTTCACCGCCACCGACCCGGCCGGTCCCTGGTCGGAGCCCGTGCCGCTGCCGGACGTCGCCGGCATCGACCCGGACCTCGTGTGGGACACCGACGGTACGTGCTACTGCACCGTGGCCGGCGTGTCGCAGATGCAGCTCGATCCGCTCACCGGGGACTCCGGTGCGCCGCGACGGATTTGGTCGGGCACGCCGGGAGCGAAGGCACCTGAGGCGCCGCACCTTTACCGAATTGCTGATTACTGGTATCTGGTAATCGCCGAGGGCGGCACCGAGCGCTGCCACGCCGTGTCGATCGCCCGGGGGCCGTCGCCGTCCGGGCCGTTCGAACCCTGCCCGGACAACCCGATTCTGACACACCGCGGGACCGACCACCCGATCCAGAACACCGGCCACGCCGACCTGGTGCAGGCGCCCGACGGCTCGTGGTGGATGGTGCTGCTCGGGGTCCGGCCGGGCGGCGGCACACCCGGATGGCATGTCATCGGCCGGGAGACGTTCCTCGCGCCGGTCCGGTGGGTCGACGGCTGGCCGGTCGCCGGGCCGCTGACCCTGGACCTGCCCGAGGTGGGCTGGCCGCTGCACCCCGTCGCCCCGGACCCCGTCCGGGACGACTTCTCATCCGCTGCGCTGCATCCGCGGTGGGTGTCGCTGCGTCGGCCGCCCGCGCTCGCCGCGGACGGGTCCGGCGGGCTGACGCTGCGGGCGGCCGGCGGGTCGCTGGACGACCTGGACGTCACGCTGGTCGGCCGGCGCCAGCAGCACCTCGCGTGCCAGGTCCGGACGCTGATCGACCCCGGGTCGGGGCGCGGGGGTCTCGTGGTCCGGCTCGACGAGGACCACCACTACGAGATCGAGGTCTTCGCCGGTACGGCGACCGTGCTGGCCCGCATCGGTCCGCTGCGTACCGTGGTGGCTTCCGCGCCGGTGCCGGCCGGGTTCGTCGTGCTCGGGGTCGACGTGACGCCCGCGCCGCCCACCTGGGACCCCCGCCAAGGACCCGACGCGCTGGAGTTCGGCATCGGATCGCCCGCCGGGACGTTCACGGCCCTCGCCACGCTCGACGGCCGCTACCTGTCCACCGAGGTCGCCGGCGGCTTCACCGGGCGGGTCATCGGCATGTACTGCGTCGACGGCACCGTCCGGTTCGAGTGGTTCGACTACGCCTATCCTGGCCAGTAAGCTGCGTGGAGGGATCGATCGTGCCGCAGGAGGAACCGCGCGACCCGTCCACGCCGGTCACCATCGCCTACATCGCCGAGACCGCGGGCGTGTCCGTGCCGACCGTGTCGAAGGTCGTCAACGGGCGCTCCGGGGTTGCCGCCGACACCCGCGCCCGCGTCGAGGCGCTCATCAACGAGTACGGCTACCGCAGGCCCAACCCCGCCAACCGCACCGACCTGATGGAGCTGGTGTTCGAGGAGCTTCACCACATGTGGGGCACCGAGATCATCCGCGGCGTGCAGCGGGTCGCCCGGCAGCACCACGTCGGCGTCGTGCCGTCGGAGTTCGGCCCGCAGGGCAGCGCCATCCGGTACTGGATCGACGACGCCATCGAGCGCCGCCCCGCCTGCGTGGTGACGGTCGCGCAGCTCTCCCAGGAGCAGCGCGACCAGCTGCGGGCCCGCGGCATCCCGTTCGTGGTGTTCGACCCGATGGCCGAGCTGCCCGACGACGTGCCCTTCGTCGGCGCCACCAACTGGTCCGGCGGCCGCGCCGCCACCCGCCACCTGACCGGCCTCGGCCACCGGCGGGTCGCGATGATCGGCGGGCCGGAGCGCGTCCTGTACTGCCGGGCCCGCCTCGACGGCTACCGCTCCGCGCTGGACGCGGCCGGCCTGCCGGTCGACATGGGCCTCGTCGTGAGCGCGGAGCTGACCCTCGACGGCGGCTACGGGGCCGCCCGCGCCCTGCTCGCCCGCCCCGTCCGCGCCCCGCTCACCCCACCCGCCCGCCCGACGGCCGTCTTCGCCGCCAACGACCTGCAGGCCCTGGGCGTCTACCAGGCGGCGCGGGAGGCGGGGCTGCGCATCCCGGAGGACCTGTCGGTGGTCGGCTTCGACGACCTGCCGGTCGCCGCGCTGGTGGACCCGCCGCTGACCACGGTCCACCAGCCGCTCGTCGAGATGGCCGCCGCCGCCACCGAGCTCGCCCTCGCCCTCGGCCGCGGCGAGCAGCCCCCACAGGCCGGCGTCGAGCTCGCCACCACGTTGAAGGTGCGCGCGAGCACCGCCCCGCCGCCCGCCTGACGCCCTACGAGCGGGGGATCGCGACGGGAGCGGCCGGGCGGCCCGCGCGGTACTGGGGTGGCCACACCAGGTCGTCGCCCAGCTCCAGGGCGGCGCGCTGCGGCCACGACGGCTCGCGCAGTAGCGCGCGGCCGAGCAGGATCACGTCGGCGGACTCCTCGGCGAGGATCTTCTCCGCCTGGGCGGGCTCGGTGATGAGCCCGACCGCGCCCACCGGCAGGCCGCTGCGCTCGCGGACCGCCCGGGCGAACGGCACCTGGTAGCCGGGGCCGGCGACGATCTGCTGACCGGCGTGGTTGCCGCCGCTGGACACGTCGACCAGGTCGACGCCGTGCCCGGCGAGGACGGCGGCCACCTCGGCGATCTCGTCGACGGTGAGACCACCCTCGACCCAGTCGGTGGCGCTGACCCGCACGAGCAGCGGCAGCCGGTCCGGGACCGCGGCGCGGACCGCGTCGACGGTCTCCAGCAGCAGCCGGGACCGGCCGGTCAGGTCACCGCCGTAGGCGTCGGTGCGCAGGTTGGACAGCGGGGACAGGAACTCGTGCAGCAGGTAGCCGTGCGCGGCGTGGAGCTCGATGACCTCGAAGCCGGCGTCGACCGCGCGCCGGGCGGCCGCGGCCCAGTCCCGCACGAGCGCGCCGATCTCGCCGGTGGACAGCTCCGCGGGTGTGGCGTAGCCGTCGAACGGCACCGCGGACGGCGCGACCGTCGGCCAGCCGCCCTCGGCCGCCGGCACGCTGCCCTTGCCCCGCCACGGCGCGAACGTCGACGCCTTGCGCCCCGCGTGCGCCAGCTGGATGCCGGGCACCGAGCCCTGGCCGCGGATGAACGCGGTGATCCTGGCGTAGTCCGCGGCCTGCTCGTCGCTCCAGATGCCGGCGTCCTGCGGGGAGATCCGGCCGTCGGGGCGCACCGCGGTCGCCTCGGCGATGACCGCGCCGGCCCCGCCGCGGGCGATGCCGCCGAGGTGCACCAGGTGCCAGTCGGTGGGGTGCCCGTCGACGGACGAGTACTGGCACATCGGCGCCGCCCAGACGCGGTTGGGGAACGTGACGCCACGCAGGGTCACCGGAGCGAAGAGTCGGCTCATGACGCCGGTAACACTCGGTCCGACGCCGCGTCTTCCGCACTATGACGTAGGCAACACCGCTCGCCAGGTTTTCCTATTAAGTCAGTCGATCTTATATGTAATATGCATCCGTGACCGTCGTTACCCCCGCGACGACCGCGGTGCCCGTGCGGCTGCGCGGCGTCGGCAAGTCGTGGGCCGGGCACGTCGTGCTCCGCGACGTGGACCTCGACCTCGAGGCCGGTCGGGTCGTCGCCCTCCTCGGCGCGTCCGGCAGCGGCAAGTCGACGCTGCTCCGCCTCGTCGCCGGCCTGGACGCGCCGACCGCCGGCACGGTCACCGTCGACGGCCGTCAGGTGCGCGGCATCGAGGCCCGCTGCGCCGTCATGTTCCAGGAGCCACGCCTGCTGCCGTGGCGCACCCTGGCCGGCAACGTCGCATACGGCCTGCCCCGTGGCACCGGCCGCCGTGGGCCCGGCAGTCCGGCTAAGCCTCCACATGGGACAGTGGCCCGGCGGGAGGCCGCCGCGGAGGTGGCGGCGCTGCTCGAGGTGGTCGGGCTGGCCGACTTCGCCCGGCACCGCCCCCGGCAGGTCTCCGGCGGGATGGCGCAGCGGACGGCACTCGCGCGGGCGCTCGCCCGGCACCCGGGTGTGCTGCTGCTGGACGAGCCGTTCGCGGCGCTCGACGCCCTGACCCGGCTGCGGATGCAGGACCTGGTCGACAGCGTCCAGCGCCGAGTCGGCACCACCGTGCTGCTCGTGACCCACGACGTCGACGAGGCACTGCGGCTCGCCGACCACGTGGTGCTGCTGGGCGCCGAACCCGGCCGCCCCGGCGCCACCGCCGTCCACACCGTCGACGTGCCCGGCACCCGCCCCCGCGACCGCGGCGACACCGCCCTCGCCGGCCTCCGCACCGACCTCCTCACCCGCCTCGGCGTCCCACCGAACGCCGACCCGCTCGCCCGTACGGCCGACCCGAAGAAGGCAGATCCCCTGATGACGGAGGACCAACGATGAAGCGTGCCATCCTCGGCACCGTCCTGGCCGCGGCCACGCTCGTGTTGGCCGGGTGCGTGGAGGGGGAGGGCAGCAAGCCCGCGACGCCCGCGGCGGCGAGCGGTGCGGCCGCCCCGTCGGAGCTGCGCCTGGACTACGCGTACTACAACCCGGCCAGCCTCGTCCTGCGGGAGCAGCAGTGGCTGGAGAAGGAGCTCGCCGCGTCGGGGACGAAGGTGACGTGGGTGCTGTCCGCCGGCAGCAACAAGGCCAACGAGTCGCTGCGGGCCAACGCCGTCGACTTCGGGTCGACCGCCGGTGCCGCCGCGCTGCTCGCCCGGGCGAACGCCACACCGATCAAGGTCGTGTCGCTGTACAGCCAGCCGGAGTGGGCCGCGATCGTCGTCGGCAAGACCTCGCAGGTGACGTCGGTGGCGCAGCTCAAGGGCAAGAAGGTGGCCGCGACGAAGGGCACCGACCCGTACTTCTTCCTGCTGCAGTCGCTCAAGGAGGTCGGGCTGACGTCGAAGGACATCGAGGTGGTCAACCTCCAGCACGCCGACGGCAAGGCCGCCCTGGAGCGCGGTGACGTCGACGCGTGGGCCGGCCTCGACCCGATCATGGCGCAGACGCAGCTCGACAGCGGCTCGAAGCTCATCTACCGCAACAAGGGCTTCAACTCCTACGGCACGCTCAACGCGCGTGAGGACTTCCTGGCCAAGTACCCGGCCACCGCGCAGATCGTCGTCGACGCCTACGAGAAGGCCAAGGCGTGGATCGCGAAGAACCCCGACCAGGCCGTCGAGCTGCTCGCCCGCGAGTCGAAGGTGTCCACCGCCGTCGCGAGGCTCGTCCTCACCGAGCGGACGACGCTCGACCTCGACCCGGTGCCGGGCACGGCGCAGCGGACGGTGCTGCAGACGATCCTGCCGGTGCTCGTCGCCGACGGCAACATCAAGACCGCCGAGGCCGGCCAGGCCGCGCTCGACTCGCTGTTCGAGCCGAAGTTCGCCCAGGCGAGAGCCAAGCCGTGACGGCCGTGGCAGGCGAAGGCCCGGCCGCGACCGACAAGACCGGGAAGTCCGCCGAGGTTCCCGCCGTGGTTCCCGCCATGGGACTGGTACGGCGGGTGCCGGCCCTCCTGGCCGGTGCGGTGCTCCCGCTGGCCCTGCTCGCGGTGTGGCAGGCGGTCACCGCGAGCGGCGCCTGGTCGCCCAGCCAGCTGCCGCCGCCGGCGGACGTCGTGGCGGCGCTGCGCGAGCTCGCCGGCCGTGGCGAGCTCGGGCACCACATCGCGATCAGCCTCCAACGGGTGCTGATCGGCTTCGGCGCGGGCTCCGCCGCCGGCCTCGCCCTGGGCGGCCTCGTCGGCCTGTCGCGGGCGGCGCGGGCGTTGCTGAGCCCGACTGTCCAGGCGCTGCGGGCGGTGCCGTCGCTCGCGTGGGTGCCGCTGCTGCTGCTCTGGCTCGGCATCGACGAGACCCCGAAGATCACCCTGGTGGCGATCGGGGCGTTCTTCCCCGTGTACACGACGGTCGCCGCCGCCCTGGAGCAGGTCGACCCGCACCTGGTCGAGGTCGGCCGCGCCTACGGCCGGTCCGGGGTGGCGCTGCTGACCAGCGTGCTGTTCCCGGCCGCGACACCGGCGGTGGTGTCGGGGCTGCGGCTGGGGCTGGCGCAGGGCTGGCTGTTCCTCGTCGCGGCGGAGCTCATCGCGTCGTCGATGGGCCTGGGCTTCTTGCTCATCGACAGCCAGAACACCGGCCGCACCGACGTGATGCTGCTGGCGATCCTGCTGCTGGCGCTCATCGGCAAAGCGACCGACTCGCTGCTCGCCCTCGCGGAGCGCGCCATCCGCCGCTGACCGGCGATGGTCATCACCGCGTCGACGTCGACGACGATGAGCAGGCTCGGTGCGTCGCCGGCGGAGATCGGCGACGTCGTCAAGGTGATCACGTCCATCGCCGAGCAGACCGACCTGCTCGCACTCAACGCCACGATCGAGGCCGCCCGCGCCGGCGACGCGGGCAAGGGTTTCGCGGTCGTCGCGTCCGAGGTGAAGGATCTCGCGCAGGAGACCGCCGGGCCACCGACGACATCGCCCGGCGCGTCGAGGCGTCCCGCGTCACCAGCCAGGGCGTCACCGAGTCCCAGCAGACGACCGCCGAGCCGGCCAGGGTGTCCTCGGAGCTGTCGACCCTCGTGGCGAGCTTCAGGTACTGACGTCGCGGGCGCCACGCAGCGTGAACAGGGCCGTCCCGGCGGCGAACACCAGCGCGGCGCAGACCGCACCGCCGGCGTCGCCGGCCGGGCGGCCCGGCCAGATCCACGGCGTCGTCAGGGCGGGGCCGTGCCACTGGGTGTACAGCGCGTACACGCCGGCCATCGCGTAGCCGAGGGGCCCGGCCCACGCGGGGGCGCCGCCGAGCAGGACCGCGCACAGCAGGCCGACGCCGACCAGGCCGGCCAGGTCACGCACGCCGCGGAGCGTGCCGCCGGCCGCGAGCAGGGCGCCGGCGGCGACCCCGGTCAGCGCCAGCGCGGTGCCGAGGCGCAGACACGACAGCCGGCTGCCGGTGGCGCGCTCCGGCTCGCCGAACGGGCTCGCGGAGGTGACGGCGATCGCCGCGGCGCAGCCGGTCTCGAACAGCAGTGGCAGCTGCAGCGCCCCGTAGTCCTTCCACTGCCACAGCAGCGCGACCCGCAGCCCGGCGGCACAGGCCAGGATCACCGCGAGCGCGGCCGGCACCCGCCGCCCGACCGCGTGCAGCCATACCAGCCGCGCCACGACGCCACCCCCGGCCCGCCGCCACGGCCGCGCGATGAAGCCATCGGTCCGCCGCCAGGGCCGTGCAGGCGAGGTCATGGCAGCTGCTCCACGGTCAGGGTGCCGGCGCGCAGCGCGTCCAGGTGTCCGGCGAGCCAGGCCCGTCGGGCTTCCAGTGGTAGCGCGGCGAGCCGCCGGGCCGCCGCGGCCGCGTCCGGGTCGGTCACCGCCGCAGGGGTGCCGAGCAGGGCGGCGACGACCGCGTCCTGCGCCGGGGTGGCGTCGCGGGCCGCGCCGATGACCGAGGCGACGATGTCGTGGCCGGCGTCCGCCCGTACCGCCGCCGCGACCTCGTCCAGGGTCAGCGTCCGGCCCGGCAGCTGGCTCGGCAGCAGCAGCCGATACTCCGGCGGGGTCCGGCCCCACGCCTCGCCGGCCCGTGCCACGCCGATGCCGCCGGACCCGGACCGGTAGGTGGTGGCGGCCTGCGTGACGCGGACCGGCGCGCCGGGCAGCCCCGCCACCGCGCCGAGCACCGGCGCGAGCGCCTCCGTCACGGCCGGCAGGTACACCGCGTACGCCGGATGCAGGCAGACCGGGACCGGCGTGCCGCCGCAGATGGGGGTGTACGGCACCGGCCGGTCGTCTGCGGCGTCGTGCAGGACGGGGATGGCGACCATCCCGTGCGGGTCGATCCGCGCGGTGCCGGCCAGGGCGGCGGCGGTCCCGGCGGCGAGGAGCCCGGCCGCGGTGACGGCGGCGGCGGACCGGCGCAGCCACGGCCTGCCGGACCCGGCCGGCAGGCCCAGCAGGCCGAGCAGCGCCGCGGTCCACCCGGCGAGGAACAGCAGCTGCGCGATCGGCAGGTCCGGCAGGTACGGGTAGAACGTCGCCACCCCTTGGTCGGCGCCGAGGTTCCAGGGGTTCGCGACCAGCGGCGAGATCTGCCAGTGCGACCTGTCGCCGTGGATGAGCTGGACGGTGAGCTGCAGCGCGAGGAACACACCGACGGCGGCGACGGGTGCGGTGAGCCGGCTCGGGCGCAGCGCACCGGCGGCGAACCCGGCCGCGGCGAACGCGGGCAGGCTCGCGGCGCCGACCGTCGCGGGCCACCACAGCGGCCCGCCCCACGCACCCTGCGCGGCGGTCACGCCGTACAGGACGCCGACACACACCAGGTAGGCCAGCAGCGCCCAGCAGGTGGTGGCGGCCCACGCGACGGCCTGCCGGGCCCACCGCGGCCGGGCGGTGGAGGACAGCAGGCCGGTCATGCCGTGGCGGCCCTCCCGTGACCCGATCCACGCCGCGACCCCGACCACGCTCGGCGCGAACACCGACACGGCGGCGGTCTGCATGCTCGTCGCCCGGAT
Source organism: Dactylosporangium sp. NPDC000521 (assembly GCF_042898305.1). Taxonomy (NCBI): domain Bacteria; kingdom Bacillati; phylum Actinomycetota; class Actinomycetes; order Micromonosporales; family Micromonosporaceae; genus Dactylosporangium; species Dactylosporangium sp. NPDC000521. Next base: position 428,945 of record NZ_JBIAYW010000001.1, read on the forward strand.
GTTCCACAGTGGCGGGTAGGCGACGCTGCGCCGGAAGGCGACGAGCCAGAACAGCGCGCCGAGCAGCGGCAGCATCCACACCATCGCGTTGCGGCGCAGCTCCAGCCGCAGCAGCCGCGCCGTCACGGCCGCACCTGCGCGGGGCCGGTGCCCGGCTGCGAGGCCGCCGCGAGGACGGCGCTGTAGCCGCGTTCGAGGGGCGCGTCGCCGGCGGCGTCGGTGCCCTCGCCCCGTGCGGTCAGCTCGCCGGGGGTGCCCCGGAAGACCAGCTTCCCCTGCCGCAGCAGCGCGACGTCGGTGCAGGCGGCGCCGACGTCCTCGACCAGGTGCGTGCTGACGACGACCGTGCCGGTCTCGCCGAGGTCGCGCAGCAGCGCCCGGAACGCCACCCGCTGCTCCGGGTCCAGGCCCGCGGTGGGTTCGTCGAGCAGGATCAGGTCGGGCTCGTTGACGATCGCCTGCGCGATGCCGACCCGGCGCAGCATCCCGCCGGACAGCGTCCGTAGCTTCGCGCGGGCGTGCTCGCCCAGGCCGACCCGTTCGACGGCGGCGGCCACCGCGCGGGGCACCGCGGCGGCCGGCATCTCCTTCAGCAGCGCGAAGTACTCGACGAACTCCACGACCGTGAACGCCGGGTAGTAGCCGAGGTGCTGCGGCAGGTAGCCGAGCCGGCGCCGGATCCGCCGGCGCTCCCCGTGGTCGCCGGGGTCCAGGCCGAGCAGCCGGATCCGCCCCGACGACGGCGGCAGGACGGTGGCGAGCATCCGCAGCAGCGAGGTCTTGCCGGCCCCGTTCGGGCCGAGCAGGCCGAGCACTCCGGGCCCGGCGGTCAGCGTCACCCCGGCCACCGCCTGGGTGCGGCCCAGCCGCCGGGTCAGGTCCGTGATCTCGACGTTCATGACACTCCATCCGTGTACCGGCCGGTCGCGTTCATGCGGCGCCTCGCGTGAGCCGGGTGGCGAGGAGGACGATGGTCGCGCCGCAGGCGGCGACCGTCAGGTACGGGACGATCAGCGCCGCCTCGGTGACGGCGGCCGTCATCCGCCCGGCGGCGACCCGGCCCGACAGGACGGTGATGACCCAGCCCGCGACGCCCGCCGCGACGCCGGCGTTCGCCGAGCGGGCGAGCGTCGCGGCGGCGAGGGCGAGGGCGCACACCGCGGTCATCGGGACCAGCCAGCCGAACGTGACCGCCGTGGCCGTGCCGGACGCGACCGACGCGCCGAGGCCGAGCAGCGCGTTGAGCCCGAAGACGGCGAGGGCCCGGACCAGCAGCACGAGCCGGTCGCTGACCGCCATGCTGCACGACAGCTCCCACGCGGGGTCGATGCCCGGCCCGTACGCGTAGGCGATGCCGGCGGCGGCGACCGCCGGCGCGCACAGGGCGACGTACGGCGTCCCTGTCCCGCGCGTCGCCAGGACTCCGGCGGCGAGCACGACGACCGTGGCGATCACCCAGCCGAGCAGCAGCGACGGGGTGGTGACGAGCGCCCGCGCCAGCCCGGCCGAGCGCAGCAGCCGCCCGGCGAGCCGCTCCACGGGGCCTGGCCGGCGGCGCCACACCTGCGCGGCCACACCGACCCAGACGCGACCCAGATCGACGTCGTCAGGCACCCTCACTGTGCACCTCCGCCCTGCAGCGCGGCCCGCAGCAGCCGGCGGATCTGGTGCGCGCGGCTCTTCACCGTGCCCGCCGGGACGCCCATCAGCTTCGCCACCTCGGCCACGGTCCGGTCCTCCTCGTACATCAGCCGCCAGGTCTCGCGCTGCGGGCTGCCCTGCGGTCCCAGGGTCTCGACCGCACCGGCGAGCTCGACCCTGGACAGCGCCGCGTCGATGGGGTCGGGCTGCTCCTCGAGCGTGGCGAGGACCGTCTCCGGGCGGCCGCGCCGGCGCAGCCACAGGGCGGCCTGCCGCCGGGCGATGCCCCACAGCCAGCCGCCCGCACCTTCCCGCCGGTACCTGCCGGCGCCCCGCCACGCGCCGAGGAACGTCTCCTGCAGCACGTCCTCGACGTCGGCGGCGGGCAGCACCGCGCGCAGGCGGGCGGCCAGCCACGGCGCGTGCCGTGAGAACAGCACCCGCAGCGCGGTGTCGTCGCCGCCGGCCATCGCGGCGATCAGCGCATCGTCGTCCATCACCTACTCTGTTGCGTGGCGGCGGCCTCAGGTTCGCCGATGCTCTCAGTTTTCCGTTTGCCGGCGCAGGTGTCGTACCGACGACGGCGCCAGCGACAGGAGCACGGTGGCGGCCATGACGGTCGCGGCGACCACCAGCCAGGTGCGCTCGCCGGCCGCCGCCGCGACGGGTCCGGTGAGCGCCAGGCCGAGCGGGCGCATGACGAACGAGCCGACCTGGTCGAAGGCGAACACCCGGGCGAGCTTGTCGGGCGCGACGTTCTGCTGGATGGCCAGGTCCCAGTTGACGCTGAACACCTCGAGGCCGAGGCCGTGCAGGAACGCGCCGGCCATCACGACGGACAGCGGGACCGGCAGCGCCATGGCCAGGGGGAAGCAGGCGGTCATCGCGAGGAACGCGGTGCCAGCGAGCAGCATCCGGCGCGGCCGGTACCGCAGGGTGACGACCCCGCCGACCATGAAGCCGGCCATCAGCGCGGCGAGGGCCCAGCCCCACGCCGCGTCGCCGAATTGGCGGGTCATCAGGACCGGCCCGAGGACGCCCTGCACGCCGCCGTAGACCAGGTGGTAGATCAGCGCCTGGACCAGCAGCGTCCACAGCCACGTGTGCCGGACGACCTCGCGGGCGCCACCGGTCAGGTCGTCGAGCAGCGAGCGGGCCGCCGCCTTCTGCTGCCCCGTCACCCGCATGGCGGTGAAGCAGGCCGCGGCGGCGGCGAACGTCGCGGCGTCCACGGCGATCGCCCAGCCCGGCCCGAACAGCCCGACGAGCAGGCCGGCGAGGCTGAAGCCGAGGATCATCGCCGTGTTCTGCGACAGGCGCAGCACCGACACGGCGGTCGGCAGCGCGGCGGCGGGCACGGTCTGCGGGACGACGGCGCGGGAGCTCGGCCCGGCGACCGCGGCGAGGCCGCCGTTGACGGCGCTCATGACGGCGAGCATCGGCACGGTCGCCGCGCCGGTCGCCAGGCTCACCGCGACGGCGGCCTGCGACAGGCACGAGAGGGTGGCGGCGGCCCGCATGAGCAGCGCGCGGGAGAACCGGTCGCCGAGCACCCCGGCGAACAGGGTGGTGACCACGTCGACCAGCGCGTACGCCGCGACGACCAGGCCCAGCTCGGTCGCCGAGCCGCCCAGGTGCAGCACCGCCAGGGCCATCGCCACGGGTGTGATCGCCGACCCGAGCCCGATCAGGGTCCGGCCGGTGAGCAGCCACCGGAACGGCACCGAGTCCCACGGTTTGGTCGCCTGCCTGTCGAGCACCTCCAGCATCGCCCGACGGTATTTCGCTGGCGAACAATTTGTCAACGAACTGTTCGCTGGCTAACGAATGGTAGGATGTGGGCATGGGGCAGGACTTCGCCGACCGTCACATCGCCCGCTGGCGGGACCACTGGATCGACATCCCGTTCGACGACGCGATCGAGGCGGCCACCGTGCGCCTGGCCCGGATCGCCCGCCACTTCCGCGACACCATCCAGACCGCCGCGGCGGAGGTGGGGCTGCAGCAGTTCGAGTACGAGACGCTGCACCACCTGATGGTCCGCGACACCCCCGGCCACGCCTCGCCGCGCGCGCTCGCCGACGACCTCGGCGTCTCCCCGGCGGGCATGACCGGCCGCCTCGACACCCTGGAGAAGGCCGGCTACATCAAGCGCACCCCCAGCCCCACCGACCGCCGCAGCGTGAACATCGAGGCCACCACCGCCGGCGTCGCCATCTGGCGCCGCGCGATGATGCTCCGCGGCCGCGCCGAGGAGGAGCTGCTCGGCGCCCTCTCCGAGCGCGAGCTCGCCACCCTCAACCGCCTGCTGAAGAAGCTCACCACCGCGACCGGGACCGGGTAGTGCCTACGGTTCGGCCTGGCGTTCGGCCGCCGGGGCCGTCGTGAGCTCCTCCTCGGGCAGCGGCCTGACCGGCAGTTCGTCGGGGTTGAGGGCAAGGAACACGGCACCGGCCACGGCACCGGCGAGCAGCTGGAAGACGATGTAGAGCACGGCGGTGTACCACGTGAGCAGGCCCATCATCCAGACGCCGACGGTGACCGCCGGGTTGAACGCGGCGCCGGAGATCCGCCCGACGGCGATGGCTCCCGCGGCGGCGGTGAAGCCGATCGCCAGGCCGTAGAAGGAATTGTTCGGATTGGTCTTGCTCGTGGCCACATTGAGCATGACGTACACCAGCGCGAAGGTGAACAGCACTTCGACCAGCAGCGCCGTGAACAGGTCCCGGCCGTACAGGTGAAGTTCAGCGACGTTGCGCGGGTTCACCACGAAGACGGTCACGACGGCACCGGCCAGCGCCGCGATGACCTGCGCGACCCAGTAGGCGACGGCATCGGGAATCGTCAGCCGGCGCCGGACGAGGACACCCGTGGTCACCGACGGGTTGTAGTGCCCGCCGGAGACGTGGCCACCGGCGTAGACCATGACCATGAGCACCGCGCCGATGGCCAGTGGAGCGAGCGGGGTTCCGGTCAGCACGCTGGTGCCGACCGTGAAGACCAGGAAGAACGTCCCGATGAGCTCCGTGATGTAGGCGGCGTGCTTGTGCATGACTGCCTCCTCGGCACTGACGGGTCTTGCTCCGGTGCCGCGATCCGGACCCGCAGGCAGCCGGAGCGTGCCGGCCTGATGCCCGCCGCGGGCCCGGTTAGGCCGGCCGGTGCCGCCGGAAATGCCGCGACGCGGCCGACACGGTGCTCCACGGCGGGTGTATCGCGGCTGTGCGGGGTAGGAGTCCGTCACGCTGCATCCGTCGACAGCCGGGGCGGATGCAGCGGCCGACCCTCGTCACGGGCGGCCGTCGGTGAGGACGGCGTCGAGGGGGTGCGGGACCCGGTCGAGGCCGACCGTCTCGACGAGCAGGCGGGCGTAGCGCAGCTTGCGCCGGGCACCGCTGGCGAAGAACCGGCGCAGCTGCGCGCCGGGCGGGCGGTCGCGCCACACCGGCTGGTGCTGCATGGTGCGGAACGGGCCGAGGTCGCCGTGCTCGTCCAGGAGCGCCTCGATCGCCGGGACACCGATCGCGCGGATCAGCTCGTCCTCCAGGTCGGCGACGCACACGTGGAACCCCAGCGCCGCCATCTCCGCCCGCGTCGCCGGGGCGCCGATCCCCGCCCGGGCGAGGCCGCGCCGGAAGACGTGCTCCTCGCCGGCGTCGCACAGGCCCGCCAGTCGTACACCCTGCGGCCCGAACCGGGCGAGGAACCTCGGGACCGCGTGCGCGCCGCCGACCGGCAGCACCACGACCCGCTCGGCGTCCAGGTCCCGGCCCCGGCGCCCGGCCAGGGCCTCGAGGGCGATCTGGTCGCTCAGCCCCTCCACCAGCAGGATCGCCGCGGCGCCCTCGGCCTTCGCCAGCGCCCGGGCGGTCGCCTGCACGCCGGCCTCCGGGCCGCCCAGCTCCGCGTCGTCCACCCGCTCGATGCAACGCCTACGGCCGCGTCCCGGCCACCGATTTTCTCAGCCGGGCCAGCCCGGCAGGGTCGGCAGCAGACGCTCGGCGATCTGGGTGGCGCGGTCGACGAACGGGCACAGCTCCTGCGACTTGCGCATCTCCGGGTCGGTCGAGTCCACCTTCGGCACCACGCCGGCGTCGGCGCGGCCGGGGTTCGGGTCCCAGCGGCCCGTCAGGACTCCGCCCGCGGAGACGGCGATCGCCACGGTGATGACGGCCGGCAGGATCCAGCCGAGGAGAGGGCTGCGTCGCATGGCCGGAGCGCGTACTGGACGGTGACTACGCGTGGGTCAGGCGGTCGATCGAATCGTCCGTGTCGCTGTCCTCGGCGTCCGCCCGGACGTCGATCTCCCAGCCGCGGGCCTCGGCCCTCGCACCCGCCTCCAGGAAGCCCGAACTGCCCGGCGTCAGCTGCAGCACGACGCTGTCGTCGCGCCAGTCGGACGTCACGGTGACGACGCCGCGGTCGCCGTCAGCCATGAACGCGGCCATCCCGCGCAGCACCGTGCACGCCCACACGAGCGTCGGGAGCCGGAAGTCGGCCCGCGACTCGAACTCGACGACGAGCGCGGCGGTGGCTTCGTCGTACCGCAGCAGCAAACCATCGTCGATGAGGCCGAGCAGCACGTCGGCATGGTCGCCGTCGAGCCACGTGTCGCACTCGGCGATCGCGGCGGGCAGCTCGTCGCGGTCCTCGTGCCCGCCGGTGACGCCGGCCCAGTCCGCCGGCGACCAGCTGGACGCCTTGTTGGCCGGCGCGGTCAGGTACGCCCGCAGGCGTGACCGCTCGATCCTGACCGCCGCCGTGACGCAGACTGACTCTGACACGGCGACACTGTAGACCGTTAGGAGATTCCGGTGCGCAACCCCGCTGTCGAAGCGCTCGACGTCCTGGTCGGCCGGTGGCGCCTGACGCTGAGCGACGCCTGGTTCCTGGACCCGGCCGACCTGCCCAGGCACGGCACCGCCACGGCACGGTGGCTCGGAGAAGCGTTCGTCGAGCTGGAGGCCGAGCTGGGGGAGGGGGCGACGTGGCACTTCGTCTTCGGCCGCAGCGACGCCAACAACCAGCTCGTCGCCCTGTACCACGACGAGCGGCCGACGTCGCGGGTGTTCCGCACGACGTTCGCCGGCGGCGAGTGGGTGATGCTCCGCGAGGACCCGGACTTCCACCAGCGCTACGTCGCCACCGTCACCCCGGACCGCATCACCGGTCACTGGGACGCCTCCGACGACGGCGGCGTCACGTGGCGCAAGGACTTCGACCTGACCTTCGAGCGGCTGTGAGGCTCATTGTCCGGCGTACGGGTCGGCCCAGTCGAACCGGTCGGCGGCGTCGAGCCGGGCCAACTGCTCGGGGCTGAGCGCGAGCGCGACGCCGTCGAGCGCCGAGTCGAGCTGGTCCACCTTGCTGCCGCCCAGCATCGGCCGGACACCGTGGCTGAGCAGCCAGGCCAGCACCACCTGCCCGCGGGCCGCCCCGGTCTCCGCGGCCACCGCGTCCAGGGCGGCGATCCTGGCCGTGTTGCCAGGGTGGTCGTACACGTCGGGAATCCGCTTCGACGGGTTGTCATACGCGCCGGAGAGCAGCGGCGTGTACGCCCACACGTCCATGCCGTGCTCCTTGGCGTAGTCCGCCTGCTCGTCGCTGAGCACCCCGAAGCGGTGCACGACCCCCGGCGGCAGCGTGCCGGGCCGCGGCCGCAGGTAGGTCGCGTTGAGCTGCAGCGCGTCGAACGGCTGCACACCGGCCGCCTCCGCGTGCGCGCGCCCGCGCTCCACCAGCCACGCCGGGTGGTTGGACACCCCGAACCGGTCCGCGGCCAGGCCCTGCAGCGCGTCGACGGTGTCCTCGATGCGCACCGACCGGTCCTCCTGATGCAGCCACAACAGGTCGACCCGCTCGACGCCGAGCCGCTCCAGGCTTCCGTCGAACGCCTTCCGGACCGCGCCCGGCGACAGCCCCGCCCGCCGCTGCGGCCACGACCCGGGCTCGACCGGCTCGGCGCCGAGCTTCGTCGCGATCCGTACCGTCGTGCCGGGCCGGGCCTTGAGCCACCGCCCGATGACCCGCTCACTGTCCCCGCCGCGCCCGCTGTCACTGGCCCAGAACGCGTAGCAGTCCGCCGTGTCGACCCACACCCCGCCCCGCTCGACGAACCGGTCGAGCAGCGCGAACGCCGTCCGCTCGTCGACCGTCGTCCCGAACATCATCGCCCCGAGCACCAGCGGCACCCGCTTCTCGTCGTCCATGCCACGACCCTCACACCTGGAGCGCGCTCCAGGTCAACCCCTTGTGCGATCATGCCGCAGTGGGCTTCTTCGGTGGTTTCCTGTACGACGGCCGGTCCTGGACCGAGACCGACCACTCCGGCATGACGGCGCCGTCCGGCCCGTGGCTGCACGTCGACATCCACGACAGCGACTTCGCCGTCCTCACGTACCGCCCCGCGGGCCCGGGCACCGGAACCGCGTTCATCGGCTACACCCCCAGCGTGTACTTCGGCGAACCCGACGCCAGTCCACCCACCGACGCGCCCCGCGAGGCCGCCGGCCTGGCCGCCTGGTGGTCCGGCCTGAACCCGTCCGCCTCCGCGGCCGACCGTGACACCATGGCCGCCACCCTGCTGCCGTACCTCGCCACCGACGAACCCCAGGACGACGAGGACGACGAGGACGACGACGAGTTCGAGGACGAGGACGAGGACGACGGCACCTCCCCGTTCGTCGAGGACAAGGTGGACGACTTCCTCACCGCCCTGGGCCTGCCCTCGTTCCGCACCGCCCCCTGAGCCCCGTCGCACCCCGAGGGCGGCGGCCCGGCTTTCCGGCCGTGCGGTAGCGTCGCGCGGCATGGGGGAGCCGGACTGGGTGGTGGACACGCGGGCGTCGTACGACACGGTCGCGGTCAGCTACGGCGAGATGCTGAAGGACGCCATGGACGGGCAGCCCGTGGTGCGGCACCTGCTGGCGCTGTTCGCGGAGCTGGTGCTGGGCGCCGGAGGCGGCCCTGTCGTCGATGTCGGCTGCGGTACCGGACGGGTCACCGCCCACCTGCGAACGCTGGGCCTCGACGCGTCCGGCGTGGACCTGTCACCGGGCATGATCGAGGTCGCGCGGCATAACCATCCGGGGTTCAGGTTCGAGGTGGGGTCGATGACGAGCCTGGACCTCGCCGACGGGTCGGTGCGGGGGATCCTCGCCTGGTTCTCGATCATCCACGTGCCTGACGACGCGGTCCGGCAGGCGTTCCGCGAGTTCCGGCGGGTGCTGCGGGACGGCGGGGTGGTGCTGGTCGGCTTCTACGTCGGTGACGCAACGACGCTGAAGACCGAAGGCTACGGCGGCCATCCGATGAAGGTGCACGTCCACCGCCGCCCCGTCGAGCGGGTCGTCGCGTGGCTCGCCGAGGCGGGCCTGCGCACCGAGGTCGAGGTGCTGCACCACGTGAGCGACACCGCGACCGGCGGCATACTCATCGCGCACACCTGACGGCGCTGGCTTCGGGTGCGGCCGCCCGCCGCGGCCGGGTCGCGATGGCAGCGGGGTGAGGAACAGCCTGCCGGCCGCGATCCTCACCCACGTCGTCGTGAATCTGGTCGTGAACGGTCCACTGAGGACAGACCGTCCCGACATCGTCTCCGCCAGGCCCGAGGCTGAGGCCGGCCCCCGGCATGGTCATCGAGCGCCTCAGGCCATGACCGGCCGCCACGGGGCAGTGCAGTGCTCAGCGTGGCGAGCCGGGCACGTCCGCCGCGTGCGGGCGCAGCCGGACGACGGCGATCCGGCGGCGCACCTTGGCCTGGTAGCCCTCGTACGCGGCGAGGGATGCGACGAGCCGGGCCCACAGGGCGCCGCGCTGCTCGCCCTGCACCTCCGACGCGGTCACCCTCAGTCGTTCGCCGCGGGTCTCGACGACGGCGTTCGGGTCGGCCAGCAGGTTCAGCCACCACTGCGGTTCCCGGTCGATACCGCCGTTGGAGGCGGCCACGATGTAGTCGGTGCCGTCGCGCAGGTACAGCGTCGGCACGGTGAACTGCCGGCCCGAGCGCCGGCCGCGGACGGTCAGCAGCAGCACGTCACAGCCGCGGAAGCGGTGGCCTATGCGGCCGTTGCTGCGGCGGAACAGGGCGATGTGTATCCGGGCCGCGTTCTTGCTCACCCAGGTGAACAGGCGGTCTCGAGGGGCGACGCGGGTGTGTGTGCTCATGGCCGGCGGTGCGACGTAATGGAAGGTGCGGCGCTCGGCGCGGGCGAACCGCCGGACGAGGAGCCCTCCGACGGCGCGCAGGACGGGACCGCCGGGGATCCGCCGTACGGCGTGCGGCGGGAGGCCGTGCATCACCCAGGCGAGCACCGCGGGGACGTCGCGGGCGCCGTACTGCGGCGCGAAATGCTCCTTGTCGAGCCGCTCCCAGTCGTGCTGGGTGAGGTGGGCCTGGACGAGCGCCATCGCGTCACGCTCCTCGTGGGCGAGGTGGGCCTCGAGCCGGTCGCGCAGTTCGGTGACCTGCCCGACGAGCACCTCGCGCGTGTCGGCGGCGCCGGTGGTCCCGGCGGCCAGGCCGGCGAACCCGGCGCCGCAGGCCTGCAGCAGCGGATCGATGTGCTCGTGCTCGGCGGCCATTGCGCGCAGTACGGCGGCGTCCTCGCTACCGGCCGTGCGCCGCAGCAGCAGCGGCCAGAGCCCGGAATCCTCACCGTGGTGGTGCTTGTGCAGCGCGCCTGAGAACAGCGCCCACCGGCGCTTGAGCCGCTTCCAGCAGGCCTGGTCCCCGGTCGGGGTGGCGGCGGTGGCCGCGGTGAAGAGGGCGAGGTCGCGCCGGAACGCGTGGTGCATCACGTACATGGCTGCGGCATCGACGGGGCCGCCGGGTGCGGCCGTCTGGCCGGGAAGGACGAGCTGCTCGACGTCGAGGGCGCCGTCCGGGCGGATCGAGGTTGTCATGATCTCTCCTTTCGCTTGAGTCAAGGTACTATGAATTGGTCCCTGATAAAGTCAATAAGTGGTCGAAGGAAAGCGGACATATCACTCAAAGATCCGTGCGCAGCAGGCTGAGCGGACTCGAAGCGCCGTGATCGCCGCCGCCGCGGAGTGCTTCACCCGGTTCGGATTCGCCGAGACGACCATGAAAGCCATCGCGGCGCATGCGGGTGTCTCGGCGCAGACCGTCTTCGCGCACGGCGGCAAGGCCGCATTGCTGCTCGCCGCGGTCGACCGGAGCATCGCCGGCGACGGTGTGCCACTGCTCGCACAGGACCGGTTCCAGCAGATGCTGAACGCGCGCGCCAAGGATGAGAAACTCCGCATGCTGCGCGAGATCACGGTGGACTGGCTGCCGGCGGCCGGGCCGATCCTGCGGTCGTTCCGCGAGGCGGCGCCCGGTGATCCCGAGATCGCCGCGGCGTGGGAGGAGTACGAACGCCGCCGCTACAGCGACGCGAGGGCCATCATCGAGTCCTGCTCGCACCTGCTGCGGTCCGGGCTGACAGTCGAGCGCGCCACCGACATCTACTGGGCGGCCCTCAACCTGCAGACGGCGGACGCACTCCTGCTCGGCCGGGGGTGGTCGTTGGCCGACTACGCCGACTGGCTCATGGACGGCATGGACCGCCTGCTGTTCCGATGACCCCGTCACGTCCGCGCCGGCGGCATCATGAGCAGCGCAGCGGACACCACCTCACGCGGGCCGACCTGGCCTCACCGCACCGAGCGCTTAGCGGCGGCGGAAGAAGCCACGCTTCGGGGGCTTCGGCCGCACGAGCTCCTCGATCAGGGAGTGGATCGTGTCGAACGTCAGCACGGTCGGGTTCCGGTCGGCTGATGCGAGCAGGCCCAGGCAGCGCAGGTGGAACTCGCGGGTGCCGCGCTGCTCGACGGTGAAGACGGGGCCGCCCGCGAAGCCGTCGGGCAGCGTGCCCTGCCAGCGGACCACGCCGTCCGGGTCCCGGGCGACCCTGGAGGTGGCGATGGCCAGCGGCCGCTCCTCACCCGGTTCGTCCGGTTCCCGGGTGACGTGGCCCAGGGCGTACGCCGGGCACGGCTGCGCACCGACGGCGCGCACGTGCTCGGCCTTGGCGACGGCGCCGTCGGTGACCTGCGTGGTCGACCAGGACCAGCCCTTCCTCGCCGCGTGTTCGTGGAGGAACGCCGTGCTGGTCACCGCCACGCCGGAGCGCCGCGACCACATCTGCTCGAAGTCGGGCACGGCCAGGTGGTCCGGCGCGGCGCCGGTGGGCTCGATCAGCTCGGGCCGCAGCCGCACCTCGCCAACCTTGGTCCGCGTCAACCGGTCGGCGGTCAGCCACCATTCACGGACCTGCTCGCCGTCGGGCGTGGTCTCCACCAGCTCGTTGTAGAAGAACGCCGTCCCCGGGCTCGAGCGCGGCCCCACCGGCAGCGTGCTCGCGCTCCAGTGCTCCAGGACCAGGTCTGCGAGTGGATCATCGTCGGTCACGGCTGACATCATGCCTGCCGCACGTCCGCGCCGGCGACCCCGGACACCGCCGCTCGACACGCTGGCTTCGAGTCGGCGGTGTCATGGTCACGAGGAGCGGACCTGCCGTTCGATCTGCATGAGCTTGTCGACGTCGAGGTCGGTCTCGTAGCAGGTCGGGCCCGGGTCGGTGAAGAGTTCCGGGTGCACGACGAGCCGCCGCTCGCCGTCGAGGCTGGCCTCGATCGTGCCGATGACCAGGACCGCGCCGGCTGGGATCCGGTCGGGCTGGATGACGACGCTGTGCAGGGCGTCGGGGTGGGTGCGGCGGTACTCCCAGCTCTGGTACGCCGTGATCAGCGACGACCACGTGCGGCTGTCGCGGGTGCCGCGCTGGTCGGCAGGGCATTCGCCGGGCTTGTGGCCGGGCAGGACGATGGCGTGGATGCCGGCCTTCCGCAGCGCCTCGGTGGCGCCGGCCGGGTCGCCGGCGTCGTTGATCGTGAACGTCACCGAGCCGTCGCCGTTCGGGCTCAGCGCGTACGCGGGCTTCGCGTCGGGCTGGGTCACGGCCAGCGCCACGGCGGTCGCGGCGACGGTGATGGCGGCGGCGACGACGCCGGCCATGGCGAAAGCCCGGCGGGGGCGCGGTGCGGGTGCGGGCTGCAGTTCGAGGAAGGCGGTCATGACCTGCTCCTTTCGGGCGAGGAGCCGGTCGGCGGGGAAGTCGGGCGGTTCGGGCCTCATCGGATCTGGTCTCATCGCGTCCCTCCCAGGGCCGGCCGGGACGGCGCTGCGCCGTCATCAGGTTCGTGTCCGTGGCGCCCGGCCGCTTCCCGGGCGCCGTCCTCGCCGATCTCGCGGCGCAGGCGGGCGCGGGCCCGCGACAGCCGGGAGTGGACGGTCCCGACCGGGATGCCCAGCGCCGTGGCCGCGTCCGGCGGGCTGAGCCCCATCCACGCGCACAGCTGCAGCACCTCCAGCTCGCGCTCGGGCAGCCGTTCGCAGGCCCGCCGCACGGCCGCCATCCGGCGCTCCGCGTCGACCCGGGCCGCGACGTCCTCGACGTGGTCGGGGCTGTCGCGCAGCGGGGGGAGCCGGGCCAGCGCGGCCCGCCGCCGCCGGTTGGACCGCCACTGGTTGCGCACCAGGTTGTGCGCCACCCCGAGCAGCCACGGCAGCAGGCTGGCCTCGGTGAGCTCGGTCCGGCCGCGCGCCGCCCACACCTCGAGGAAGACGGCGGCGCTCAGGTCCTCGGCGAGCGCGGCGTCCCCGGTACGCCAGAAGCAGAAGGTGTACACCTGCCGCGCATGCCGCGCGTACAGGTCGCCGAACGCGGCGGCGTCGCCGGCCCGCGCCCGGTCCCACAACAGTCGGTCGTCGTCATCCATCACCATTGCGGTGTCCGCCGCCGCCCTCCGCTTCCCGCGCCGGGATCACGGTTGCATAACGCCGCAGTCGGTACGGATGCCGGGGGTCACTCCGCGTCGGGAAGCGGCACGGTGTCACAGGACGGCGGGCTGTCTCGTCCCGGAGAGGAGTACAGAGGAACGCGGGACGAGGAGGACGGGCATGCGAGTGTTCGTGGCAGGCGGGACCGGGGTCATGGGGCGCCGGCTGGTGCCGCTGCTGGTGGCGCGCGGGCACCAGGTGACCGCGACGACCACGACCGCGGCGAAGGTCGGGCTGCTGGAAGAGCTCGGCGCGAAGGGGGTCGTGATGGACGGGCTCGACGCGGCAGCCGTCGGCGAGGCGGTGGCGGCGGCCGCGCCGGACACCATCGTGCACCAGATGACCGCGCTGTCGGCCGGGCACTCCGGCAAGCCCAACCCGCGGCGGCCCGACCGGTTCTTCGCGCTCACCAACCGGCTGCGCAGCGAAGGTATCGACCACCTGCTCGCCGCGGCCGAGGCGACCGGCGGCGCGCACGTCGTGGCGCAGGGGCACGCGAGCATGAACGGCGGGCGCGACGGCGGCTGGGTGAAGACCGAGGACGACCCCCTGGAGATCGTGGAGGGAACCAAGGCGATCAGCCACCTCGAGTCGTCGGTCGTCGCGGCCGGCGGCGCGGTCCTGCGCTACGGCGGCTTCTACGGCGCCGGCTCCCATGACGAGCAGGTCCACCTGGTCCGCCGGCGGCTCGTGCCGATCGTCGGGCGCGGCACCGGGCACGTCTCGTGGGTGCATGTCGACGACGCCGCGGCCGCGACCGTCCTCGCCGTCGAGCAGCGGGCGCACGGGGTCTTCAACATCGTCGACGACGAGCCGGCCCCGGTCGCGGTGTGGCTGCCGTACCTGGCGGAGTGCGTCGGGGCCAAGCCGCCGCGGCGCATCCCGGTCTGGCTGGCAAGGCTCGTCGCCGGGGAGATGGCCGTCGGCGCGCTCGTGGAAGGGCGTGGCTTCTCCAACGCGAAGGCGAAGCGGGAGCTCGGCTGGCAGCTGCGGTACCCGTCGTGGCGGCAGGGCTTCAAGGAGGAGATGGCGTGACGAAGGTGGAGGAGTTCGAGGAGCTGCGGCCGCTGCTGTTCGCGATCGCGTACCGGATCCTCGGCAGCGTCGCCGAGGCGGAGGACGCGGTCCAGGAGACCTGGCTGCGCTACGAGCAGACCGGCACCCGGCCCGCCTCGGCGAAGGCGTTCCTGTCGGCGGTGGTCACGCGGATCTCGATCGACGTGCTGCGCTCCGCGAGGGTGCGGCGGGAGGCGTACGTGGGGGACTGGATGCCCGAGCCGCTGCTCGCCGACCCGTACGACGACCCGGAACGCAGCGCGGAGCTCGCCGACTCCGTCTCGATGGCGGCGTTGCTGCTGCTGGAGCGCCTGACGCCGCTCGAACGGGCGGTGTTCGTGCTGCGGGAGGTGTTCGGGTTCGGCTTCGCCGAGGTCGCCGCCGCCGTCGGCCGGTCCGAGGCGGCGTGCCGGCAGCTGACCGTGCGGGCGCGGCGGCACATGGACGTCGGCCGCCCCCGCTTCGAGGCCGACCGCCGGGAACGCGACGAGCTCGCCGCCCGGTTCTTCGACGCCCTCCGCGACGGCGACGTCGACGCGCTGCGCGAGCTGCTCTCCGCCGACGTGCAGATGGTCGGCGACGGCGGCGGCAAGGCACCCGCTCTCGCCAACACGATCGCCGGCGCCGACAAGGTGGCGCGCCTGCTCGCCGCGTACTTCCCGGCGGTGTTCCGTGCGGACCTGGGCCTGGAGCAGTGCACGATCAACGGCCAGCCCGGCGCCGTGTTCCGCGACGGGAACGGCAACGTCGCCGGTACCGTGTCACTCGACGTCCTCGACGGCCGGATCCAGACGATCCGCTCGGTGGTGAACCCGGACAAGCTGGGCCACCTGGGCCCCGTCGCGGACGGGTGGGCCCTCGCCCGCGAGGTGAAACAGGCCCGGGTGGCAGGGGAGTGACCGATGATGACGACCACTTCGTCGTCAAGGGCCGTCGCTGGCGGGCGACCGACCCCGCCATCCCGCCGGAGGTCGCCGTGGAGCTCCGGCAGCTGCTGATGGCGGCCCGCCGGACGTCGGTGCGGCGCTGCGGGCGGGCGAGGACCCGGCGCCGGAGCCGCTGGGAGCGGGGCCTGCGGAAGGGCTAAGCCTCGATCCACCGACGGACATCGAGATGTGATGGTGTCGGGGGTTTTGGAAATTCCCTCTGAGCTGGGATGACGGGAGTTCTCTACGCTTCCGTCATTGTGCTCGAGAGGGCATCGCGTAGGTGCGATTGCTAAATGTCGGCCGTGCGGTGGGCGCGGTGTTCGATGAGGCGAATGTGGTGTCGTGTGCCGGGCTGGTACCGGTGATGGGGCTGGCCTATCTACGCCGGGAGAAACCCGGTGCCCTACGCGATCGACTTCGTCGTCGCCTCGCGGAGCTGTGCCGAGTGCCCGCCAATGGTGGTGCACGTCGTGGTAGACAATTGCCAGTGACCACCGACGCGTTGACGGCCGTGACGGCGCTGGCTGGCTCGCCGCCGGCGCCGACGCGGCCCGTGCCGCAGCAGACGCTCGAGACGGTGTTCGGCATGCCGCTGCCGACCGACTATGTGCGGTATGTGCGCACCGTGCCGCCGGGGGTCTACCGTGACACGCTCGCGGTCGACCAGCCCGACGGTGACGGCTCGACGGCAGAGCTGGAGGCCGCCCTGGAGTTCCGCCGCGGGCTGCTGCGCGACGACGACGCACCGGAGCGGCTTGTCCCGTGGGCGACGCTCGGCCGCGACTACCTGGTCTGCTGGATCGCGGACGGCGACGCGCCCGGCGACTGGCAGGTGGCCGTCTACGAACCCAATCCGTTCACCGGCGGTACGATGTATCCCTTCGCCGGCGGCTGTGTCGACTTCGTGCTGGCGTTCGCGGCCGGCACCACAGGTCTGGCCGTGCTCGACTACGCCTACGGGCATGACCCAGGCCAGCTGTTCACTGCATTTCCTGATCGCAGCTGAGCGCCGCGCCTGCCAGCGGCCGGCAGCGGGGGGACGGCCTAGGGTGGCGCGGTGGTCCGGATTCGGGGCTGCACCCGGCGGCGGTCGACGTCGGCAGGTGGTTGAAGCTGCCGCCAGCCCGGACCCCGGTGTAGCTGCCGTCGGCGGCCTGCAGTTTTGAGGTAGGCCGCCCAGTTGTTCTTCGAGGTCGTGATCTGTGCCGGGGGCGACGTCGCGTGCGCCGGGATGGCGGTGGCCAGTACGGCAGCGACACTCAATGCGGCGATGACGGTGGGTCTGTGACGCATCGGTGCTCCTTCGGAATCAGGGCACGATGCTGCCTCGATCCGAAGACCCGAACCCGGAAGCCTGGGCGCCACGGAGCAGGTGGTCGGCACCTCACCGAACATGCCGGCGCCCCCCCACGCCTTCCTCAGCATGCCGGGCGTCGTCCCGCACGCCAGGGCCGCCCGAGCGGAGATCACCGGCTTCCTCCACGGCCGCCTGACCTGACCGGCCCGCATCGCCGGGTGGCATCATGCGGTCATGGAGATCGAGGTGGTGCTCGGGGACATCGTCGAGGAGCAGGTGGACGCGATCGGACCGCGGCCAACGAGTCGCTGCTCGGCGGCGGCGGTGTCGACGGGGCCGTGCACCGGGCCGCCGGGCCGCGGCTGGCGGAGGCGGGCGCGGCGATCGCCCCGTGCGACCCGGGCGACGCGAAGGCGACGCCGGCGTTCGCGCTCGACCCGCCCGTGCGGTACGTCATCCACACCGTCGGACCGGTCTGGGAAGGCGGCGGATACGACGAGGCCGCCGTCCTCGCCTCCTGCTACCGCCGCTGCCTGGCGGTCGCCGACGACCTCGGCGTCCGCAGCCTCGCGTTCCCCGCCATCGCGACCGGCGTCTACGGCTTCCCGCCGGAGGCCGCGGCCAGGATCGCGGTCGACACGCTGCGCACCGCCCGCACGTCGGTCGAGCGCGTGCGCCTGGTCGCGTTCGACGAGGAAGCCGTGGACCTCCTGACCGCCGCGCTCGCCCGGGAGCCGTCGTGACGATCGAGGTGCCGGCGTGGGCGGGGGAGGCCGCCCGCGGGCTGGCCCGTCCGCTGCTGTTCGCGACGGTCAGCGGGGCGCACCTGTACGGGTTCGCGTCCGTCGACTCCGACCTCGACCTGCGCGGCGCGCACCTGCTCGCCGCGAAGCGCGAGGCCGAGCATGGGCCGCTGCCCGCCGGCGCCGCCGCGCACCTGGCCGCCGGCGTCCCGCGGCTGCGCGCCGCGTTAGAGGCCGCCCGCGAGGCGTCGCACCTGCCAGACCGGCCGGCCCCGGCGGCCGTCGACGCGCTGCACGACCTGGTGGTGCGGACCCGGCTTCAGCCGAACCAGGTCATCGCCTGACCGTGAGGCCTGGTCCACGCGAGAGGGTGGCCGTCGAGGGCCAGCACGTTGTGCAGCGTGTCGTCCGGTGCCGCCGGGATCCGCCCGTACGGAAGGACGTCCGCGCCTTCCACCGCGATCCAGTGGCCGGGCAGCCGCCGTACCACCTCCGCGAACGCC
The DNA here is from genome assembly GCF_042898305.1 of Dactylosporangium sp. NPDC000521. Classification (NCBI taxonomy): domain Bacteria; kingdom Bacillati; phylum Actinomycetota; class Actinomycetes; order Micromonosporales; family Micromonosporaceae; genus Dactylosporangium; species Dactylosporangium sp. NPDC000521. The sequence goes on from NZ_JBIAYW010000001.1 coordinate 446,959, forward strand.
AGACGGCGAGCCGGTGGCACCTGATAGAGCACCGAGGTGTGGAAGACGACCAGGGTCGCGTCGCCGGGCGCCCGCGCCGCCAGGCCCGGCAGGTCGTCGACGAGGTCACCGCGGCGCAGGACCGGCGGGTCGGCGGCGGCGACGGCGGCCGCGGCGCGCAACCGGTCGCGGCGGTGCTGGTGCTCCGGCCAGATCAGCGACTCCAGCCAGGCGACGTCGGCCGGGTCCGTGACGTCGAGCGGGTTCAGGTCGATGCCGGCCCGCCACACCACCTCCGGCAGCCGTCGCGGCGGTGCCGTGCCGGTGAGCGCGCAGTCGAGCACCGGACCGTCCTCGCCGATGACGTCGCCGCCGTTGTACCGGTAGCGGTACCGGTCCGGGTAGAGCCCCAGACCCGCGGACGCCCCCACCTCGAGCAGCGCCAGGGGCTGCGGCAGCGTGGCGAGGACCGGCAGCAGCAACGCGCACCGCCCGGCCTCGTTGGTCTGCGTGGCGCGCCGCCGCAGCCCGGTCTCCACGGCGGCCCAGTTCGCCACCGTGAAGTCGTGGAACGCACCCGGATCCTCCACCGGCCCGCCGAGCAGCCGCACCACGCCGAGCAGCAGGTTCGGCTGCCGCTTCGGCTCCGGCACCGTCTCCAGCAGCGCCACGACCTCGGCGTCCCGGGCGATGGCGTGGCACAGTCGCTCGTACACCGGCGAGACACCCCGCGCTTCCCTCGCCGCGAATTCGGTGAACGTCGATGCGGTGCTCATCCGGTGATCGTCGCACGACTGTGTGGCACGATCGGGGTCGTGGATGACGTGTCGCGGGGACCTGTGCTGGTGATCGGGCTCGACCCCGAACGGATCCCGGGCTGGGATCCCGAGCCCGTCGTGGCGGCGATCGCCCGCGGCCAGGCCCGCTTCGCCGAGCACGGCATCGAGTCCGACCTGTGCCTCCTCGCTCCCGACGAGGACCCCGGCACCGCGATCACCGAGGCCCTGACCGCCAAGCCCTACACCTGCGTCGTGGTCGGCGGCGGCATCCGCAAGCACGAGCCGCTGCTGCTCCTCTTCGAGCAGGCCGTCAACCTCGTCCGCCGGCACGCGCCGGAGGCGGCGATCGCCTTCAACAGCACCCCCGAGGACACCGCCGACGCCGCCCTCCGCTGGCTCCGGTGACCACCTGCTGGTTCCGCCCGCTCGGCGACCCTGGGCGGCATCAAGAGGTGCGCCTGGAGGACCTTGCGGCCTTCTACGACTCGCCGGAGGCGGGCCCGGGCTCCGCCTTCCGCTGCGACAGCCCCACGGCCTCGGTGATCGTGGCCCTCGTCGGCGACACCCACTGCCTGGTGGCGCTGCGCTCTCGGGGGACGGACGACCAGTTCCTGGTCGAGCCCGGCAACGACGAGACGTCGGTGGTGCTGTCCGGCGTCCGGACGGCCGTGCTCGCCGGCGCCGTCGTGCCCCGCCACCGCGGCCTCGACGCCCTCCAGGGCATCGACGACGTGCAGCGGCTGCGCGCCGCGCACTCCTGGCGGGCCGTGCCACGCTGGCAGCACGACCCGCTGTGCGACCGGCTCGGCGACGTCGTCGAGGCCCTGATCGACCGCGCCTACGCCGCCCCACCGGACGCCCCGGCCGGGCTGCTCCATCTCAAACACCTCATGCTGATGCACGACGAGGCACAGGCCAACGGTCTCTCGCCGCAGTTGGCCGAGGACGCCGCCCTCGGCGCGGACCACTTCGACCTGCCCGACCTCGCCGTCCTCCTCCGCGGGATCCACGCGGACGAGGACCTCGACTGGCGGCACTACGCGAGGTACCAGGAGTGCTCAAGCCCGTTCGGCGACGACGCCGGGGCGATCCGGGCCGCGGTGGCGCGCCGGTTCGACACGTCCCCGGGCGACTTCGGCGCCGACGACGGGCAGCGGCCGTTCGGCTAACCTGCTGCCGTGGCCGGCTTCCCGCCGTGTGACGACCTGTGTGGTGCGCTGGAGGAGCACGTCCGGTGGTTCTTCAGTCCCCGTCCAGTTGAGGTGCTGACGTGGGAGGCGGGGCCGATCCGCGCCGTGAACCCGCACTTCCGGGTGCTGCGTGTCGCTCCCGCTGAGCCCGGCGGGCTGTGGGAGTACGTGTCGACGGGCGGCTGGGCCGCCACCGCCGAGCGTGCGGGCCGCTGGCCGGCGCGTCGCCGGCCAGCGGCCCCGGTCCGTCACTGGCCGTCGCGGAGCCAGCGCCAGGCGACGGCGCCGACCCAGACCTCGAACGCCAGGGTGCTCAGCGCGAGCAGCGGGAACATCGCCCCCGCCACCAGGGTCGCGCTGCCGGCGAGGCTGAGCACGACGATGACGACGGCCGCGCGGACCAGCCACGGGTTCCGGCCCCCGGCCCGCAGCGCGAGCGCGATGGACCCCATGAAGAACACCCGGGCGAACACCGAGAACGCCAGCCCGAACGGTGCGACCGAGTCCCACCCCGCGAGGATCCGCAGGTCCGCCCCGGCGGAGGCGGCCTCCAGGGCCACGTCGTGCAGCATCCCGCCCAGCGGCCAGATCAGCGCCAGCAGCGCACCCGCCGCGACCGCGACGGTGGCGAGGACCCCGCTGCCGTCGGCCCGCCGCAGCCGCACGTGCACCGCCCCGAGGAACCCGAGCAGCAGCGTGCCCGCGGCCATGAAGGCGAAGTTGCCGATGCGGTACAGCTGTGAGGCGTCGAGGACGCTCTGACCGCGCTCCAGCGCGGGGTCGGTCGGCGAGCCGCCGTGCGGGAGGACGAACACCGTCATCGCCACCATCACGAGCAACTGGCAGACGGTGAAGGCGATCCCGAAGCGGGTGCTGGCGCGGGTCACGTCGACGGCCGGCGCCTGGGGGCGGCCGGTTTCGGTCAAGGTCATGGCGATTCCTCAAGGTTCGGTGGAGGTCCGCGAGCTGCGGATGCCGCCACCGTACGAACGGCGCCGGCCGACTCGCATCGACCCAGGGGCTGCTCCGACGATCAGCCCGTGGGATGAGGCCCGCGACGCTGGTCATGGCCTACGCTCGCGGCGTGAACGCAAGGCTGGACCGGCTGCACGTGACACGGCTGGACGTCGTCCTGACCGCCGTGCTGACGGTCGCCGGGCTCGTCCAGGCGCTGGTGCTGCCGTTCGCCGCGCCGGGGGTCGGCGAGCTGTACGTCATCGGCTCGACGCTGCCGCTCGCGTGGCGCCGCCGGCACCCGGTCGAAGCGGCCGCGGTGTCGAGCGCGTTCTGGCTCATCTCGATGGACGGGTTCCCGCTGCTGGGCTTCGTCACGGCGATGCTGCAGTACTACGCCCTCGGCGCCTACGGCTCGCCCCGCGTGGCGGTGTGGGCGGTGTCGGTGTGGGCGTGCGTGACGGGGGTCGTCGGCACGCTGCTCGGCCCGGAGGCCCCGGCGGCGGCGATCGGCGCGGTCCTCGTCGTCGTCGCACCGGTCCTCGCCGGGCGCGTCGTGCGCCGGCAGCGGCAGCAGCACCAGGCGCTGCTGGACCTGGCCCGCGAGCTGGAGGCGGAGAAGCGCAAGGTGCAGGAGGCCGCGGTCAGCGAGGAGCGGGCCCGGGTCGCCCGCGAGCTGCACGACGTCCTCGGTCACGAGCTGACGCTGATCGCCGTGCAGGCGGAGGCGGCGTCGGCGGCGCTGCGGCTCGCCCCCGACCGGGCCGCCGCGCCGGTCGAGGCGATCCGCGAGACCGCGCACCGGACGCTGCGCGAGATCCGCGCCGCCCTGGACGTCGTGGCGCCGCCGACCGACCCCACCGACGCGACCCCCGCGGGCCTCACCGACCTCGCCCGCCGGGCGCGGGAGGCAGGGATCGCGAACTCGCTCACCGTCACCGGCACGCCGTGGGCCGGTCACACGTCGGTGTGGCTCGCGGTCCACCGGATCGTCCGCGAGTGCCTGACCAACGCCGGCCGGCACGCGCCCGGCACGCCCGTGACGGTCAGCGTGCACTGGGCGCCGGACACGGTCACGGTCACGGCGGCGAACGCCGCCGGCGCCGGCCCGCCGGCACGGTCGGCGGACGGTGGCAGGATCGCGGAAGGAGACCGGACCACCGACCGGGAGGGCCGTGGCCTTGCCGGCATGCGGCACAGGGCCGAGCTTCTCGGCGGCACCTTCGCGGCGACCAAGGGCGGCGGGCGCTTCGAGGTACACGTGACGCTCCCGCAACCAGGAGCGGCGACATGATCCGCGTCGTCATCGCCGACGATCAGGAACTGGTCCGGCACGGGCTGCGGCTCATCCTCGAGCTGGCCGGGTTCGAGGTGGTCGCGGAGGCAGCCGACGGTGCGGAGGCGGTCGCCGTGGTGGCCGCGCACGCGCCGGACGTGGTGCTCATGGACCTGCGGATGCCGGTGATGGACGGCGTCGAGGCGACCCGGCGGATCGTCGAGAGCACCGCAGGGCGCACGCGGGTGCTGGCGCTGACCACGTTCGACACCGACCAGCACGTCGTCGACGCCCTGCGGGCAGGGGCGGCCGGCTTCCTGCTCAAGGACGTCACGTCCGACGGGCTGAGCGACGCGGTCCGCCACGCCGTCGCCGGCGAGCCCGTCCTCGCGCCGAGCGTCCTGGCCCGCGTCCTGGACCACTTCACCGCCCGGCCGCCGGACCCGGCGGCACCGGCGGAGCCGCCGCCCGGCCTGAGTGAGCTCAGCGAGCGCGAGCTGGAGGTCCTCGGCCGCATCGGCGCCGGGCTGTCCAACGCGGAGATCGCCGCCGACCTGGTCATCAGCATGGCGACGGTGAAGACGCACGTCCGGCACATCCTCGCCAAGCTCGACGTCAGGGACCGCGCCCAGGCCATCGTGGTCGCCCACGACGCCGGCCTCCGCCGCGGCGCGACGCGCCCGGCAGGCGGTGTGTGAGCGCATCAGCATGCTGCAGGCGCCCCGCCATCGGACGTGTCAAGCAGCGGACGGATCCGCCGCTCAAAGCTGACACGGGGGCCGAGACCAGGAACTTATGATCATGGCTCGGACAGCCGGAGGCGTTGACATGACCGTGCAAGTGCAGACATCGACACTGTCGCGTGGCGTCGAGTGGGCCCGCCGGCTGGGTGTCGCCGCCCTGGCGGGCGGCATCGCCGGGCTGGTCGCCGGAGGCATCGGCGGGCGGCTGTTCATGCTCGCCCTGGCCCGTATGAACCGCCCCCGGGCAACTGGGGTGCTCAGCGACGACGGCTTCGTCATCGGCCAGTTCACCCTCGCCGGCACCATCAACCTCCTGCTGGCCACCACCGTCTTGGGCGCGATCGGTGGGCTGGTCTGGGTCGCCATCCGGGGTCTGCGCTTCGGTCCGCTGTGGTGGCGGCGGGTCAGCGTGCCGCTCGGAGCCACGCTCGTCATCGGGTCGATGATGGTCCACAGCGACGGCGTCGACTTCACGCTGCTCGACCCGCCACTCGTCGCCGTTGGCCTCTGCCTTTGTGTCCCGCTGCTCGCGACAGTCCTCGTCACCTGGCTCGGCGACCGCTGGATCGGCAGCGACCAGACCGTCTGGCAACGGATGCCGGCGGCGGTCACCTGGATCGCCAGGGGCGCCCTGACCCTGCTCGCCGGCTGGGCCCTGGTCGACCTCGTCACCAAGATCAGCCAGATCCTCTGACGAACGCCCGCCGGTGCTCCGTTCTCGTTCGCTCCCTAAAGATGAACAACAGGTGAAGCGGACGCGAACTCCCTTCCTGGCCCTCGGCACCGGGCGTTCAGGGTCCTACGGTCGTACCTATGACGACCATGGTGCGGCAGCGGGTCGACGTCACCGCGGCCAGGGGCCTCGCTGAGGCCCTGCTCACCGACCTGCCGCAGCGCTGGGCGCACACCGCCGGCGTCGCCGCCCGCGCTGCTGAGCTGTGCGCCGCCCTGGGCCCCGCGATGTCCCCGGCCGACCGCGACCGCGTCGTCGCCGCCGCCTGGCTGCACGACATCGGCTACGCCGGCCCGGTGCGCGACACCGGCTTCCACCCGCTGGACGGCGCCCGGTTCCTGCGCGGCGCCGGCTGGTCCGCCCGGATCAACGCCCTGGTCGCCCACCACTCGGGCGCCTGCCATGTCGCGGAGATCCGCGGCCTGCGCCACGAGCTGGCGGAGTTCCCGCGCGAGCTGTCCCTGGTCGCCGACGCCCTCACGTACGCCGACCAGACCGTCGGCCCGGACGGCACCCGCGTCGACGTCCGCACCCGCATGGCCGAGATGCTGTCCCGGCACGGCGCGACCTCCGACAACGCCCGGGTCCACCACCTGCGCGCCCCGGACATCCTCGCCACCGCGGCCCGCGTCGAACACCACCTCCGCCTCGCCACCGCGTAGCACCCGCCAAGCGCCGCCGGTTCACGGGACGACGCGGACGGCGCGGTAGTCGAAGCCGTCCTGGCCGGGGGACTCCCAGTCGAGGCGGACCACCTGGCCCCGCTCCAGGGCCCGGAAACCGGGCATGTCGATCTGGCTGAAGTGCGTCCAGCACCCGCCCGGCGTGTCCGGCGAGTCGAGGACACCCCAACCCTCGTCGACCCGCCACTCGCGCGTCGTCGCCGTCGTCGTGCCGGTGCGCGCATGTTCAGTCACCCGCGAAGCGTAAGCGTGGCGTGCCGCCAGCATCGTGGGGGGACCAGGCGCTGCACCTGCTGGTGAAGATCGCCGACGCGATCCGCGAGCCGGCCGGGTGACGTGAGGCGTGGCGGCGGGCGGTAAGACGCTGGAGCGATGGCCGAGCCGAGCCGGGGCGGTTCGGGCTCGGGCCACCCCGGCGTGGACGCAGGGCTTCGACGGGCCGGCCGCGCCGTCGGTCAGGTGGTGTCCGAGGGGGCGGCGGTGCGGTGGCGGGCGAGGAAGGCGGCGATGGGGAGCGCGGCGGCGGTGCCGCTGAGGAGGACGGCGGCCAGGGCGCCGAGGACGGTCGGTGCGTTGTCGAAGGCGAGGCTGACCGCGGCGAGGGCCGGGCCGATGTTGCGGACCGCGGCGACGCCGCCCATGGTGGTGCGCCGGCGTGGAAGGCCGGTGGACAGCAGCGTGCCGAGGGCGAACGACACGGCGGAGAACAGGAAGCCGGCCAGCAGGGTCCGGGTGCCGAGCAGAGCGACGACGTCGGTCCAGTTGCCCAGCAGCATGCCGGCGAGGACCATCAGGAACGTCACGTTCGACACCTTGACCGTGACGGGGTGCCATGCGAGGGCGGTCGGCGTCGCGTACCGGCGCAGCAGCAGGCCGATCAGGAACGGCACCAGTTGCAGGAGCGCGACGCTGCGCACGAGCGCGCCGACGTCCAGCGCGGCGCCGCTGCCGACGCCGGCGAACCGGAGCAGCGCGTTGGCGGTGAAGCCGAAGGTGATGCTGCCGACGGCGGCGAGCAGGACCTGCATCGCGGCGGCGGCGGTGACGTCACCGCCCTGGATCTCGCCCAGCTTGGCGGCGAAGGGTCCGCCGGGTGAGGACGCGGTCAGCAGCAGCGCGACGAACGGCGCCGCCGCCAGGCTGAACAGCGCCGCCATGCCCCAGCCGAGCAGCGGGACGACGATGAGGTTGGCCAGCAGCACGAGCAGCAGCAGCGGCACGTCGCTGAAGGTTGCGCGCAGCGCGGGCACCGTCGCGCCGAGGCCGGCGCCGAACATGGTGCCGGCGATGAAGATGACCGTGACGGCGTTGAGCAGCTGATGCAGGTCCACGGCCGCGCCCTCAGGCCCGCTGCTCGCCGAGCCAGCGCAGCGCGGTGATGCCGGGCAGGAACGCGTACTCACCGCCGCGGGTGGTGACGAAGTTGGGCATGCCCCGCAGCTTCCGGCGCACCGGCCGCCGCGGGATCGTGTAATCCGCCACGCCCGGGCCGCCGGTGGCGGCGATCGGGTCGCGGGCGTCGCCGGCGCCGAAGAAGACGCCGTTGTTCAGCCACTCGGTCTGCACGAACTCGAACTGGCGCCCCAGGTGCGCGCCGACGAACGCGAACAGCAGGCCCCGGTCCGCGCCGTCGTCGTCGAGGACGCCTTCGGGCAGGGACGGGCCGTAGGCGGTACCGCGGCGGATCATGCGATGCAGCCGGACCTCGCCCGCCACGGCCGAGTCGCGGGGGTTGGCCCGGCGGATGTGGCTGCCGCCGGGCGTCGTGAACCCGCCGGGGTCCTTGCCGGCGAAGAGGAAAGCGTTGGCGCGGCCCAGCGCGGGGTCGTCGCGCTCGGGCGCGAGCGCCAGCGGCGCGCCGCTGCGCCACCGGCCCATGAGCTTGGCCGCGACAAGCTCCTCGCCGTCCGTGTCCGCGCTCGCCCGCAGGAACCGGCGGAACGCGGCCACGTCCTGCCGGAGCTTGCGGAACGCGACGTAGCTGCCGTTGCGGCCGAGGACGTCGGGGGCGGTGGTCTGCACGCCGCCGAGCTCGTCGGGGTACCCGAGCACGAACTCGCCGGCCTTGAGCGGCGCCTCGAGGGGGTTCGTCCCGGGGAAACCGCTGCCCTCCACCGCGGGGTGGCTGATGCCGTCGCGGTAGCCGAACGGCTCGGTCTCCGACGGCGGCGCGTGGCAGTCCTGCCGCCAGATCGCGGTGACGCCGGGCAGCCGCTCGTACGCGGGGCGGGCCCGGTCGATCGCGGCGTCCAGCGTCGCCGTGTCCGGCGCGAGGGCGACCAGGACCACGTGCACGTTCGGTGACCCGAGCGGCGGCTCCCACGCCTCCGGCGCGCTCGGCCCGGTGTCCCCGAGCGCCGTCGCGCGGGCCGCCATGCCCTGGCGGAACTCCCACGCCATCGAGTCGAGGGATCGCTCCGGTACGCCCAGCGCCCGCAGCCCGCTGCAGGTGACGGCGGCGCTGACCCACGTCTCGCCGAGCGGGCTGGTCGAGTCGGCGGCGGAGGTGACGACGGCCGCGGCACGGCGCATCAGCTCCCGGCCGTCGGCGCGGTCGTCGATCCGGAACGCGAGGTACCTCGCCGCGTACGGTGACGGCCGCGGGCTGAGCACGCCGCGCTGGATGTCGTGCAGGTCCATGGTCGCGGACTCCCGTCACCTGGTGACGACGTTGCGCCAGAAGTTGCGAAGGCTCTCGTCGGCACCGAAGAGCGTGCTGAAGATCGTCGAGTCGGCCATGAGGACGTGACCGGCGCGCGAACCGGCCGGCGGGAGCCACACGAAGGTGGTGAACTCGGTGTTGCCCGCCTCGGTGAAGGGGTGCGGCGGCCGGGTGAGGTCGATCGGCTGGCGGGCCAGCACCTTCGCGACCCGCTCGTCGGTGACCGCGTAGTGCGGCAGGTGCATGTGGAAGTTGAAGCTGGTGACCCCGGTCAGCCAGCCGTGCGTGTCGAGGTCCCGGTCGATCGACAGCGGAGCGACTTTGCCGGGTTCGACGACGGCCGGTCGCAGCCCGTACCGATGCCGCACCGGCACATCGAGACCTTCCATGAGCGACCGGGTGTACCGGCCGAACCGCTGCCGGCGGGGCACGAGCGCGTCACCGTGGTGCCGGTACTCCTGGTCGCGCACCGTGAGGTCGTCGCCGGCGCCGACGTCGTGGTGCGGGCCCAGCACCAGGCGGCTGCCCTCCCGGCCCACCCAGTCACGGACCGCCTCGATCTCGCCGGCGGTGGCCTCCTGCCCGGTGACGAGGTGGTCGAGGCCGAACACCAGCAGCGTGTCGGTGTCCTCCAGCACCCGCTCGTCCAGCGGCGTCAGGTACCCGGCCTGGTCGACGCGCTGGTACACCGCCACCGGGTGACCCGTGGCCTCGGCGGTGAAGTCCTGGAAAGGCGTCCACGCCCGGAAGAACAGCTCGAGCGAGCCGGCGACGCCCTGCTGGAACCGAGCCGGATCGGCGAATTCGGGGTCCTCGTACGCGGGCCACGCCACCCGGCGCACCTCGGTCATCGTCGAGAACCGGTCGTCGAGCTCCTGCGGGTCGCGCCCCGCCTCGGCCGGGTAGCTCCACGCCACATAGATGCTCACCCGGCGTTGTCCCGTCGTGTACGGGCGGCGCTGGTGCCTCGTGTTGTAGACCCGTTGCCCGTTCACTGCAGCTGATCAAGCATCTCGGACATGGCGGCCTTCACCCGCAGCGCCTTCTTGATCTCATCCGCCGTGACGTACGGGTACTCGCCGTACTCGATGAAGCTCGGGCACTGGTGCTCCCGGACGAACCGCACGAACGCCTCCGGGTTGGTCCGCCAGTCCTCCGGGAACCCGACAAGGCTCTCGAACGAGGTGCTCACCCCCGCCTTCGTGAACAGCGCGACAGCGTCCTCGGTGTACTTGTCGAAGTCGGTGTCGAAGATCCCCTGGTACATGAACCGTGTGTCGTCGTCGAACAGCACCCACCGCAGGTAGTGCAGCTTCAGCGGTGCCAGCAGGTACGGGTCGGCCTCGAGCGCCTTGGCCAGCGTCTGCCCGTACTCCCGCAGCACCTCGGCGTGGCCCGGCTTCACGTCCGCGATGATCGTGAACCCGTGACACGCGGGCGTGCGCGGGAAGATCGGACCATACTTACCCTGCGGAAGGTGGCTGGTGTCCTTCGGCAGCGCCACCGCCGCCGGCCTGATTTCCACAGCGCTCCTCCGTTTCACGAGCGCGACCTTCTGCCCCCGACCGCCGGTCACAAACCCGCGGCACCGCGCTTCGCCCACCGCCCCACCACGCGGGGTACCCGCGAGCGGGCCGATGCCCGCACAATGATGTCGTGATCCCGCCGCCGCCAGCGCCTGATGCCGTGTTGTTCCGTAGCTCCGTGGGCCGTGCCGTCGCGTTCCATGCCTGGCTCGCCGTCTTCAGCTGGGTGACCGCCGGCGGGTTCTACGTGGGGCTGGCGGCGCTGCTCGGCGGGCCGGTCGACCGCATGGTCGACTACTTCATCTCCTGGCTGTTCATCGTCCCACTCCTCATCGGTGTCGGACTGTCGCTCGGGATGCCGCTCCGCAGCCCGCACTGGGTCCGGGTGTCCGCCGCCGGCGTGGAGATCGGCACGACCCGCGCCCAGGCGGTCCTGATCCCGTGGTCGGGCGTCGAGTCGGCGACGGTCCGCGGCCGGTCGATCTTCGCGAACCTCGACCTCGTCCCGCACCCCGCGGTGCCGCCCTCGTTCCAGGACACGAAAAAGGGCCGGGCCCCCCGGATGCGCACGCGCGGCGGCCGGCGGGGCTACCCCGTGCAGGCCGGGCTGTTCCCGGGCGGCCCGGGAGCGGTGCTGGCCGCACTGCGCGCCCGGGGCGTCCCGGACTCCCGGCTGCCCTCACCCGCGGTCAGCGCCAGCGGCCCTGCGCCGATCGGTTGACCTTCCCTGTGGGTGCCGTGCGCTCTACGCTGCCGGGATGATGTCCGCGATCCTCGCCGGCACCGCCCGCCATCCTCGCCGGGTGCTCGGCGGCGCGGTGGCCTTTGCCGGTGTGTCCGTGGGGTGCACCAGCTGTCGGCGCCGGAGAGTGGCGTCAGGTTCGCGATCCCGGTGCTGGGGTCCGTGCTCGCCGTCGCGGCAGTCTTCCTGGCGGGCTCCGCGTTGAAGCGGTGGCGGCCGGCGGCGTTCACGGTCGACGCCGCGGCGGGCGCGTTCCGGACCCTGCCGCAGCCGAACCATGTACTCCAAGCCGTCGGCATGGCCTTGATGAGCGCGAACATGACTACATTCACGGTCAACTTCCACACGATGGAACCCGACCCGCCGATCCGGGACCCGTTCGGGCACTCCATGGGCGACGTGATGGTCGTCCTGGCCGTCATGCTCGTCGTGTTGACCGCGCTGCAGATCGCCGGAGTGTGGCGGGGCATCGGTGTGCAGCTGGGGCCGGACGGCCTGAAGGACCGCAGCCTGCTCGGCACGCTCACCGTCCCGTGGGACGCCTTGACGACGGCCTCGCTGCCGCCGACCACGCCAACGGCGCTGGTGCTGCGGCTCACGTACGCCAGACCCGAGCTGGTCCGCGTCGCCGGCCTGCCCCTGACCCGGCGCCAGATCAGGACCGACACCGTCAACGCGCTGTTCCTGGCCCACGCCGTCCACCACTACCTCGTGCATCCCGAGCGTCGCCAAGGCATCGGCACGGCCGCCGGATACACCGAGCTGATCTCCGCGCTGTACGGCGCGGCTCACCGCCCCGGTCTCAGCCGTTCCTGAGGTCCCGCACCAGCCGGCGGTACATCGGCCGCAGCTCGACGTCCGTCGCCGCGGACTCGTCAGGATCGGCCGCCACCGTCGCCGGCGCCTCGGCGAGCACTTCGATGCGGCGGCCGAGCGGCGGCGTGACCGCGAACGGTGACACGGCACGGGCCACGTCGGCGTCGCACAGTGCGGGCATCGACGGCGCGTTCTTCGCCACGACGCCGGCGGCGAGGGCCGGCCAGCCGGCGACGACCACTTCAGGCTCGTCCCGCCGGACCGCACCGGACCGGTCGCCGGCGCGGGCGTCGCGGCGCAGGACCGTCACCACCGACTCGGCGAGCAGCCGCGTGGCGAGCACCGACCGGACCTCCGGCGCGCCGGCCACCCCGGCCGCCCGGGCATCGGCGGCCAGCACCGCCCGGAACGCCTCGGGCTGCAGCAGCGTCAGGTAGCCGAGGCGGACGAGACCGAACACGCCGTGCATGAGCGCCACGAATGGGCGTACGAGGTCGCCGGCGAGGTTCGTGTACGACTGCGCGTGCTGCTGGCCGATCCGCGTCGGGTTCGCCGCCATCATCTTGGTGACGTCGTCCTCGCGGCCGGCGTGCAGCAGCTTGTCCGCGGCGGGCTCGAACACGGCGACCATGGTCGCGAGGGTGCGTTCGACGGTGCCGGTGAGCGCGGCCCGGCTCGGGTCGCCGCCGCCGAACCGGGCCAGCTCCAGGGCCACCAGCGCGGTGCGCTGCGCGGGGTCGAGCACCGCCCAGAGCGGGGCGCCGATGCGCAGGTACCGGCGGCGCAGGAACCCGGCGAAGCCCGAGTCGGCGGCGAACCGGTCGTCCAGCACCACCAGGTGGGGCCGGGGCACGCCCAGCGCGGCGGCGACCCGGTCGACCAGCGCGTGCAGCGCGGGCATGTCGGCGCGGCGGGCGGTGACGGCGTCGCGGGGCAGGGTGGCCGGGCGGGGCAGGGTCAGCACGCCGAAGAGGACGAGCACGGCGCCGGGCAGCAGCGCGACGCTGGGGAACCGCACCGTGCACAGCCAGGCACCGCACAGCAGGGTCGCGAAGGCACCGGCCTGCACGACGGCGGCGACGGCCACGGTGGCGGCCCGGCGCAGGCGGCTCGGTGCCGGCTCGGCCCGGACCTGCCGGCCGGCCCGCCGGTGCAGCCGCACGTCGAGCCACCGCCAGCCGATGCCGTCCACGCTGTCCGTCATGCGTGCATTATCCGCCACCGTCGTTCAGGAGCGCCGCCCCGTTGAGAGCGCGTTCCCATTCACCGATCAACCAGACGGTCAATTGGATGATCTTCTCGCACGGTGACCCTCTCCAGCTGACCGCACATGCCCCGACCATCCGGAGGCCTGTCGGTGTTCGCCTTGACGAACAGCGTGGCGATGTGGTCGATCGCGGCGCCCGGTAGGTGCACGGTCGGGGTGAAGCCGTCCGGTAGGTCGGGGCCGACGAACACGGACATGCCGCAGGCGCGCAGCATCGGCACGTCGCCGTGGCTGTCGCCGACCGCGGCGACGTCGGCGAGGGACCAGCCGCGGGCCGCCGCGTACTGCTCGAGCAGCAGCGGCTTCGACGACGGGAAGACGTGCCGGAAGCCGCCGCCGGCGAGGATCTCGGTCGCGATGACCGTGCCGACGCCGAGCCGGTCGGCGAAGTGCGTGACGTGCGGGGCGAAGCTCAGCGACACGATCACCACGTCGATCCCGGCGGCGTGCAGGGCCGCGATCCCGGCCGCGGCGCCCGGGGCGAGCGGGATGTCGGCCAGGGGAGCGGTCAGCTGCTCGGGGGTCCAGCCGCACAGCAGCGCCCAGACGGCGTCACGGATCTCGATGATGGCGTCGTCGCCGCGGGCCCGTTCCCAGATCGCCATCTGCTCGGCGAACCCGTGCCTGGCCGCCGTCGCCTCCAGGCACGTCGGGCCCCGGGTCAGCGTCCCGTCGAGATCGAACGCCACCAACCGCACGGTCATGCGAACAGTCTGGCGCACCGCCGCTGGAGAGCGAACGCCGCGTCCGATCGCCGCCAGACGGGGGCCGCGCCGCGCGGAAGGCTGGTCCGCATGACGACGAACACGCTTGAAGGCAAGGTGGCCCTGGTGACCGGCGGAGGGCGCGGGATCGGCGCCGCCGTGGTGCGGCGCCTCGCGGCCCAGGGCGCCGACGTGGCGTTCACGTTCCAGCACGACGAGCGGCGGGCGAAGGAGACCACCGAGGCCGTTGCCGCGGCCGGGCGCCGGGCCGTCGCGATCCAGGCCGACAGCGCCGACCCCGCCGCGGTCGCCGGCGCCGTCGACCGCACCGCCGCGGAGCTCGGCCGCCTCGACATCCTGGTGAACAACGCCGGCGCCTTCCTCCTCGGACCCCTCGAGGAGCTGGGCCTGGCGGCGTTCGAGGAGACGGTCGCGGTCAACGTCCGCGCGCCGTTCGTCGCCAGTCAGGCGGCGGTGCGGCACATGGCGGCCGGCGGCAGGATCATCAACATCGGCAGCAACACGGCCGAGCGGCTCGTGTTTCCCGGATTCAGCCTGTACGCGATGAGCAAGACCGCGCTGATCGGCCTGACGAAGTCGCTCGGCCGGGAGCTGGGCCCGCGCGCGATCACGGTCAACCTCGTCAACCCGGGCGCCACCGACACGGAGCTCAACCCGGCCGACGGCCCGAACGCGGCCACCATCAACGGTTTCACCGCACTCGGGCACTACGCCGACCCGGCCGACGTGGCGGCCACGGTCGCGTTCCTGGCCGGCCCCGACAGCCGGTACATCACCGGCGCCACCGTCAACGTCGACGGCGGCTTCACCATCTGAACCGTCGACGGCCTGAAGCATCGACGGCAAGGACGGTCAGGAGTCGAAGCCGAGGCCGAGCCGGTCCAGGGTGCGCAGCCACAGATTGCGGCGGCCGTCGTTCGCGTCGGCGCGGGCGATCGACCAGCGGGTCAGCTGGATCACCCCGGACCGGACCGGCTCCGGCGGGAACGGCACCGGCTTCGAGCGCACCATTCGCAGCCGGGTCAGCGGCGTCGGCTCACCGGCCAGCAGGTCCAGCATCACCTGCGCGCCGAAGCGCGTCGCGCCGACGCCGAGGCCGGTGAAGCCCGCCGCGTACGCGAGCCGGCCGCCGTGCCCGGTGCCGAAGAACGCGCAGAACCGCGAACAGGTGTCGACGACACCGCCCCACGCGTGCGTGAACCGCAGCCCTTCCAGTTGCGGGAACGTCTCGAAGAAGTGGGTGGCGAGCTTGTCCGATGTGGACGGTCGCTGGTCGTACGCGGGACGGATCGCGCCGCCGTTGTTGTAGACGGCGTCGTAGCCACCCCACAGGATGCGGTCGTCGTCGGTGCGGCGGTAGTAGTGGAACTGGTTCGCGGCGTCGGCGATGCCCTGCCGCCGGGCCCAGCCGATCGACGCCAGCTGCCCGGCGGTGAGCGGCTCGGTCATCAGCGCGTAGTCGTACACGGGGACGATGAACGGCCGGACCCGCCGCAGCGGTGACCGGAACGCCCCCGTCCCGAGCGCGACCTTCGCCGCGGTGACCGAACCGTCCGGGGTGCGCAGCC
Source organism: Dactylosporangium sp. NPDC000521 (assembly GCF_042898305.1). Taxonomy (NCBI): domain Bacteria; kingdom Bacillati; phylum Actinomycetota; class Actinomycetes; order Micromonosporales; family Micromonosporaceae; genus Dactylosporangium; species Dactylosporangium sp. NPDC000521. The sequence goes on from NZ_JBIAYW010000001.1 coordinate 462,602, forward strand.
GCAGCCCCGCGCCGGCCGGGGCGATGCCGGTGACCCGCGTGCCCTCGTGGAAACGCACCCCGAGCGCGGCGCACGCGTCGGCGAGCCCCCACGCGAGGCGGGCCGGGTCGAGCATCGCCGTGCCGTCATGGTCCCAGACGGCGGCCTCATAGGTCGCGCCGTGGACCTCCGCCCGGATCGCGTCCCGGTCCAGGAACCCGACCCGGCGCCCCAGCCGCTCGGACAGCCGCTGCTGCTCGAGGAGCCCCGGCACCTGCCAGGGGGCCGTGGCCACCGACAGCTCACCGGTGCGTTCGAAGCCGCAGTCGATGCTGTACCGGTGGAGCGTCGCCTCGATGCCGTCGAGGTTGGCCCGCCCGAGCGCTTCGAGGGTCTCGATCTCGTCGGGGAAGCGCTCCGCGCCGTTCGCGAGGCCGTGGGTGAGGCTACCGGCGCAGAACCCGCCGTTGCGCCCGCTGGCGGCCCACCCGATCCGGCGGCCCTCCAGCACGAGGACGTCGAGCCCCGGGTCGCGCTCCTTCGCCAGCAGCGCCGTCCACAGCCCGCTGAACCCGCCGCCGACGACCGCCAGGTCCGCTTCCTCCGCCCCACGCAGCGGCGGGTGCGGTGGCCGCTGCGGCCGGTCCAGCCAGAACGGCGTGCCGGCGGCGTCGCGCAGCGCTGGGTGGCCCATCGCCGAACTGTACCGGCGCATCACCCGACGACAGTGGTGTTCGAGCATGTGGGTTGCCGGGCGCGTCGATACACTGGCGTCGTGGCCGCGGACGACCTGCTGTTCGTCGTGCTCGACGGCGCCGCCGGCTGTCTCGTGGCGCTCGACGAGCCGAGCTTCGCCGGGCCGGTGTCCCGCGCCGGCCGCGACGGCATCATCCATCTCATCCCGTCCCGTGCCGCGGACCGTCCCGGGCCGCCCCGGCGCAGGTCGCTGCGGCTGGCGACAGGCACCGCCGCCGGTGCGTCCGCCGCCGCCACCGTGCTGCTCACGCCGCTGGCCGGCGCCGCACTGGGCGCGGCAGCGCTGGCCCTCGGCGCGGCCGGTCGGGCCCGGGTGAGCTGGGAGGACCGGCGGGTCGTCCTGCGCCGGCCCGCGGACACCGCCGTGTTCGCGGCGGCGTTCAGCGCCGCGCAGGCGATCCTGCTGGTGTGGCCGCGCCTGCGTGACCTGGTGCCCGTGCCCGCCCCGAGCGAGCCGCTCGCCGCGTCGCTGTGGACGCTCGCCGGCCTCCTGGACGACCGCGCCGCCGCCGGCCGGCGGCTCACCGACCTGACCCGCGCCGCGGCCGGCCTGCCCACCGGTCCCGCGTCGGCGGCGCTGCACGCGTCGCTCGCCGACCGGCGCGCCCGCGTCGGCGAGACGCTGACCGGCCTCGACGCCGAGATCGACCGCCGGGTGCGGGCCCTGGAAGCGCTCGCCGGGGAGTGCGTCGACCTGGTCCGCGACGAGCGGGCCGTCCGCGCGGCCGTCGACGCCGTCCGGCGGGCCGACGGCCTGCTCGACCGGCTGCTCCCGGCCCATGACCCGGCTGTCGAGTTCGCCGACCTGACCAGCTCGATCATCGGCGCGTACCGGGAGCTGACCCACCTTCCTTGACCTTGACACAGTGACAAGCCGTTCACTGTGCCGCAGGAGGTGGTCGCGATGACCATGCAGGCCGTCCAGGCACTGGAGCACCAGAGTTCGTCGGTACGGCTGAAGGCGGCCCTCGCCGTCGGCACCGCTCCCGACCCGGCGCTCGTCGAGACGCTGGTCACCCGGTGCGCGGTCGAGCCCGACTTCTTCGTGCGGGACATGCTCACCTGGGCGCTCACCCGCCACCCGGCGGCGGCGACGGTCCCCAGGCTGATCGGCGAGCTGCGGTCGGAGCGGGCGCAGGCGCGCAGCCAGGCGCTGCACACGCTGTCGAAGATCGGCGACCGGCAGGCGTGGCCGGCGATCACCCGTGACCTGCTGACCGACGCCGACGACGGGGTCGCGCGCACCGCGTGGCGGACGGCGGTCGCGCTCGTGCCCCCCGGCGCCGAGGGTGAGCTGGTCGACGTGCTGGTGACCCAGCTCGGGCGCGGCGACCGCGAGACGCGGCTGAGCCTCAGCCGGGCGCTGGTCGCGCTCGGTGAGATGATCGAGCCGGCCCTGCACGCCGCGGCTTCGAGTGCGCAGCCGCACGTACGGCAGCACGCCGCCGCCACGGAGCGGCTGCTGCGCGACCCGGACGCCGGGTTCGCGCTCGCGGTCGAGGAGGCGAAGCGCGTCCGGGCGCTGGGCCCGGATGCCGCTGCCCAGGAGGAGTGACCCGCATTGCTGATCGGTGACGTGGCCCGGCGGTCCGGCGTGAGCGCCCGCATGCTCAGGCACTACGAATCGCTGGGCCTGGTGCGGCCGACCGGCCGGACCGTCGGCGGGTACCGCGAGTACTCCGACGACGACATCCGCCGGATCTTCCACATCGAGAGCCTGCGGACGCTGGGCCTGTCGCTGCGTGAGGTCGGGCGGGCCCTGGACGACCCCGGCTTCACCCCGTCGGACCTCGTCACCGACCTCATCCGCCAGACCACCGACCGCATCGCGGCGGAGACCGACCTGCTCACCCGGCTGCGCCGGATCGACGCCGCGGAGCCCGCCGCCTGGGAGGACGTCCTGCAGATCGTCTCCCTCCTGCAGGCCCTGGGCTCCGACAGCGCCGGCCGCCGCCAGCGCGCGGCCCTGGCCTCGTCCCCGGACGCACCGCTCCCCGTGGAGGCGCTGGTCGAGGCGGCGCTGAGCGAGTCCGACCCGAATGTCGCCGGGGCGCTGCGCTGGGCCCTCGCACAGTCCGGCGACAGCGGCGTGGCCCTGCTCGCCGAGGGCCTCGCCGCGCCGGACCCGATCGTGCGCGAACGCGCCGTCCGGTCCGTCGCGGAGATCCCGGACACGGCCGCGACGACCCTGCTGCGGGCCGCGCTCACCGACGCCGACCTCACCGTCCGCCGGCGTGCGGCCCTCGCGCTCGGCCCTCGCGGCGCCGCCGAGGCGATCCCGGCCCTCGTCGACATGGTCGTCGACGGCGCGAACGACGTCGACGCGGGCGACGCGCTGGCCGTCCTGGCGGGGGACCCCGCGCTGGCCGAGCCGATCGCGGCCGGGCTCGTGGCCCGCCTCACGCCCGGCGCGGACGCATCCGCGGCCCGTCGCCGGGTGGCCCAGGCCCTCGCGGACATCCCGGGCGGCACCGCCTCGGACGCCCTCACGGCACTCGCCGGCGACGAGGACCGTGGCGTCGCCCTCACCGCGGCGTACGTCCTGCAGCTCCGCGCCGGGCGAGCGGCGGAGGCTCAGGAGTAGCCGCGCGGGTGCCGCGCGTCAGACCGCCGCCACCGGCTCGGGACGCTGGGTCGCTCCGGCGGGCTTGGTCAGCCGGCCGGCGACGAACAGCCCCGTGGAGACCAGCAGCGAGCCGACGGCGAGGATGCCCATCGCGATTGCCGGCGTGACCTGCTGTGCGATGAGGCCGCCGAGGGTGGCGCCGACCGCCTGCATGGCGAGCAGCCCGGAGCCGAACAGGCCGAGTGCCTGGCCGTGCAGCGACTCGGGGGTCGTGGCGAGGAGGCGGTCCTGCAGCAGGAGCGTCGCGCCGTACCCGACGGACGCGACGCCGGCGACCGCCACCGCGACCGGCAGCGGCGGGTCGAGGAAGAACAGCAGGTACGGGGCGGCCAGGAGCCAGCGCAGCGGCCCGCTGAGCCGGTAGCGCAGCCGCGGCGGCACGAACCGGCCCGCGATCGCGTCGCCGGCGAGCATGCCGATCGCGGCGGCGACGAACAGGACGCTGGCCGCGGCGGGGGAGTAGGGCACGAACAGCGCCTCGCAGCCGACGATGAGGCCGTTCGGCACCCACATCGCGATGTAGACGGCGGGCTGCCAGACCTTGCGGTTGCCGTGCCAGGTCGCCCGCACCGACGGCCGGTCCGTCGCCCGCGGCGGCCGCGCCGTCAGGCCGAAGCGGGCGATGAGCGCCGACACCGCCTGCAGGGCCGCCCCGGCGACCAGCGCGCCGCGCGGGGACACGGCCGCGACGAGGGCGCCGCCGGCGGCGAAGCCGAGGATCTGCATCGCGCCGACGGACATGTTCAGCAGCGAACGGCCCAGGATGTAGCCGTCGGCCGGGAGGATCTCGGCGAGCAGCCCGTACCGGACGCCACCGCCGACCGAGGCGGCGAGGCCCTGCGCGAGCACGACCGCGAACACGGCGGCGATCGGCAGGCCCGGGACGGCCAGGACGGCGGTCGTGACCGCGGCGAACACGGCCAGGCCGGTGAGCGCGGCCCGCGGCGGCACCCGGTCCGCCCACGACAGCAGCGTCGCCGCGCCGATCAGCTGTGCGAACGACGCGCCGAACATGCTCAGCGCCGACAGCAGCGGCGAGTCGGTGGCCGCGAAGACGAGGGTGCCGAGCCCGATGCCCGCCACGGTCCCCGCCGCGACCTGCCCGGACAGGGTCGCGAACAGGGCGGTGAACTCGGGTGTGCGGAACAGTTGCCGGTACGTGCGCATGATCGGCATCGTGCTGCGCCTGTACCGCCGCACGGTACAGTTTCGGATGGAGGCGAAACGTGGGGTTCTGGCAGATCGGCACGGACGTGCTCGCCGGCAGCCGGTTCGTCGTGTCGCCGCTCGCCGAGACGGTCGCGTGCCTGTCCGCGCTCGGCGGCCAGCACGCGGTGTCCGCGCCGCAGCGGGAGTGGCTCGCCGCGCACCGGCCGGCGTTCGACGCCCACTACGCCGGCGACCCGTTCGTGCGGCCGTTCCTGCGCGCCGCGATCCGCCCCGGCTGGATCGCCGACTTCCTCGTCACGCCACCGCAGACCCCCGGCGAGACGTTCGAGACCGAGCTCGCCCGGCTGCGCGCCACCCCTGCCGCGGTCGCTCAGGCACACCTCGGCCTCGGCGACACCGTGCCGGACGTGCTGAGCACCGGTGACCTCGCCGGCCGCGCCGCCGACCTCGTCGAGTGGGTGTGGTCCAACCTGGTCCGGCCGGGCTGGCCCCGCCTGCGCCGCGTCTTCGAGGCGGACATCGTCTCCCGCACCGACCGGCTCAGCACCGGCGGGTGGGCCGCCGTCCTGGACGGGATGCGGCCCGGCATGCGCTGGCTCGGCGACGGACGGTTGCAGATCAACACGTACGACTACGCGCCGCTCGACGTCACCGGCGCCGCGCTGCTGTTCATCCCCACGACCGCCGCCCGCGGCTGGGTCGGCTGGGACGAGGCGGCCACCTCGTACTCCGTCATCTACCCCTGCACCGGCTGGCTCGCCGACACCGGCGCCGCACCCACCGACGCGCTCGCCCGGCTCCTCGGCCCGCTGCGCGCCACCGTGCTGACGCTCCTCTCCGCACCGCTGAGCACCACCCAGCTGGTCGCCCTGACCGGCACCACCCTCGGCTCCGTCGGCGGCCACCTCAAGGTCCTCCTCGACGCCGGCCTCGTCACCAGACGCCGCTCCGGCCGCTCGGTCCTCTACTACCGCACCGCGACCGGCGACGCCCTCCTCGACGCACCCTCGCAAGCGTCCAGATGATGGGGCCGTGCCGTGGACCGGTCTTTGAGGTGGCCCCGGCCGGCGGCCTTCGATGAGGAGGACTGAGCGCGGGCGTGGGTGTGCCCCACTGGAAAAACGTGGCCGCGGATGCATCCGACCGGCGGGTGGCGGGTAGAGGGCCCACTCCGAACCCGTACCAGGAGGAGGACGCAATGGGCATCATGGACCGAGCCAAGAAGCTCGCCGACAAGCACGACGACAAGGTCGACGAGGCCATCGAGAAGGGCGGCGAGCAGGCCGACAAGCGCACCGGCGGCAAGTACGGCGACCAGATCGACAAGGGCGTCGACATCGCGCAGCAGCACACCGGGCAGGGCGACACGCGGCCACGGGGCGAGGCGTCCTGAACGTCGGCGCGGTCACCGCCGTGGCCGCCCGGCGACCCGCCGAGGCGGACCGGTGACACCTGCTGTGCGGAACTTGGTCTCCGGAGCGCTGCTGGGAGTCGGAATCGCCGCGTTCGTCGACGAGACCGTCTTCCATCAGCTGCTGCACTGGCACCACTTCTACGACCGCGGCACCCCCGCCGCCGGCCTGGTCTCCGACGGGATCTTCCACGCGTTCGGCTGGTTCGCCACCGTCGCGGGGCTGTTCCTCTTCGCCGACCTGCGCCGGCGGCGGGCGGTCGACCCGGGCCGCTGGTGGTCCGGGCTGCTGCTCGGCGCCGGGGCGTTCCAGCTGTACGACGGGACCGTGCAGCACAAGGTCCTGCGGCTGCACCAGATCCGCTACGTCCCCGACATCGCCCGCTACGACTGGACGTGGAACATCATCGCCGTGCTGATGCTGCTCGCCGGCGCGGCGCTGCTCCTCCGGGCGCGGCGGCTTCCCCGGGAGCGGCATCCGGATGCATGACCCGCACCCTGAGGTCGTCGGTCTGCTGCTGCTCGCGGGCCTGTGCGGCTACCCGGCCGCGCTGCTGCTGCCCCGCCGCCGGCGGCCGTGGCCGGTGTGGCGGACCCTGAGCTGGTCCGCCGGCCTGCTGCTCGCCGCCGCCGCGGCGCTGTACGGCGGCCATCACGGCTTCACCGCCCACGCGGCCTGTCACGTGGTGCTCGGCATGATCGCCCCGCTGCTGCTGTGCCTGTCGGCGCCGGTGACGCTGCTGCTGCGCGCCCTGCCGCCGAGGCCCGCCCGGGGGCTGTCCCGGGCGCTACGCTCCACCCCGGTCCGGCTCCTCACCCACCCGACGACGGCGCTGCTGCTCGACGCCGGTGGGCTGTGGCTGCTGTACGCGACGCCGCTGCACACCCGCATCGGCGACCACCCGCTGGTCCACGCGCACGTGTTCCTCGCCGGCTGCCTGCTCACCTGGTCCCTGGTCGGCCGGGACCCGGCACCGCACCGCGCCGCGTGGAGCACCCGGGCGGCGGTCCTGGTCGCGTTCATCGCCGCCCACGGCATGCTGGCGAAGTACCTCTACGCCCACGACCCGGCCGCGGCGACCGGCGCCCAGCTCATGTACTACGCCGGCGACGCCGTCGACGTCACGCTGCTCGTCCTGCTGTTCCGCGCCGCGGACCGCCGCACGTGCCGGCTGAGGCTTCTGACCGGCGCCACCCGCGGCGGCTCCTCCGCGCCGGCCGCGGTCGTGGACCCTGGAGCACGTGCCCCCAGATGAGGCAGGCTGCGGCGCTCCCGGCGGCGTGCCAGGGCCGGCCGCCGGGGGACCGCGGCACCACCGGCGGGCACGGGTAGGCGCCGGTCTGGAGTTCGCGGGCCACCGGCTCCCGGTCGCACCCGGGTCGGTGGCCCGCAGCCACGGTGCCGTGCGGTCGCGGCCCGCGTCGCCGTCTCGATCGGTCCGGAGCCGGTGACGTCCGTGCCCGTCTGATGCTGCGTCGCGGTCCGCCGCATCCGGCGGTGGGTGCGGTGGCACCGGTGCCGGCAGACACCGGTGCCACGCGCGTCGTGCCGTCCGGGTCCTGGCTCCGGTTGGCCCGCCGGAGGGGACGGCGGTGACGGATCCCAGTGAAACCGGCAGGACTTGTGAGCGGATTGCGCCCGTGTGTCGGCGATCCGTCACGGCGAAGTGCATGAGCTGGGCGTCAGGTGGCGGCGGGTCTCGGATGGCTGGTCCGACCGCTCACGCTGATGGCCGTGGGCTGTCCGCCTCGAGTATGAGCACAGCCATGTCCAGGATTCGCTGGTAGTACTCGCGGCCTTCGTCGTCCAGCTCCGGAATGACGCGAAGCAGCCGCTGTTCGTAATCGGCGAGGATGTTCCATCGCCAATCATCCAGGGCACCAGCCTGCGCCAGCCAGACAGAGATACAACCGCTCGGGAAGCTGTCGAGCATGATCATGTCGAAGCCCGCCACGTCGGCACCGCGCCATCGGCTCGGGAACGGCGCATCGCAGTGCGCCTCGTAGCGGGCTGCGACCGCCGCCAACCGGTCCGCGAAATCCAACGGCTTCGCCCCTTTTAGGTCAACGCGGAATCGTACGCGCCCGCGCTCATCGGCTTCTTGTCTCCTGGTGGTACGACCGGGCGCTGGCCAGCGGACCAACGCCGACCGAGCGGCAGTACGCAGCATGACAGCCACCGGCGATCCACAGCGTTCGGTCGGCGGTAGATCCGGATGCGACAGGGTCTCGTAAGGCTCGTCGCGCGGCATCCGGCGGCACGGGACCGACTTGGTATGGTCTGGCAGTGGAGTGGGCGGTCTTCTGGCGCACCGTCGAGAGCGCCCGAGCTGAGGCGGGCAGTGACACCGAACGCGTCGCTCAGGTGCTTCTTCGTCGCCTTCGCGCGTTGACTCCGGACGAGATTGAACAGTTCGAGGAGCTCTGGTTCCAAGCACAGGACGAGCTCTACCGCTGGCCCATCCGGGACGCTGCCACGCTGTTGTTGGGTCCCTTCGACGATGATGACTTCCTCGCGATACAGGACTGGATCGTGTCGCATGGGCGGCAAACCATGCGACGGGTCCAAGACGACCCTGACAACCTTGTCGAGTTGGCGCCCGACCGGCACAACGCGCGGATCGACTGGTTCTGCGGCCTTCCGCTCGAGGCGCACATCGCCGCAACCGGGGCTCCCTTGCCGGCCCATGGGCCTTCCGGACCCGGCACACCGGTCGGAACTTCGGCCGACCTCACCGACGAAAACCGTACGAGGCAACGTTTCCCCAAGCTCACGGCCTACCTCGACGACAATCCGTGGATCGAGCGTCCGTGGGAACGCGCAGCCAGCTGATCACCGCATGCGCTCATCGGCTACGTCAGGACACTGAGTGGACAACTCTCCGTCACGGTGAATTGCGAGCGGATCGCGGCAAGAGCGTTAACGTGATCAGGAGTCGGCTACCGGGATTTGCCGGTGGCCCTGAGTCCGGATAGGGGGCCTGCCGGACCGCACTGCAGGCTCGGCCCTCGTCAAGGTGATCAGCCGGTACGGTGGTGCACCGACCTCAGGAGGGCCTCATGTATGACGACGCGGTTCGGCGTGCCTTCCCGGGCGTTGCGCTGGATTCGTTCTGGGATGACGGAGAGTACGCGCTCGACGCCTACGTCGACGAGCCGCCCTCGGCCGAGTTGGTCGCTTCGGTGCAGGCTGAGCTCGGATACCGCTTACCCCAGTCCTACGTGACCCTGATGAAGTCGCACAACGGCGGTATTCCTAGGAGCGGGTGCTGCCCTGCGCCCAGCCGAACGACGTGGGCCGAGGACCATGTCGGCGTGCACGGGATCATGGGAATCGGCCGGAACAAGCGCTATTCGCTGGCGGGCGCCGCGGGCCAGCGGCTGTGGCTGGACGGATGGGGTTACCCGCCGATCGGGGTCTACTTCGCGGACTGCCCTTCGGCCGGTCACGACATGATCGCGTTCGACTACAGCGAGTGCGGTCCGGCCGGCGAGCCGAGGGTGGTCCACGTCGACCAGGAGTGGGATTACCGGATAACAGTGCTGGCGTCCGACTTCGTGTCCTTCGTGCAGAATCTACGGCCGGAAAGCGAGTACGACTGCGATTAGTGGCCGCTTAGCGCATTGCATGGTGCCCCTCGGTGTATCCGCTCACCTGCATATCAAACAGATCCGGATGCGGTGGCGGCGGACATAGCTAACCCAAAGTGACGACCTGTCGTCTGGCGCCCATGCCGAGGACCGCGCCAGCGGGAAGCGTTCCGGGCGAACCGCTGCGCCGATCGTCCCGAACCGGCCGGAGCCGCCTTGCGCACCTAGTCACAGCCTTGACCAGGTCGCTCGATGCTCCGGATCGACCGGAGTGCATTGAGCTATCCGTCCACTGTGGATCCCTTTGCGATCGCCTCCGGCGACAGTGTGTCTCAGGTGGCTCTGAGCACGGATGGACGCGTGCGGCGGGCTGTCGAGGTACACATCACTCGGTGACCGAGAGTCGGCAATTGCTGAGTCCGCGACGCCCCGCGTCGGTAGGTGTACACCCAGACGCTGATCTTGCCTGCCTGGTCAGCGAACGCGGTTGGCCCAAGCCCAGTTCGCTGTGAAACCGCCGATGGTGGAGCCGAAAAAGTACGACCAGATGTGCGAGGCGGCGTGCGGACCGATGCGCTCGAACACGGCCTTGCACTCTTCGCGGCGACCGGAGAGTGCGTAGGCGATGGCGAGCCAATTCTCGCAAATGAGCGCCTTTGCATGGGTTGGCGAGCCGGGCGAGCGCCACTTCGTCACGCACTCATCGAGTTCGCGCTGGACATCGGGGCGCCGGAAGTATCGACGGCAGTCGACCAGCGCGCTCGTGCTGACCTTGCCCCACGAGTACTGCCGCATCGCATATTCGAGATGGGCGAGCAGTGGCAGCATCGTAACCCCGGTTCCCGGTGGAGCCTCCGACGCCGTCTCGCGGGCGGCGGCGAACATCGCGTCGTGCGAGCCGAACCACTTCTCACAGAGAAACGTCACCGCGGTCGAGTGCACCTCGAAGTCGAACCGGTCACGTCGCTTTGCCTCCGCCAGTACCTCACGGAATGCGCCACGGTGTTCAGCGTCGCCGAACATTGAGCCCAGCAGGATGTTGCACGGCACCGGGTCGTCGGCAGTGAGCGTGACCGCGCGTTGCGCCTGGACCCTGGCCTGCGCCGACAGCTCGCCGAATGAGCGGAACTGGTCCTGCGACGTCCGCGCGGCCGGCGCAGCGCCTCGCGCCCGGCCGGCCCGCTCGCTGAGCGCTGCCGCATACAGGGTCACCGCGGTGGGGTCGTCCGGAGTCGCCGACAGCCACGCGTCAAGCCACTCACCGGCGTTGTCCGGTGCGGCCTCGGCCAACACCCAGATCCGATGCCCGCGACGCTCCCAGCCGACGCCGGCCGCGGCGATGACGTCGCGGGCAGCTGTCCAGTCACCGGCAACCGCCCGGGCACGCATGAAGCGCAAGTCGTGGTCATCGAGCGCACGATCGCGGTCGAGGACCGGCATGACAGGCACTGGACCGCGCCTGAAGAGACGTCTGAACACGCGTGCAGCATACGGACCGCAGAAACGGATGTCCCCAGTCCGGCAGGGTGTCGGCGCGCAGTCCGTATGCGTCGAAGAGCTCGACGACGGTGAGCCCGTCGAGCCCGGCCAGGCCGGCGGCGCCATGCAGCTCTCCCGGCGGTTTCTGCCACCGTACGCGCAGCGACCGCAGCCCCGGCAGCGCCTCACGCAGCCCCGCCACCGACACCGTTCCCGCTCCTTGGAGCTCCGCCGTCGTCACCTGGTCGAGGCCGCCGGGCAGTACCGTACCGACGCCGGCACCGGCGACCGTGAGCCGGCATCGGCCCTGTGTGACCACCCTGCCGGGCAGGCCCGCGCCGTCGAGCGTAAGGTGCTGCAGCGCGTCCGGGAGCAGCACCAGCGAGACCGCCGGACCGGACAGGTGCAGATTCGCCAGCTCGGTCCCGCTCAGGTCCACTGTGGACGGCGCGTCTGTCCACATGAGCGTGTCGACGCACGGCCCGGCGGCCAGGGCGGCGGCCAGGCCGCGGTCGGCGCCGGTCCAGGTCAGCCCGGTGCAGCTGGGGAAGCCGTCCAGCGCCCGCCAGTCGACCGCGCCGGTGTGTGGCACGGCGCCCGGGGCGGTCAGGTCCAGCCGTCGGGCGTTCGTGCTGACCTGCAGCAGGCCGGCGCCGAAGTCGCCGGGCACGGCGGAGCGGCCCGACAGGAACGCCGCCCGCGCGGCCGGCGGCACATGCGCGTCCCACCGGTGCTGCGCCGCCACGGTGTGCTGCAGGGTGGCCCACCCCGCGTAGGTCAGCGGCGGCTCGCGCAGCTCGGCGGGGACCGGGAGGCGGCCGATCCACTGGAACTCGGGCGGGATCGGGTCGACGCCGGCGTCGAGGTGCTCGATGCGCCCGCCCTGCCCGTGGTGCGTCGGCTCCAGCGGCCCGGCGTCGCGGAGGTCGTCGAGAGTGGGCGGCTCAGGGGACCACCAGTCCAGCGCGACCACGGCGGAGCCGGACGTCACCTGGCACGCGCCGAACCCGCCACCGGGCAGTGGCATGACCGCCACGCTGCCCGCGTGCCGCTGCGCCTCGTACACGTGCCGATCCTACGAAGAACGCCCGCCGACCCTACGAGGAGCAGGTGGTGTCATGTAAGGAACTCCGGTGCTTGATCAGCCCGGTGGTCCTGGGATGAGGGCGAGGGCCTGGTGCTCGTCGCGGGCGGCGATGGCGTCGACGAGGGCGGCGTGCAGGTCGTGGCGGCTCTGGATGTGCTCGGGGAGGGGCTGGTCGTCCAGGGGCTGCACGGCGAGGGTGTGCGACTCGATGATCTCCAGCAGGCTGAGGTAGAACGAGCGGAGCATGGCATTCGGGGTCACGTCGGCGATGCGGGCGTGCAGGGCCCAGTTCGCGTGGATGAAGGCGATGCCGTCCAGGTCCGCGGCGGCGGCCAGGGCGGCGAGCTGCTCGGCCGCCTGCTCGGGGCGGCGCAGCGCTGAGGCCGCGGCGGTCCCGCGCTCCCAGTCGGCGCGGCGCAGCGCGGGCGGGTCGGCAACCATCAGCGCCTCCAGCGCCGGTCGGACCCCTCCCGGAAAACTGCCATGCTGATTTGGCCCGGAACGCTTGATGTGCGACCACACCCGATCCCAAGCTGGCTGAACCAGCATGGTGGTTTGAAGGGAGCGATCATGCGGGATCTCATGGCCGGCGTGTGCGCGCCGGTCATGTCGTGACCACCGCCGACGGCGACTGGCTGGTCCTGTTCGTCGTCCTCGACGGCGACGGCGCGCTCACCGACGAGTTCGTCGCCCAGGCCCCGCCGCGGCACGTCCCCGACGACGTCATCGCCGTGCCCGCCATCCCGCACGCCCGCACCGGCAAGAAGCTCGAGGTGCCCGTCAAGCGGCTCATCCAGGGTCACCCGCTGGACCAGGTCGCCGCTCGCCCGGTTCGCCGCCTTCGCCGGAGGAGTTCCCTATTGATCCGATCGGATTAGGCGGGTTAGGGTCTGCGGCATGCAGACATCGATGCTCTCCCGCCGCCTGCTGCTCGCCTCCGCGGGCGCCGGCGCCGTCAGCGTGCTCGCGCTGCCCGGCCGCGCCGAGGCCACCGGCAGTCGCGTGGACACGCTGCTGGAGTGGTACGACCTGACCGCCGCGACCGTCGGTGTCATCACCGGCTCGCAGCAGGTCACGAACAGCCGCACCTGGGCGGTCGCCTGGATCGCCGCCGGCCGGGCAGTCGCCGCCACGCGCAGCGAGCTGGCGCTGGCCGCCGCCGTCCACCACACGCTCGTGACGATCACGCCGGCCGCCGCCGCGACCCTCGACGCGGCGCTCGCCGCCACCGTCGCGCGGATCGGCGGGCGGCACGCCGACCGGGCCGTGCGGGCAGGGGTCGATGCCGCCACGGCCGTGCTCGCCGAGCGCACCGGCGACGGGCTCGACCTCGCCTCGGTCAACCGGCCGTTCACCGTGCCGCCGGCCGCGCCGGGCGTGTGGCAGCCGACGCCGCCCGCGTTCGCCGCGCCGGTCCAGGCCGGCCAGGGCGACGGCCGGCCGTTCCTCGTCCGTGACGTCGAGCCACTGCAGCCGGGCCCGCCGCCGGCCCTGGACAGCGCCGTGCACCAGCGCGACCTCGCCGAGATCCGGGCGGTCGGCGCCGCCGCGAGCACCGTGCGCACCGCGCGGCAGACCGCCGTCGCCAGGTTCTGGGCGCAGACGTCGCTCAACGGGTACACCGGGGCGCTGCGCACCACGCTCGCGCCGCAGGGCTCGCACGGCGCCGCACGCCGCTCCCTGGCCGACCGGATCGCCCTCGTCGCGGTCTTCCACGCCGCCACCATCGACGCGCAGATCACCACCTACCGCGCCAAGTACCGGCACCTGGCCTGGCGCCCGGTCACCGAGATCCGCACCGGCGCGGTCGCCCCCGACCCGGCGTGGACGCCGCTGCTCGCCACGCCCGCGCACCCCGAGTACCCGAGCGGACACACCACCTACGCGGGCGCCGCGCAGGCCGTCCTCGACGCCGTCGCCGGCCCGCCGCGCGCGGCGTTCGACCTGAGCAGCACCGCCGCGGCGGACGTGACGCTGCGGTACTCGTCCTGGCACCAGCTGACCCGCGACAACATCGACGCCCGCGTCTGGGAGGGCGTGCACTACCGCACCACCGACGAGGTCGGCGCCGCCGTCGGCCGCCGCGCCGCACTGGCCGCGCTGTCCCGCTGGCACGGCCGCACCCTGTGACCCTCACGGTGTGGGCGCCGCCCGCGGTGCCCACACCGACCGGCCAGTGTGGGTGTGACGCGATCTCGCGGCGGCTCAGCGGTCGGCGCCGGTGAGGAACTGCTGGCGGGACAGGAGGCTGGACACGCTCTCGGCGGTCATCGGGCGGGCGAGGTGGTAGCCCTGGCCGACGGTGTAGCCGAGCTCGCGGAGCACCACCGCCTGCTCGGCGCTCTCGATGCCCTCGGCGACCGTGTCCAGGCCGAGGGTGTGGGCGAGCTGGACGACGGCGCGGGCGACCGCCTGGCGGGCGTTGACCGCGGCGGGCTGGCCGTCGTCGATCTCGACGCCGTCGACGAAGGACTTGTCGAGCTTGACGATCGCGGCGGGGAACGCGCGCAGGAGGCTCAGCGACGACTCGCCCGTGCCGAAGTCGTCCAGGGCCAGGCGGATGCCCATCCGGTCGAGCTCGTACAGCGTCCGGGACACCTGCTGCCCGCGCAGCACCGCGGACTCGGTCACCTCGAGCACCAGCCGCTCGCAGGGCAGGCCGCTGTCGGCGAGGGCGGCGGTGACGTCGGCGACGAAGTCGGGGTCGTGCAGCTGCCGGGCGGAGACGTTGGCGGCCGCCCGCAGCGGCGCGTCCGGGCCGAACTCGGCCAGCCACTTCGCGGCCTGCCGGCAGGTCTCACGCAGCACGTACCGGCCGAGCGGGACGATCAGTCCGGTCCGCTCCGCCGCAGGGATGAACTCCGCGGGACCGACCACGCCACGGGTCGGGTGGTGCCAGCGGACCAGGGCCTCGACGCCGACGAGCCGGTGGTCGTCGAGGCGCAGGATCGGTTGGTAGAGCACGCGGAGCTCGCCGCCGTCGAGGGCCCGCCGCAGCTCGCCGCCGAGCTGCATGTGGGCCAGGACGGGCTCGCCCATGCCGTCGACGTAGCGCACGAAGCCGGCCTTGCCGCGTTGTTTGGCGGTGTACATGGCGACGTCGGCGTCGCGCAGCACCGCGTCGACGGTGGCGCCGGGTGTCACCGCGGCGATGCCGATGCTGGCCTGCACGAGCAGCCGGTGCTCGCTGATCGGCTGGTCGAGCGCGGCCAGGATCCTGGCGGCGAGGTTCTCCGGGTCCGCGCCCGGGCCGGCGAGCAGCACCGCGAACTCGTCGCCGCCGACGCGCACCGGCAGGCCGGCGGTGCCGGCCTCGGCCTGCAGCAGCTGCGCGACGGAGACCAGCAGGCGGTCGCCGACGCCGTGGCCGAGCAGGTCGTTGACGGCCTTGAAGTCGTCCAGGTCGACCAGCAGCACCCACGCCGGGTCCGGCGAGGTCAGCGCCGTCGCGATCCGGCCCCGGAACAGTGCCCGGTTGGCGAGGCCGCTGAGGGCGTCGTGGCTCACCTCGTACCGCAGGCGCTCCTCCTGGTCGCGCATGTCGGCGAGCAGCCGCGTGTTGTCCTGGAACGCGAGGTACTGCCGGGCCGTGACCAGCGCCGTCACCAGCACGGCGGCGATCACCACGACGCGGCCGGGCCAGTCCAGCGGCGCGCCGAACGCCATCGCGACCAGCGGCAGGTCGACCGCGATCACCGCCAGGTACGGCAGCCACCTGCCGCTGCGGGCGCTGCCGCGGCGCAGCCCCAGGTTGGCCCGCCACTGCGCCGCGACGCCCAGCGTGGCCAGCACCGGCGTCAGCGGCATCACGACCGCCTGCGCGGGCACGGCGGCGACGAACCCGAACCGCACGGCGAGCACCGCGACGATCCCGGCGGTGACGCCGCCGCTGGCCGCGATGAGCCGGACCGCGGTCCGGTCGACCGGGCCGCCGGCGATGTACGACACCTTCGTCGCGGCGCCGACCGCGGCCAGGAACGCCAGCCCGACCAGCACCATCGCCTGCCGGCTCCACGGCTCCCGGGCCGACAGCATGGGGGCCAGCCCCGCGTACCAGAGGACCGCCGCGCAACCGAGGAACCCGATCGTGCGGTCCAGCAGCATCCGCCACCACTCGACGCCGCCGGTCGGCATCACCGGCACCCGGGCCACCGCCCACAACGCGGCCAGGAACCCGATCCCGACGCTCGCGGCCGCGAGGACCGGCATCGTGCGGGTATGGGCCTCGGCGGCGTGCGTGAGCATGTCGAGCGCCAGCCACGCGTACCCGATCGTGATCAATGCCATGGCGGCCCGCAGCCCGCGCCAGAACCGCCTGGCGACGGGGTCGAGCCCGCCGCCGAGCAGCATGTGGTGCACGGACGCGGTGGCCAGGACCCCGCCGACCGGCACGAAGACGTAGGCGAATGCCTCGGAGCCGACCCAGCCGGCCAGGAACGCGGCCCACCAGACGGTCCCGAGCAGCATGACGACGACGGCCGCCTGCACGTACCGCCACGCGACCATGCCGGCCGCGGGACCCGCCGACCGGAGCACCTCCCGCGTCACGGGCACGACACTATCGTGCCGGTTACGTCCCCGATCTCACCCGAACGTTCGAGGTTCACCGATTTGCGCCCTGCCATCGCCGTCGCCCGGCCGCCCCCGAACCGGCCGGTTCGGCGGGTGCCGCTCGGGGTGGTCCTGGCCTTCGGCGGACCGGACGCCGTGTCCGCGGACCCGCTGGGGCGGCGTGGTCCGCCCCAGCGGTTAGAGCTGGTTGACCTGGATCGGGGTGCCGTCGGCGCCGACCAGCAGCCGCGCGCCGAGCGGTGCGGCGAGGCGCATCTCGTACTCGGCGGTGCGCAGTATCGCCAGGTGCCCGCAGCTGTCGTTCGCCGGGCCGGGAGCCGTGCCGCTGACCACCGCCCGCAGCCCGATCGCGACCACCCGCGGCGACTCCACCACGACCGGCTCGTACCGGTGCTCCGGCCGTCCCGGGCAGGCCGGTTCGGGCGCCTCGAGCCGGATCGTGACGGTGCTGCCGCGGGCGGTCGCCGGGCCGAGCGGTGGCGCCTGGACCTTGGCGGGCGCCAGCACGTAGCCGTCGGCGGCGAGGGCGGGCCACAGCACCGGTCCGCCGCCGCCCTCGACCGTGAACACCCAGACGGGCAGGCTCGCGTCGCCCCGGTCCGTCCGGAACATCGCCGAGCCGTACGTCACCGCGGTGATCCGCACGACGCCCGTCGACCTGGGCGCAACGGTGCCCGGCGTGGCGCCGCTGAGAGCGGCGAACGCCTCCTGCGCGCCGAGGGAGGGCAGTTGCGCGGCCGGCTGCCCGGGCAGCGTGACGGCGACGGTCCCCGCCGGCGCCTGCGGCAACGGCTCCTGGATCGCGAGCAGGTACCGACCGTGCCGGAAGGCGTCCTGGGTGGCGCCGTCGGAGAACCCTGACGACAGCGGCAGCTCGTCCAGCAGCACGAGCGGCCGCGGCGTCCGGTCCGCCGGGAACTGCGCCCACCGCGTCACGGCCTCGGGTGCCACGCCCGACGGCAGCGGGCCCGGCGCGTCCGGCGTGCTTGCCGTCCCGCCACCGCACCCGGCGGCTCCCACCAGGGCGGCCAGCACCACCCCGACGCCCACGGCCCCCCACCGTCTCCTCATGACGTTCGATGTTACGTACCTGTTCTCAGCCGAACGTTCGAGGTGCACCGATCTACGCCCCGCGATCGACGGCCGGGATCGGCCGTTCGGCGATCTCGATGCGACGCATCGGGCGGCGACGGAACCCGCTCTGGCGGTGGCGGCGGGCGATCGGCTGGTTTCAGCGCGGAGTGATCGCAAGTTGGCGGTGCGTGTCGATACCCTCTCGGCCGGAGGTGGCGTGATGGCGGTTTCGGCGTTGGTACGGGGCGCGAACACCACGATCGACGAGACGATCGTGCAGGTGCTGGTGGCATGGCGGACCGGGTCGGTGGTGGACCCGTGCGCGCTGGTGCTGAACGCGAGCGGCAAGGTCCGCTCGGACGCCGACTTCGTGTTCTACAACCAGCCGAGCGGGGCAGCGGGCGCGGTCGAGCTGAGCACCGACGGGCAGTGCACCGCCAGCGTCGCGGTCGACCTGGGCCGCCTGCCGTCCGATGTGGACAAGGTGGTCATCGCCGGTTCCATGGACACGGGCACGTTCGACACGGTGCCGGGGCTGAAGGTCACGGTCACCGGGCAGCACGGGCGCGAGCTGGCGAGCTTCCCGCTCCTGGACGTCGAACGGGTCGCGGCGGTCGTGTTCGGCGAGCTGTACCGGCGCAACAACGGCTGGAAGTTCAGGGCGGTCGGCCAGGGCTGGGACAGCGGCCTCGCCGGCCTCGCGACGGACTACGGCGTCACCGTCGACGAGGACGACGACGCGCCGGCCACGGAGGCCCCGGCCACGCCCGCGCGGCAGGCGACAGAGCGGCCGGCCGACTGGTACGCCGCGCCCGGCAAGCCCGGCACGCTGCGCTGGTGGACCGGCGAGGAGTGGAGCGTGCAGGAGGTCCCGGACCTGCAGGACACCGTCACCAGGTGCGGGCGCTGCGGTGGGCCGAAGTACCGGCTGTCCGGGCACGACTCCGCCACCTGCGGCCGCTGCGAGCCGGAGATCGCGAACATCCTCGGCGTGTGGCGCACCAAGGCGGCCGGCGTCCTCGCCTCGACCGGGCCGAGCGGGCCGGCCTGGGATGCGCTGTGGGCGGAGCTGCGCTACCACCGCGTCCCGGAGAGCAACGGCCGGGAGATCCTGCGGCCGGTGGCACTGCACCACCTGCACCGGGTGCTGACGTTCGCGTTCGCCGACGACATCATCGAGCAGCACGAGATCGACGGGTTCGACGAGGCGGTCCGGCAGCTCGGCATCGCCGACCCGGCCATCAACGAGATGCGCCGGCGGATGCAGCGCGGCCTGGAGATCGGGCTGATCAGCAATGGCGAGGTGCCGCGGGTGCAGCAGACGACGCTGCACCTCGACGCCGGCGAGATCCTGCACCTGGAGGTGCCGGCGGTGCAGGTGCGGTACCTGTCGAGCGGCCCGAAGCGCACCAACGGCCGGCTCATCGCCACGAACTCGAAGCTCCGCTTCCTCGGCGACAGCGGCGGCGCCGACCTGGCCTGGTCGAAGGTCCTCGAGGTCCGTCCCGAGTACACCAACGTCGTCATCGCCGCGACCGTCAACAAGGGCGCCGGCACGTACGAGGTCAGTGACCCCGAGTACGTGTCGGCCGTGCTCACCGGGACGCTGCGGGTCGCGAAACGCATCGCGGCCGTGCCGGCGCAGCGCGACTCCCGGTCGGTGCCGCCCGCGGTACGGGCGGAGGTGTGGCGGCGCGACGGCGGTGCGTGTGTGGAGTGCCAGGCCACCGAGTACCTGGAGTTCGACCACGTCATCCCGTGGAGCCGCGGCGGCGCGACCAGTGTCGGAAATCTGCAGCTGCTGTGCCGGCGCTGCAACCTCGCCAAGGGCGCCCGCATCTGAGCGTCCTTTAGCTCACCGGCGCGGCTTGCGCAGGCGGACTTGCGACAGTCCGCCCGCGCAACCGCCGGGCCGTGCTGGTCGTCTGACCCGACGTCCTTTGTCAGCGATCATCGGGTAGGTGTACGGCCATGGCAGATCCGCGGTTCGCGGTCCTGGGGCGACTGGAGGTGACGATCGGCGGCGAGCAGGTGGACCTCGGCGGGCTGCGCCCGCGCATGCTGCTCGCGTTGCTGCTCAGCGCCGGTGGGCAGGAGGTGCCGTTCCACCGGGTCGTGGAGGTGCTGTGGGGCGCCGAGCCGCCCGCGACCGCGCTCGGCACCGTCCACAGCCACCTCGCCCGGCTCCGCCGCGCCCTCGAACCCGACCGGCCGCCCCGGTCGCCGGCACGGGTCCTGGTGCGGGTCGGCGGCGGCTACGCGGTGCGTCCCGCGCCCGGTGCGTTCGACGCCGACGTGTTCAGCGCGCTCGCGGCCGAGGGGCAGGACCTCATCGCGCACGGGCGGCTCGAGCAGGGGCGGGCCGCGCTGGACCGCGCCCTGGGGTTGTGGCGGGGCGGCGCGTACGCCGACTTCCCCGACGCCTCGTTCGCCCTGGTCGCGGGGCGTCGCCTCGAGGAGGAGCGGGTCCAGGCGCGCATCGGCCGGGTGACCGCCGACGTGGGTCTCGGGCGGCACGAGGCGGTGATCCCGGAGCTGTCGGGGCTGGCCCGCGAGCACCCCGGCCGGGAGCAGCTCTGGCAGTTGCTGGCGGTCGCGTTGTACCGGTCGGGCCGGCAGGTCGACGCCCTCGACGTGCTGCGGGAGGCCCGCGAGACGCTTGCCGGCCGGTTCGGTGTCGACGCCGGGCCGGGGCTGCGCGGCCTCGAGACGGCGATCCTGCGCCACGAGCCGCTGGCCGCCGGCGGTCCGGCCATCGTGGTCAGTGCCGACATCCCGCCGCCGGAGACGGACTTCGTGGGGCGTGCCGCGGAGCTGGTGGCCGTCGCCGAGCTGCTGCGGTCGGCGCGGGTCGTCACCGTGACCGGACCGCCGGGGGTCGGCAAGCGTCGCCTGGTGCTGGAGTACGGGCAGCGGCACGCCGACCTGACGGGGATCCCCACGGTCCGGTGGCCGGAGGATCCCGGCCCGGCGACCCGGCTGCTCGTGGTCGACGGGAACGCCGACCCGCACGACCTGGCCGCCGTCCTGGAACGCGCCGCTTCCTCCGGGCCGCGGGTGCTCGTCGCCGCCCGGGAGCCGCTCGGCGTGACCGGCGAGGCGCTGCTGGAGCTGGCGCCGCTGCCGGTCGGCGAGGCGGTCGACCTGTTCCTCGCGCGGGCGCCGGGCTTCGTCGCGCGGGCGCCGGGCACCGCGGACCGGCGGCTGGCCGCCGCGGTCTGCACCGCGGTCGGCTGCCTGCCGGCGGCGATCGAGCGGGCCGCGACGCTGTCCCGCGCGCTGCCGCTGTCCGCGCTCGCCGCGCACCTGCGCGAGGACCCCACCGCGCTGCTGGGACCGGCCACCGACCCGCTCGGCGGGGCGCTCACGCCGGTGGACGCGACGCTGCTCGGGCAGCTCGCCGTCTTCGAGGGCGGGTTCGACCTCGACGCGATGGGCGCGGTCGCACCGGGCGGGCACGGGCGGCTGCCGGGGCTCGTCGACCGGTCGCTGATCCAGGTCCACCGCGACGGCCGGACCGCGCACCGGTTCCGCATGGGCCGGCCGCTGCGCCAGTACGCCAGACACCTCATCGACGACGACGAGGCCGCCCGTGCCGTCCGCCGGCACCGGGAGTGGGTGCGGCGCATGGCCGGCGAGGCCGCGACCGAGCTGCGGACCAGCGCCGCCGACGAGTGGCTGCGCCGCCTGCACACCGAGCGCCGCAACGTGCGGGCCGCGCTGCGGAGTGCGCTCGCCGACGGGGACGGCGCCGCGGCCGTCGACATCGCCGGCGGGGTCGCCTGGTACTGGTTTCACGACGCCGCGACCGCGGAGGGCACCGCGTGGCTCCGGGCCGCGCTCGCCGCCGGCGGGCAGGACCGGTCGGCGGCCGGCCAGTCGGCACGGAGCCGGGCCAAGCTGGGCCTGTCGGCGCTGCGGTCGATCGCCGGTGACGTGCCCGACGCCGTCGCCCAGGCGCACGAGGCGGTGTGGGACGCCGAACGCGCCGGCCACGACTACCTGCGTGCCGACGCCCTGTGCTGCCTGTCGTTCGTGGCGGCGGCGTCCGGCGACGCGACGTTCGCCGGCGAGGCCGCCGCGCGGGCGCACCGCGCCGCGGAGAGGGTCGGCTGGCCGGACCTGCTCGCGCAGGGCCGGATGGTGTCCGGGCACGCCCGGTACCTGGCCGGCGACCTCAACGGCGCGGCGGAGCTGCTCGCCGCGGCCCGCGCCGAGGCCCGCGAGTGCGGCTACGGCTGGGTGGTGACCGTGGCCAGCTGGCTCGGCGTCGAGGTGGCCCTCGACCAGGCCCGCTACGACGACGCCCGGGAGGCCGCGCTGCGGCTCACCACCCGGCTCGACGACGCCCCGACGGTGAGCTCCTGGCTGGTGACGTCGCTGTCGCTGGCCCGCGCCCTGACCCTCACCGGCGACGGCGAGGCGGGCGCGCTGCTGTGGGGCGCGGTCACCGGCATCGGCCGACGGGTCGGCCTCACCGCCCAGGCCATCGGCCGCGCGAACGCCCACCGCAACCGCCACGGCGCCCCGGCCCCCCGCCACGCCGACGCCTACGTCCGCGGCCTGGACATGTCCCGCACCGAGGCCGGCGCCCTCATCTCCACCCTCACCCCGTGACGACGCGGCGTCGTGCCCCGGCACGACGCCGCCGGTCCGGCGTCCATCTCCGTGAAGCGCCGTGGCACTCCCCGGCACCCCTTGGCGCATCGCGGGCTTGGCGGGAGAATGCGCGGTGATGTTCGTGTGCGGGGGATGCGGGGCCGAGCTGACCGTGCCGGTGTCGGAGGTCGCGCTGCCGGTCCACACCCATCAGCACCCGTGGCACGAGCTGCTCGGTGTGCTGATGGAGCCCGGCACGTTCGCCGTGGATCCGGGCTCGTTCGGACCGCCCTGGCCGCCAGACCGGTATGTGCCGCCGGCGGACCTGCCGGGCGGGCCGAGCGGCGCGGTCGTCATCGCGCCCGGTGACGTCCGCGGCACCGTGTTCAGCGAGGTTGCCGCCGAAGGGGAGTGTTTCGGCCCCGACGGCCGGGACGGGCCCAACCTGGCGTGCGAACGCTGCGGCCGCCTGGTCGCGACGCGCATCGACGACTGCGGCCACTGGCAGGCGGTGTGGCTCGACCCGCGTGCGGTGCGCCACGTCAGCGGTGCCGTCGCGCCGGCCCTCACCTGGGACGAGCTCAGGGCGCAACGGCCCGGCGTCGGCCCGGTGGAGCAGCTGGGCTATTGGAGTCCACTGTGGTCGGCCGCGTTCGCGGCGGCGATGGCCCGGCTGCTGGCGTTGTCGGGCGGTGTACCGGTGGCCGTACCCGACGGCACGCTGGCAGAGCTGCTGCGACCGGCGCTCACGGCGATGCTGCCGGGCGGCGCGCCGGGCAGGACACTGACGCTCGCCGGACCGGGCCTGCCGGCCGGCGACGTGGACATCGCCCTGGTGCCACGGCATCCGCAGACCGGCGCGGTGTGGTCGCTGCCTGGCGCGGGCGACGGGGTGCCGCTGGAGTGGGACGTGTGGGCGCACCTGGCGCACCGGCCGAGACGCGGGCCGGTCGCGCTGCCCGCCGCGGAGCGCCGCGACGACCCGGCGCCGCTGCTGCCGGACAGGCCGTTCCACCTCGACCGGCACGTGTTCGTGGCGGCGCTGGGGCGGCTGCCGGAAGTGCGTGAGCCGTGGCTGCGGTCGGTGTACGACAAGGCCCGCCACCCCGGCAGCTTCGCGATGGTGTGGTGAGCGGGGCTCGCCACCTGGACCACCATGCCGCGCACGGACTGCTGCGCGGCCGGCACCGCCGCACGGAGCACCCTGATCGCCGCCAGATACACGAACCGGCTGGCCGACTGGCGACTGCGCCGTCGCGCCGAAGGTGCCCATAGTGAAGCCGACACAGGCTCGGAACAGGCTCCGACCAGGGGGACACGGCATGGGACAGGTGGGGTTCGCGGCGGGGTTCGCGCAGCACACGACGTACGGGACGGTCGAGGTCATCGTGCCCTGGCCGGCGGGCGGGTTCGCGCTGTACTGGTTCGACCGGGCCGCTGGGCGGTGGAGCGGGCCGTGGCCGTGCGTGCCGCCGTCGGCCGGAGTCGTCGACTCGGTCAGCTGGCACGAGGGTGACTACCAGAGCCAGGACGGCGAGCACAACAACTTCGAGCTGGTGACGGTCGAGTCGGGCCGGACCGTGCACTGGTTCCGGGACAACGGGCCGCCGAACCGGTGGACCCGCGCCCGCGTGGGACTGGGCGGGGACCTCGCCGACGCGGCGAGCGCGACGCTCACCCGTACCCACTGGGCGCCCGTCGACGGGGACAGCTCGCCGCGGCACAACCTGCTCCTGGTCTCCGCACCCCGCAAGGGTGGTGGTATCTACCAGCAGCGCCAGCTCATGACGCTGCACTCCACGGTGTACGACTGGACCGGCGGCCCGTTCGAGGAGATCGTCCAGCTGTACGCGGTGAGCGCCGACACCGAGCCCGTCACCGGACCGTTCGACGGTGTCGGCTGGGTGCTCGGGACGGTCGGCACCCACGACACGGACTTCGAGGACAACTACCGGGGCCGGGAGATGTACGTCGCGGTCCGTGGCGACGGCACGCTGCGCACGTTCGAGGAGAACCGGTACCCGCAGGACATCGGCCGCGGGGTGCGGGGGCGGCCCGCGATCATCCAGAGCGACCGCGGGCGCTCCGACCCGTACTTCGGCTTCGGCCGGCACGGCAACTACGAGCTGTTCGCGCCGTCGCGGACCGGCGGCATCCGGCACTTCTGGCGGCCGAACCCCGGCTACGCGCACGAGAACAACGACTGGGTCGAGGCGGGCACCGTCGGCACCGGGTTCTACGACGAGGTGTCGGTCGTGCAGCTGCGCGACGAGGACACACCCGACGGGGACAGCAGCGCGCCGCTGTGGCTGTTCGCGCGGTGCGACGGACAGCCATGGGTGGACCTGTTCCAGCAGCGGCACATCGCCGACGGGTTCCGCTGGGAGCAGCTGCCGGCGCTCGGCGACCCGGCCCGCCCGCGGGTGCGGCTCACCGTCGAGGAGGACTTCGTCGTGGTGTCGCCGCTCAAGCGCGGCGAGGTGCGGCGGATCCGGTACACCTGCTTCGAGGGCAGCCCGGTCATCTGGCTCTCCTCGGAGCCGGGTGTCTGGCAGTCGTACGCGGGGGAGGCCCTCCGGGCGCGGATGCGGGCGTCGACGGTCCGCACGCGGGGCGAGGCGGCGGCGGAGGAAGGCCTGGACACGTTCGAGCGGACCGGCCACCTGGACACGCCGCTGCTGACCGCCGGCACCGTGGTGCGGGTCTGGGGCACCACCGACCCGTCGGCCGACCCGCACGTGACGCCGCCGCCGCGCGCCGAGGTGGCGTACGTCATCGCGACCGGCCGGCCCGGGAACCTGATCCAGGAAGGCGCCGTGCTCGCGTCGCCCGCGGCGGACCGGGTCCGCCTCGAGGTCACGAACGACGCGCGGCCGGTCTGCCTCATCGCCGAGATCGGCGAGGGCGAGCCGGCGGCGCGCCGCCCGTACGGGCACACGTACCACGCGTTCGACAGTTGCTCGGGCCGCCTGGTGCTGGGCGAGCTGCGGCAGGCGTGGCAGGAGGACCTCGTCCAGGCGCCCGGCCACGAGCTGCGCCCCGGCGCCACGTACACCGTGATCGTGCGGGTCATGGACACCCGCGGCTACTGGGCGGAGACGGTCGCGCCGGTGACGCTGCGCCAGCGGCGGGTCGACGTCACCGTCGACAGGGTCGAGATCGTCGCGTCCGGTGACTCCGGCGCCGCCGACGGCTGGTTCAGCGCCGAGGTGTACTCGGGGCTGGTCCGGCAGGGCGTCGTCGAACGGGTCCAGCGGTGGCAGTTCGGCGACGAGGACAACTGGGCGGAGCTGGAGGCCGGCGACGTCTTCGGCACCGGCGGCTCGGTCCACCCCGGCGGTCCGCCGTGGACGGCGACGATCGGCCCCGGCCCGGCCGCGGTGCGCCCGTTCGGTGTACGGCTGGAGATCTTCGACGAAGACGGGCTGT
Source organism: Dactylosporangium sp. NPDC000521 (assembly GCF_042898305.1). Classification (NCBI taxonomy): domain Bacteria; kingdom Bacillati; phylum Actinomycetota; class Actinomycetes; order Micromonosporales; family Micromonosporaceae; genus Dactylosporangium; species Dactylosporangium sp. NPDC000521. The sequence goes on from NZ_JBIAYW010000001.1 coordinate 488,375, forward strand.
TCGAGCCCGACGAGCACGCCAGCGGCGCCTGGGAGACCGAAGACGACCGGCCGGTCGTCGACGCGCCGTTCACCGTCCGCACCGACCGGGAGCCGTCCTACGCCACGGCGTCGGCGAGCGGGCGGTACACCGTCGCCTACGTCAGCCCGCCCGGCCATCCGGACCGGCTCGACTGGCGGGCCGCGCAGGTCGACACGAGCGCGGACCTGCCCGCCGGCGCGGACTACGACGGCGACGGCGTCCCCGACCGCGGCGTGTGGCGCCCGTGGCCCGGCGCGTGGGTGATCGAACCGTCCAGCGGCGGCCTGCGGACGTACGACCTCGGCGGACCGGGCGACCTGCCGGTGCCGGGCCCGTACGCGGGCACGCCGGGCGCCGAGCCGGCGGTGTGGCGCTCCGGCGTGCTGAGGACCCTCGCGGAGCCGTCCGGGACGACGCTGGCGGACCTGACGCCGCTCCGGGTCGGTGTCCTCGCCGCGTCCCTCGCCGCCCTCGTCGCGGCACTGCGCGCGGAAGGCCGCGACGCGACCGCCGCCGAGGCCGAGCTCGCGCAGGTGGAGATGGCCGCCTACGCGACGGCGGCGCTCTGGGTGACCCGCGCCCAGGCGGCCCACCCCACGGACATCCCCGCGCAGCTCGCGGCCGCCGGCAACGCGTGGGACGTCGTCGCCCGGCTCGCGGCGTCACCCGCCGTGACCCCGGAGCGGCTGCGGATCCTGGCGGCGCAGCTCGACCTGCTCGCGCGGCTGCTCGCCTTCGGCTCGACCGACTCGTCGGCGGGCGTGCGCGCCGCCACGCTCGCCCGCGAGCTGCACGCCCGGCTCGGCGGTCACGACCTGGAGATCGCCCGGTCCTGGTCCAACCAGGCGCTGACCCACCACGAGGTCGCGTTCCACCCCGCCCAGCCGCACCCGCAGGAGGAGCTGGCCGCGCAGCGGGAGGCGGCCGGGCACGCCGCCGACGCCTACGCGGCGGCGCTGCGCGGGCCGCTCGACGCCGCGCAGCGCCTCGCCGTCGCCCACGAGCTGGACCGGGTCGCCCGGCTGCGGGTCTTCGGCTCCGCCGACTCAGCACCCATGTCCGCGATCCTCCAGGTGGGCCGCGCGGTCTACGCGGACCTGCCCGGCGACCACCGGGCTGACCTCGGGGCGTCCTACACCAGTGAGGCCATCACCCACCACGAGATCGCGTTCCACCCGCAGCAGCAGCGCGCGGCCGCGGAGCTCACCGCCCAGCGGGCCGCCGCGAGACAGGCCGCCGAGCGCTACTTCGACCTGCTGCCCGCCGCCCTCGGCACGCTGCCCGAGGGTGACGTGCGGGCGATCGCCGGCAACCTGCGGCAGCTCACCGGCCTGCTCGCCTTCGGTCTCGACGACGCCGACACCAGCCCGGCCGCGTCGTGGGCGCGGGCCGCCGTGGTCCGGGCCGCCGACCTCGCCGCCCAGCTCGACCGGTGAGGCCCGTCCGGTGATCTCACCGCGCAGGCCGGCCCCGGCCCGTCGGTACCGACGCCGCGACGGCCACCGGAGCACCGGTCCCGGACGGGTTGGTGACGGGTTGGTCAGGTGCGGAACGACGGGAAGGTCACCTCGACGACCAGGCCGCCGCCCGGGCGCGGACTGGCTTCCAGCGTGGCGGCGTGCGCGGTGGCGATCGCGCGCACGATGGACAGGCCGAGGCCGTGGTGACCGTCGTCGGCGGTGCGCTGCATGCGCTGGAACGGCTCGAACAGCCGGTCGACCTGGTCCGGCGGGACGACCGGTCCGGTGTTGGCGATCGCGAAGCACACCCGGCCGACGAGCGCCCGGACCGCGACCTCGACCCGGCCGCCGGGCGCGTTGTAGTGGATCGCGTTGTCGCAGAGGTTCGCGACGAGGCGCGCGACGAGCAGCGGGTCGCCGTGGATGCGGGCCGGCTCGAGCGACGGCACCGCGCGCAGGCCGGCGCGGTCGAGGTCGCCGGACCGCTCGGCGAGTGCCTCCGCGGCGATCGCGGCCAGGTCGAAGGGCTCGTCGCGCGGCTGGTCGTGCTCGGTGCTGGACAGGGTGAGCAGCGACTCGAGCAGCCGCGCGCGGCCGGCGCTGATCTTCATCAGCCGCTGGAAGTTGGCCCGGAACGCCTCCACGTCGGCGTCGGGGTCGATGAGCGGCTCCTCCAGCAGCGCGTGCTCGACGGTCAGTGGGGTGCGCAGCTCGTGCGCGGCGTTGGCGACGAACCGCTTGTGCGCGTCCAGCGACGTCTCCAGGCGGCCGAGCAGGCCGTCGACGGTGTCCGCGAGGTCCTTGAGCTCGTCGCGGGGGCCGGTGACGGCGAGGCGCTCGTGGACGTTGCGCTCGGAGATGTGCTGCAGCCGCTCCGCCATCGTGCGCACCGGTCGCAGCAGCCGGCCGGCGATCAGCCAGCCGAACACCAGCGACAGCGCCGTCATGATGGCCAGGGCGAGGGCGGGCACCTTGAGCAGCGAATCCTGCTCGTGCACCGGGCCGACGACGTCCGGGCGGGCCACCGGACCCATCCCCGGGCCCGCCGGCGGCACCGGCGCCTTCTGCGGCAGGAAGCTCCGCACGTCACCGTCGAGACCCTGGGCGATGCTGTACATGATGACCAGCAGCACCGCGCCCGACACCACGGCGACCAGGCAGATGACCAGGGTGAGACGCCAGCGGAGGCGGTGCGGCCCGTTGCGCATCTCAGATCCGGTACCCGGCCCGGGGCACGGTCTCGATCAGCGGCGGGTCGCCGAGCTTCGCGCGCAGCCGGTTCATCGTCGCCTTCACCGTGGTCGTGAACGGGTCGGCCGCCTCGTCCCACACGCGATCGAGGAGCTCCTCGGCCGACACGACCCGGCCGCGGCAGGTGAGCAGGTACTCGAGCACCGCGAACTCCTTCGGGCTCAACGTCAGCCGCTCGCCGGCCCGCGCCGCGACGCGCTGCGCCGGGTCGAGCCGCAGGTCGCCGTGGGTCAGGACGGGCGGCGTCGCCGGCCGTGACCGCCGGCCGACGGCGCGCACCCGGGCGACCAGCTCCGCGTAGGCGAACGGCTTCGGCAGGTAGTCGTCGGCGCCGAGCCCCAGCCCTTCGACCCGCTCGGCGATCGTGCCCGAGGCGGTCAGCATCAGCACCCGCGCGGGGGAGCCCTGCGCGACGAGCGTGCGGCACACCTGGTCGCCGTGCACGCCCGGCAGGTCACGGTCGAGCACCACCACGTCGTAGTCGACCACCGACGTGCGCTCCAGCGCGGCGCCGCCGTCGTAGGCGACGTCGACCGCCATGCCCTCGCGCCGCAGCACCCGCGCCACCGAGTCGGCCAGCTCCGGTTGGTCCTCCACCACCAGCACCCGCATCGGCAGAAGGGTAGCCACGGCGCGGTCACAGCCCGGTCACAGCCGCGCGGACCGTGCCGTGACCGCCCGGCGCCTAGAACTTGACCTCGACACGATCCAACCACGATCCAACCACGATCCAACGAGGACTAGGAGCCGGCGATGACAGCGGTCATCGAAACCCAGGCACTCGGCAAGCGCTACGGGCACGTCACGGCGCTCACCGACTGCACCCTCAGCGTCCCGGAAGGGCGCGTCGTCGGGCTGGTCGGCCCGAACGGCGCCGGCAAGTCGACCCTCCTCGGGCTGGTCTGCGGGCTGATCGCACCGAGCGACGGCAGCATCGCCGTGCTCGGCAACCGGCCCGCCGCGAGCGCGACGCAGCTGGCCCGGGTCGGGTTCGTCGCGCAGGACGCCCCGATCTACGGCAACCTCACCGTCGCCGACCACCTGCGGCTCGGCGCCCACCTGAACCCGCGCTGGGACGCCGCGCTCGCCGAACGCCGAATCCGGCAGCGCAACCTGGACCCGCGGCAGAAGGCCGGCCGGCTCTCCGGCGGGCAACGGGCCCAGCTCGCGCTGACCCTCGCCGCCGCGAAACGCGCCGACCTGCTCATCCTCGACGAGCCCGTCGCCGCGCTCGACCCCCTCGCCCGGCGCGCGTTCCTGCAGGACCTGCTCGACTTCGTCGGCGAACTCGGCGTCAGCGTCGTGCTCTCCTCCCACCTGCTCGGCGACCTCGAGCGGGTCTGCGACCACCTCATCGTGCTCGCCTCGGCGCGCGTGCAGCTCAACGGCGACGTCGCTCAGCTGCTCGCGGAGCACCAGCGGCTCACCGGCGCGCCGCCCGGGTTCGACCGGCTGCCCGCCGGCGCCGACATCATCCACGCCGAGCAGAACACGATGATCGTCCGCACGGCCACCCCGATCGACGGCGCCGACCGCGTCGACCTCGAGGACCTCGTCCTCGCCTACCTCACCCGCGCCGCGAGCTTCGACGGCGCCCCGATGCTCGCGGCGGCGAACCGATGACCGGCGTGGAGCGGAGCAGAGGGCTGGGCATCATGAGCGCAGGGTGCGGGTCAGGCCGGCGCCGCAGCGCAGCGGAGGTGACGGCGTGACCTGGCTCACTTGGAGACAGTTCCGTGTGCAGGCCATGGTGACCGCGGCCGCCCTCGCCGCCCTCACCGTGTACCTGCTGGTGCTCGGGTTCGGCATCCGCGCCGCGTACGACACCGACATCGCCGCCTGCACCCCTGCCACGTGCAGCGCGGCGGTCGAGCACTTCACCGACACGTACGCCGCACAGATCGGCATCGTCGGCATGCTGCTGCTGGCGATCCCCGCCCTCGTCGGCATCTTCTGGGGCGCGCCGCTGGTCGCCCGGGAGCTGGAGGAGAAGACCGACAAGCTGGTCTGGAACCAGAGCGTCACCCGGGCCCGCTGGCTCGCGGTCAAGCTCGGCCTCCTCGGCGCCGTGACCGTGCTCGTCAGCGGCGTGCTCAGCCTCCTGCTGACGTGGAGCGCCAGCCGCTACGACCAGGTCACCGGCGACCGCTTCGCCGCGCTGAACTTCGCCGCCCGCAACGTCGTGCCCGTCGGCTACGCCCTCTTCGCCTTCACCCTCGGCGCGGTCACCGGCATGATCGTGCGGCGCACCCTGCCGGCGATGGCGATCACCTTGGCCGTGTTCGCGCTGGTACAGGTGGCGGTGCCCAACGGCGTCCGCCAGCACATCATGCCGCCGGTCACCGAGACGGTGACGGTCGACGCGGCGGTCATGGAGCGCATCAACGGCCTCGGCATCAGGGGCACCGAGGGCGCGTTCGTGACGGGGTACAGCGCGCCCGGCGTGTGGTCGCTCAGCGAGGAGACGAAGCTGTTCAAGCCGGACGGGTCGCCGTACCTCGAGGCCGACGCCGTGCCGTGCATGGCCGCCGGCAGCTTCGCGAAGGCCAAGGCGTGCACGGCGAGCCAGAACCTGCACTTCTCCTACGTCTACCAGCCGGGCTCCCGGTACTGGCCCTTCCAGTGGATCGAGCTGTCCGCCTTCCTGGCCCTGACCCTGCTGCTGACCGCCCTCGGCTTCCTGTGGATCCGCCGCCGCACCAGCTGACGCGTTTCTGACAGGCGCCGCACGTGGATTGCAGGTGGCTTGCAATTGGTGCGGTGCATGCTGCCCGAATGATCGAGACGGGTACCGCTGCACCGCACCGCCTTGCGACGACCGGCTGGGTGGTGATCGGCGCGCTCGGCGTGGCCGCACTGGCGCACGCGTACACCATCGTCGACTCGGCCCGCGGGCCTGCGACCGGCACCGGCGAGGTCGTCGCGTCCGAGTCCAGCTTCACCCTCGGCATCTTCACCAACGCCGACACCCAGTCGATCGTGCTCAACGCGGCCCGGCTGCTGGTGCTCGCCGCCCTCATCGTCTGGCTGTACCTGGTCCGCGACAACTTCGACCGGCGCGACGAGACCAGCGTCCGGTGGCCCAAGGCGTTCACGATCGCCGGCTGGTTCATCCCCGTCGCCAACATCGTCATCCCGCAGCAGGTGGTCAAGGAGCTGTACGCCCGCAGCAACCCCGACCGGTCGTGGACCCCGACCGGCGTGGTCAGCTCCTGGTGGCTGTTGCTGCTGATCAGCCTGTTCGCGTCCACCGAGACGAAGGTCTACGCCGACGGCTTCAAAGACGTGCACACCCCGGTCGAGGTCGCATACGTCACCGGCGGCGCGGGCATCCTCGCCGCGCTCCTCGCCGCGTTCATCGTCTGGCGCATCAGCACCTGGCAGGACAACGCCCAGGTCTGACAGGGCAAGCTGACGACGGCGTCGCCGGGGAGCGCGGCGGGACGTCGCCCGGGTGACCTGTCCGTCCGTGGTGCCGTGCGGCACCATGACGCCATGGATCTCCCGACCCTGGTGGCCACGCTGAGCGACCCGCGGCCACAGGACCGGGCCTGGGCCGCCCTGGCGACCGACCATGCGGTCTCCGAGCGCCTGATCCGGGCCGCCGAACACCCCCGCGCCTTCGACCACGCCTGCCGGACGCCGCCCGCGCACTGGCCACACCCCGGCGAGCCGCACGAGGCGCTGATCACCGCCGTCTGCGACCGGGTCGACGAGTTCGAGCGGCTGCTGAACGCCGCCCTGGCCGCCGCCGAGCTGCGGGACGCGTCGTTCGGGCCGTACCTGCGCGTCGCGTTCCCCTCGGGCCTCGTCGAAGACGGCACGGCATCGGCCGAGCAGGCTTGTTTCGCACGGGCGCTCACGGCCCGTGACGACGTGTGGGACCCGGCCCGGCGTGCGGTGTTCGCCGCTGCCGGCCTCCCGCACGACCGCGACCGCTGGTGCGCGGTCCGCGTCCCGGAAGTGCTCGACGACCGCGGCCGGCCGACCTACTCCTCGGCGAGCATCGTGATCCTTCCCGTCGACCGGCACCTGCGCAGCAACCCGCGGATGTACCTGGGCCGGGAGCGTTCCGATCCTCGCCTGCTCGGCGCGCTGCTGGACGCCATCCGGCGCGACGGTCTTCGTGTCGACGTCGAAGGGCCGTTGCGCTTCGCGGTGACCGGTGGTCCCGACGACCCGCGGCCTGACCCCGAGGACCTGGTCACCGGCCCGATGCCCTGGCAGCCGCGGCTGTTCGGGGTCAGGACCGCGGCGGCGTTCAGCCTGGGGGTGACGGTCCACCAGTGGGTCGACGGCATCGCGTACCGGCAGCAGTTCGTCGACGGCATGCCGGTGGGGCCTCGCGAGACGATCGGCCCTGCCGACCACGAGGACGGCTTCCACATCGTGTTCGAGCTCGACCAGGAGTGGCTGCCGGCCGGTGCGCGGCTTCCAGGCTGACGTGGCAGTGGGTCGGTGCGGTTGTTCCCCCGTCGGCCGCGCCGGGGGCGGTCGCACCATCCGCGTGGGGTGAGCGGGCGGCGCGGCAGCGGGCGGCGCGGCAGCGGGCGGCGCGGCAGCGGGCGGCGCGGCGGCTCATCCGGCAGGATGAAGCGCAGGAACACGTCCGGTGAAAACTTGAACTGTTCCAGACTAGTGGTCTATGTTGATCGTGTGACGTTCGACTTCGAGGCGCAGTTGCGGGCGGCCTCGTTGCGGGTGACGAAGCCGCGGCTGGCGGTCCTCGCCGCGCTGCGCGAGCACCGGCACGTCGACACGGACACCGTGATCGCCCTCGTGCGCGCCGAACATCCCATGGTCTCCCACCAGGCGGTCTACGATGTTCTGCGGGCGCTCACCGACGCCGGTCTGGTGCGGCGCATCGAGCCGGCCGGCACGACCGCCCGCTACGAGTCCCGGGTGGCGGACAACCACCACCACGTCGTGTGCCGTTCGTGTGGCGCGATCGCCGATGTCGACTGCGCCGCCGGCCACGTTCCTTGTCTCACCGCCTCGGACGACCACGGCTATGTGGTCGACGAGGCGGAAGTCGTCTATTGGGGCACCTGCCCCGACTGCGCTTCGAAATGATTCGGTCCGTTCGGACGAAAGACGGAAGGAAGTACATGAGCGACACCCAGGACCAGGCCCCGGCCAGCGCGCAGGGCGTGGACCAGAAGGCCGCGGCCGGCTGCCCGGTCGCGCACGACTCCGTGACGGCACACGGCAGCGAGAGCGAAAACCCGGCGATCGACTCGCCGACCCCGAAGACCGGCGTCCGTCCGCGCACCAACCGCGACTGGTGGCCCAACCAGCTCGACCTTTCCGTGCTGCACGCCCACTCGTCCAAGGGCAACCCGCTCGGGCCGGACTTCAGCTACGCCAAGGAGTTCCAGAAGCTCGACGTCGAGGCGCTCAAGCGGGACATCACCGAGGTGCTGACCACGTCGCAGGACTGGTGGCCGGCCGACTTCGGGCACTACGGCGGCCTGATGATCCGGATGAGCTGGCACGCCGCCGGCACGTACCGGATCCACGACGGCCGCGGCGGCGCCGGCGACGGCGGCCAGCGCTTCGCCCCGCTCAACAGCTGGCCCGACAACGCCAACCTCGACAAGGCCCGCCGGCTGCTGTGGCCGGTGAAGGCCAAGTACGGCCAGAAGATCTCGTGGGCCGACCTGCTCGTGCTCGCCGGCAACGTGGCCCTGGAGTCGATGGGCTTCAAGACCTTCGGCTTCGGCTTCGGCCGTGAGGACGTCTGGGAGCCCGAGGAGATCTTCTGGGGACCCGAGGACGCCTGGCTCGGCGACGAGCGGTACGTCGGCGAGGCCGAGATGGCGTCCGACGTCGGCGCGACCGAGATGGGCCTCATCTACGTCAACCCCGAGGGCCCGCGCGGCAACGCCGACCCGCTCGCCGCGGCGCACTTCATCCGTGAGACGTTCGGCCGCATGGCGATGAACGACGAGGAGACCGTCGCCCTCATCGCCGGTGGCCACACGTTCGGCAAGACCCACGGCGCCGGCGTCGCCGACGACCACGTGGGCCCGGAGCCCGAGGGCGCCCCGATCGAGGCGCAGGGCCTCGGCTGGCTGAGCACGCACGGCTCCGGCAAGGGCGCCGACACGATCACCAGCGGCCTCGAGGTCACCTGGACCGACAAGCCGACCCAGTGGAGCAACCGCTTCTTCGAGATCCTCTTCGGCTACGAGTGGGAGCTCACCACCAGCCCGGGCGGCGCGAAGCAGTGGGTCGCCAAGGACGCCGAGGCGATCATCCCGGACGCGCACGACCCGTCCAAGAAGCACAAGCCCACCATGCTCACCACCGACCTCTCGCTGCGGGTGGATCCGGCGTACGAGAAGATCTCCCGCCGCTTCCTCGAAAACCCCGACGAGTTCGCGCTCGCCTTCGCCAAGGCCTGGTACAAGCTGCTGCACCGCGACATGGGGCCGGTCAGCCGCTTCCTGGGCCCGTGGGTCCCGGAGCAGCAGCTGTGGCAGGACCCGATCCCGGCCGTCGAGGGCCAGCTCGTCGGCGACGCCGACGTCGCCGCGCTCAAGGCGAAGGTCCTCGACTCGGGCCTCAGCGTCGCGCAGCTGGTCTCCACCGCGTGGGCGTCGGCGGCGAGCTTCCGCTACACCGACAAGCGCGGCGGTGCCAACGGCGCCCGCATCCGCCTGGAGCCCCAGCGCAGCTGGGAGGTCAACCAGCCGGCGCAGCTCGCCGAGGTCCTCGGCAAGCTCGAGGGCATCCAGCAGGAGTTCAACGCCGCGGGCGGCGCGCAGATCTCCCTCGCCGACCTCATCGTGCTGGCCGGCTCGGCCGCCGTGGAGAAGGCGGCCCGCGACGCGGGCGTCGAGGTGACCGTGCCGTTCCGGGCCGGCCGCACCGACGCCACCCAGGAGCAGACCGACGTCGAGTCGTTCCGCGTCCTGGAGCCCCGCGCCGACGGCTTCCGCAACTACCTGCGCCCCGGCGAGAAGACCCAGCCGGAGATCCTGCTCGTCGACCGCGCGTACATGCTGAACCTCACCGCTCCCGAGATGACCGTCCTCGTCGGCGGCCTGCGGGCGCTGGGCAACAACGTCGGCGGCGCCGCGCACGGTGTCCTCACCGACCGCCCGGGCGTGCTCACCAACGACTTCTTCGCCAACCTGCTCTCCCCGGGCACCAAGTGGAAGGCGTCGTCGGAGGAGCACGTCTACGAGATCCGCGACCTGGCCACCGACGAGGTGAAGTGGACCGCCACCGCGGTCGACCTCATCTTCGGCTCCAACTCGCAGCTGCGCGCCCTCGCCGAGGTCTACGCCAGCGCCGACGCCCGCGAGAAGTTCGTCACCGACTTCGTCGCGGCCTGGACGAAGGTCATGGAGCTGGACCGCTTCGACCTGTCCTGAACCGGCATTGAGAAGGGCCCGGTCGTCGCGTACGGCCGGGCCCGTCTTCATGGGCGGCGCAAGTGGTTCGGGTTGCGCTCCGCCAGCCGCAGCAGCGTCTCGATGCGGGCGCTCAGGACGAGGCCCATCGCGCCCTCGACGCGGACACCGACCAGCGGGCTGCCCGGGGGCTGCGCCAGCCGGACCAGCAGCGGCGGTGTGCCCGCCAGGGGGTATTCGAAGCCGTCCAGCGTGGTGTGCAGCGCCGCCGCGTCGAGATCGTCGTAGCGGTACCCGATGAGCAGGCTGATCTCGTGGAACAGCCGCACCAGGTGGTCCTCGTCCACCGACCCCGCGACAGACCCGACGCCGTCCACGTCCGCCGGTGCACGGCCGGCCGGCGGGGCCGGGGCCAGCAGGTCGCACTGCGGGTCGTAGCAGTCGAGGCCGTATGCGCCGGCGAGGGCCGGCAGCGCGTCGGTCGGCGGCCAGCCGTACGCGAGGGTCAGCACCACGTAACGGTGGGCCTCGTCGGTCGGCCCGGACCTTCGCGGCGCGTCCACGTCGGTGTGCCATGGCTCGATCCTGCTCGTCAGCTCCGGCCACCGGCGCAGCAGCTCGGCGCGGAACCGCAGGACCCGCGGGTCGGGCTTGAGCCGCCCCGGCCTGCCCTCCGCGAGCCGGTCGGCGAGCCGGCGAGCGTTCCGCGTGGCGCCGGCAGGCCAGAAGTACAGGTCGTAGCTCACTGTCCGTAGCTTAGAACGGCACGTCGGTGGCGATGCACGGACCGCCATCTTTGATCTCGACGGACACGGTGATGGTGGCGGGCGGCGCGTCGGTGAAGGTGAGCTGGACCTTGTACCACGTGCCGTGGCCGTCGAGCAGCGACGACCAGTCCGACGAGCCGGTGACGGTGAACGAGGCGATGTGCGGCATCCGCCGGCCCGCCTCGTAGATGCCGGGCAGGTCGACGGGGCCGGTCATGTCGTCCCCGCCGCAGAGCATCGCCTCGGCCTGGGCGCGTTCGCCCTGCTGCCCGAGGAGCAGGTACCGGCGCAGCTCGGCCTCGGCGGCGCGGGCCTGCCTGGCGTCGCCGACCCGCACGGCGAGGACGGACAGCCCGCAGAGCAGCGTGACACCGCCCACGGCGAGCAGCCACGCCCGCCCTCGCCTGCCGATCGTCACGGCTGGTGATCGTAGCCGTCTGCCGGCTGCTCGGGGTCCCGGGGCAGTGCCGCGCCGCCGGTGGTGGCGAGCCGGCGGGCGAAGATGCCGCCGCAGACCGTGACGGCGAGGACCAGCGGCACCGAGTACATCAGGCCGGGGAACATCCCGACGCCCTGCAACGTCGCGGCGATGCCCGCGTTGAGGCCGCCCAGCGCCGCGACCGCCGCCACGACCGGCAGCCCCCGCCAGGCCCGCCTGCGGACCATCGGCGCCAGGCCGAGCACGAGGATGACCGCGGCCACGCCGGCGCCGACCAGCGGCGGCAGGCCGGTGAGCGACGGCGCGGCGAGCGACGGCGGTGGCTCGTAGAAGCAGCAGCCCTCGCCGGAGTCGGGCGAGCCGAGCCGGTGCCACGCTCCCCGCACGTCCCGGTAGAGCAGCCCGTCCCGCCCGTCGGCGACGAAGACCACGTGCCCGCCCGGCACGGCGTGCACGACCAGCGACCGCGACGACAGGTGCCGGGCCGGATCGCCCAGGTGCGGATACCTCGCGCCGAGTCTGGTGTACGCGTCGCCGCTCACCTCCCACACCGTGCCGAACGTGGTGCCGCCGTCGGCGCTCCGCTCGACCCGCAGCGCATCACCCGGCACCCGGTAGCAGAGGTCCTGCTGGCATTGCCGTGCCTGCGGCGTACCGGCGGCGACATCGCCCTCGATCCACTCGACGGCCTCGCCGGAGTCCTCGACCCGCCACGCGGTCGTGTCCCCGCGCCGCACCACGTGGACCACGACGGCGCCCGGCGCCGCGTCCAGGACCGCGGTCACCTCGCCGAGCTCGTCCGCGCGCCGCCCGGCGGTCCCGGACGTGCACGACCACAGCAACCCGGACAGCAACACCCCGCCGACCAGGACGACCAGCGTCTGCCCCCGCCTGTGCACCCGCCCAGGATCCCAGCGATCGACAACGCTCAGAGCACGCCCCAGCCACGATCGTGCACAGGAACAGCGGGGATGCGAACTACACGGCGGCGGCGACGGCGATGGTCTGCATGGCGCGGGCCCAGGACTCCGCGAGGGCCGGGGCGAGGTGGTGGGTGTCGAAGACGATACGCACCAGGACGGCGTCAGCGGCGTCCTCGATGTTCACCATGAGCGGCTCGTGCGGGTCGTCGCGGGCGACCGGCCAGTCGAAGCGGGTCGCGGCCAGCGCGGCGGCCATCTGCGGCAGGGGCACCGCGGCGGACGGTGAGGTGCGGTCGCCGGTGCGGCGGTCGTTGAAGAGCACGGACAGGTCGATGGTGGTGCCGCGCTCCCGCTCCACGTCGGCGACGACGGTGGCGAGCTGCAGCGGGTCGAAGCTGGCCTACTTGTAGGTCGACAGGACCGCGCCACGGACCCGCTCCAGCAGCGAAGGGAACGCGACGCCGAGCGCGTCGACGACGAGCAGGCCGGCCTGGTTGACGGGGCACACGACGCCGGCGAGGCCGGGCCAGAAGCGGTTGCCGACGATCGGGCGGATCACGACCGGGTCGACGCCGGTGACGCGGGCGGTCGCGGCCGCGAACACCGCCAGGAGCACGGTCGCCGAGTCCACGCCGTGCCGGTCGGCCAGGGTGCCCAGCGCCAGCCGGAGCGCGGGGGAGTGCAGCAGCCCCTCGCGGTAGCGCGGCTCGCACCTGTCCGCTGATTCCGGCACGGTACGGGCGGGCACCGTCAGCAGGGTCCGCCGCCAGTAGCGCAGTGCCGCCTCGTTCTGCCGGCGGCCGGCGGGCGAACGCTGCCGCCGCACCTGGTCGAGGGGCTGCAGGCCGGCGACCGGGGCGGGCTCCCGCCGGGTCACCTCGTCCATCATCACGACCCCGCCGAGCGCGTCGGTGACGAGGTGCGTGACGACGGAGACCTGGTGGGTGAGCGCGCCGCGGTGGCGGACGACGCCGACCCGCAGCGGCCAGTCCTTGACGTAGTCGTAGTCCCAGGTCCGGAACCAGTCGAAGACGGCGCCGGCGAACTGCGCGGGGTCCGCGCCGTCGGGCGCGTCGAAGACCTCGATGGTGAACGTGCCGGACGACGACACCTCCTGCCGCACCGCCCCGCCGGGCGGGAAGCGCAGCCGGGTGCGCATCGTCTGGTACCGCCCGATCGTGTACCGCAGGTCGTCCACGACGTCGTCGAGGGTGGTGCCGGGGCGCAGGGTGCTCGGCCCGCCGATCGGGATCCAGCTGCGCTGCCGCTGCATCGCGAGCCAGATCTCCTGCTGCCCCCACGACAGCTCGTCTTCGCCGGCCCCCTCGCCGGCGAAGTCGAACCGGACCAGCTCCGACGGCACGAATGCGGTCATCACGCGCTCACCGCCAGGCGGGCCCGCAGCCGGCGGTCGGCCGCGGCGGCGTTGCGGTGCAGGCGGTCGGTCTCGGCGCTGAGCAGGTCGAGACCCGGCGTGGTGAGGCGGTAGTAGCGCCGCAGCCGCGAGGCGACGACCTCCTCGTGGTCCACCTCGATGAGCCCGTCGCCGCGGAGCCGGTCGAGGATGCCGTACAGGGTGCCGGGCTGCAGGCGGACCCGGTCCTCCGAGATGCGCCGCACGTCCTCCAGGACGCTGTACCCGTGCTGCGGCGCGCCGGCCAGCGCGGCCAGGATCAGGAACGTCGGTTCACGCAGCGGCACGACCGGCGACTCCTTTCAGGAGAACGGGGGAGCTGCCCGACGCTAACACCGTCGATGCGAGCGCGGTCGATACAAAAACCGATACAGCGCGCGGCCGTATCGCGCCCCGTAGCGCCGTCCGTATCGCCGGTTCACCTCGCGGTGCGAACGCCGCCGCTGAACCAATGGATGCACATCCACACACCGGAGGCATCGCATGCACGTGGGAACCGGAAAGCGTCGAGCACTCGTGGCGGTGGCCGGGCTGGTCGCCGCCCTGCTGCCCGCCGCGGCCGCGCACGCCGCGCCGTCCACCTTCACCCCCGCCGCCACGTACAACGGCGGCGGCACCCGCTACCTCAGCACCCAGGTCACCGCCCCCGAGGGGCAGTACCAGGTGGCGACGAACCTGTGGAACCCGGCCGTCAGCGGCGGGTTCACGATGAACCACGACACCGCCAGCACAGCGTTCTCGGTCACCAACTACACCGCCAACTCCTACTTCGGCACCGACCCGAACACCGGGCCGGCCTGCACCAACGGGACCGACCCGCTCGACCCGAACTGCGACTGGGCCGGCACCGGCGACCCGTGGGTCAACCCCAACTCCGGCGTGCGCGACCAGTACGCGACGACCGGCGGCACCGCACCGTTCGTGGCGCAGCAGCCGCCGAACGACGGCGTCAACCACACCACCGGCACCGCCAACGAGTTCAGCCACCAGATCCACGCGCCGGCCGCGTACCCGAGCATCATCTCCGGCTGCCACTGGGGCACCTGCTCGCCGTCGGGCACGACCCCGGCCGGTGCGCCGTTCCCGAAGCAGACCGCCGGCGTGGCCCGGATGGACTCGGTCTGGAACATCACCGTCCCGGCGACCCCGGGCGGCAACGAGGCCTGGGACGCCTCCTACGACATCTGGTTCGACTCCAACTGCCGCCCGCAGCCGAGCACCTGCGCGACGCAGGGCAGCACGCTGCCGACGAACCCGCAGCTGCTGAACAACCCGGGCCAGAACGACGGCGCCGAGATCATGATCTGGGTCAACAACCAGGGGTACGTGAACGCCCTGCCCGGCGATGCGCAGAACCCGACGGCGTACGCCGCCCACGCCGGCAAGATCCAGCCGGCCGGCATGCCGCTCGTCGTCGACGTGAAGATCCCCGGCATCCGCACCACGGTGAACGGCGTCGCGACCGACACTACGTTCGACGTGTGGGGCGGCCGCGTCCGCAGCTTCGACAACGGCGTGCGGTGGAACGTCATCTCGTTCGTCGCCCGTACGAAGGGTACGGGGCTGGTCGGTGACCCGGCCGTGCCCGGCACCGTCCCGGCCAACGGCGGCTTCGACAGCCACATCTTCACGAAGTACGCCGCGAGCCTCGACGACATGGGCATCTACTGCTCCACGGACCCCGGCTCGCCGATCACCCCCGAGCGGACGATCTGCCTCGAGCCGAAGTGGTGGGTCACCTCGGTGCAGGCCGGCTTCGAGATCTGGAACCTGCCGCAGACCTCGACCCTGTCCACCACCAGGTTCAGCGTGAACCCGGTCGCCGTCAGCGGCGGCATCAACACCGGCGGCCGGGCGACGCCCGACGGCACGCCGCTCGTGCACTGGGACGACGTGTTCACCATCAACGCGACCGGCTGCACCCCGGCCACGAGCGCCACGTGGACGATCGTCGGGCGCAACTACAACACGACCCCGCCGACGGAAGGGTTCCGGCTCAACGGCACCCTGACCCACGTCGGGTCCGGCAACTACGCGGCGACCGGGGTCGGCCCGCTGCGCAACCCCGCCGCCGGGTACGTGCTGCACGACGAGGCGCAGGTCATCATCACGATCGTGTGCAACGGCGTCACGTTCACCAGCACCGGCAACCTCTTCATCGACCCGAGCGGGAAGGTGTCCGACACGGCGGGGGCGCCGATCAGCGGGGCGACGGTGACGCTGTACCGCTCGGCGACGCAGACCGGCACGTACACCGCGGTCCCCAACGGCAGCACCACGATCATGTCGCCGCGCAACCGGGCGAACCCGTCGCTCACCAACGGCTACGGCTTCTACCGGTGGGACGTCTCACCCGGCTGGTACAAGGTGCGGGTGACGAAGGCCGGCTGCACGGCGCCCGGCAGCTCGCAGACGTTCGTGGAATCCCCCGCCAAGCAGGTCTCGGCGAACCTGCCGCCGGTGACGAACCTGGACCTGACGATGTACTGCGGTGAGCAGTCCACGCTGCCCGCCACCGTCGTCGTCCGCCCGCCCGGCGTGCGCCCGATCAGCCAGGGCGGCTACTGCGCCGACGTGTACGTCACCAACACCACCGGTGTGGCGAAGGAGTGGTTCGCGAACTTCGCGATCCCGGCCGGCCAGCACATCAGCCAGACCTGGAACATGGTCCTGACCCAGCAGGGCGCGAACGCGGTCAACGCCCACGCCGACCCGGCGAACCCGTGGAACAAGATCCTCCAGCCCGGCCAGACCACGTCTGACGTCGGCTTCTGCACCGGCCCGTAACGCCCTTCAAGTACGGGTCCGTACCTCGTGGGGAGGTACGGGCCCGCTTGCCGGTGCGTCGACCGGGGCCGGACCCTGCAATTTTCACGGTTCGTGACGCCGATAAACGGGTGATACCGGACACCCGATTGCCTCGGCATCGACTCGTCTCTACGTTCCCAGGAAAGCGCTTTCCCGCCCTGGCGGGGGGCGATCCACTCCCGGAAAGTGAGACACGGATGAGACGACCAGTCGCCGTACGGTGGCTAGCTGCGGGAGCCGCCGCGGTCGCAGCCGCCGGTGTCACGCTGACGCTGCAGATGCCCCAGGCCGCGGCAGCCGACAACCTGAGCCTCGGCGCCGGCGCCGACGGCTCCAGCAAGGCCAGCGGCACCAGCTACGGCAATGTCAAAGACGGCAACACCAGCACCTACTGGGCGCCGGACGGCTCGACCGGCTCGATCTCGATCAAGTGGGGCAGCGCGACGACGGTGGCCTCGGCGGTCATCCGGCAGGCCTCGGGCGGCGGGTCCATCGGCGCCTGGCGGGTCCTCAACCACGACACGAGTGCCGTCCTGGCCAGCGGCAGCGGCAGCCCGAGCACCATCAACTTCTCCTCGGTCTCGCTGAAGAAGATCACCTTCGAGATCACCAGCGCGTCCGGCGCGCCGCGGATCGCCGAGTTCGAGACGTACGCCGGCGGCGGCTCGAACCCGACGTCCAACCCCACCGGCAACCCGACGCCCACCTCGACCGGTGGCGGTGGCGGCAACCCGACCACGTCGTGGCCGGCGTCGCAGGGCAACGTGAAGATCTCCGGCACGGTCAACGTCTCCGGCACGTTCGACGGCGGCATGAAGACCTACTGCTGCATCGGTGACGGTGGCCAGTCGGAGAGCCAGGACCCGATGTTCAAGATCGCCAACGGTGGCACCCTGCAGAACGTAATCCTGGGCTCGCCCGCCGGTGACGGTGTGCACTGCGAGGGCACCTGCACGCTCAGGAACGTGTGGTGGAACGACATCGGTGAGGACGCCGCCACGTTCAAGGGCACCGGCGGCGGCACCTCGTACGTGATCGGCGGCGGCGCCCGGTCGGGCTCCGACAAGACGTTCCAGCACAACGGCAACGGCACCGTGAGCATCAGCGGCTTCTACCTCAAGGGCACCGGCAAGCTGTACCGGGCGTGCGGGAACTGCTCCAGCTCGTACCAGCGGCACGTGCGGATCGACAACGTGATCGTCGACGACGTGGACATGGTCGCCGGCATCAACTCCAACTGGGGCGACACCGCGACGATCACGCGGGTCACGGTCTACAACGGCTCCAGCACCACGGTGTGCGGCAAGTACAAGGGCGTCAGCAAGGGCTCCGAGCCGACCTACCTCGGCGAGGGCTGGAACGACGCCAACTGCAAGGTGAACAAGAGCGACATCACTTACAAGTGACCTGACCGGCCAGGGGCGCCCATCTGATCCAGGGGCGCCCCTTCGCCATCGACGGCATGGCCCGGCTGGCACGGCAGCAGCCGATGCGAGGTCGCCTGCTACGTCTGCTGTGCCCGCTCGGCGTCGGCGTCGATCCTGACGTCGCGAAAGTCCATGACCGCTTCCCGGGCGAAGCGAATGAGCTCCGCAAGATTGCCGTGTGCCAGCAGCAGCACGTCGTCGAGCACGCGCTCAGGTATCTCGAGCTCGCGCGGGCCGTAGCAGTCGTGCCACGCCATGTCGGTCAATTCCAGCAGATCCAGCGCTGTCTCGACCTCCTGCGGATCGAATTGTCTCATGATCCGAGGTCGCCGATCCCGACGGCGCTGATCACGGCCGATCGCCATGCGACCTCCCCAGGCTGCGACGACAGAGTCGCCCACGAGCGCGTGCGTCAGAACAGGCCTCACTCCTGTCGCGCCGGTCATCGCGGTTCGTCCACGTCAATTGGCAGCCAGGCGTCGCGGACGCCGTGCTGGAGGAGAACACGTCCCGGTTCCTCCGCAACATGTTCCGCAAGAACGAGCCTCCCCGGGAGCCTCGCGAGGTCGGAACGACTGACCGAATTCGTGCCGGACGTGGAAGTGGTCAATCTCGACTGCGGCCACTGGATCCAGCAGGAAAAGCCGGAAGAAGCAACCCAGGCGATGCTCAAGTGGCTGGACCAGCGGGAGACCACTTGATGTGTGGCCGCGTTCCTGCCCGCTCGTGTGACTCCCGCCGTCCGCAGTTCCGCCGGCTGCGAAACGCCTCCGTAGCGACACGGAGACACTGGTAACGCTGCGATGCCGTTCCGGCGCGGCGTCGAGCGAACATGCCGTACGACTCGCTCAGCTCATCGAGGCGTACGGCATACCGGCCGCAATCGCCGCCATGACCGACATCCCAGGCAGATGATCCGGTTGTACGGCAGGTAGGTGCCGTTGCCGCTGTTCAACAGCACCCACTCCTACGGACCTCTCTGGCATGATCATGCGACCGCAGCGCGGCCGGTGTGGCGCTGCCAGGATCGAGGTGGTGCAGTGGGACTCTTCAAGCGGCGTCCGCGGACTCCCGTCATGCGGCTCATGGCAGCCGCCGGGCTGCCGACCGCAGGCGGTGAGATCCCCGTGCCGGACGTTGTCATGGAGGTGGCGCGGCGCGGCAGTGGGCGGGTCGCGGCGACGTTCGCCGTGGTCGAGGACCTGATCGTTGAGGAGGACTATGTGCCGCGTGTCGTGCTCAAGTTCCTTGAGGAGCTGCAGAACGCGACGTCGCACGGCACCGAGGGCTTCCTCACCACGGAGGAGCTGTTGCCGTTGCGGGGGCGTCGGACGGTGGCTGCTTGGGAAACGGTGGACCGGTTCTGGTCCGCTGTCGTCGTCTGGTGCGACGACGCAGGGGTTGAGCTCGAGTCGAGCGCATCCCTGCGCGTGGTCGAGCATTCGCGACTTCGATCGATCATGTGGCCGTCGTGCCGGAGCCTCGCCGACGGGCGATGGGTGGGCGTCAGCGAGGTCCTGCTGTACGAGAAGATGACCGGCGCGTCGATGACCGACTTCAAGCACCACCCGACAGTGTGACGGAGCCGCGGCGCACGTGCGCGCATGACGCGGGTCAGGCGCGCCGGCTCGCCGGCAACCGTCACGCTGGTCACGGGAACCGTTGGGCGATGCGGCGGAGCGGCGTACGTTCCGGCACCCAGGACATCGCTTCGACGGCGCATGGGCGGGTGAAGACGACGACGGACTCGTCGAGGGGTGCCAGACGAGCCGGCCGGACAGGTCTTCGTCTGCCTCGCCGGTGGGCGCATCGTATGGTTCACGGATGCACGCCCTGGATGACCCGTCGAACTCGGTCAGAGTCGCGGAGTTTCTGGCGGCTCGCGGTGAGCGTTGGGCGATGACCTCGGTGCGGCAGATCCGCTCGTCGACGACCGCCGACGGGCCAGACGGTCCGCTTCCTGTCGTGCCGGATGAGCCGATCGCGGCCGCCATCGCGTTCGAGGAGCGTTACGGAGGACTCGCGTATCGGCTGAAGCGGGGCGGGAACCACATGGAGTACGGCCTCGACGGCGAGGCGTACTTCTCCTGGAATGCCGAGTTCGGGTGGTCGATGCCGGCCTGATCGACGGCTCCTGGACCTGGATGCTTGCGGTCCTGCTCGACGGCCGGACCATCATGGGGCCCGGGGAATGGCCCGATCGGGTGATCGACCGCACCGTGCAGCAGCGGCTGGAGAAGCATGCGCTGTTGACGGAGGTCTCGGGTTGGCCGCACGTCAGCTTCGAGTACGTGAGCGACACCGGAGTGCTCCCCGACATCGGCCTATCCGGCATCCCGCCGATCCCGGAAGCCACGGGGCCTGCCGATCATTGGTGGTTCGACGGCGAGTCAGCGTTTCACCTGACACTCACGGGCTGGCCCGTGGGCCAGGACTCTTGAACGCTACGGTGCTTCGCGCGCGCGGAACAGCACCTGCCCGACGTGCTGGCCCGGGTCGGCCGTCCCGGGTCGATCGACACCTGGTGCTCGATCTGCTGCCGCCTTCTCCAGCCAACACTTTCAGTACTCGGCACCCAGCTCTATTCGCCGCAGGGCGCTCTCGGCCAGTGCCTGCCAACCTCGCCTGACCGGTAGCGGTTCCACGACGGCAGTGTGCCACCGCGATCAGCCCAACGCGACAGAGGCACGCCGCGTCGCAGCGTAGAGAGAGCCGGCGGTCGGGCACGCACGGGTGGCTCGAAGGTGCATGAGGCCGTTGGCGTGCCGTGGCCCGCCGGAGGTGCAAACCCTCTCCCTGAGCTGGACACGTGCCCGTCTATCGGCTCGAGCCGAGCTTGCCGTGCCGCACCGTCCCATCGGGCTCTGGCCCGATCCGTGTGACGCGTGGCTACTCGGCGCAGTAGCCGAGCACCCGGTCGGGGGTCAGGCGGATTACGACCCGCACGATGTCTGGTGGCAGTTGGCGGTACGCCTCGCCCGCGCCGGGTCCCTCGTACTCCTCGGCGAGGCGGGCCGCGACTGACCGGTTGAGATCGTCCGTCACGGTGGCGTGGCCGCGGACCTCGATGTAGCGCAACGAGTCGTTGCGGTCGAGGACTGTCAGGCTCGCACGAGGGTCGCGCCGGAGGTTCTTGTCCTTGCGGCGGCCGGCCTGCGTCGAGATCAGCAGGTCGTCGCCGTCCCGGGTGACCCAGACGACCGAGGTCTGCGGGCTGCCGTCCGGGTTGATGGTCGCCAGGATCGCTGGGTTCTGGCCGTCGATGAGGCCTCGGGCGTTCTCGCTCAACGTCGTGGTCACCGCGCGAGCGTACCGAGGGCAGATGAAGGCGGTGGGCACCGGCTGGGGTCAGCCGGCGCCCACCGGTTCGTGCTGCGCGTCCAGTCCGCCCGCCGCGCCCCGGGCCCACGCCCGGGCGACCGGTTCGTCGCCCAGGTGCCGCCGGACCACGGCGAGGTCACGCGCCTGGCAGGCCCGCTCCACCGGGTCCATGAGCACGCGTGACACCGCGGAGATCGCGCCGAAGAGGCCGGCCGCGCGCACCAGGTCGTGTTCCGCGACCGCCACGCCCGCCAGTCCGGCGAGCGAGCGCACGACCCCGTCACGGTCGGCCTCCGCACGGTTCAGCGCCAGGCAGCGCCCGAAGCACTCCCTGGCACGTTCGAGGTTGCCGGTGGCGAGCGCGGCCCGGCCGAGGTGGGCGACCGCGGTCGCCACGCCCCACGTGCTGCCGAGCTCGCCGAACAGCTCCAGCGCCCGCGCGAAGCGCTCCTCGGCCGCCGCGTGGTCGCCCTGGACCAGGCCGGCGAGGCCGAGGTGGTCGAGGGTGATCACGGCGCCCCACGCGTGGCCGAGGCGGCCGAAGATGGTGTGTGCCGCCTCGAACAGCGCCTCGGCGCCGGCCGGGTCGTCGAGCGCGAGCCGGCCCTCACCCAGATGGTCCAGCGACCAGGCGATGCCCTCGTCGTCGCCGAGCCCGCGGTACAGCTCCAGACTCTCCTCGAACAGGGTGAGCGCCTGCCGGCCGGAGCCGGACGCCTGCAGCATCACGCCGACGCCGTGCAGCGCCTCCGCGATCCCGCGCGGGTCGGCGAGCCGCCGGCACAGGTTGAGGCTCTCGCCGAAGCAGGCGCGGGCCAGGAGGTGATCGCCGCGGTCGACCGCGATCCAGCCGGCGCCGTACAGCACGCGCGCCCGCACCGCCGGGTCGTGCTCGCCGGTCAGGTGCAGCGCGAGGGTCGTCCACCGGCCCGCCTCCGTGTGGTGCGAGCGGATGTGCCAGAACTTCCACAGGGCCGCCACGAGCCGCAGCCCGCCCTCGGCGTCGTCGCTCTGCACGTGCCACTCCAGGGCGGCGCGCAGGTTGTTGTGCTCGGCGTCGAGACGGCTCAGCCACTGCTCCTGCGCGGCGCCGCCGAGCTGCCCGTGCGCGATCTCGGCCAGGTCGAGGAAGTAGCGGGCGTGCGCGGCGCGGATCCGGTCCTCCTCGCCGGACGCGACGAGTCGCTCCAGGGCGTACTCGCGGATCATGTCGAAGAAGACGGCGTAGCGCTCGCCGTCGCCGCGGACCTCCTGCCGCACGAGGTTCTTGTCGGCGAGGCCGGTCAGCCCGTGCAGGATCGTCCCGGGCCGCTCCCCGTCGAGCCCGGCGACCTGCTCGGCGCTGGCGACGGTGCAGCCGCCGGTGAAGACCGCCAGCCGCGCGAAGAGCCGCTGCTCCGCCGGGTCGAGCAGGTCGTAGCTCCAGTCGATGGTCCGCCGCAGCGTCTGCTGCCGCTCCGGCAGGTCCCGCGGCCCGTCGGTGAGCAGGGCGAGCCGGTCGGCGAGGCGGGCCAGGATCGCCGGTGGGCTCAGCAGCGTGATCCGCGCCGCGACCAGCTCGATCGCGAGGGGCAGCCCGTCGACGCCGGCGCAGATCGCGGCGACGTCGGCGGCGTTGGCGTCGGTGAGGGCGAAGTGCGGGTCGACGGCGTGGGCGCGTTCGACGAACAGCTCGACGGCGGCGGCGCGGGCGGCGCGCTCCGCGGTCAGCGCCGGCCCGTCGTCCGCCAGCCGCAGCGGTGGCACGGGAAACAGCCGCTCACCCCGCAGGTGCAGCGGCGCCCGGCTGGTCGCCAGCACCCGCAGCTGCGGGCCGGCCGACAGCATCTCCGCGACCAGCCTCGCCGCGCCGGGCAGGTGCTCGCAGTCGTCGAGCAGGAGCAGCAGCCGCCGGGTCCGCAGGTGGTCCAGCAGCGCCGTGCCCAGCGGTGTGCCCGGCACCTCCCGCACGCCGAGGGCGGTGGCGATGCTCGGGACCAGCAGCGCCTCGTCGCCGAGCGGGGCGAGCGCCACGAAGTGCACGCCGTCGGGGAACAGCGGGCGGACCTCCGCCGCGACCTCGACGCTGAGCCGGCTCTTGCCGATGCCGGGCGGGCCGACGAGCGTCAGCATCCGGCTGTCCTGCCGCAGCAGCTCGGTGCGCACCGCGGCCTGCTCGTGGCCGCGGCCGATCAGGCGGGTCGGCGGCGTCGGCAGGTTGGTGGGGGTGTCGCGGTCGTCGGCCCAGCCGGCCTGGCGGCGGGCCAGCCCGATGAACGCGCCCTGCCGGTCGGGCGCGATGTGCAGGCACTTCGCGAGGCGCTCGGCCAGCTCCCGCGACGGCCGGCGCTCGTCGGTCTCCACCTTCCGGATGGTGATCACCGAGTAGCCGACCTGGCTGGCGAGGTCCTGCTGGGTCAGGTCGAGCGCGCGCCGCCGGGTCTTCACGAGCTGCCCGAACGTCGCGTCGACGGTCACCGTCCGCCTCCAGATGTCATCGTTTCGTCGCCGCGCGGCCGGCCCGCGCATCGGCGCGGTCGGGCAGCACGACGAAACATGCTCGGCACACAGTGGCTGGGCGGTATGCGCAGCGTCATGAGTGGCGGCCACTCAGATTCGCGGCGGCGCACCACTCAGTTCGTTGCGGCCGTGCAGGCCGAGCTTGAGATAGACGTGGGCGAGGTGGTTCTCGACCGTGCGGAACGACAGCGTCAGCCGCTCCGCGATGTCCCGGTTGCTGAACCCGGCGGCGGCCAATGAGGCGATCTCCCGCTCCCGCGGGGTGAGCCGGTGCTCGACGTCGACCGCGGCCAGCAGCGGGGTGCGCAGTCCCGGGCAGCGTGCCGTGTAGGCGGCGACGGCGGCGGCGAGCCGGTTGAGGTCACGGGCCGGGCCCTGCACCGCCCATGCGGCCGCCGCCGCGTCCGCCGCGTACACGGTGAACCCGAGCTCGTCGAAGCGCCTGGCCGCCGCCTCCAGCCCGGGGCCGTCGCCGCCGGCCATCGCCCGCACGAACGCCGCGACGGTCTCGCCGAGCGGCCACCCGTGCCCCCACTGCGTGACGGTGCCGCCGAGGATCGCCGCGGCCTGCCGGGCGCCGCCGAGCCTGGCCAGGTCGTTGCAGAGCACCACGGCGGGCAGCAGCGCGCCCCAGTCCCACCAGTGCCTGGCCCGCGCCGCGAGCCGGTGCCGGGCCCGCTCCGGGTCGCCGGTCAGCGTCTCGTGCCAGGCGAGCGCCCGGTCGATCTCGTAGTGGTACAGCTGCACCTGCCGCTGCTCGGGCCGGGTCGCGGCCAGCTCCGCGGCGATCGTCGCCGCCCGCGCCGGGTCGCCCTCGTGGACGGCGACGAGCAGCCCGATGGCGAGCACCCAGCCGAGCCCGATCGGCGAGCTGACCTGCCGGAAATAGGCGGCGGCCTCGATCGCGTGGCCGCGGGCGGCCTCGAGGTCACCGGCCGGCAGCTCGAGGCTCGCCAGGCCCGCCGTGATCCAGGCGAGGCCGTGCGCGTCGCCCTTGCCCGCGGCGGTACGCAGGACCGTCTCGCCGAAGCGGCGGGCCTCGGCGGCGTGGCCGGCGTCGGTCATCACCCGCACGCACAGCCCGGCGAGACCGGTGAGGACGCCGATGTCCTGGTGCGCCCGCTCGGCGCTGGTCGCGAGCCGGTGCGCGCGGCGGGCCAGGCGGGTCGCCTCCGGGAACCGGCCGGCCAGCATGTACGCCAGGCCCCCGGCCGCCGACGCCCGCAGGGGGACGGCATCGTCGGCGCCGAGGACCGGCTCCAGGAGGGCCAGCGCGTCGTTCGGGGCACCCGACGCGGCGAGCAGCATGCTGCGCTGCGTGGTGAGCGCCGCCCGCCACTCCGGGTCGGCGACCACCGTCTCGGCCCGCTCCAGGGTGGCCAGGGCCTCGTCGAGCCGGCCCGCGCCCCACCCGAGGTAGAACGCCCGGGCGAGCGCGGCGCCGGCCCGGTCCTCGTCGGCGTCGGCGGCCGCGGCGATCCGGTCGAGGACCGCGTAGCCGTCGCCGGACCGGCCCGCGTCGAACAGCGCCGCCACCAGCAGCAGCCCGGCCTCCGCCGCGCCGGTCGCCTGCCACGCGTGCCTGGCCAGGCGCTCCCGGACGGCGACCCGGGCCCGCAGCAGGGTGGCGAGGCGGGCCGCGTCGGTCATCCATGCCGCGTTGACCGGCCCGCCGCCGGTGAGCCGCCACACCGCCCAGCGCAGCAGGTCCTCGCGGCGCCGCGCACCGGTGCGCTCCCACAGGTCGGCGAGGGTGCGGCTGTGCCGCAGGCGGACCGACACCGGCAGGGTCGTGCGCAGGATCTCCCCGTACAGCGGGTGCGCGAGCGCGGCGTAGGTGCGCCGGCCGTCCTGCCGGACGGTGATCAGCCCGCGCCGCTCGAGCCCTTCGACGGCGTCGTGGTCGCTCAGCCCGTACACCTGCGAAAGGCCGAGCTGACCGGCGATCGCCAGCAGCTCCAGGGCCGGCCGCTCCTGCCGGATGGTGCTGCGCAGCCGGGCGTTGAGCAGGTCGGTGAGGCGCGGCGACGCGGCCGGCAGCTGCCGCAGGTGCCACAGGCCGTCGACGACGGCGAGGGCGCCGGACTCCACCGCGTCGGTCAGCAGCTCGTGCACGTACAGCGGGTTGCCGGCTGACAGCCGCTGCACGTGCGCGACGGTGATGCTGGAGACCGGCCCGTCGAGGACGGCGGCGACCAGTTCGGCGACGCCCGCCGCGGTCAGCGGGCCGAGGTCGACGCGCTCCAGCCGCCCGGTGCGCATCAGCGCGGTGACGAACGCGGGCAGCTCGACGCCGGCGCGGACGGTGGCGACGACGT
Source organism: Dactylosporangium sp. NPDC000521 (assembly GCF_042898305.1). Lineage (NCBI taxonomy): Bacteria > Bacillati > Actinomycetota > Actinomycetes > Micromonosporales > Micromonosporaceae > Dactylosporangium > Dactylosporangium sp. NPDC000521. The sequence continues at coordinate 514,384 of NZ_JBIAYW010000001.1, forward strand.
CGAGGAGGCCGTTGGCGACGATCTGGTGCACCGCGGCCGCCGACATCGGGTCGAGCAGGTCGACGTCGTCGACGAACAGCAGCCCCCGCCCGTGCCCGGGGACCAGCGCCCGCAGCACAGCCGCGACGTCCTTGGGCGGCTGCGCCGGCAGCAGCGGGCCGAGCGCGCCGAGCGGCAGGTCCCGCGCCGCCTCCGACGCGTGCACCCGCATGGCCCGGTGCCCCTGCCGGCCGGCGGCGGTGACGACCTCGTCGGCGAGCCGGCTCTTGCCGATGCCCGCCGGGCCGATCAGCAGCGCACCGCCGGGCTCCGCGCCGGTGATCGCGCGTTCGACGACGGCCCGCTCCGGGTCGCGGGCCACGAACGGCCGGCGCATCGCGCTACCTCCCGCTTCTCACTCCTGCCGTGAGCGAAGCATTCCGTGAGCGAAGTGTGCCACCCTGTTTCAAGCGCGGCCGCCACCCTGCTGCAAGCGTGGAGACCACCCGGCTTCAAACGTGGAGACCACCCGGCTTCAAGCGCGGACGCCGCCCTGTTTCAAGCGCGGACGCCGCCCTGCTTCAAGCGCGGACGCCACCAGTTCGCGGTGCCGAGCAGGGACATGGTGGCGGGCAGCAGCAGGCCGCGGACCACGGTGACGTCCAGCAGCACGGCGACGGTCATGCCGACACCGATCTCCTTCACCGCGATCAGGTCGCCGAGCGCGAAGCCCAGGAAGACGATGCCGATCGCCAGGGCGGCCGTCGTCACGACGGGGCCGGTCGCGGTGATCCCGGCGAGCACCGCGCGGTCGTTCGCGGCCCGGTCGTCGCTCGTGCGGGCGTCCCACTCCTCCTTGATGCGGGCGAGGAGGAAGACCTCGTAGTCCATCGACAGCCCGAAGATGAACACGAACAGCAGCAACGGCGTGGTGATGTCCAGGGCGCCCCACGGCTCGAACCCGAGCAGCGCCGACCCCCAGCCCCACTGGAACACGGCGACGAGCACGCCGAGGGTGGCGACGAGCGTGAGGACGTTCATGCAGAGCGCCTTCACCGGCACGACGACCGAGCGGGTGAGCGCGAACAGCAGGATCGCGGTGGCGACGACGATGACGGCCACCGCGATCGGCAGCCGCGACGCCGTCGAGTTCCGCGCGTCGACGAGCTCGGCCGCGGGACCGGCCACGAGCACCGGCACCTGCGAGTCGAGGGCGCGCACCTGGCCGACGAGGCGCTCGCCGGACCCGGCCGGGTGCAGGTCGACCACGGTGACGCCGGTGGGCAGGCCGGTGCGCAGGTCGAGCTCGGCCTCGCCGGTCAGGGCGCGGATCCGCTCCAGCACCGGCACCACCGGCGCGTCGCCGGCGCCGCCCTCGATGAGGACGGTGACCGGCTGGGTCGTCCACTTGGCGAAGTCGCGCTCGACCGCCTCGTACGCGCGGCGCTCCTCGCTCTTCGTGGGCAGCGACCGGGCGTCGGAGTCGGCGACGGTGAGGTGCAGCAGGGGCAGGCTCAGCAGGACCAGGCCGGCGGTCACGCCGAGCGCCACGGCCGCCGGGCGGCGCTGCGCGGATGCGGCGAGCCGCGCCAGGACTCCGGGTCGTGATTTCCGCGTCGGTACGGGTAGCGCCGGGATCCTCTGGTGCGCGACCGCGATCAGCGCCGGGACCAGCGTGAGGCCGGCGACGGTGGCGAGGCAGACGACGAGCGCGCCGCCGAGCGCCATCGCGGCGAGAAGCGGCTCCGCGAACGCGAACAGCCCGGCGAGCGCGGCCCCCACCGCGAGCCCGGAGACGAGCACGGCCCGACCGGCGGTCGCGACGGTCGTGGCGAGCAGGTCCGGCAGCGCCGCCTTGCGGTTCGCGGCGCGCTCCTCCCGGAACCGGGTCAGGATCAGCAGGCTGTAGTCGACGGCGAGGCCCAGGCCGAGGAGGGTGACGACGTTGACCGCGTATTCGCTGACCGGCACCGCGCCGGCGAGCCCGGCCAGCGCGAGCAGCGTCGCGGCGACCGTGCCGAGCGCGGCGGCGAGCGGCAGGGCGCCGGCCACGATCCCGCGGAGGATGACGGCGAGGGCGCCGCACAGCACGACGAGCGCGACCCCTTCGCCGATCGCGGCGTCCTTGACCGCCTGCTCGCCGAACGTCCGCTCGGCGAGCAGTTCCCCGCCGACGAGCACCTGGGGTGCGTCGATGCGGTGCAGCGCGGCCTTGACCTTGTCCGCGACGGCGAGCGCCTCGGCGTCGGTGAGGTCCGGTTTGAGCTCGACGGTCACGAGGGAGCTCTGGTTGTCGCTCGACACCTGCCCCGACCCGGCGGTGTACGCGTCGGTGACCTTCGCGACCCCGGGGATGGCCCTGATGTCGAACATGACCCGGCTGGCGTTGTCCACGAGCGCGGTCGAGTTGAAGTCCCGTCCTGCGATGACGGCGACGACCCGCTCACCCTCCGGTGCGAGCCGGTCGATGCGTGCCCGCGCGACCGAGGACTCCACGTCGGGCCGCAGCCCGTCCACCGACTGGGTCCGGTCGTAGACCGTGCCGCCGAACACGGCACCGGCGAGGGCGATCACGGCCCACCCGGCGAGGACGAGCATCCGGTGGTCGGCGGTCCACCGGCCGAGCAGTGCGAGCACCGCGGCCTCCTTGCGCTGCCGACATCCAACATCGACATCGACCGTTCCGCAATAGGCGACTACACGCGGTGGGCGCCGGCCAGGGTCTCGGCCCGCTCGGGCGGCATCGGCTCCTCGACCACCCCGTGCCGTCCCGGCGACGCGTGGATGACCGTGCCCGGTGTGACCACGATGCCGACGTGGTGGGCGGGCCGGCCCGGGCGGGCGAAGAAGTACAGGTCGCCGGGGCGCTCCTCGCCGGGCAGCACCGGCGTGGTGGCGGCCTGCTGCTGGTGGGCGTCGCGGGGGAGGCGCACGCCGAGCCGCCGCCAGACGAGGTGGACGAGGCCGGAGCAGTCGAGGCCGTGCGGGGACAGGCCGCCCCAGACGTAGGTCACGCCGAGCAGGCTCCGGGCCGCGGCCAGGACCTCGTCGCCGGTCGGGGGCACCGCCGCCGGAGCGGGGGCCCGGTCGTCCGAAGCGGGTGCGGTGGTCAGGTGGGCGGTGCGGATCCAGCCGGGGTAGTCGTGCTGGCCGGGGACCGCCACCCTGGACCAGCCGTCGGGGCGGCTCTCCTCGACGGTGACCCGGTCGCCGAGGAGGGCCTGGGTCACGACGTCGCTGCTGGTCTGCTCGTCGGGGGTCATCGCCGCGACCCAGGCGGCGATGTCCGGCTCGTCGCGCAGCGCCGCGGCGTCGCACGGGCGGGTCTTCTCAGGCGCGGCCCACAGGGTGGCGACCGGCACGCGTACCAGGTTCAGTACCAGGTTCAACGCTGCTCCAAGGACACGCCGAGGCCGGGGGCGTCGGGGAGGTGGACGCGGTCCCGCTCGTACACGGGGCCGCCCTGGACGGGGGAGGACGCCAGCCACCAGGCGGCGTCGAGGTCGGAGACGGCGGTGGTGCCGTAGGCGGCGACGAGGCTCGCGGCCGCGCCGACGCCGACCTGGGTCTCCATCATCGAGCCGACCAGCGTGCCCATGTCGTGCGCGGCGGCGAGGTCGAGCAGCGTGCGGGCCGGGCCGATGCCGCCGCACTTCGCGAGCTTCACGTTGACGAGGTCGGCGGCGCGGCGGCGGATCACCTCGACGAGGTCACGGACGCCGAACACGGCCTCGTCGGCGAGGATCGGCACGCCGACGCGGTCGCTGACCCAGGCGAGCCCGTCGAGGTCGTGCCGGGAGACGGGCTGCTCGACGAGCTCGACGTCCAGGCCGGCGTCCTCGATGCCGCGGATGACGGTGACGGCCTCGCGCGGGGTCCAGCCCTGGTTGGCGTCGAGGCGCAGCACAACGTCGGGGCCGACGGCGGCGCGCAGCTCGCGGACGCGCGCGAGGTCGCCGCCGATGCCGACCTTGACCTTCAGCACCCGGAACCCTTCGGCGGCCCGGGCTCGCGCGGCATCGACCATGGCCTCGGCGGAGAGGGTGACGTCGGTCGGCACCGACGTGGCCGTCCCGCCGAGGAACCGGACCAGGGGCAGGCCCAGGCGGCGCGCGGCGAGGTCGTGCAGGGCGACGTCGACGGCCGCCTTGGCGCCCTCGTTGCGCTGGGCCGCACGCTGTACGAGCCGCGTGTTGCCGGTCAGGTCGTCGGCGTCCCGGCCGGTGATCAGCGGGCCCAGGAGCTGCTGGACGCAGGCCTCGGCCCCGGCGACGGACCCGCCGGTCACCTGCCACACCTGCGGCGCCTCGCCGTAGCCGCTGCGCCCGTCGCCGTCGACGACCTCGACGATCAGCGACTCGGCGGCGGTGGCGCGGCGCAGCGCGGTGACGAACGGCGTGTGGAACGGCGCCGACACCCGATGCGTGCGCACCTCCTTGATCGTCACAGTCGCTCCTCCCAGACGGTTTTCGACACGTTCGCGATGACCGCCGCGGCGTCGGGGACGCCGGTGGTGCACACGGCGAGCACGTACGGCGGCGCGTCGGCGGGCAGCACGACGCCCGCGCTGTGCCGGACCCCGTCGACCCAGCCGCTCTTGTACGCGACCCGCACGCCGGCCGGGACGCCGAGTGCGAGATCTTCGCGGTACTCCTGCGCGGCGAGGACGTCGAGCATCTCCGCGCACGCCGCGGGTGAGGCGACCGTCCCGGCGAGGAGACCACCGAACAGCAGGGCGAGGTCGGCCGCCGTGACCGTGTTGGTGATCCCGGCCTCCGACGCGGCGGAGTCCTCGATGCCGCGGCCGGTGACGCTGCGGGTCGCGCCCGCCACCCGCCACGCCTCGGCGACCGCGGGCAGCCCGACCAGCGCGAGCAGGAGGTTGGTCGCGAGGTTGCTGGACCGCACGATCATGCGGCGCGCCAGCCAGCGGGCGGGTGCCGCGCTGCCCAGGCGGTCCCACACGGCGTGCTCGTTGTCGTAGCCGGGGTCGCAGCTGTACGTGGAGCCGGTCGCCGAGGTGAAGGCGTTGGCGACCGGCACCGGTGCGTCGAGGTCGAGGGTGCCGGCGTCCGCCGCCCGGTGGAGCGCGACGAACACCGGCACCTTCATCATGCTGGCCGCGTAGTGCGGCGCGTCCTCCAGCCGCGCCGCACCGGGCCTCGCCACCGACAGAAGTCCGGTCACGCCGCCACCTCCGCTACGCTCCGGCGCCGACCTGACCCAACCCTGCGATCCCGGTTCGCGGCCTCTCCGCTGCGCTCCGGGCCACTCACTGCTTCACGAAGGCGTTGGTGACCGCGACGCTGCCCCAGATCGAGTCGATGAACAGGCCGCCGACCTTGGAGCCGTGGATGGTGAACATGACGTCGACGTACAGCGGCACGACCGGCGCGTACTCCAGCATGATCTTCTCGTCGAGCTTGCCCCACTCGGCGCCCTGCTCACCGACGGGCAGCGCCAGGATGCGGTCGAACTCGGCGTTGAGCGCGGGCGCGTTGAGGTAGGACGCGCCGTTGTTGCTGCCGCCGTCCTTGATGGCGCGGCCGTCGTAGAGCACCGGCAGGATCGACGCGCCGCTGGGCCAGTCAGCGCCCCACGAGCCGATGTACAGATCCCACGGGTTGTCCTTCTTCTTGGTCTCGTCGAGGAACGTGTCGGCGGCGATCGGCTTCAGCGTGATCTTGAAGCCGGCCTTCTCCAGGTTGCTCTTCAGGGTGGTGCTGAGCTCCTGGTTGCGGGAGTCGTCGGGGAAGCCCAGGACCAGCTCGACGCTCTTGCCGCCGAGCAGCTCCTTCGCCTTCTCCGGGTTGCCGCTCTTGCCGGCCGGGTAGGCCTCGTAGTTCTTCCAGCCGATCGTCGCCGGCGGCATGAGTGTGGTGACGGCCCGCGCGACGGTGTCGCCGCCGAGGGTCTTCACGATGCCGTCCCGGTCGATGGCGGTGTTGAGCGCCTGGCGGACCTTCAGGTCGGTGACCCGGTTGTTGTTGATGGTCAGCGTGTACTCGCTGGGCGTCGGCTCCTGCAGGGTGCGGGACATCAGCGCGGGGTCGCCGACCACCTTGGACACCAGCGAGGCGTCGACACCGTTGAACGACACGGCGGCCGCGTCGGCGCCGCTGTCGGCGATGATGCGGTTGGTCTGGGTGACGATGTTGGCGCCGAACTCGTAGACGTAGCTGTCCGGGTACTGGTGGCGCATCGCGTCGGTCGCCGGGTCCCAGAACTGGTTGCGCTCGAAGGTGAGCCGCGTGCCGGCCTCGTTCTTCGTCAGCTTGTAGGGGCCGGAGGAGAACGGCTGCTTGTCGTAGTCGGTGCCGGTGTCCTTGGCCGGCGGCACGGGCGCGGTCGCCGGCAACGACGCCGCGAACGGCAGGTCGCAGTGCGGCTTGGCGAACGTGAACCGCAGCGTCCTGGGGTCCGGGGTGCTCAGGCCGGGCGGCAGCGCCGTCTTGTCCGCGGCGAAGTTGAACTTCGTGTCGAACTGGGGCGTGTCGGCAAGCCACTCCTGGATGTACGTGGGACCGCCGGTCAGCGCCAGGTCGAACGAGCGGGCGATGCCGTAGGCGATCTCCTTGGACGTGATGGCGCTGCCGTCCTCGAACTTCACCCCGTCCTTGATCTTGAACTCCCAGGTCTTGCAGTTCTTGTCGACGTCGGTGCCGGGCGTCTCGGCCAGGTCGCCGACGAGGACCACCTTGCCCTTGCCGTCGTCCTTGTACGTGGTGAGCCGCCGCGCGTACAGCTGCGACGCGGTGAGGCCGACGAACGAGTACACGCGCTGCGGGTCGAGGTGGGAGACCTTGCTCTGCCGCAGGACGGTGACGGTGCCGCCCTTGGCCGCGCCGGGGACCTCCGCGGCCGGGCCCTTCGAGTCCTTCGGGTCGGTGGCGATCGATCCGCTCGCCTGCCGGTCGGCGTCGGGCCGGGCGTCTTCGTCGGTCCGCTTGTTGTTGCTGCACGCGCCGAGCCCGGCGACGAGCGTGAGCAGCACCAGCGCTGTCAAAGGTTTGCGCGACATGTGGTCCTCCCTGATGAGTTCACCGCAACCGGACCCGTGGGTCGATGAAGGTGTAGAGCACGTCGACGACGACGTTGGCGACGACGATGAACGCCGCCGCGAGCAGGACGGTGCCCATGATCGTCGGCAGGTCGCCGTCCTTGACCGCGTCGATCGCGGTGCGTCCGAGCCCGCGGAGCCCGAACGTCGTCTCGGTGATCACCGTGCCGCCGAGCGCGGCGCCGATCTCGACCCCGGCGGTGGTGACCAGGGGCGTGATCGCGGCCCGCAGCGCGTGCCGGCGGATGACGGTGCGCGACGGCAGACCCTTGGCGTGCGCGGTGCGGACGTAGTCCTCCGACAGCGTCTCCAGCATCTGCGCGCGCGACAGCCGGGCGTAGACGGCGGAGAACAGGAACGCCAGGGCGCACCACGGCAGGATCAGCGCCGTCGCCCAGTCCCACGGGTTGTCCAGGATCGGTGTGTACCGCGGGTACGGCAGGATCTTCAGCGTGTAGACGAAGACGAGCAGCAGGACCCCGCCGACGAAGTACAGCTGCAGCGAGGCGCCGGTCAGGGACACGCCGATGGCGAGCCGGTCGAACACGGTGCCGAGGCGCAGCGCCGACAGCATGCCCAGGCCGATGCCGACGGTGAGCCACAGCACCGACGCGGGGACCACGATGCTGAGCGTCACCGGGACGACCCGCACGATGGTCTCGGTCACCGGTTCGCTGTTGACGTACGAGTAGCCGAGGCAGGGCGCGTCGCAGTGCCCGCCCTGCGCGGCGCCGAGGTCGCGCCCGGCGAAGATGCCCTTCACGTAGTGCAGGTACTGCACGTGCTTGGGGTCGTTGAGCCCGAGCTCGTCGCGGACGCGCTCGAGGCGGGCCGCGTCGCAGTTCTTCGGGCACATCGCGGTCGCGGGGTCGCGGGGGAGCGCGAAGAACATCAGGAACGTCAGCACGCTCACCGCGAACAGGGTGAGCACGGCGAGCAGGATGCGCCGGATCAGGAAGTTGAGCATCGCGGTCCTACCGGGTCGATCTCGGGTCGAGCGCGTCGCGGACCGCGTCACCGAACAGGTTGAAGGCGAGGACCAGCACGAAGATCGTCACGCCGGGGAAGAACACGTACGCCGGGTCGGTCTGCAGGTAGTTGAGGCTGCGGAAGATGGTGCGCCCGAAGTCGGGCGTCGGCTCCAGCATCCCGATGCCGAGGAAGGACAGCGCCGCCTCGCTGGTGATGTACGCCGGGATCGACAGCGAGAACACGACGATGATCGGCGCCCACAGGTTCGGCAGCAGCTCCTTGAACAGGATCCGCGAGGTCCGGGCGCCGGTGGCCCGGGCGGCCTCGACGAACTCGCGCTCCCGCAGCGACAGCACCTGGCCGCGCACGAGGCGGGCGGTGCTGGTCCAGCCGAACGCGGCGAACAGCCCGATCAGCACGACGACCCGGAACCAGCCCGGCACCGCCTCGCGCGGGCCGTAGAAGGCGAGCTCCAGGGGGCGGATCAGGGCGAGGGTGAAGATGAGGAACGGCAGCGCGAGGGCGACGTCGGTGATCCAGTTGATGATCGCGTCGACCCAGCCGCCGAGGTATCCGGAGACGATGCCGGTGAGCACACCGAGCGTGGTGGTGACCAGCGCCGCGGCGAAGGCGATGCCCAGCGAGGTGCGCATCCCGTAGACCATCTGGATGAACAGGTCCCGGCCGAGGCCGGGCTCGAGGCCGAACCAGTGGGTGCCCGTGACGCCGCCGGCCACCCCGTACGGCATGCCGTAGCGGTCCAGGTCGTCCTTGAACGAGTCCAGCGGGCTGATCCCGTACACCTGCTCGATCAGCGGCGCGGCGAGGCCCACGACGACGAGCAGCGCCGACACGACGCCACTGGCCAGGGCGGTGCGGTCGCGGCGCAGCCGCAGCCAGACCGCCTGCGTCAGCGACCGCGCGGCGATCCCGCCGGCCGGCTCGCGGTCCACGGCCGGCGGGTCCACCCGCTCCGATTCCAGTGGTACGACGCTCATGACGCCACCCACCTCCCCGGCATCGACGACATCGACTGTAGGTAACCGTCGACGTGCGACGTACCAGTGAAGGTAATCTACAAACCTCCCGGCGTCACTGGTCGGCTGTAACGGATCTGCATACCTTGTCGTCCGTTCGTGTTCCCACTGATTCCGGCAAATCCGCCCCAACCTCCGGCGGATCCCGTAGGTTCTTTACGCCTCGGGGCACCTGGCCGCAAGGGATTGACGTAAAAGATTGCTATGCGTCACGCTGTGCCCAGCCATCCGCAGTCAGGAGGTCCGATGCGCCTTCGTCGCAGGTCCCTCACCATCGGCGCCGCGGTAGTCCTGGCGTCCGCCGCCGCCGCGATGCCCGTGTCCACCGCCACCGCAGCTCCCGCCACCCGCCAGGCCGCCTACGCCGACGCCTCCGCCACCTGGGGCGTCCCGGTCGGCGTCCTGCTCGCCGTGTCCTATCTGGAGTCCCGCTGGGACACCAACCGCGGCGCGCCCAGCACCAGCGCCGGCTACGGCCCGATGCACCTCACCGACGCCGCCGGGCTCGCCGCTTCAGCGCCCGCCGGCGCCGCCTCGGCGCACGTCGACGCGGGTGAGGACCCGCGCGGCGACGACTCCCGCGACCCGAAGACCGTCCCGGCCGCCACCGCGGGTGCGGGCGGGCCGGCGCTGCAGACCCTCGACCGCGCCGCCGAGCTCACCGGCGCGTCGGAGGCGGCGCTGCGCACCGACCCGGTCGCCAACATCAACGGCGGTGCCGCGCTGCTCGCGGCGTACCAGCGCGACGCCGGCGGGCCCGCGGGCGCCGCCAGCGACCCGGCCGCCTGGTACGGCGCGGTCGCGAAGTACAGCGGCGCCGACACCACCGACGCCGCGGCCGCGTTCGCCGACGAGGTGTACGCGACGCTGCGGGACGGCGCCACCCGTACCACCGACGACGGCCAGCTCGTGACACTCACCGCGCAGCCCCGGATCAGCCCCGTCACGGCGTGGCTGGACCGGCTCGGCCTGCGCCGGCCGCCGGCCCGCCCGGACGGCCTCGAGTGCCCCATGGACATCTCGTGCGAGTGGATACCCGCACCGTACGAGCAGTACGGGCCGGGCGCGGGACAGTACGGCAACCACGACCTCAGCGACCGTCCGAGCCGGCAGCGGATCGAGTACATCGTCATCCACGACACCGAGACCAGCTACGACGCCACGCTGGGCCTCGTGCAGGACCCGACGTACGTCAGCTGGCACTACACGCTGCGCTCCGCCGACGGGCACGTCGCCCAGCACGTGAAGACCAAGGACGTCGCGTGGCACGCCGGCAACTGGTACGTCAACGCCAAGTCCGTCGGCCTGGAGCACGAGGGCTACGCCGCGCAGCAGGGCGCCTGGTACACCGAGGCGATGTACCGCGCGTCGGCGAAGCTCGTGCGCTACCTCGCGGCGCGCCTGGCCATCCCGCTCGACCGGCAGCACATCGTCGGCCACGACAACGTGCCGGGGACCGTGCCGTCGACGGTGAAGGGGATGCACTGGGACCCGGGCCCGTACTGGGACTGGAGCCACTACTTCGACCTGCTGCACGCGCCGTTCGTCCAGTTCGGCACGCCGCGGACCGGCCTCGTCACGTTCGACCCGGACTACGCGCAGAACCAGCTGCCGTTCACCGGGTGCACAGGTACGGCGGACACCCCCTGCCCGCCCCACGGCTCCTCGTCGGTGCTGCTGCGCACCGCGCCCGCCGCCGACGCGCCGCTGCTCAGCGACATCGGCCTGCGCCCCGGCGGCGGACCGGCCACCATGCAGGTCGCCGACCACGGCGCCCGCGCCGCCGCCGGGCAGACCTACGCCGTCGCCGACCGGCAGGGCGACTGGACCGCGATCTGGTACCTCGGCCAGAAGGGCTGGTTCCTCAACCCGCCGGCACACCCTGCGGCGAAGTGGTCCACCGGCCTGGTCGTGACCCCCAAGGCCGGCAAGGCGACCATCCCGGTCTACGGCCGCGCCTACCCGGAGGCCGCCGCCTACCCGGCCGGGGCGCCGGTCCAGGCGATCACGCCGCTGCAGTACACGTTCGCCGCCGGCCAGCGGTACGCCCTCGGCGGGATCGTGCCCGGCGAGTACTACCGGGCCACCACCTTCGCCGGCTCCTCGCCCGGCGACTGGACCGTGATCCGCGGCCAGAACCGGTACGCGCAGGTCCAGTTCGGACACCGGGTCATGTTCGTGAACCTGGACGACGTGCAGATCCTGCCGTCGTTCCTTCCCTAGGAGCCGTCATGAGCGGTCAGCGGAGCGGCTCGGGCCGCTCATCAGAATCGCAGTTCAAGTTCAGGCCGGTGCCGGAGCGCAGCGGAGGCGGCGGCATGAGACGAACCGTTGCCATAGCTGTGCTCGCCGTCGCGTCGCTGCTCCCGGCGGCGCCCGCGGTGGCGAAGCCCGGACCCGTCCACGACGAGCAGATCACCTTCCACAGCTGGCGGAGCTTCCCCCAATGGCGCAGCGGCACCGCCGAGGGCACCCGGGCGGTGCCGGGCCACAAGCCGTACCTGACGATCGACCGGCCCGCCGGCACCGCCGACGGCTGGGACCACGCGACCTGGACCTCGCCGGTGCAGCACATCGGCTTCGGCGCCAGCGAGCTCGTCGCGTCCTGGAACGCCGACACCCCGGCCGGGACCTGGCTGCAGGTGGAGCTGGAGGGCACCTACACCGACGGCCGGGCGACCCCGCGGTACGTCATGGGCAAGTGGGCGAGCGGTGACCAGGACATCCACCGCGCCACCGTCGACGGCCAGAGCGACGGCGTCTCGTCGATCTGGACCGACACCTTCTCCATCGACGACGCCTCGGCCGGCGTGCTGCTGCAGTCCTACCGGCTGCGGCTCACCCTGTACCGCAAGGCGGGCACGACCGCGGCGCCGCGCGTCTACCTCGCCGGGGCCATGGCCTCCAACGTGCCGGACCGCTTCACCGTGCCGGCCAGCGCCGGGCACATCGCCTGGGGCAGGGAGCTGGCGGTCCCGCGCTACTCGCAGAACATCCACGAGGGCCACTACCCCGAGTACGACAACGGCGGCGAGGCCTGGTGCTCGCCGACGTCCACGGAGATGGTCGTCGAGTACTGGGGCAAGCACCCCCGCCCGGAGGACCTCGCCTGGGTCGACCCCACCGACCCGGACCCGCAGGTCGACAACGCGGCCCGCAGCACCTACGACTACACCTACGAGGGCGCCGGCAACTGGCCGTTCAACACCGCCTACGCGGCGACCTACGGCCTGACCGGCATCGTGACCCGGCTGCACTCCCTCGACGAGGCCGAGCGCTTCATCGCGGCCGGCATCCCAGTCGTCACCTCGCAGTCGTTCCTCGCCACCGAGCTGACCGGCGCGAACTACTCCACGTCCGGGCACCTGTTCGTCATCGTCGGCTTCACCGCGACCGGTGACGTGATCGTCAACGACCCGGCGTCCTCGTCGAACGACGCGGTCCGCAACGTCTACAGCCGCACGGAGTTCGAGCAGGTGTGGCTGCGCACGAAGCGGTACCGCGCGAACGGCACCGTCGCCTCCGGCAGTGGCGGCATCGCCTACCTGATCGCCCCGTCCACGGCGCACTGGCCGCGGGTCCCGGGCTCGTCCAACTGGCTCTCCTGAAGGTGATCATGTGATGTTCGCCCGTCTTTCCGCCTTACTCTGTCTGGCCGCCGCGTTCGTGGCGACCGCACCCGCGTCCGCCGCGGTGGCCACCGAACCCTCCGTCGAACCCACGGTCTGCGTGACGAACCCGGCCACGCCGAAGCACCAGATGCGGGCCATGTGGATCGCCAGCGTCGTCAACATCGACTGGCCCTCCGCGCCCGGCAAGTCCGAGGCCGAGCTGAAGGCCGAATACGACGGCTGGCTCGACCTCGCCCAGTCGCTCAACTACAACGCCGTCATCGTGCAGGTCCGCCCGCACGCCGACGCGTTCTGGCCGTCACCGCTGGAGCCGTGGTCGCAGTACCTCACCGGCGTCGCCGGCCAGGACCCCGGCTGGGACCCCCTCGCGTACCTGGTGTCCGAGGCGCACGCGCGCAACCTGGAGTTCCACGCCTGGTTCAACCCGTACCGGGCGAGCATGCCCGCACCCGGCGGCGCCGGCAACGACCTGTCGAAGCTGCCGGCGAACAGCCCGCTGCGCGTCCACCCCGAGTGGGCCGTGCCGTACCCGGTGAACAACGCCGCCGGCCGGCTCTACTTCAACCCCGGCATCCCCGAGGTCCGCGCCTTCGTCGAGGACGCCGTCATGGACGCGGTCACGAAGTACGACATCGACGGCGTGCACTTCGACGACTACTTCTACCCGTACCCGGCCGCCGGCCAGGACTTCGGCGACGACGCGACCTTCGCCCAGTACGGCGCCGGCTTCGCCACCAAGGCCGACTGGCGCCGCGACAACATCGACCAGCTCATCCGCGAGCTCGACGGCCGCATCCACGCCGCCAAGCCGTGGGTCCGCTTCGGCGTCAGCCCCTTCGGCATCTGGCGCAACAAGGCCGCCGACCCGCTCGGCTCCGACACGAACGGCACCCAGTCCTACGACGCCAACTCCGCCGACACCCGCAAGTGGGTGAAGGAGGGCTGGATCGACTACATCGTGCCGCAGGTGTACTGGAACATCGGCTTCGCCGTCGCCGACTACGCGAAGCTGGTGCCGTGGTGGGCGGACGTCGTCGCCGGCACCGACGTGCAGCTCTACATCGGCCAGGCCGACTACAAGGTCGCCGCCGCGGGGCAGCCCGCCGCCTGGTTCGACCCCAACGAGTTGTCCAGGCATCTCACCTTCAACCGCCAGTACTCGCAGGTCCTCGGCGACGTGCACTTCAGCGCCGTCCAGGTCCGCGCGAACCGGCTCGGGTCCGAGACGATCCTCGCCGCCGAGCACCACACCCGCCCGGCGTTCCCGCCGGCATGGGGGCCCGCCAAGCCGCTGCTCTTCCCGGTCATCACCGGCGCCCGCCGCACCTCGGCCGGCGCGGAGCTGCGGTGGCGGCCCACGGCGAATGGCGCAGGCCCGTTCGCCGAGGTCACGTCGTACGGCGTGTACCGCCTCGACGGCACGACCGCCGCCCGGGCCTGCGACCTGGCCGACGCCACGCACCTGATCGCCACGGTCCGCGGCACCACGTACACCGACACCACCGCCGAACCCGGCAAGCACTACACCTACGTCGTGACGGCGCTGGACCGCCGCTGGCACGAGAGCCCCGCCAGCCCGCCCCGCCGGATCTGACCGAACACCGTCAGGCCCGCACCTGGTCGCCGGACCGGGTGCGGGCCTGACGCTTGCGACAATCTCCCGGCGGATCGCGCCGCTCACCCTCCAGCCTGACCTGATCATGGCGACCGCCTACGACGTCGTCGACCCCGCCGGCCAGATCCAGCTGGCCGGCGACCGGATCATGGTCGCCGGCGACCGCGACGCCGGTCCGCCGGTCCGTGAGCGGCGTGTTCTCCGCGTTCGACTAGCCCGGCGGGGTGCTGTACCAGTCGGCGGACGGCAGGCACTTCACCCAGGTTCCCGCTGGGGTAGGTCACCTGCCGGTGAGCTGCTGCCGGGGGCGGCGCAGGACGACTGCGGCGGCGCCGCCGAGCGGGAGCAGCAGCCAGCACGAAAGCAGGCGGTAGAGCAGCACGGCAGCGGTCGCGGCGATGGCGGTCGCGCCCGACGCGGTCAGGCCCGCGACCAGGGCGGTCTCGATCACGCCGATGCCGCCCGGGGACAGCGGCACCTGCCGGACGATCTGGACGCCGAGGTAGATGCCGGCCAGCGCGGGCAGGGCGACCGGCAGGCCCAGCGCGTACGTGCAGGCGGCCAGGCAGCACAGGTCGGTCAGCCAGTTCGCGGCGGCGTAGGCGATCACGGCCCACCAGTCGCGGGCGCGCAGACCGGCACCGGCCCGCCATGCTTCCCGGGCGGAGGTGAGGAGGCGCTGCGCGTACCGGCGGACCCTGCCCTTCGCCGGGGGGCGCTGCGGGTCGGTGGGCGGGGCGCCGAGGAGGCGCCGGCCGAGGACGACGACGGCGGCCGTCACGGCGACGATCCCGGCCACGATGGCCAGGGGCCGCCAGGTCAGGGACGTCGTGGTGCCGTACGCGGCCAGGGCGGCGCCGCCGACGACGTACATGAGCGCGAGGCCGCCGATCGAGGCGAGCCCGGACACGATCGCGGTGACCGCGCCGAGCTCCTTGGGGGCGCCGGCGCGCTCGTATTCGCGGATCGCGTAGCCGGTGGAGACCGCGGCGCCGGCCGGGACCGAGATCGAGATCGCGGTGCGGGCCATGGTGATCGCCAGCACGCGACGGCGGCGGACCCGGACGCCGAGCGCCGCGAACAGGTACTGCTGCTGCCCGGCGAACGCGGCGAGCGACCCGGCCTGCAGCAGCACGGCCAGGGCGACCCAGCCCCACGAGGCGCTGGTCAGCGAGTTGAGCAGGTCCTGCGGGTCGGGGAGCCGCCCGCGGAGGCCGATCGCCGCCAGCACCACCACGGCGACGACGACGAGCAGCAGCCGCAGCCACCGGCTCCGCCAGGTCCCGGCGGCGGCCGTCTCCTCCGGTACTGCTTCTTGCCGGCGTGCTGCTTCTTGCTCGGATGCTGCTTTCTGCTCGGGTGCTGCTTTCTGCTCGCGTGCTGCTTGTTGTTCGGGCGCTGTTTCCAGATCGGGTGCCGCCATGAGTCCGGGTGCGGTCTCGTCGTCGGGCGGTGTCGCTTCCTGAGACGATGTCGACGGCATGATCCGATCTTTGCAAACGGTCCGGCCGGACCGACCCGCACCCCCGTTGAGCAGCACCGGCGGCCACGATCGTCGCACGGAACTGTCCGTTCAGGCGGCACCCACGGCTCGCCGGGCGACCTCGGCCCTGTCGAGAAGTCGAGTGGAGCATCGATTTAGCTGAGGCCGCCGGGCACGACGCCCGCATAGGCTCGGCGCCATGCACGTGACACACCCCGATCGCTGGCGGCCGGTACCATGACGGCACGTGCCTTCACCGTCCTGCTGGACGAGCGGGACTACCGGTATGGCACCGGTGAGCTGCGCATCCGGGTCGAGTTCGTCGACCGCGCGAGCGCCATCGAGCTCGACGGTGAGCCGTGGCTCCAGATCCGCGGCGTCCGCCTGCGCCGCGACGGCACCGAGATGGGCCCGCTCCAACTCCTCGTCCGCGCCGCTCGGCTCCCTGCGGTGTAACGCTTTCGCGCCGTATATCGCTACAGCTCGGCCCCGTGTACAGCGGCGGGCTTACTGGTTACCTTCTTTACCATGCGCCGGATACTCGCTGTGCTCGCCGCGCTACTCACCCTGGTCGCCGCCGTGATCGTCGTCTCTGCCGGCCCCGCCGCCGCGGCAGTGACGCCTCCGCAGATCTACGGCGCGTGGCACTGCGGCAACGACTTCTGCACCTGGGGCACCGCCCGGACCGTAGCGGAGTTCGACGCCCAGAACCACTGGCTGGTCGACCGCGGCGACGGCCGGCCGTCGGTCAACGTCGTGGTGCTGAGCTTCGTCGACCCGCAGAAGCTGCTGCACCTCACCGACGACGCGACGACGGTGGCCGGCGTGCCGCGCGGCATGACGCCGGAGATCGTCGGCTACTTCACCGGCCGCGGGATCCGCGTCATGCTGTCGATCGGCGGCATCACCTACACCGACGCGTGGAACGCGGCCCTCGCTTCGAACGCCGCGCAGCTCGGCCGCAACGCCGCTGCCGTCGCCCGCCGGCTCGGCGTCGGCATCGAGATCGACTACGAGGAGAACACCGCCCCCAACCTCGCCGGACTGCAGGCCTTCATCGACGCGTACCGCGCGGCGCTGCCCTACGACGCGTCCGGCGCCGACCCGGCGGCCCGCCTGACCATCGACGTCGCGGCCGGCGACCGGTGGCTCATCGCCCTCAACCGCAAGGCCACTGCCGACTGGCTGCGCACCGACCGCCCCGTCCTCGACTACGCCAACGCCATGGTGCCCTCGAAGCAGCCCTCCATGAGCGCGGCGATCGCCAACTGGCAGGAACACATCGACGGCAAACCCACCTACAACCCCGTGGTGCCGCCCCTCGCTCCGGCCAAGTTCACCGGCGGCCTGTACGTCGCCCAGGGCAGCCGCCCCCTGCCCGAGTGCACCGACTTCTCCACCTCGCTGCAGCGCTCCACCGGCACCTTCGTCCAGTCGGCCGCCCCGAACGGCGCCGGCACCACCGCCGGCCTGCTCGGCTACATGTTCTGGGCCGCCGAACGTCCCGCCGTCCGCGGCATCGGCACCGTCCCCCCGAACACCTGCGAACGCGGCATCGGCACGGGCGCCACCACCTACCAGATCCCCATCCCCCTGCCCCCACTCCGCCAGAGCTGACCACCACACGGGGACACGCGAGCGCGACCGGCGTCACCACCGGAGAGGGGGCCAGGTGGCGACCCCGGTCGCGCCGCGGATCAGCAGGACCGCCGGGCGTCACTCGCAGCCGAACATGTACCAGGTCACCCACCTGCGCGGGCCGTACTTGTACAGCTGGGCTCCGGCGCAGGCCGGGCCTCGGCCGTCGACCATCGAGGAGTAGACCAGGTTGTAGTCGTCGAGGTTCTTCGAGTACTGGTCGGTGCCGGTCTTGCCCTGCTCCCACGCCGACGGCTCGACGGTGTGGTTGGCCCACACAATCTCGTTGGCGTACCAGAATTCGCTCCAGTTGGTTTGGCACTTCGGCGACCAGGCCAGGTAGCCGTAACCGACCAGCGTCGACTCGTCGTACACGTAGGTCTCGTGCATCCGTAGGACCTGGTTGCTCTCGGTCCAGGTGCCGCAGGCGCCCGCGCCGAACGGGTCCTTGCCGCTCCAGTTCGACACCGCCTGGGCCGGTTCCGGGACGGCGGCGCCGGCCAGTACGACACCTGCTGCCGCGATCGTCGCCAGCATCCGGCGGAACCGTGTGGTCATCATGCGCTCCTTCGAATGGGGGTGCGGTCGTCGACGGGGCTCACGCCTCCCCTCCATGCGTGAGCCCCGCCGCTGGGCCGTCGGCCACAGACGTGCTGCGGACCACAGTCGGCAGTCGCGGCACCGCGTGTCGAGGTGCGGGGCAGATCTCCGGACAACCCCGTACACACAGGTCAGTGGCTGCAGGGTGACACGTACGCGGATCTGGGCAGCGGGCTCACCGTGCCGGTGCGGGTCTGGCCGAGCCGGTCACGGCAGTCGACGAGCAGCCTCGATGCGACCGTGACGTCATCGATGACAACCTGGCGTGCCGGCGCACCACGGGCCGCCGGCAGCGGGCGGTCACCGCACCAGGCGGCGCAAGGCCAGGCGGGCGACCGGCAGGTAGGCGAGGACGACGGGCGCGAAGCCTTCCACGATGAGCTCCGTCCGCGTGCCGCCCCCGGTGGACCGGACCGTATGGCGGAGGTGCAGCCGAACCCCGGCCGCCTGCACCGTCCACGACCAGGCACGGACCGGCCCGGCGTCGTCGACGTCAAGGATCTGGAAGGGCACCCGCAGTCCGGCGGGACCGTGCACGACCCCGGACGTTCCCGGCGCCAGGCGCTCCCGTGCGTAGTCGACCGAGCGGATCTGGGGCGACCACTCCGGCCATCGCGCGGGCCTGACGTACCGGTCCCAGACATCGCCGGCGTCACGCGAACCCTCGACACCGACCTCGCGCCGCAGTGCCATCCACCCATCATGCCCGCAGGCCGGGGCACGGCGCGGTGTACACAGGCATGCCGGCCTCATGGAGCCAGGATGCCCGACGTGGTGCGGATCGTCGAAGGGGTCAGCGAGCGCGTGCCGAGGTTCCAGCTGGACGTCTACGGAGGCCCGCGCCGTGGAAGGGCTCAAGTAGCTCGCTCCTCGTCGTTGCTGTCCGTCACGTACAGGTGCCCAAACATGCGGGAACGCCGCGATCCGTTCACCGTCTGTACGATCTGTGGCGATCGATGACCACTCGACCACGGGGCGGAGCACATGGACGACGACCTGAGCAGCGAGCGGCCGGCGCCGCGCACGCCCGACGTGGCCGGCGCACCGGAGGGCGCCGGCGACTCGTCCGAGGTCGCCGGGGCGCCGGAGGCGGCCGACCGTGCGCCGGGCGCTGCCCGTACACCGGAAGCCGCTGACAAAGGAGCGGCCAAGGGCCGGCGGAGGCGGTGGCGGAAGGTCCTGCTCAGGTCGGCGCTGGTGCTCGTCCTCATCGCCGGGCTCGGGCTGGCCGGGGGCACGTACTACTACGACAACGTCGCGATGCCCGAGGACATCGCCATGGACCGGACGACGACGATCTACTACGCCGACGGCACGACGCCGATGGCGCGGATCGGCGACGTGAACCGCACGCTGGTCGCGATCGAGGACATCCCGGTCGACGTGCAGCACGCGTTCGTCGCGGCGCAGGACCCGTCGTTCTACTCCAACAGCGGCGTCGACTACTGGGAGGCGGCCGGCGCGGTGTGGAACCACGTCGCCGGCGACGGCAAGCACGGCGGGTCGACGATCAGCCAGCAGTACGCGCGGCGCTGGGCCGACCTCGAAGGCACGTCGTTCGCGCGGAAGGCGCGTGAGGCCGTCATCGCGACCAAGCTGAACCAGCAGTACACCAAGGACCAGATCCTCGTGCAGTACCTCAACATCATGTACTTCGGTCGCGGCGCGTACGGGCTGCAGGCGGCGGGTCAGGCGTACTTCGGCAAAGCCGCGAAGGAGCTGACGGCGGCCGAGGGCGCGGTGCTCGCCGCGCTGATCGACAACCCGGAGGGCGACGGCTCGGGCAGCCCGTTCGACCCGACCGTGGACGAGCGGCGGGCCCACGAGCGCTTCGACGAGATCAAGCGGCAGATGGTCGACCTCGGCTTCGTGAAGCCGGCCGAGGCGGACCAGAAGATGGCCTTCCCGGCCAAGGTGCTCACCGCGGCGCAGGCCCGCGCGAACGCGGTCCACGTGTCCGGCGGCCTGAGCGCGCCCGAGGGCCTGATCGTCCACCACGTGCTCGGCGAGGTGGCGGCGCTGACCGACCCGAGGACCGGGCGGCTGCTGTACGAGGGGACCGCGCCCGACGGCAAGAAGCACTTCGACCGGATCCGCAACGGCGGGCTGAAGATCGTGACCACCGTCGACAAGACCGCGCAGGAGATCGCGGTGCGCGAGGCGGGCCGCAACGCCGGGTCCAACATGGACAAGCAGCCCGCCAACCTGCAGGCCGCGCTCGTCGCGATCGAGCCCGGCACCGGCGCGGTCAAGGCGTACTACGGCGGCGACAGCGGCAACGGCGGCGACTACGCCGGCTTCTACGCAGACCCGGTGCTCGGCGACGGCGCCGACAGCTGCTGTGGCGGCCACCCGGCCGGCGCCTCGTTCGACGTGTACACCCTCGCGGCCGGCCTGGCTGCCGGGTACTCCATCGACTCGTTCTGGAACGGCGAGTCGCCGCAGGAGTTCCCGGGCCGCGGCCGGACGCTGCGCAACAACAACCCGGTCAGGAACGCCGGCGAGAACCCGGCGGCCGCGCCGGCGTGCAAGTCGGGCTCGCCGAAGTGGTGCACGCTCGACGAGGCCACCGTGCTCGCCCTCAACACGCCGTACTTCGCGCTCGCCGACGCGGCCGGCCCCGCCAAGGTGATCGACACGGCCCGCGCGGCGGGGATCGCGAGCATGTGGACCTACGCCGGCGACAGGTACCAGCGGATCGACCTGACGAAGACGCCGGGCAATGACGCCTTCCCGAAGTACTTCAACACGGAGGTCGGCTTCGGCCAGTACCCGGTGACCGTGCTCGACCACGCCGCCGGCATGGCGACGTTCGCCAACCGGGGGATCGCCACGAAGACGCACTTCCTCAAGGAGGTGTGGACCGACGGCAAGAAGACCTTCGCCGAGGTCGTCCGCCCGGTGCGGATCCCGGGCTTCACCGAGGCCATGGCCGACGACCTGAGCACCGTCCTGCAGGGCGTGCCGCAGCGGTACGGCCTGCGCACCCACGACGACCGCCAGCTCGCCGGCGCCGCCGGGGCGTGGCAGCTCGCCCAGACCGGCGACAACGCCAACGCGTGGATGGCCGGCTACACCGCCTCCGACCCCGCCAAGAAGTCCGCCGGTCTCGCCGTCGCCGTGTGGGTCGGCAACAAGGCTCAGGAGCAGAAGATCGTCGACCGGGACGGCAAGCCGATCATCGGCGGCACCCTGCCCGGCGCGATCTGGCGCGACTTCCTCGACGGCGCGCTGACCGCGCTGAACGTCCCGGTCGCCACGTTCCCCCCGGCGACGCACACCGGCGACAAGCTGCTCGGCACGGGCGTGAAACCGTAGCGGCGCCGGCTCGTCGATGGAGGGCGGTCCACACTCGCCCCTCATCGGCGTGCGCCCTGACCTCTTCGCAGCTTGGCACAGGACGACTTCAGCGCCAGCCACCGTGGCGCGGTTCCGAGGACTCACCCTCCGGGTTGTACCTGTCACGGGATCGTTCGAGGTGCTGAGCGGAGCGACGACCACAGCAGCAGGCCGATCTCCGGGCTTACTGCTCGGGAACGTGCAGCCGTGCTGCCAACGCCCGATAGGCGTCCCATGCCTGTTCGCGGTACAGGGTGTCGATCAGCTCGTACTTGTCATTGATCGAGCTGAGGTCGGCGACGAGCCCGCGAAGTGCCTGTTCCGCGG
The DNA here is from genome assembly GCF_042898305.1 of Dactylosporangium sp. NPDC000521. Classification (NCBI taxonomy): domain Bacteria; kingdom Bacillati; phylum Actinomycetota; class Actinomycetes; order Micromonosporales; family Micromonosporaceae; genus Dactylosporangium; species Dactylosporangium sp. NPDC000521. Next base: position 536,066 of record NZ_JBIAYW010000001.1, read on the forward strand.
CGGCCGATGCGCCGGGCGTTTCCGGAGCGATCGCTTCGACCGCGCGCCATGCTCGTGCGTATGCGGCAGCGGCTGCCCGCCCGAAGCCTTTGGAGTCCTCGATCCAGTCCCGGAACGGGTTGTCCATGTGCGCTGCCAACCAGGACTCCCCTTTGGCGCCGCTGACCGACACCGTGACGGCGCTGCCCTTGAACCTGGCCTTCACCGCAGCGGCCGTCGTACGCCTGGTCCCGCTGAGTTCCAGCAGGCGTAGCCCTGACAGGTCGGGGAACCCTTCGGGGTCCAGCCCAAACGCGTCATCCAGCCGCAGCGTGCGCAGCCGGTGGTGCCTGCGCAGCTCGCTCAGCTCGGTCAGCGTGCCCGGGGATTGTCGAAGGTGACCGTCAGCTGCTCGAGGTCCGGCAAGTGGGACAGCGCCGCCGCCGAAACCGCACCGCCGACCCGAAGCCAAAGCGTGCGCGTGCGCCGCAGCAGCTGCAAGCGGTGGCGGGGCCGCTGGGCTGGGGCGTGGAGGATCTGACGGCCCTCGTGGGTGAGCCGCTGCGGTCCCTGGACCACGGTCCGATTCGGTGTCACCACGTCGGCGCGGTGTTCCTGGCCGCCGTCCCCCGCACGACCGGGCAACTGGTGCGCGCCGCCCATGAGGCGGACCGGCTGAGCGCGCGTGAGGGCCATGGTGCCTGGCGGCCGGTCCCGTACGGTATCGGCGACTGCCTGGACTCGTAGAACATTGTCGTCTAAGGCGCGGATCGTCGGGGTGTACAGCGGCGGATGGAGCAACCACCACGCCGGGGGCGACCTGTCCGGCCGGCCGGGCGAGGCGTTTCGCTACTGGTCGGGTGGCAGGCCGTACACCGGCGGAGAACGCGGAACAGATCAGCTCAGGTTGGCGACGAGGAGGGTGCCGGTCGCCTCGAGGTGGGTGCGCATGGCGGCCTCGGCGGCGTGGCCGTCGCGGGCGATGACGGCGGCGACGACCGGCTCGTGCTCGGCGTGGATCTGGGCCAGGGTGCGGCCGCTGGCGGTGGTCGGCGGGCCGAGCAGTGCGGTCGTGGAGCGCAGCTGGGCGACGATGGCGGCGGCGCGGGCGTTGCCGGCGGCGTGCAGCAGCAGGTCGTGCAGCGCCCGGTCGGCGGGCCAGAAGGCGGCCTCGTCGTCGCGGGCCGCCGCGGCCGCCATGGCGTCCAGGGCCGTCCGGATCGCCGCGTGCTGCTCGTCGGTCGCGAGGGTGGCGGCCTTCCGTGCGGCCGGTGGCTCCAGTGCGAGCCGGATCTCGATGATCTCCTCGACGTCGTGGGCGGTGGGCAGCAGGACGCTGAAGCCGCGGTTGCGCCGGATCGCGACCAGGCCCGCCTCGGCCAGGCGGAGCATCCCCTCCCGGACCGGGCTGCGGGAGACGCCGAGCAGGTCGGCCAGCTGATACACCGAGTACGTCTCGCCCGGCACGAGCTCACCGGCCGCGATGCCGTCGCGCACCGCCTGGGCGACGGCGTCGGCGAGGGAGGGGGCCTCGGGGGACAGGCGCAGCGACGGCATGAGTAACATGTTACCTATGACTGACGTGGTGGCGGCGCTGGAGGCGGCCGGGCTCGAGGTCCGCGCGGACGCGGGCACCCGGGGGATGTACGCCTCGGACGCCTCGCTGTACCGGATCCCGCCGCTCGCCGTGGTGCGGCCGCGGCACGTGGACGAGGTCGCCGCCGCCCTCGCCGTCGCGCGGGAGACGGGCGTGCCGGTCACGTCCCGCGGCGCCGGCACGTCGGTGGCCGGCAACGCCGTCGGCCGGGGCATCGTCCTGGACTTCTCCCGCCACCTGAACCGGGTCCTCAGCGTCGACCCGGAGGCGCGGACCGCCGTCGTCGAGCCCGGCACCGTGCACGCCGTCCTGCAGAAGGCCGTCATGCCGCACGGCGTGCGCTTCGGCCCCGACCCGTCGACCCACCCGCGCTGCACGATCGGCGGGATGATCGGCAACAACGCGTGCGGCTCGCGCTCCCTGGCATACGGGCGGACCTCCGACAACGTCGCCGGCCTGACGGTGCTGACGGCGGCGGGGGAGGAGCTCGTCACCGGACCCACGATCAGCGGCGCGTCGTCGACCGTCGAGGCGGTGCGTGCCGTCGTCGGCAAGCACCTCAAGACCGCCAGGACGGAGTTCGACCGGTTCGGCCGCCAGGTCTCCGGCTACGCGGTGCAGCACCTGCTCCCCGAGCGCTTCGACCTCACCCAGGCGCTCGTCGGCTCCGAAGGCACCCTCGCCGTCATCACCCAGGCGACCGTGAAGCTCGTCGTCGACGCGCCGGTCCGCGTCGTCGTGGTCCTCGGCTTCCGCGACATCGTCGCCGCCGGTGAGGCCGCCCCGGCCGTCGTCGCGCACGGCCCCACCTCCTGCGAAGGGCTCGACTCGCGGCTGCTCGACGTGCTGCGCGCCCGCCGGGGGCCGGCCGCCGTGCCGCCGCTGCCGGCGGGCGGCGCGTGGCTCTTCGTCGAGCTCGCCGGCGACGACCTGGGCGAGGTCTCGGCGCGTGCGCAGAAGCTGGCCGCCGACGGGATCGCCCCGGAGTCGCTCGTCGTCACCGACCCGGTCGTGCAGGCGCAGCTGTGGCGGATCCGCGAGGACGGCGCGGGCCTCGCCGGCCGGGCGCCCTCCGACCGGCCGGCGTGGCCCGGCTGGGAGGACGCCGCCGTGCCACCCGCGAAGCTCGGCGCCTACCTGGCGCGGTTCGACGAGCTCGTCGCGTCGTACAAGATGACCTCGGCGCCGTTCGGCCACTTCGGCGACGGCTGCATGCACGTGCGCCTCGACTACCCCCTCGACGAGCCGGGCGGCACCAAGGTCCTGCGCGACTTCCTCACCGACGCGGCCAAGCTCGTCGGCGAGTTCGGCGGCTCGCTCTCCGGCGAGCACGGCGACGGGCGCGCCCGCTCCGAGCTTCTGCCGCACATGTACTCGCCCGACGCGATCGCCCTGTTCGCCGGGGTCAAACACGCCTTCGACCCCGGCAACCTCCTCAACCCCGGGGTCCTCGTCGACCCTGATCCCGTTGACGCCGATGTACGACCGGCCGGCCGCTTCCCGCTCAAGGGGCTGGCCCTCGCCTACCCGCACGACGGCGGCGACCTCGCGCAGGCGGTGCACCGCTGCACGGGCGTCGGCAAGTGCCGCGCCGACAACTCCGCCGCCGGTGGCGTCATGTGCCCGTCCTACCTGGCGACCCGCGAGGAGAAGGACTCCACCCGCGGCCGGGCCCGGGTGCTGCAGGAGGTGGTCCGCGGCGAGCTCACCTGGTCCGACCCGGCCGTGCACGACGCCCTCGACCTGTGCCTGTCGTGCAAGGGCTGCGCCTCGGACTGCCCGACCGGCATCGACATGGCCACCTACAAGTCCGAGGTGCTGCACCAGACGTACCGCGGGCGACTGCGGCCGCGCTCGCACTACACCCTCGGGAAGCTGCCCTTCTGGGCGCGCCTGGCGGGGTGGACGCCGCGACTGGCGAACCTCGGCATCCGCCTGCCCGTGCTGGGCGGGTTCTTCCTGTGGCTGGCGGGCGTCGACAAGCGTCGCTCCGTGCCCCGCTTCGCCCGCCGCCCGTTCCGGCGCACGTTCAAGCCTTCTTCGGGGGCCGGCAAGCCGGTCGTGCTGTTCGCGGACTCGTTCTCCGACGCGTTCTCGCCGTCCGTGGCGGCTGCCACCGTCCGGGTCCTGCGCGCGGCCGGCTACGAGCCACGCCTGCCGTCGGGGAAGGTGTGCTGCGGCCTGACCTGGATCACCACCGGCCAGCTCGACTCCGCCCGCACGATCCTGACGCGCACCGTGGCCGCGCTCGCCCCCGACGCCCACGCCGGTGTGCCCATCGTCGGCATCGAGCCGTCCTGTACCGCCGTGCTCCGCTCCGACATCCACGAGCTGCTGCCCGACTCGCCGGACGCTCCGGTGGTCGCCTCGGCGGTCCGCACCCTCGCCGAGCTGCTCGCCGAGACCCCGGACTGGACCCCGCCGGACCTGTCCGGCGTCGAGGTGGTCGCGCAGCCGCACTGCCACCACCACGCCGTGCTCGGCTGGAAGGCCGACGCCGACCTGCTGAAGTCCACCGGCGCGCAGGTCCGCCGCCTCTCCGGGTGCTGCGGCCTGGCCGGCAACTTCGGCGTCGAGATCGGCCACTACGACGTGTCAGTGGCCGTCGCCTCGCAGCAGCTGCTGCCGGCCCTGGACGCGGCCCCGTCCGCGGTCGTCCTCGCCGACGGTTTCTCCTGCCGCACCCAGGTCGCCGACCTGCGCGACCGCCCCGCCGTCCACCTGGCCGAGCTGCTGGACCCATCGCGCTGACCGATCGTCTTCAGTAGCGTTCATCGCTTTTCACGGCAGGTTCGTCGTGCCTACGGTGACTCGCATGTTCGACTACGACGCCGAGCTCCGCCCGCACACGGCCCACCTGCGCGCCGCCGCCGCGGTGGGCCCCCGCGACCGGGTGCTCGACGTCGGCTGCGGCACGGGCCAGACGACGCGCGAGGCCGCTCGTGCCGCGCCCGCCGGCAGCGCCCTCGGCGTCGACATCTCCGGCCCGGCGCTGTCGGCGGCCCGCGCTCTCAGCGAAGGCTTGAGCAACATCGCCTTCGAGCAGGCCGATGCCGCGGTGTACGCCTTCCCGCCGGCCTGCTTCGACGTGTGCCTCAGCCGCTTCGGCACGATGTTCTTCACGGACCCGGCGGCCGCCTTCACCAACATCGCCCTGGCCCTGCGCCCCGGCGCCCGCCTGGCCCTGCTCGTCTGGCAGTCCGCCGACCGCAACGAATGGTCGACCGTGATCAGCGACGCCCTGTCGGTCCCGTCCCGCCCGGCTGCGTTCTCCCTGGCCGACCCGGACTCCACCCGCGCCCTCCTGACCGGTGCCGGTTTCTCGGACATCGCCTTCACCGACGTGCACGAGCCCGTCTATTACGGTCCGGACCCTTCGGCCGCCTTCGACGCCGTCCTGCACCTCCAGCGGGCCGCCGGCGCCGACCCGGGGCCGGCGGCCCGGCGCCGCCTGCACCGGGCCGTCACCGCACACGCCGGCCCCGCCGGCGTCACGTTCGACTCCCGCGCCTGGCTGGTCACCGCCCGCCGCACCTGACGCGGGTGCGGCCCTACCCGTGGCCCGGCAGGGGGAGCAGCGCCAGGGGGACGTGGTGCTGGCCGGCGTGGATGTCGCGGTCGTGCAGGCTGCCCTGCGAGACCGGGCGCGGGAACGAGATCTTGACGACATTGAGCGACGGGATGCGGAAGATCTGGACGGTGCCGAGCGGCACCCCGTACAGGCGGGAGATCACCGGCGCGTCGACGAACGCGACCGCGGCGAACCCGGCTTCGTCGCGCATGAAGAGCTCCATCGTCACCCAGAACGGGCCGGCGTTCTTGGAGCGCACCTCGATGGCCAGGTCGCCGACGGTACGGGACATCACGACGCCTCCGGAAGGGTGATGCGGAACAGGGCGGTGGGGGAGTCCACGACGACGAAGTGGTTGAGGGCGAACTCGTAGGTGGCGCCGCGTTCGGTCTCGGCGGGCGACGTCGCGAACGCCAGGCTCGGCAGGTGCTGCATGTCCGGCGTCGGCAGGTGCAGCATGAGCGGGTTCGCCACCTTCGCGACGGCGGTGGCGGTCGCCTGGTCGGCGGCGTTCACGAGCAGCATCACGCCGACCTCGCGGGGCGGCCGGGTGTCGGGGTCCAGCGGGCCGAGGACCGCGTCGTAGCCGTACAGGCGGATGTCGAACGAGTAGCCGTCGTGCAGGCCGAGCGTCTGCGCGACCCGGTCGGTGAGGACCTTGCGCAGCAGCGCGGCCCACGTGGTGATCTGGCCGAGGATGTGCGGGTCGCGGATCGCGGTGAACGACATTGTCTGGTAGCCGGTGATGCGCGAGCCTTCGAGCTTCACCGTGTACTGCGCGGCCGGCTCGAAGCGGGAGCCCTCCACCCGCACCCGGCGGTGGTCCAGGGCGCGGTACGTCGCGGCGGCCACCTGCAGCGTCCCGGCGGGCTCGCGCATGGTGAAGGGGTCGGCCGTCTCGTACAACATGTGCGCCGCGACCGACGTCGGCGTGCACGCCACCGCGGGGTCGAGCGGTTCGATGGTGAAGCCGGTGGCGTCGACCGTGGCGAGGACGCCGCTGGAGCGGGGGTCCGTGGTGCACTGCGCGCCGCACTCGACGATCTTCGCGGCGTGCCAGGCGGGGCCGGCGGGCAGGCCGCGCATGAGCGGGACGGCCGCGGCGAGCGCGGTGTCGGTGGCGCGGCCGGCGAGCACGACCTCGGCGCCGGCGGCGAGCGCTGCCGCGATCGGTTCGTGGCCCATCATGGCGACGATGTGCTCGCAGCTGTCGAGGGTCGCGGCGTCCAGGTCGCCGGCCGGCGGCAGGGGATGGATCCGGCCCTGGCCGAGGAGCGGGACGAGGTCCGCGGCCCGCTGCTCGCTGTAGATCGTGGCCACCCGCAGCGACAGGCCCTCGTCGGCCATGACCTCGCGGGTGATGCCGGCGACCCAGTCGACGCCGGCGTCGGTGCCGCTGGTGCCGCACGAGCCGATGACCAGCGGGATGCCGGCCGTGGCCACCGCGTGCAGCAGCGGGCGCAGGTCACGGGCCACGGCCGCGGCGGCGGTCTTCGCGGTGCCGGTGCCGAGGTAGTAGGGGCCGGAGTCGGTGGAGCCGCCGTCGAGGGCGATCACGTCGGCGCCGAGCTCCAGCCCGCGGGCGATGATCTCGGGCGGGAACCCGGAGCCGAGCATGCCGGACGGCACGAGGATGCGGACGGTCACATGATCTCCTGTTCTGAGGGGATTGCTTCGGTACGCCGCTCCAGGTGCTGGAGGCGGGCGATCACGGCGATGGCGAGCGCGGCGAGGACCGCGATGTCCAGCAGCATCCCGGCCCAGCCGGTGAGGTCGACGACGGCGCCGATGAGCGCCGGTCCGCCGAAGCCGCCGAGGTACCAGGTGACCGCGTACAGCCCGGTGTAGGTGCCGACGACCTGGCTGGACGGGGCCAGGTTCCACAGCGCGACGATCGCGTTGATGGTGAACGCGGCGGCGCCGGCGGCCGCGACGCAGAACACGACGACCGTCCCGGTGGCGGTCTGCACGACGGTGCCGGCGGCGAGCGCGACCACGAAGACGACCATGCCGGCGGCCATGGTGCGCAGCCGCCCGAAGCGCTCGGCGGCGAGAGCGGCCGGGTAGCAGGCGAGCAGGTACGCCACGCCGCTGGGCAGGGTCAGCCCGCCGGCCTCGCCGCGGGTGAGGCCGAGGGCCTGCATCCCGTACGGCGTGATGAGCGACCGCGAGGCGAACCACGCCCCGCCGAACAGCAGCACGGTGAGCAGCAGCAGGAGCCGGCGGCGGTCCGGATCGCGGGCCAGCTCACCGAACACCTGACGGGTCTTCCTGCCGGCTCCGTCGGCCCTCGCCTCGGCGACCGCGGCCTGGTACCCGGGCGACCGGCTGTCGCGCACCTTGGCCACGAGGACCGCCGTGGCGACCAGCATGATCACGGCGGGGATGACGAACGCGCCCTTCGGGTGCTCGTCGACCACGAGCAGGCTGATCAGCGACGCGACGATGATGGTCAGCGAGGTCGCGATCTTCACGGCGGCGGTCGCCCGGCTGCGGCGTTCGGGGGCGATGAAGTCCGGCACCAGCGACTCGGCGAGGGGGCGGGTGCTGTTGGCGACCAGTGCGTACAGGAACATCACCGCGACCAGCGCCGCCAGTGACGTCGCCCAGGGCAGCAGCAGGAAGATCAGCGCGGCGAGGGGCATGCCGACCGCGATGTACGGCATCCGCCGCCCCCACCGCGTCCGGGTGTTGTCCGACCGGTTGCCGATCCACGGCTGGACGAACATGCCCACCAGGTTGTCCGAGCCCATGAGCAGGCCGACGACCGCCGCGCTGGAGACGTGCTCGCGCAGCAGGGCGGGCACCTGGTTGTCGTAGAAGTTCCAGGTCGACTCCTGCGCGAAGAGTGCCAGGGCGACGAAGAACGTGATGCCGCGCTCGGACACCGTGCCGTCGCGGACCTTCGGTTCGGCCATGCCGTGCCTCCTTGGGGGTGTCCGGCGTGACGCTAATTTGCTATAGCAAAACCGTCAACAGTTGCAACGGTCGTTCGTGATGGCATGCGCTAGAGTGCGTGGCATGCCCGCCGAGACGCTCGCCGACCAGGCGTACCGCCACGTCCGCACCGCCATCGCCACCGGCGAGCTCGCGGCGGGGGAGAAGGTCACCGAGCGCGGCGTGGCGTCCCGCCTGGCGATCAGCCCGACCCCCGTCCGCGAGGCGCTGCGCCGGCTGGAGCTCGACGGCCTCATCGAACGCATCGGCCCGCGGACCGTCCTCGTCGCCGCGATCCGAGACGCCGCCGTCGACGACCTGACCGAGGTGGAGATCGGCCTGCGCGGCCTGGTCGCCCGCTTCGCCGCCCGGCACGCCACCACCGACCAGCTCGACGCCCTGGACGCGATCCTCGACCGCGCCGACGACCTGCTCATCCTGCTCAAGGACCGCAGCCGGCACGAGCAGCCCACCGACCGGCACCTCAACGCGCTGCTGGACACCATGCAGGAGTTCAACGACACGGTCGACGCCTGCGCCCACAACCCCGTGCTCATCCGCATGCTCGACCAGAGCCGCGTCTTCTCCCGCCCGCAGCGCCGCGAGCTGCTGCTGCGGCGGGTCGCGGAGGACGAGTCGTTCGGCCTCGAGCGGTACACCAGCCACCGCGCCCTCGTCAGGGCCCTGCGCGCCCGCGACTCCGCCACCGCCGAGCGCATCGCCCTCGAGGACTCCCAGGGCGGCCTGGCCGCCCTCCGCGACACCCACTGACCGCGCTCCTTCTTTGCGCCGCGGCAAGCTTCGCAGGCACGGTGACCAGGGGGGCGGGCCCCGAAAGGCTGCCATCTCGTCGATGTCCCACCGCCGGCCGGTGGGAAGGGTTAGCGTGGCCGGATGACTGCAGCGGAAGAACACCGGAGCATCGCCGGCACGTTCACCGACCGGGTCCGTGGCGTGCCGGCCGGTGGCTGGGACCGACCGGCGCCGTGCGACGGCTGGGTGGCCCGGGACGTCGTGGGGCACCTCGTCGGATGGCTGCCCGGATTCCTGCACGCCGGTGCCGGCATCGAGCTGCCGCAGGGGCCGCCGGTCGCCGAGGACCCGGTCGCCGCCTGGCAGGTGCACACCGACGCCGTGCAGGCGCTGCTGGACGACCCGTCCACCGCGGACCGGATGCTGTCCAACCCGCACATCGGCGAGCTGCCGGTCAGCACGGCGATCAGCCAGTTCTACACCTCCGACGTGTTCCTGCACACGTGGGACCTGGCGCGTGCGACCGGCCAGGACGAACGGCTCGACCCGGAGCGCTGCGCGGCGATGCTGGAGGGCATGCTGCCGATGGAGGAGGTGATGCGCAGCAGCGGCCATTACGGCCCGCGGGTCGAGGTCCCCGCCGACGCCGACGCGCAGACCCGGCTGCTGGCCTTCATCGGCCGCGACCCTTCCCAGTAGCCGATGCCGCCCGGCCAGTCCCGGCGCGGGCCGGGACCGACCGGGCGTCGCGGGTCAGGTGAAATTTCGCTGCCACAATTCGGCGTCGGAGGCGTCGTACCAGCGAGTGAACCCGCAGGCCCAGGCCACCGGATCGGTCAACGGTGTCCCACCGAAACGAGGCTCGCCGGAGACCAGCAGCCGCGATCCGATCGCGAACGGCGCCACATCCAGGCTGACGCCGCCCGTCGGATTCGGCAGTTCGACAGTGACGCTTTCGGCTGAGCCGCCCCGGAACCATCGGTGAACCTTGAAAGTCACCGGAAGGAACATGCTTGTCCCGGCATCGGTGGTGCCGATTCCGGTCACCGACCCGTCGAACGCGAAACTGCGCCGGGCAAGTGACTGTGCCGAATACGACTCGACACAACTCTGGCTCGCCGAAGTGCCCGCGAAGACGTCGCCGCGACGCGTGCCGGACGGTGACCCGGGCCCCGACGCCGACTCGGCCCCCGGCGGCGACCCGGGCCCCGCCGGTCCCTGTGGCAGGCCGTTCAGGGCGATGGCGAGGGCAAGGACCGCCGCCGTCGCGGTCGTGGCGGCCACGCCGATGGTCAACGCCCAACGGCGGCGAGGTCGTGGTGCTGCCGGCGGACTGTTGACGATCCTTTCGAGGAGCTCCTGCCTGGCGCGGGCATCACCAAGTGCCTCCGTGCGCGCCGCGTCCAGCGCCATCGCCTGCCTGACATGACCGGAGAGTCGTTCGTCCTTCACCGTTGCCACCTCCTGGCACTCCATGTCCGCCACCCGGCGGTGCGTTACATCTCGATGCCCTCGGCGTTCAGCTCACGCGCGAACCGGGACCGGGCACGATGCAGCCTCACCCGCACATACACCGCCGGACGACCCAGCGCCCGGGCGATCTCGGTGGGCGTGAGCCCTTCCACCGCGACGAGACCGAGAATGTCTTGATCCTCGGGGCGCAGGCGGTCAAAAGCGGCGGCGACGGCACCATCGGGGTCACGCGCCTCAGTCGCCGTCGAGGTGGTCCCCGTCGCGAGGACCCGAGCCGCGAGCCGGTCATAGCGGCGCCTGGAGCGCGCATGGTTCGCCAAGACCCGGCGGGCGATACCGTACAGCCAGAGAACTGTCTCTTCATCGTCCGGCATGTCGTCGACGCGCCGCCAAGCGGTCAGGAAGACATCCGCGACGACATCCGACGCATCCTGCACCGAATCGGTGCGGCGCAGCACGTAGGCAAAGATTGGCTCATAGTGGGCGGCATATGCTCGCTCAAACCGGGCCGATCGCATACCCGCTCCATGTCCACCAACACCCCGTGCGTTACACCCGCTTCACAAGCATCTGCCGTACCGACGACGCCGACGCTATCCCGGCGCCGCCACGAGTGCGTCGCCGAGCGGGGTGCGGCGGTAGAGCACGGAGCGGCCCGAGCGGGCGCGGTGGACGAGGCCCGAGCGGTGCAGGACGGCGAGGTGGTCGCCGACGGCGCCGGTGGCCATGCCGTACGCCCGGGCGAGCTGACTCGTGCTGGCGGGGTCGCCGAGGGTGGCCAGCAGCAGCGCCCGGGACCGGCCGAGCAGCGCCGAAAGGTGCGCGGGCGGCTCGGGCGGGCCGTGCTCGAGCAGCGTCCCGACGCCGCGGGCGGGGTAGACGATCGCCTTGGGCCAGGGGTCGTCGGCGTACACGGCGATCTCCGGCCACACAAACACCGACGGGACGAGCAGCAGCCCGCCCCCGCCGAGCGCGGTCTCACCGGTGCTCCGGACGCGCACGTCGATGCCGCCGTCACGCCAGCGGACCTTCGGGTGGAGCCCGGCGAGGGCGGCGGCCCAGCCGGCGCGGCCGAGCTCGCCGACGCGGTGCACGACGTCGCGCTCGCACAGCAGCCGCAGCCGCGGCCAGTCGTCTTCGAGCAGCGCCGTCCACGCCGCGGCCAGCACGTCGGCGAGGCGATCCAGGGCGTCCGGCGCCATCAGTACCGACCGCGCGGCGCCCGACACGTCGCGGCGGTGCCGCAGATAGAAGTCGATCTCCGCCCGCACGCCGTCGGCCGGTGCGGCGCGCATCGTGGCGAGGTCGTCCTCGATGGTCTGCAGTCGCGGCGGCGGGGAGAAGAACGTCGCGCCGGCCCGCGGCGTGTGCAGCGCGTCGATCGCCTCCAGGCCCGGCCCGTGCCGCTCGGTCAGCTCGGTGAACCGCGGGCGCAGCCGGGCCAGCCACGCCTCGGGCACACCCTGCGGGCGCGGGCTCCGCAGGGCGCGGATCAGGTGGTGCAGCTCGAAGATCGGCGACAGCGCGAACCTGGTGCGCACCAGGTCCTCCGCACCCACCACGAACCGCAGCACGCCCTCAACCTTACGCCGTGTGGCGAATCATTCGGCTTCCGTGCCGGCCGTCGGCACGCTCGTGGGCATGACTGTCGTCGACCGCCCGGCCACGTACCGCGAGGTGTTCGCGGAGCCGTCGTTCCGCGCCCTGTTCGTCGCGCGGACCCTGGCGATCGGCGCGAACTCCCTGCAGATCTTCGCGCTGTCCGTCCTCGTGTACGCGGGCACCGGCTCCCCGCTGCTCAGCGCACTCGCCTTCGGTGCGGGCTTCCTGCCGCAGGTCGTCGGCGGGCTGCTGCTCGGATCGCTGACCGACCGCCTGCGCCCGCGGCCGCTCATCGTCGCCGGGTACGCGGTCGAGGCCCTCCTCGCGGCCGCGCTCGCCCTGCTCGACCTGCCGGTCGCGGCGAGCCTGTCGCTGGTCGCCGTGGTCGCCTGCGGCACGCCGGTGTTCGCGGGCTCGGCGGCCCGCGTCATCGCCGAGCAGCTGACGGGCGACGCGTACGTCCTCGGCCGCTCCGTGTCGAACATGTCGTCCTCCGCCGCCCAGCTGCTCGGCCTCGCGGGCGGCGGCGTCGCGGTGGCCGCCGCGGGCCCCCGCCACGCGCTGCTCTTCGCCGCCGCCTGCCACGTCGCCGCCGCCGTCCTGGTCCGCTTCGGCCTGCCGGCGTCGATCTCCCGCGGCTCCATCCTGCCGGCTGCTGGCTCCCGCGGCGACGGCCGTTCCCGCGGCGGTGCGGTCCGGGACAGCCTGGCCGGGGCGTCGGCGCTGTTCGGCGACCGCACCGTCCGCCGGCTGCTGCTCGCCCAATGGCTGCCGTCCGCGTTCGCCGCCGGCGCCGAGGCGCTGCTCGTCGCGTACGCCGGCCGCCGCGGCTTCCCGTCCGGCTCCGGCGCCGTCCTCATGGCCGCCCCGGCCGCCGGCATGCTCCTGGGCAACTTCGTCGCCGGCCGCTTCCTCCGCCCGACCCTGCGCGAACGCCTCTCCGCCCCGCTGCTCCTCCTGCTCGGCACCCCGCTCATCGCCGTGCTCGCCGCGCCACCCCTACCGGTCCTGGCGGCGCTGCTCGTCGTCGCCGGGACGGGCTTCGCGTACGGCCTCGGCCTGCAGCGCGCCTTCCTCGCCGCCGCCCCCGAGGACCGCCGAGGCCAGCTCTTCGCCCTGCTCTCCACCGGCATGATGGCCCTGCAGGGCCTCAGCCCCCTGCTGCTGGGCACCGTCGCGGAGCTCACTTCACCGGCCCTGGCCATCGCTTCAGCGGGAGCCGCCACGGTACTGGTGACCCCCCTGCTGCGCCGCGGCCGGCTCAGCTGACCCAGATCGCCTGGGACGGTGCGGGGGCTCCGGTGAAGCGGAACGTGGTGGAGGCGCGGCGGGTGAAGCCGAGCCGCTCGTACAGGCGGATCGCGGAGACACGGTCGGGGCGGGACGTCAGGTCGACGGAGCGGGCGCCTTCGGCCTCGGCGAGGCGCAGGGCCTCCCGCATGAGCGCGGCGCCGGCGCCGTGGCCCCGGGCGGACTCGTCGACGACGACGTCCTCGATCCTGGCGCGCAGGCCCGTCGGGACGGGGAACGTGACGAGCGTCAGCACGCCGACCACCCTTCCGTCGACGCGGGCGGCCAGGATGCGGTTGCCCGGCCAGGTGAGCAGCGCCTCGAGGGCCGCGGCGTCCAGTGGGGTGGCGGAGGCGGACAGCTGGGGCAGCAGGCGGGCGAACGCCTCGACCGTCTCGTCGGTGGCGGCGGTCAGGCGCTCGATCGCGACGTCCATGCCAGCACTGTAACGGCGGGTCAGTGGAGCTCGCGGTTGCGTTGGGTGCGGCGCAGGACGGCGTTGGTACTCGCGGTGACCTGGTCGATCTGGTCGGCCAGGCCGGGGTGGTGGTCCAGGTGCCGGCGGGCGGCGGCCAGCAGAGCGGGCAGTGCGGTGGCATCGGGCTCGGCGAGGGCCTGGTGGAGGCGGTCGAAGTCCTCGGTCGCGCCGGCGGGCGCGTCCGCGAGGCCGGCCACCTGTCCGGCGAGGCGGCGCAGGTCGGCGGTGTTGTCGGCGGTCCACTGGGCGACCGCGCGCACACCCGCCCGGTGGTCGCGCTCGGCGCGGACGCGGTCCTCGCGGGTGGCGCCGCCGGTGGTGGACGCGGCCCGCAGGTAGCGGCGCTCGGCGGCCTGGCGGCTGGCGACGCCGAGCGCCGGGGCGAGGGCCTGCCAGCTGACGCCGGCGCGCCTGGCCGCGGCGATCAGCACCGGCTCGGCCCCCGCCAGCTGGTCCTGCGCCCAGCGCAGCAGGACGAGGGAATCCAGGATGGCGGCCGGGTCGGCATCGTCGGTGGCGGTGCGCTCCGTCATCGCGGCGACGACGGCGACGGCCGCGGTCAGGCCAGTGTTTGTGCTGCTCGTCATGGGGGTCCTGTTCTGCGTCATAGTTTCGTTGACGTTTGAGTTGTCATCGGAACGATGACATGGTACAAACAAGATATCGCGCATTGACCAACCAGTCGAGACCCAGGAGGTGGCACCAATGTTGATGCGCAGCGAACCCTTCACCGAGGTCAACCGGCTTGCCCAGCAGCTGTTCGGCGCACCGGCGACCGGCACGTGGTCCCGGCCGACGGCGATGCCGGCCGACGCGTACCGCAACGGCGACGAGTTCGTGATCGTGTTCGACCTGCCCGGCGTGGACAAGGACGCGATCGACATCGACATCGAGCGCAACGTGCTGACCGTCCGCGCGGAGCGCCGCCCCGTCGACCTCGGTGAGCACGCGCAGGCGACCCTGAGCGAGCGTCCGCTCGGCGTCTTCTCCCGCCAGATGTTCCTCGGCGACGCGCTCGACACGGACCGCGTCGACGCGACGTACCACAACGGCGTCCTCGCGCTGCGGATCCCGATCGCGGAGAAGGCCAAGCCCCGCAAGATCTCGGTCGGCGGGCGCGCCGAGCACGAGCAGAAGGTCCTGAACGGCTGATCCCAGCCGCGCAGAGGTGGTGAGCCGTGATGCACACCGGGCTGTCCCCAGAGTGGGACCGGGGATTCGACGAGGCGTTCACCGACCTCGTCAGCGATGACGACGACCTCGTCCGCGCCGAGTTCACCAGCCTGATCCAGGCCACAGGGCTCGTCCAGCCGCCGGCGCGACCGCCCGGCGACCCGTGCGACGAGCCCCACGGGCCGGACGCCTGAACCATGAGCGGCCGGTGGCACGAATCCGAGCCACCGGCCGCCGACGCGTCTCAACCCGGGGGGCGGCGTCGCCGCCGCCCGCATCCACCTCGACGAGGTCCGGGCCGCTGCCGGCATCTAAATTCGAGTCCTGCATTAAGGTTGCTTTAGATACCTGTCGGGCACGGGCCGGCGGCACCTAGGATCACGGCGGCCGTGATCGTCCGCTGGTGGGGAGTGTCCTGTTGTCGTACGCGTCGAACCACGGCGTCACCTGGCGGTCCGGCCGGAGCAAGGTGGTGATGGCGGCGGCGGGACTGATCGTCGTCGCCGGCGTGGCGGCCGTCCACCTCGCCACGTCGCCCGGCTCGGCGGAGCCGTCCCCGGTCGCGGCTGCGTCGTCGGTACCGGCGGAATCCGGCGCTGTGATCGGCGCCGCGCCCGCACCGTCCACGTCGGCGCCGGCATCCGCCAGCGCGGCCGCGTCGAAGTCCGCCACGGCGAAGGCGCCCGCGACGGGGTGGATCCCGGTCGACGCCGCGGCGTGGAAGGCGCAGGTCGACGCGTACCAGGCGCTGAAGACCGACCCCGTGCCGGCGGGCGTCGGCAACCTGCCGGAGTTCCGGGCGGACTGCCAGTACAGCCACACCCTCGCCGACGACCCGATCGTCTTCCCCGGGCTCGCCGGGTCGTCCCACATGCACTCGTTCGTCGGCAACAAGGCCGTCACCGCCGGCACGACGCCCGAGGACCTGATGAAGTTCACGGCCACCACGTGCAAGCCGGTGCAGGACCACTCCGCGTACTGGGTGCCGACGCTGTACGACGCCGCGACGAACAAGCCCGTCGAGACCACCGGCTTCCGGGTCTACTACCGGTCGCTGATGAACACCTCGGCCGGCCAGCTGCCGATGCCGAACGGCCTGCGGATGATCAGCGGCGACGCCACGAAGCGGCAGCCGACGCCGCGCGGCGCGCAGGGCCAGTTCTACTGCGCCTTCTACGGCCCCGGCGACCTCGACGGCGTCGCGCGCAGCACCAACGGCAACTGGCCGATCTGCGGCGGCGACGCCACCCTGCACTTCATCCTGCAGTTCCCGGACTGCTGGGACGGCAAGCACCTGGACAGCCCCAACCACAAGGACCACGTCAGGCACGGCTCCGGCAACGCCTGCCCGGCCAGCCACCCGGTGAAGATCCCGGCGATCACCTTCGACATCCAGTACGGCGCGAAGGGCACCCAGCAGGGCTACTACCTGTCCTCCGACAAGGAGGGCCGCAGCGCCTCCTCGATGCACGGCGACGCGTTCGTGACGTGGGACGCCGCCACCATGAACAAGCGCACGAAGAACTGCATCCTGCAGCGCCGTACCTGCGACAACAACGGCTACCAGCACTAGGGTTAGGCTCTCCTTACTGTTGCCACAGGGGGGATAGCCCGTGCCATTCGTGAACGTCGGTGCCGTGACGCTGCACTACGAGGAGTCCGGCAGCGGCGACGCCGTGGTGCTGGTCGCCGGCACCGCGGCACGCGGTCGCACGTGGCGGATGTATCAGGTGCCCGCGCTGGTCGCCGCCGGCTACCGGGCGATCACCGTGGACAATCGTGGCGTGTCGCCCAGCGACCCGGCGAAGACCGGGCTCACCATCGACGACCTCGTCGCCGACACGGCCGGGCTGGTCGAGCGGCTCGTCGGCGGGCCGTGCCGGCTCGTCGGCTCGTCGATGGGCTCGTACATCGTGCAGGAGCTGCTGCTGTCCCGGCCCGACCTGGCCACCCAGGCGGTGCTGATGGCGAGCCGGGGCCGCCCCGACGCGATGTCCCGGGCCTTCGCCGCCGCCGAGCGCGCACTGTACGACGAGCGCGTCCGCCTCCCGGCCGGGTATGACGCGGCGATGCGTGTCGTGCAGAACCTGTCGCCGAGGACGCTGCTCGACGAGCAGGCGGTGCAGGACTGGCTCGACCTGTTCGAGATGTCCCCGCCCGACGTGACCGACGCCGGCCTGCGCCCGCAGCTGGACGTCGACGTCGACACGGACCGGCTCGGCGTGTACCGGCGGATCTGCACCCCGACGCTGGTGCTGTCGTTCGCCGACGATGTGGTGGCGCCGGCGGTCCGCGGGCGTGAGCTCGCCGAAGCGATCCCCGGCGCCCGCTACGCCGAGATCCCGGCCGCCGGCCACTACGGCTACCTGGAGCAGCCCGACGCCGTCAACGACGCGATGCTGACGTTCTTCAAGGACTGATCAGCGGACCACCAGTTGCACCAGCAGCAGGTGGCCGGCGTGCGTCTCGACCTCGAACAGGCCGGTCGTGTCGGCGCGGAACTCCAGCGTCGCCGGCCGGCCCGCCTCGAGGACGGCCCTGCGGTCGTAGCCGTGGACGTGCAGCTCGTCGGGCACGTCGGAGGTGACGGTGAGCCGGATCGTGCTGCCCTTGCCCACCTCGACCCGGCCCACGGGCGGCTGGACCCGGCCGCCGGTGATCGACACGGTGATCGACCGGTCCTGTGGTGCTGTGTCGCCGGTACCGCCGCGGAACAGCACCCAGGCGACGACGCCGGCGGCGATCAGGATGGCGACGGCGACGAGCCGGAGAACGGCGTCGCGCGATCGGACGGGCGCGGCATCGGTGGCGGTAGCGGGCACGGCGGGTTCCTTACGGGAGCACGACAGGGCAGACCCGGAGCGCCGCACACCGGTAGCCCGCCCCGGCCGCCGAGCCGGATACGCGGACGGGCGTAAGCCTAACGGCCCGCCCGCGCCCCGGCGAGGGTCACTTCACGCGGCGCCGCCCGCCGCACAGCGTCACTTGGTGCGGCGCCGCCGCTGCCAGATCGCGATGCCGGCGGCGACCACCGCGGCCGCGCCCAGTGCCGCCCACAGCAGCCCGGCACTGCCACCGTCCTCGTCCTCGTCCTTGGCCGCCGGCTGCGCGGCGGCCGGTGACGGGGGCGCGCTGGAAGGGGCGGCGGACGGGGAAGGCGACGGTGCCGCACTCGTCGGGGCCGGTGCGGCGTTGGTGAACGTGAACCTGCCTTCCAGCGGGTGCCCGTCGCCGGCGGCGGTGCGCCAGACGACCGTCACCTGGCCCGGTGGCAGCGGCCGGACCGCCTGCGTGAGGGTCTTGTTCACCGACTTGGGTGTGCCCTCGCTGTACGAGACGCCGTCGGCGCCGGTCACCTCGATGGTGCTCGCCTGCTGCTTCACCATCTCCGTGAACGTCAGCGTCACCGCGGCGACCGGCGCGCTGACCGTGGCGCCCGCGGCCGGGTCGCTTCTGGTGAGGGTCGTGTGGGCCCACGCGGGAGCCGGTGGCAGCAGCACCAGGAGCGTCGCCGCGGCGGCGGCCAGGATCGCGCGGAGCGTCGCGTGCAGTCGCATACGCCAATCCTGGACTCCTGCCCGCGCCCGCCGTCGCACGGGGGGCGCGAATCGTGGAAACCGGTGGTCACAGCGGGCCGCATCCACTGTGACCACCGGCGCTCGGATGGTGTTACCTGCGGAACACGAACCAGTCGACGTTGACGAAGTCGGCCGGCTGGCCGCTGCTGAAGCGCAGGAACACCGTGTGCCGGCCGGTGACCTGCGACGTCAGGTTGCCCGGGATCTCGCGGAAGCTGCTCCAGCCGCCGGTGTTGGCGACGGAGAAGCTCGCGACCGGGGCGTTGCCGACGCTGTCGAGGCGGACCTCGACGGTGCCGCTGACACCGCCGGCGGCGCCGGACGAGACGCGGGCGAGGAAGTCCTTCGGCGAGGCGCTGCCGAAGTCGACGTTGTCGTAGCGGGTCCAGTCACCGTTGGCGAGGTACCCGATCTGGTCGCTGCCGGCCACCACGCCGGACTGCGCGTTGTAGGACTCGGCCTGGATGGTGCTGTAGGCGCTGCGGCCGCCACCCGTCTGGGTCGCCGTCGGGGTCGGCGTCGCCGTGGCGGTCGGCGTCGGGTTCGAGCCGCCGCCCTTGGTGTACACGGCGACGTAGTCGACCAGCATCGGCATGCCGGACGTGGTGCTGCCGGTGGGGGTGGAGTAGCCGGCGACGCCGTTGGGGAAGGCGCCGCCCATGGCGACGTTGAGCAGGATGAAGTAGCCCTCGTGACTGGTCATGTCCGACCAGTACGAGCCGACCTGGCTCTGGCTCACGGAGAAGAACTGGACGCCGTCGACGTACCAGCGCAGCACCTGGGGGCTGACGCTCGCGTCCCACTCGATCGCGTAGGTGTGGAAGTTGCCCTGGCAGGCGCTGGTCGGGCAGGTCCGGGTCCCGCCGAGGCCGGTGGTCTCGTTGCACGGACCGCCGGGGTTGACGCCGCAGTGCAGCGTCCCCCAGACCTGGTTCACGCCGTTGACGTTCTCCATGATGTCCAGCTCGCCGATGCCGGGCCAGTTCCAGTAGTTGCCCCGGTAGGGCGAGCCGAGGGCCCAGAACGCCGGCCAGTACCCCGCGGCGGCGGCGCCGGTGACGTTCGGCATCTGCAGGCGGCCCTCGATGCGCATGACGCCGCCGGACGGCGCCTTGAAGTTCGTCCGTCGCGTCTCGATGCGGGCGGACGTCCACTGCCCGGAGCCGGACCTGATCGGGGTGATCTTCAGGTTGCCGGAGCCGTCGAGGGCGAGGTTCTGCGTGCTGGTGGTGTAGCTCTGGATCTCACCGGTGCCGAAGTTGGCCGGCCCGTTCGGGTACTGGGTGCCGGTGGTGTAGAGCCAGTTCGTCGATGACGGCAGGGTGCCGGCCGAGCCGGTGAAGTCGTCGCTCCACTGCAGCGTCCAGCCGGACGGGGCCGACGGGACGGCAGCGTAGGCGTTGACGGTGACGGCGGCGGTCGCGGCCAGGACGGCGGCGAGCGCCAGGGGGCGCACAGCAGGGGGCATTGGCG
The DNA here is from genome assembly GCF_042898305.1 of Dactylosporangium sp. NPDC000521. Classification (NCBI taxonomy): domain Bacteria; kingdom Bacillati; phylum Actinomycetota; class Actinomycetes; order Micromonosporales; family Micromonosporaceae; genus Dactylosporangium; species Dactylosporangium sp. NPDC000521. The sequence continues at coordinate 555,970 of NZ_JBIAYW010000001.1, forward strand.
GAATCCTCCAAGAGCGGGGGTGTCTCGTGAGAGCGCTCTCAAGCTTTGTAGCGAGCATGCGATCCTGGTGTCAATGATTGTTTTACCTGTTCAGAGTGTTAACAGAAGTGCATGTGGGCCCGCTCCAAAGGGTTGGAGAGAGCGCTCTCTCGGCTGCTCGCGCGACGGATGGGCGCATGGCGCAACCGGTACCGCAACCGGTCCCAGATCCGGTGTTCCCGCCCGGTTCACCGAAGACGGCCGCCACGGTTGCCGATACGGAGAGCGGAGGTGGCCATGGGCGGGCGGTGCGCGCCGCGGACCGCCGCTTCGCCGTGCTGTTCCTCGACCTCGACGGGTTCAAGCAGGTCAACGACCGGCTCGGCCACGCCGCCGGCGACGAACTGCTCGTCCACGTCGCCGAGCGGATCCGCCGCTCCCTGCGCACCGGCGACGTGGCGGCCCGCTTCGGCGGCGACGAGTTCGTCGTGCTCGTCGCCGAGGTCGCCGCGCCGGAGCAGCTCGACCGCATCGCGGACCGGCTCAAGGCGTCGATCGCCGCGCCCTGCACCGTCGCGGGCCGCGCCGTGCGCGTCGGCGTCAGCATCGGCTGCACACCGTGCGGCGACCGCACCAGCGCCGACGAGATCCTCTCCGCCGCCGACGCCGCCATGTACCAGGCGAAGACAGCGGGCCGCTGAGGCGGCTACTCGGCGCCGGAGCCCCGATAGGTGCCGGACTCGTCCGCGGCGTCGGCGAACTCCCAGAAGCTCAGGTTCGCGATGCTGAGGTTGGCGGAGACATCGGCGTACCAGCTAGGCGGCACCCGGAACGTCCGGCCGGGCTCGTCGAACAGATCGACGGCCAGCAGCCGCCGCTCGGCGTCGGCCATGGTGGCCGCGTCGGCGATGAACAGGTACGTCAGCTTGTCGTCCTCGGCAGCGGCGGCATCCACATCGACGAGCGCCTGGATGGTCACGCCGGCGTAGCGGCGGTCGCTGACGTAGGTCGCGCCGTCGTCGCCGACAGCGGCCAGAACCTCAGCCCAAGCGGCGTCATCGGTGAAGTCGGTTCGAAGCACGAGCGAACTCAGGTCGTCGGGCTGAGGCAGCGGGAGCACGCCGCCGATCATCCCACCTCCACCGGCGAAGGCGAGCTTGTCGCGGCAAGGAGTGCCTGACGGCTCAGCCCGTACCGGCGACGCGGCCACCCAGTCAGGGCAGGTTCCGGCGCAGGATGTGGTTGAGGCCGAAGTCCGTGTCGGTGGAGCGGACGTCGACGTAGCCGAGCCGGTGATAGAAGGCGTGCGCGGTGATGCTCGCGCCGGTCTCCATGTGGTCGTAGCCGTCGGAGACGGCCAGCGCCTCGATGTGACGCATCAAGGCGCGGCCGATGCCGCGTCCGGCGGCTCGCAGGTGCACGAACATGGTGTAGACCTTGTTGCCGTCGCGGGAGACCGTCCCGACGATCCCGTCCGCTTCAGCGACGAACACCTCCCGCCGCGTGGCGAGTTCCCTGATCCGGTGCTCGGTGAAGTGCGCACACATCCGCTCGATGATCTCGGCCGGATAGTCGCGGCTGTTGACCTCGCGGAGGCAGCGTTCGATGAGCGCCGCCACGGCCGGCGCATCGGCGTGCTGGAGCTGTCGTATCGTCGCCATCGATCCCATCATGCCTGCCCTCGCAACATGTTCATGGGCTGGTCGCCGTCGACGAACTCGCGGACCTTGATCAGCCCGGTGAACCGCAGCCCGATCAGCGCCCAGCGATCGAAGTCGACGCCGGACACGCCCGCCACGCGGCGCTCGCGCTGGCTGTCGTGCCATTCGGTGAAGTCCGCCGCACCGGCCTTGGACACCTCGACCACGGCGCCGCCCACGTTGACGATCACTGCGGCCTCAAGCTGGGAGCGGGCCGGCACGGAGGTCTTTGACCGAGCCGGTCAGGACGTCGTTGCCGGACGCCGCCACCACGACGCAGCCGGTCCGGTGGCCGTCGCGCGGCGTGGTCAGCCAGTCTGACCGCAGATCGCGGCGGGTTGCGAACTCGTCGGGGGTCAGCCCCAGGTAGGCCGCGGCGGCCTGCCGGCAGCTGGTGTCGTGGTCGCCGCCGTCGGCAACGGACCCGACGTACTCCGCCGAGTGCGCCTCGGCGCACGTCAGGTACTTCAGCGTGCCGCCGGTGTAGTGGCCGCAGGTGATCGCCATCGGCCGGTCCCCGCTCATGGCGCCCCGCAGGCTCCCGGTGTGTACCGCATCGGTACCTTCGGAGTCGCTGACGACGATCAGCGCGCACGCCAGCGAGGTGAAGTCCTCGCGTTCGTAGTTGAGCAGGCGAAGTTCGATCCGGGCGTCCGCGAGCGGCCCGCCGAGGAAGTCCTCGGCCGACCGGTGACAGCCCGCGTCGGCGCCGTCGGGGTAGAAGAAGTCGACCATCTCGGCCTCGTGCGGCTCGCCGCAGCGCGAGGGCGCGACCGTGTCGGCGTCGGTCGTGCTCGCGTAACAGCCTTTGTCGCCGGAGGCGTGATGATTCGGGGCGAAGCGCCGGTACAGCGCGAAACCGCAGCACGACACCACGAGTGCGACAGCCACCCCGATCGCGATCTTCAACTTCACGCGCGGAAGATACACGTCGTGGTGGCCGCCGGCCACAGCGTAAATCCTGCCGCGTGATGGCCGGTGTCCGAGGAAGTGCTGGCCCGCATCGGTGCGGGCATGCGGGCGGCGCCGTCGCCGGGCGGATCGCCAAGATCCGGTGGCTGCGGGCTATGGCAAGATTTTACATATCCGGGTGTCCGGTTCGTGCACTACAGTGGACTTCTGTTCATAGAGTGCCATCTTTATAGATGCAAGTCTTTACTTTTGCTCACCCCGTACATAAGTTGGCAGCGAATCGACAGAAGTCGATTGATGTCCACGTGACGGGGATGCCTGGCGGTGATCGAGCCTGCCCAGGCGCGTGCACCCCCCTCGCGCGAGACCGAAGGGGGATGGATGTTCCGTCGACGTACGTCGCGAAGATCGATGCTGGTCGGGGGTGCCCTGGCGGCATCGGCGGCCGGGCTCGGCACCGCGCTGACGCCCGCGCTCGCCCGGTCCCCGCAGCACCAGGGCCTACCCGCGATGGCCGTGGGGGCGACCCGCCGGGTGACGATCTACGCCGAGGCGCTGCCGGGCAACCTGTACGGCTACGGGCTCGCCCCCGGGCAGGCCACCGTCCCGGGGCCGACGCTGGAGATGTACGAGGGGGACACGCTCGAGGTCACCCTGGTCAACACGACGAACCAGCGGCTGTCGATCCACCCGCACGGCGTCGACTACAGCACCGAGTCCGACGGCAGCCCGCTGCACAACTCGTTCAACAATCCGGGCGAGACCAGGACCTACACCTGGCGGTCGCACGAGATGACCGCCGCGGCGGGGCGGCGGTTCATGCCCGGCAGCGCCGGCTACTGGCACTACCACGACCACGCGATGGGCACCGACCACGGCACCGGGGGCGTGGCGCGCGGGCTGTACGGCGCGCTGACCGTCCGGCGCCGCGGCGACATCCTGCCCGACAAGCAGTTCACCGTCGTGTTCAACGACATGCAGATCAACAACCGGGTGGCGCCGGACACGCCGATGTTCGAGGCGAACCTCGGGCAGCGGGTCGAGTGGACCGCCATCGGTCACGGCAGCCTCTTCCACACGTTCCACCTGCACGCCCACCGGTGGGCGGACAACCGCACCGGGATGCTGGAGGGCCCGGCCGACCCGAGCCTCGTCATCGACAACAAGGACCTCAACCCGGGCAGCTCGTTCGGGTTCCAGGTGCTCGCCGGGGAGGGCGTCGGGCCGGGCGCGTGGATGTACCACTGCCACGTCCAGGCCCACTCCGACACCGGGATGGCCGGCCTGTTCCTGGTGCGCGACGCCGACGGCAGCATGCCGCCCGGCGCACAGGAGGCCATCGACCGCTTCCACGGCCACGCGCACGACCCCGCCATCCACGTCCACGGCGGCTGAGCCGCCAACCGACGAAGGAGCCTCATGAGGTTCACCACCTGGCGGCGCACGGTCGCCGCCGCCGTCGCGCTGACCCTTCTGAACACCGCCCAACCGATCTTCAAAGCCGAACCCGCAGCCGCGGTGCCCGCCGAACAGCCGAAGGTCCTGCTGTTCCACGGCCCCGCCACCGAACAGCTGGATCCGGTGTCCCGCGCCGCCGAAGAGATCACCGAGGTGGCGGCCGACAGCGGCATCGAGGTGACCGAGTCGGAGAACCCCGCCGACTTCACCGCCGACAGCCTCGCCAAGTACCGCGGCGTGGTCTTCCTCTCCGCCACCGGTGCGGTGCTCAGCCGCGACCAGGAGAGCGCGCTGCAGTCCTACGTCAAGGCCGGCGGCGGCTTCCTCGGCATCGGCGACGCCGCCAAGGCCCAGCCGGACTCGACCTGGTTCACCGGGCTCATCGGCACCCGGCCCGTCGGCGCGATCCCCAACGCGCTGCCCGTCGGCGCCGTGACCGCCAGCGCCGAGAACCCGCCGAACGAGACGAAGGAGAAGCTGGCCGACGGCAACTCCGGCACGAAGTGGCTGACGTTCGCCACGACCGGCTGGGTCGCGTACCAGCTGAGCACCCCGACGGCCGTGAACGGCTACGCGCTGACGGCGGCCAACGACTTCCCCGGCCGCGACCCGAAGGACTGGACCCTGCAGGGCTCCACCGACGGGCAGACCTGGGTCGACCTGGACCGGCGGACCGGGCAGACGTTCGCCGAGCGGTTCCAGACCCGCCGGTTCGACGTCACCAACACGACGGTGTACCCGCGGTACCGGCTGAACATCACCGCCAACAGCGGCGAGCCGATCATCCAGCTCGCCGACCTGCGCCTCTTCGCCGGTGACGCCGAGCCGCCCGCCCCGCCGGCCGTGCAGAGCAGCGTCGTGGACGTCCTGGACCGGCAGCACCCGGCGACCGCGTCGCTGCCGCTGAAGCTGACCCGCTCCGACCGCTGGTACAACTGGGACCCGAACCCCGTCGGCACGGTGCACACCGTGGCGCAGGTCGAGGAGTGGAAGCACACCGCCGGCGCGGGCGCCAACGGCGCGTTCCACCCGGTGTCGTGGTGCCGTGACTACGACGGCGGCCGGTCCTTCTACACCGGCATGGGCCACACCGAGGGCAGCTACGCCGAGCGGGACTTCCGCGCCCACCTCGGCGGCGCGCTGCGCTGGACCACGGGTGTCGAGCGCGGCGACTGCCAGGCGACGATCGCCGCCAACTACCGCGTCGAGCGGCTCACCGCCGCGAACCAGACCGGCCAGCTGGACCAGATCGGCGAGGCGCACGGCCTGACCGTCGCGCCCGACGGGTCGGTCTTCTACGTCGGCAAGGCCGCCTGCCCGGGCGGGCCGGTCGTCGACTGGGCCGACCCGAACGTCGGCCTCGGCTGCGGCACCATCCACCGGTACGACCCGGCGGCGAAGACGGTCAAGCTCCTGACGACCCTGCCGGTGATGGGCAACCGCGGCAGCGGCTCGGAGCTGGTGAAGAACGAGGAGGGGCTGCTCGGCGTCGTCGCCGACCCCGGCTTCGCCCAGAACGGCTGGCTGTACGTGTACTGGATGCCGCACGCCTCCATCGACCGGCAGACGCGGATCGGCCGGCGGACCATCTCGCGGTTCACCTACGACAGGGCCGCGCAGAGCATCGACCAGGCCACCCGCAAGGACCTGATCCAGTGGCCGGTGCAGATCCACAGCTGCTGCCACGCCGGCGGCGGGATGGCGTTCGACGAGGCCGGCAACCTGTACGTCGGCTCCGGCGACAGCAACTCCTCCGAGGGCTCCAGCGGCTACTCCGGCAACAACTGGACCGCGGAGTTCGCGGGCACGTCGTTCCAGGACGCGCGGCGCACCGCCGGCAACACCAACGACCTCAACGGCAAGATCCTGCGCATCCACCCTGAGCCCGGCGGCACGTACACGATCCCGGCCGGGAACCTGTTCCCGCCCGGCACCGACAAGACCCGCCCCGAGATCTACGTGATGGGCGTGCGCAACATCGCCCGGCTGCAGTGGGACCCGGTCCGCCACTGGCTCACGGCCGCGTGGGTCGGCCCGGACGCGGCGTCGCCGAGCCCGACGCTCGGTCCCGCGAAGTACGAGACCGCGACCGTCATCACCGAGGCCGGCAACCACGGCTGGCCGTACTGCATGGGCAACAGCCAGCCGTACCGCGACCGCAGCGACACCGACGCGACGGTCCTCACCGGCTGGTACGACTGCGCCCACCCGCGCAACACCTCGCCCCGCAACACCGGCCTGGTCGACCTGCCGCCGGTGAAGAACAACATGATCTGGTACTCGCCCGACGGCGGCGGCCCGGTCTTCCCGCCGCGCGCCGACGGCAGCGGCGTCCCGACGTACGTCGCGGCCGACGCCACCTACACGCAGCCCTACCTGCGCGGCGGCGGGCAGGCCGTCATGTCCGGGCCCAGCTACCACCGCTCGCTGGTGAACCAGAACAGCGGCGTCGCGTGGCCGGCGTACTGGGACGGCAAGTGGTTCATCGGCGACGAGTCCAACGCCGCCAACCGGATCGCGGTGACCGTCGACCCGGCCGGGGTGGCCGCGGCTGCGCCGCCGGTGTTCGCCGAGTCGCTGCGCGCCATCATCCCGTCCGGCAGCGGTGACAACCGGCTGCAGAGCTGGATGGACGCGAAGTTCGGCGCGGACGGCGCCCTCTACCTGCTCGACTACGGCGGCGGCTTCTTCAGCCTGCACCCCAACCAGAAGCTGATCCGGGTGGCGTACCAGGGCGGCCCGGCGACCCCGGTGCCGGCGGCGACGGCGGTGGCGGTGCACAACAAGCCGCTCACCTACGCGTTCAACGGCGCCCGCTCCGGCGGCGTCTCCTGGCGCTGGGACTTCGGCGACGGCGGCACCTCCACCGAGGCGAACCCGCGGCACACGTTTGCCCGCGTCGGCTCGTACACCGCGAAACTCACCGTCACCTACGCCGGCGGGTCGACGGTGGAGGTGCGCACCACTGTCGACGTCGACTGCCCCGTGCCGGACAGCGGCGCCACGGTCCGCATCGGCGACACCGACACCGGCGTCGCCAACCGCACCGCCGGCGGGCACTGCACCGTCGACGACCTCATCGACGACGAGAGCACCTGGGCCGACCACGACGGCTTCGTGCGGCACGTCTCCGCCGTCGCCGACCGCCTGGTCGCCGCCGGGGTGCTCAACGGGCGGGAGGCGGGGGCGCTCACCCGTACCGCCGCCGCGGGACCGATCGGACGGACCGGCCACACCGGTTACGAGGCGATCTTCGACGGCACCCCGGAGTCGCTGCGCGGATGGGTGCAGGCACCGTCGGGGCAGTTCGTGCTCCAGGCCGACGGGACGCTGCGCACCGACGGCGGGCTCGGGATGCTCTGGTACGGCGCCCGGGAATTCGGGGACTTCTCGTTCAAGCTCCAGTTCCGGGACATTGCCCCGGGGACGGCCCGCGCCAACAGCGGCGTCTTCGCCCGGTTCCCCGACCCGCGGACACCCCTGGAGCAGCGGCCCGCGGGCAGCTGCGGGACCGTCGGCTCGGCCCGGACGTCGCCGGCCTGGGTCGCCATCTACTGCGGCCACGAGATCCAGCTGTACGACGGCGACACCGGCGAACCGCAGAAGACCGGCTCCATCTACAACTTCGACCCGGTGCCGGCGCTCGGGAGCGCGACCGCCAAGGGCGTGTGGAACGAGTACGAGGTCCGCGTCGTCGGGCAGCACTACACGATCGCCCGCAACGGCGTGGTCATCAACGAGTTCGACAACACGCCGGGCAAGCAGTCCTCCCGCGCCGGTGACCCGTCCACGGACCTGCGGCAGTTCACCAGCGGCTTCCTCGGCCTGCAGAACCACGGCACCACCGACGTCATGGAGTTTCGCAACCTGCGGGTGAGGTCGCTGTGAAGCTGCGCCGGATAGTGCTGATCGTCATCGTGCTGCTGGGCGGCGCGCTGCCGGCGTCGACCGCGCACGCCGCCGACCAGGTCCTCACCTGGACGACCGACGGGGAGATCACCCGGTACAAGACGGCGCCCAGCGAGGCCGTCGCCGGACCCGCCACGATCGTGTTCGAGAACAGCGCGGCGACCGGCAACACCACCGGGATGCCGCACACGCTCACCTTCGACACCTCGACGGAGGGGTACAACCACGACGTCACCGTCAACATCCTCGCCAACCCGTTCGACGCGAGCAACGGACGGCACCAGGTCGACGTCACGCTGACACCCGGCCGGTACCGCTACTTCTGCTCCATCCCCGGGCACAGCCTGATGGTCGGCGAGCTCGTGGTCACCGGCGGCGGAGGCGGCGACACCACCCCGCCGACGGTCACCGCGACCGTCACCGGCACTTTCGCGAAGACCGTCACGGTCACCGCCACCGACAGCGGCTCAGGGGTGGCGTCGGTGGAGTACCAGCTCGACGACACCGGCTTCCAGCCGTACACCGCGCCGGTGGTGGTGACCGCGGTCGGCGACCACTCGGTGCAGTACCGCGCCACGGACGTCGCGGGCAACCTGTCGGCGACCGGGTCGGTGCGGTTCAGCGTCACCGAACCCGGCCCGGTGGACACCACGCCGCCCACCGTGACCGCGGCTGTCGCCGGAGACGGCACCAGGTCCGCGACGGTGACGGTCACGGCGACCGACGGCGAGTCAGGGGTCGCCCGCGTGGAGACGTCGCTGGACGGTGGCGCCTGGGTGGCGTACACGACGCCGGTCACCGTCACCGCTCCCGGCGCGCACATGCTGCACTACCGGGCCAGGGACGTGGCCGGGAACCTCTCGCCGGAGGGGATGGTGACGTTCACCGTCACCGAGCCGCCGGTGGAGGACACCACGCCGCCCTCCGTGACCGCGACGGTGACCGGGACCGGCCCGGCGACCGTCACGATCACCGCGACCGACACGCAGTCCGGGGTCCGCTCCGTCGAGTACGCGCTCGACGGCGGGGACTGGACCGTGTACAGCGGGCCTGTCGTCGTCAGCGCCGCCGGTCCGCACAGCGTCCGTTACCGCGCCACCGACCAGGCGTCGAACGTCTCCGCACCGCGGACCGTGACGTTCACCGTCGTGCCGCCCGGCACCGACGCCTGCCCGAACTCCGACGACCGGCCGACGGTCGTCATCGGCGGGATCGACTCCGGGGTCGCCAACGCCGACACCGGCGACGGGTGCACGGTCAACGACCTGATCGCCGAGCACGGCTCCTACCCCGACCACGCGGCATTCGTCCGGCACGTCGACGCCGTCACCGCGCCGCTGGTGACCAGTGGCGTGCTCACCCGCCGGGACCAGGGCGCGATCGTGCGCGCCGCGTCCCGCTCCGCGATTCCCTTCGCTCTCCGAGGAGTGTCCTGATGCGCCGTTCTCTCGTGACGGGTGCCGCCCTGTCGCTCGCCGCCACCGCCGCGCTGGTCGGGTCCGCCGCCCAGCAGGCGAACGCCGGGCTGGTGACCTACTGCGTCGGCACCGGCGGCGCGGTCACCGTGCCGAACGACCTGTACGTCCCGGCGGGGGAGTCGTGCTCCCTGGAGGGGACCACGATCACCGGCAACGTCCAGGTCGCCGCGGGCGCCAACCTGGTCGTGAACAACGGCAGCATCAGCGGCGAGGTCCGCGTCGGCGCCGACGGCTACCTCGACGCGACCGGCACCAGCATCGGCGGCCAGGTCGTCCTCGCCGCCGGAGGGTTCGGCGTGTACCTGCGCGACGGCTCCAGCGGCACGGTGACGCTGCGCCCCAAGGGCACGACCACGATCGAGGGCTTCCTGTTCGTGGAGGGCACGACGATCACCGGCAACGTCTCCGTCAGCGTCGGCGAGGCCCGCCTCGACCAGCTCACCCAGGTCACCGGCAACGTCAGCAGCAGCGGCGCCTACTACACCGACGTCCACGACTCCTTCATCGACGGCACCCTGTCGGTCCTCAACACCGCCACCGGCAGCGTCGTCTGCGGCAGCGCCGTGAAGGGCAAGGCCACCTTCGCCGGCAACCTCGGCGGCGTCCAGCTCGGTCCGAACGGCACCCTCGACGGCTGCGCCTCCGGCGGCTACTTCGGCCGGGACGTCAGCATCACCAACACCACCGGCGGCGTCTCCCTGGAGGACAACATCATCAACGGCCAGCTCCAGCTCGCCGGCAACACCCCAGCCGCCCGGGTCGCCGCCGGCAACCGCATCCGCGGCGGCGTGACCGGCGAGCAGTCCCTGGCGGCCGCGCGGGCCTCGGCGGTCGCCGCGGACCGTGACCCGGCCGGTGAACGGCGTGCGACGGACCGCCGCGCCGGCGCCGTCGGCGAGGCGGTCGCGGCGGGACCCGCCCGCCTCTGACCGTCGTGAGGGCCGCGGACGCACCGTCCGCGGCCCAGCTCGGCTCACCAGATCTGGAACATGAACCTGGTGTTGTTGGGCAGGTTGTCGGCCTGGATGAAGCCGGCGCCGCCCGAGGGGTCCCCGGTCGTTGCGTGCGCCGGTGCCGGGGACGCCAGCAGGCCGGCGGCGGCCACCGTGACAGCGAGTGCCGGGTGGCGGATGCGAAGTGTGGTTGTCATGCGAGCCACTGTCGGCGCGCGGCCTTCGGTGAACCTTCGGGGAACCTTGCATCGCCGGCTGGCGTGGGTCAGGGGCGCGTCGCGACGACGCGTTCGGCGCCGGCGCTGAACGCGTAGGCGCCCGGCGGCGTGACGAACCGGCTCTCGCCGGCCGACCAGTAGGCCAGGGCGGTGGGCGGGATCTCGAACCGTACGTCGGCCGACGCGCCCGCGGTCAGGTGCACCCGTTCGAACCCGATGAGCTTCCGCGCCGGGGCCGGCACGGGCCAGCACCGCGGCGTGACGTAGAGCTGGACGACCTCGTCGCCGTCGCGGGGGCCGGTGTTGGTGACCGTGACGGTCGCGGTGGAGCCGGTGACGGTGAGGCGACTGTACTCGAAGGTGGTGTAGGACAGGCCGTGGCCGAAGGGGTAGAGGACCGGGCCGCGATGGTACTGGTAGGTCCAGCCGGAGCCGATGATGTCGTGGTCGGTCGGTGCCGGGAGCTCGGTGCCGGCGCGGTACCAGGTCTGCGGCAGCCTGCCGCCCGGGTTGTGCGCGCCGAGGAGCGCGCCGGCGACCGCGGTGCCGAGCTCCTGGCCCGCATGTGAGGTCCACAGGATCGCCGGGACGTGCTCCTGCGCCCAGTCGATCGCGTACGGGTAGCTCGACACCAGCGCCAGCACCGTGTCCGGGTTCGCGGCGAGCACCGCGCGCAGCAGCGTCTCCTGCTCCGGGGGCAGCAGCAGGGTCGAGCGGTCGACGGTCTCCCGGCCGTTGATGTGCGGGTCGTTGCCGAGCACCACGACGACCCGGTCGGCGGCGCGGGCGGCGGCGACGGCCGCGTCCACGCCGGACGTCACCAGCTCCCGGACGAACCGTAGCGCACCGTCCGCCGCGTCCGCGACGAGGCGACCGTCGGGGCCTTCGCTCACGTACCGGCCGAGCGCGTTGGACCAGAGCAGGAACTCACCGGGGCCGGCGGGGTGCAGCTCCCACAGCTCCCGCACCACCCACCCGTCGGGGGTCACCGCGGTGGCGGCGACCGTGCCGTCGTCGCCGACGGTCAGGTAGTGGCCGGAAACGGTGTCCTGCAACGTGTGCACGGCGACCGGGCACTGCACACTGGTGCCCCAGTCGTGCTGCGCGAAGACCGTTCCCTCGCCCAGGGTCCCGTCCGCGCCGAGGCGCCGGCCGTCCGGTGTGGACAGTCGGATGAGGTCGGCGCCGTCCACTGTGGAGACGGTGCCGAGCTCGGCGCGCAGCGCGCCGGCGACGGTGACCGCGTAGGGCAGGGTGCCGCTGTACCAGTCGGTGAGCACCCGGTCGCCGAGGTGCCCGATGACCGCGACGCTGCCGGGATCCGCCCACGGCAACGCACCGGGGGAGTTCTTCAGCAGCACGACCCCCGCGTGGGCGGCGCGGGCGGCCAGCCGGGCGTGCGCGTCACAGGCGATGACGTCGCGGCGGATCCCGGTGTACGGGTCGTGCGCCGGGTCGAACTCGCCGGTGCCGGCCCGCATCCGCAGGATCCGGCCGACCGCGGCGTCGACGTCGGCCTCAGTGATCAGCCCCTGCCGCAACGCCGACGTGAAGCGGGCGATCGTCGGTCCCGGGTCGGGGCCGTTGTCGGTGTAGCTGTCGACCCCGGCGCGCAGCGCGGCGGCGTGCGACTCGGCGTGGTCCGTGAAGTACCGCTCGGTGTCCACGAGGTTCGACGGTGCCTGCGCGTCGGAGCACACGACGAGGTCGGGCGCGACCGCCCGCAGCTGCGACCGCAGGAGCGGATGCACGTGGTTCGGGACGCCGTTGACCAGGTTGTAGGCGGGCATCACCCCGGCCGCCACGCCGGCGCGCAGCGGGGCGAGGAACCCCGGCAGCTCGTACTCGTGCAGCACCCGGGCAGGCACGGCGATGTCGGCGACGTCCCGGGCGGTCTCCACGTTGTACGCGAGGAAGTGCTTGAGGACCGGGGCGGTGCGCCACACGTGGGGGTGGTCGCCGCGCAGCCCGGTGCAGAACGCGACCGCGAGCTCGGCGGTGGCGAACGGGTCCTCGCTGTAACCCTCCTCGTTGCGCCCCCACCGCGGGTCGCGCAGCAGGTTCACCACCGGCGCCCACACGTTGAGCGAGGCCTGCCGCTCCGGCTCCGGCGGGTCGTGGTGGAAGGCGCGGACCTCCGTCGACGCGGCCTCGCCGACGGCCCGCACCAGTGCCCGGTCCCAGGTCGCGCCCAGCCCGACGGCCTGCGGGAAGACGGTGGCCCGGCCGAGCCACGCGACGCCGTGCAGCACCTCGCAGCCGGTGTGGAACGCGGCGATCCCGAGCCGCGGCACGGCCGGCTGCCGCTGGTGCAGCATCGCGACCTTCTCCGCGAGCGTGAGTCGCCGCAGCAGGTCCGGCTCGATCATACGTCCTCACTCTGCAGGAGCACCACGAACAGGGGCTGTCGAAGCGCTTCGATGATCTGCCGCGCGGCGGTGGCTGTCAAACGGCACGAAACTTTCACGCTCGACGGCACGGTTCGCTCGGGGGGACGGCGGGCGTCGTCGATGTCCTTGTCCGACGGCGGTCGATGCCCTACGGTCTGGCAGTCGAACGCCGTCGAAGCGCTTCGACAGTGCTCGGACTGTGCCTCGGCAGTTTTCCGACAGCAGCGCGTGGCGTTTGACAGTGCCCCGATCGCCCATCGTGCACCTCGATCACCCGGAGGGTGGAACCACCATGCAAAGCGGAGCGACCCCGGGGATGAGCCGGCGAAGCCTGCTCACCTCCGCCGCCGTCATCGCGGCCGTGCCGCTGCTCGACGCCTGCGGCAGCCCCAAGGAGAAGTCCACGGGCACCACCGGCGAGGGCGACCTGGCCAAGGCCCTGCCCGCCCACGCGCCGAGCGACCTGGTCAAGCCCGACATCCCAGTGATCGCCGGCGTCAACGGCGCGTCCACCGACCCGGCGTTCCTCGCCTACCCGGCCAGCCCGCCGAAGACCGTCACCGGCCAGGTCGGCAAGGGCGGCACGTACACGACGATGACCCCGCTGTGGGGTGCGATCCCGCCCTCCAGCGGCAACGCGTACTACGAGGCGGTCAACAAGGAGCTCGGCGCGACCCTGAAGCTGCAGCCGGCCGACGGCAACACCTACGCGGACCTGCTGCCGCCGCTGTTCGCCGCCGACAAGCTCCCTGACTGGATCAACATCCCGACCTGGACCATGACGCGGCTCAACTTCGGCGAGGCGGTCCGCACGAAGCTCGCCGACCTGACCCCCTACCTGGCCGGCGACAAGATCAAGCAGTACCCGAACCTCGCCGCGCTCTCCACCAACGCGTGGGTGGCCGGGGTGTGGAACGGCAAGCTCTACGGCCTGCCGATCTACTCCTCCAACGCGGTCATCGCCGGCATGTACTACTACCGCAAGGACCTCTTCGACAAGGCCGGCGTCTCCGCCGATGTCAAGAGCGCCGCCGACCTCGAGGCGATCGGGAAGGCGCTGACGAACGCGAGCGCCGGGCAGTGGGCGTTCGACGACCTGTTCGGCAACGACGCCGCGTACATCTGCCAGATGTTCGGCTTCCCCGCCACAGGCTACCCGTGGACCACCGACTCCGGCGGCAAGCTCCAGCACCGGTACGAGACGGAAGGCATCGTCGAGGCGCTCAACTGGCACGCCAAGATGGTGAAGGCCGGCTACCTGCACCCCGACGCCGTCGCCAACAACAGCCAGAACGGCAAGCAGCGCTTCTGGAGCGGCAAGGTCGCCGTCTGCGCCGACGGCACCGGCGCCTGGAACGGCGACGACGCCAAGTCCGGCTCGGCCGCCGCCCCCGGGTACAACCGGCAGGCGTTCAAGCTGTTCAGCGCCGACGGCGGCAAGCCCACCGTCGACCTCGGCAACGGCGCGGGCATGTACAGCTTCCTGAACAAGAAGCTCAACGACGGCCAGATCAAGGAGCTGCTGGCGATCGCCAACTACCTGGCCGCGCCCTACGGCTCCGCCGAGTGGCTGACCGTCAACTTCGGCACCGCCGGCACCCACTACACGATGACCGACGGCAACCCGCTGCTGACCGAGCAGGGCAGCAAGGAGATCGCCACCACCTACCAGTTCCTCGCCTGCCCGGCGGCGGCGAGCACCGTGCAGTCCGGTGCGGTCCAGGTGACCAAGGACGCCGCCGCGTGGCAGGCGGACATGGTCAAGTACGCCGTGAAGCCGCTGTTCTACGGCATGAACGTCAGCGAACCGGCCCAGTTCTCCTCGCTCGGCCTGCCGATGATCGACATGATCACCGACGTCAAGCTCGGCCGGAAGCCGATCTCGGCGTGGACCGACGCGGTCGCGAGCTGGCGCAAGCAGGGCGGCGACGACCTGCGCAAGTTCTACGACGGCATCCGCGAGAAGTACGGCACCGGCAAGTGAACGTCCTGACCACCGGCAACGTCCTGACCACCGGCTCGGTGCCACGGGCGCAGGCCGCCCCGGAGGCACGGTGACGATCACGAGGCCGGCCGCGGTGACGCGGCCGGCCGCCGACGCACCCGCACCGAAGCTGTGGCGGATCCGGTTACGCCGCGACCGCTCACTGCTGCTCATGACGCTACCCGCGGTGGCGCTGCTCGCCGTGTTCGCCTACGCGCCGATGTTCGGCCTCGTCACCGCGTTCCAGAGCTACGACATCTACTCCGGGTTCTGGTACAGCCCGTTCGTCGGGTTCGACAACTTCGAGCGGCTCTTCACCGACTCGATCTTCTGGCACGCGCTGAGCAACACGCTCGTCATCAGCGCCGTGCAGCTCGTCCTGTACTTCCCGGTGCCGATCGCGCTCGCCCTGGTGTTCAACGAGGTCGCCAACGCCCGGATCCGCTCGTTCGTGCAGTCCGTGGTGTACCTGCCGCACTTCTTCTCCTGGGTCCTGGTCGTCACCGTCTTCCAGGAGATGCTCGGCGGCGCTGGCGCGCTGAACACGATGCTGCGCCGGCACGGCTGGGCGACCTGGGACATCATGACCAACCCGGACGCGTTCAAGTACCTCGTCACCGCGCAGGCCGTGTGGAAGGAGGCCGGCTGGGGCATCATCGTCTTCCTCGCCGCGCTCGCCGCCATCGACCAGAGCCTCTACGAGGCGGCCGCCGCCGACGGTGCCGGGCGGTGGCGCCGGCTGTGGCACATCACGCTGCCCGGCATGCGCGGCGTCATCATGCTCATGCTCGTCCTGCGGCTCGGCAACGCCCTCACCGTCGGCTTCGAGCAGATGCTGATCCAGCGGCAGGCCGTCGGCCGGGACGCCTCCGAGGTGCTCGACACGTTCGCCTACTACTACGGCGTCGTCAACAACAACTTCAGCTACGGCGCCGCCGCCGGCCTGTTCAAGGGCGTCCTGTCACTGATCCTGGTGCTCGCCGCCAACAAGCTCGCACACGCCTTCGGCGAGGATGGGTTGTACCGAAAATGACCGCTGTCGCCCCAAGGCGCCGACATGCCGGACCCGTCTGGCAGGAGCCGCCGACCCCCGCCGGGACGGCCGGCAAGGGCATCGTGCTGTTCCTCGTCGTGGCGGTGATCCTGGTGCCGCTGTACTCGATCGTGCTCACCAGCTTCTCCACGCAGGCGGCGATCAACGAGGCCGGCGGCCTCGTCATGGTGCCGGCGGAGCTGACGGTGGAGGCGTACCGGCAGATCTTCACCAACCAGCTCGTCACGCACTCGCTGCTGGTCAGCCTCGTCCTCACCGCCGTCGGCACGGTCCTGTCGATGGTGGTGACCGTGCTGTGCGCCTACGGGCTGTCGCGGCGCGGGTCGGTCGCGCACCGCGGCATCCTGCTGTTCCTCGTCGTCACCATGTTCTTCAGCGGCGGGCTCATCCCGTCGTTCCTCGTCGTCACCGCCCTGGGCGGCTACGGCGAGTACTGGACGATGGTCCTGCCGGCCGCGGTGTCGGTCTTCAACATCCTGGTGATGCGCGGCTTCTTCAGCGGCACCGCGCCCGAGCTCATCGACGCGGCCCGCATGGACGGTGCGGGGGAGTGGCGCATCCTGTGGTCGGTGGTGCTGCCGACGTCCCGCGCGGTGACCGCCGTCATCGCCCTCTTCTACGCCGTCGGCTACTGGAACTCGTTCTTCAACGCGCTGCTCTACCTGCCCGACAACGGCAAGTGGCCGCTGCAGATGATCCTCTACACCTACACGCTGCAGGGCAGCTCGATGCCCGGCGGCGGGGTCACCGGCACCGGGCAGTACGCCGGCCATCAGCAGATCGCCCAGCTGTCGCTGCAGATGGCGGTCGTCACGCTCACGCTCATCCCGATCGTGGTGGCGTACCCGTTCGTGCAGCGGCACTTCACCAAGGGCATGCTCACCGGCGCGATCAAGGGCTGAACGGTGCCGGGACTGCACGACGTCACGCGCGGGCGGCTGCTGTACGGCGGCGACTACAACCCCGAACAGTGGCCGCCGCACGTGTGGGCCGACGACGTGCGGCTCATGCGGGAGGCCGGCGTCAACCTGGTCACCGTCGGCGTCTTCGCGTGGGCGGCGCTGCAGCCCGCCCCGGACCGCTACACGTTCGACTGGCTCGACACGGTCCTGGACCTGCTGCACGACGGCGGCATCGGCGTCGCCCTCGCCACGCCGACCGCCTCGCCGCCGCCGTGGCTGGGGCACCGGCACCCCGACACGCTGCCACAGGGGCCCGACGGCATCCGCCGCCTGTACGGGTCGCGCAACCAGTACTGCCCCTGCGCCCCCGCGTACCGGGCGGCCGCGTTGGAGGTCAGCGACGCGGTCGCCGCCCGCTACGCCCACCACCCGGCGCTGCGCCTGTGGCACGTCGGCAACGAGTACGGGACCGTCTGCCACTGCGAGCACTGCGCCGGCCGGTTCCGGGAATGGCTGCGCCGCCGGTACGGGGACCTCGACGGCCTCAACGACGCGTGGGGCACGGCCGTGTGGTCGCAGCGGTACGGCGACTGGGCGGAGGTGCTGCCGCCGAGGCGCGTCCAGTACGTCATCAACCCGCTGCAGGACCTCGACTACCAGCGCTTCTGCGACGACATGCTCCTGGAGTGCTTCACCGCCGAACGCGACGCGGTCCGCGCCCACAACCCCGCGATCCCGGTCACCACCAACTTCATGGACCTCTACCGGCACACCGACGGCTGGCGCTGGGCGGCCGCCGAGGACCTCGTGTCCCTGGACACCTATCCGGACCCGAACGACCCCGGCGCGGCCATGCGCGCCGCCATGTCGAAGGACGTCGTCCGCTCCCTCGGCGGCGGGCCGTGGCTGCTGGCCGAGCAGTCGCCGGGCGCCGCCAGCTGGCGGCCGGTCGCCACCCCGAAACGCCCGGGCCTCAACCGGCTGTGGTCCATGCAGGCGGTCGCCCGCGGCGCCGACGGGGTCCTGCACTTCCAGTGGCGCGCGTCCCGGCAGGGCGCCGAACGCTTCCACGGGGCGATGCTCCCGCACGCCGGCCCCGACTCACGCGTGTTCCGGGAGATCTGCGCGCTCGGCCGCGAGCTCGCCGCGCTCTCGTCCGTCGTGGGCTCGCCCGTGCCGGCGGACGTGGCGATCGTGCTGGACTGGGACGCGTGGCGGGCGGTCGAGCTGGACCACCTGCCGCACGCCGGGTTCCGCTACACCGACCGGCTCACCGACTACTACGCTCCACTGTGGAGCGACAACGTCACGTGCGACTTCGTGCCGGGCACGGGCGCGCTCGGCGGCTACCGGCTGGTGCTGGTGCCGAACCTGTACCAGGTGAGCGCCCGCACCGCCGCGCACCTGGCCTCCTACGTCGCCGGCGGCGGGACGCTCGTGGTCGGGCCGTTCAGCGGGGTCACCGACCCGTCCGAGCGCGTGTACACCGGCGGCTGGCCCGGACCGTGGCAGGACCTCCTCGGGGTGCGGGTGGAGGAGCACTGGCCGGTGGACGCGCCGCTCACGGTCCGCTCCGACGCACTCGGCGACTTCACCGCGACGATGTGGGCGGAGTGGACCACGGCGCGCGGCGCGGACACCGTCGCGGCCGTCCGCGGCGGACCCCTGGACGGGCGGCCCGTGGTGCTGCGCAACGGCTTCGGTGCCGGGACCGCCTGGTACGTCGCCACGATCCCCGCGCCGGACGCGATGCGCCGGCTGCTGCGCCGGGTCTGCGCCGAGGCGGGGGTGGCGCCGGTGCTGCCGGACCTGCCGCCGGGCGTGGAGGCGGTGCGCCGCGGCGACCTGGTGTTCCTGCTGCACCACGACACCGGCGAGGTCGAGATCCGGCGGGCGTCATGAGCCGGCACCTGCTGTCGTCGCCCGCACCCGCCGCGGAGTTCCACGACGGGTTCCCGCTCGGCAACGGCCACCTGGGCGCGATGCTGCACGGGCGGCCCGGCAGCGAACGGATCGACCTCAACGCCGACACGTTCTGGTCCGGCGGGCCGCCGCGGGACGCGCCCGTGCCCGACCCTGCGGCGCTGCCCCGGCTGCGGGAGGCGATCGCCGCCGGGGACCACGCGGCCGCCGAGGCCCTGGCCGGGCAGTTGCAGGGGGCGGCGTGGACCCAGTCGTTCCAGCCCCTCGGCCGCATCGAGTGGGACTACGCCGCCGCCGAGGACGTCACCGGGTACGGGCGCGAACTGCACCTCGCCGACGCGCTCGCCGTCACCGGCTACGACACGGGCGGCGACTGGGTGCGGCTCACCGCGTTCGTCTCCGCGCCCGACGGCGTCCTCGTCGTGTCCGCGACCGGACCCGGCAGCCTTGCCGCGGCCGTGCCACCGCGCTTCCGCACGCCGCATCCCGTGACGCCCGCCGTCGTCGACGCCGGCGCCGGGCCGTGCCTGGTGTGGACCGGGCGGGCACCGGCGCACGTGCTGCCCAACTACGTCCCGGCCGAGCCGGGCGTCGAGTACGCCGCCGACCACTGCGACGCCGACGGCACCGTGGCCGCCGGGATGGGCTTCGCCGTCGCCGCCGCCGTCCGGCACACCGCCGGCGAGACGCGGCTCATCGTCGCGGCCGCCACCGGCTTCCGCGGCCCCTTCGCGCGGCCTGGCGCCGACCTCGCCGCCATCGCCGGTGCGGCCCTCGCGGCGGTGACCGCGGCGCTCGGCGCGCCGACGCCCGTGCTCCGGGCGCGGCACGTCGCCGACCACCGCCAGTACTACGACCGGGCCGACCTGGAGCTCCCCGGCGTCGACCGGTTCTTCCACCTCGGCCGGTACCTGCTGATCGCCGGCTCCCGCCCCGGCACGCAGCCGCTGAACCTGCAGGGCATCTGGAACGCCGACGTGCGGCCCGGATGGAGCAGCAACTGGACCACGAACATCAACGCGCAGATGAACTACTGGGCCGCCGAGCCGACCGGCCTCGCCGACCTGCACGAGCCGCTGCTCACGCTGACCCGTGACCTCGCCGCCGCGGGCACCTCGACCGCCGCCGGGTACTACGCTGCCCGCGGCGCCGCCGCGCACCACAACACCGACCTGTGGCGCTTCACCGCACCCGTGCCGGGCGACCCGCAGTGGGCGAACTGGCCGTCGGCGCTGCTGTGGCTGTCCGCGCACCTCTGGGACCACCGCGACTACGGCGGCACCGTCGACGTCCTGCCGGTCATCGAGGCGGCCGCCCGGTTCACCCTCGACATGCTGGTGCCCGACCCTTCCGGCGCCCTGGTGTTCAGCCCGTCCACGTCGCCGGAGCACCCCTTCCTCGAGGGCTCCGTCTCGTGGGGCTGCGCGCTGGACCAGGAGCTGGCGCGGGAGGTGCTCGCCCGGTACGTCGCCCTCACCGGCTCCGCCGAGGCGGCCACGGCCCTGCGGGCGCTGCGACCCGTCCAGGTCGGCACCGACGGCTGCCTGCTGGAGTGGTACGACCAGCGCCTGCCCCGCGAACCCGGGCACCGGCACCTGTCGCACCTGTACGGCCTGTACCCGGGCACCCGGATCACCGAGACCGGCACGCCCGCGCACTTCGAGGCCGCCCGGCGGGCGCTGCTGCTGCGGCTCGCGCACGGCACCGGGCACACCGGCTGGAGCCGCGCCTGGGTGCTGTGCCTCGCCGCGCGGCTGCGCTGCGGCGCCCTCGCCGAGCAGTCGCTGACCGCGTTCGCCGCCGAGCTGTGCTCCGCGTCGCTGCTGAGCCTGCACCCCGACGCGGGGCGCGCCAGCGGCTGGATCTTCCAGATCGACGGCAACCTGGGCGCCGCCGCCGGCATCGTCGAAACCCTGGTGCAGAGCCACGCCGGCGCCGTCAGCCTCCTGCCGGCGCTGCCGCCGTCCTGGCACACGGGCAGGGTCCGCGGCATCCGCTGCCGTGGCGGCCACGTCGTGGACATGGCCTGGTCCGACGGGCGCCTCTCGTCGGCCCGGATCGTCGCCGGCCGCAGCGGCCCGCTCGTGGTGGAGCTGCCGTCACGGCTCGGCGTCACGACCGCGGCCGGCGGTCCGGTCGTCGCGACTGCGGGCGGCGGTCCGGTTGCCGTGACCGGCGCGGCCGGTGCTCCGGCGGACAGGTGCCGGGTGCGGTGGCCGGCCGTCGCCGGTCAGGAGTACCGGCTCGCCTGACCGCGCGGTGTGGTCTCAGGCCGACGGCCAGGCGGGCGGCGGCGGGGCCTGCGTGGGGACGATGGGGCTGCCGGTCGGCACGGGCCGCGGCGGGAACGGCGGCTGGCCGGGCACCGTGAACGGCACCTGCGGTGCGGCGGCGTCGCGCCGGCCGCCGATGGCGCACGCCGCGGCCGCGATCATCAGGCCGATGCCGCCCAGGATGAAGTTGGTCGCGATGGTCAGGTCACCGCCGGTCAGCTCACCCCGGCAGTTCTGCGGATCGCCCTGCCGCGCCGGCGCGTAACACGTCCACTGCGCGTTCTTCGAGTCGTCCCCCTCGGCCATGGACCCGAGCACGCCGAACGCGATGGCGAACGTGCCCGCGATGATGAACAGGATCTGCATTGCCTTGGCGCCTGCTGACATTCCCGCGACCTTAAAGCAAACCGCCGCGGGCCGCTGCCCGCCCCGACCGCCTCCGAACAAGGTCACACCGGCCGGCCGGCATGGGCGCGCGCCCATACTGCCAGGCTGGCCGAGGCACCGGATGCGGCGCCTTCGGATCAACCGAAGCGGATGCCGGGCCGGTCACACCAGGGTCACCACCACCGTTGCGACTGTCACCGGTGTGCTCCGCACACCCGTACAGATGCGGCGGGAGCGCTGATCGTCGCACCGCTTGACAATAGGCAGGTAAAAACCTGCATAATGCGGAGGTGGACCTGGTGTTCAAGGCGCTGGCCGACCCGACCCGCCGGAGCATGCTCGACAGCCTGCGCCGGCAGGACGGGCAGACGCTGAGCATGCTCTGCGCGGGCCTGTCGATGGCCCGCCAGTCCGCCACGCAGCACCTGCAGGTGCTGCAGGACGCCAACCTCGTCACCGTCGTGCGCCGGGGGCGCGAGAAGCTGCACTACCTCAACCCCGTGCCCATCCACGAGCTGCGGCGCCGGTGGATCGCGGCGTACGAGGAGCCGCGGCTGCGCACCCTGGACGCCGTCAAACGCCACGCGGAGGGAAGTTCGATGCAGACCGGGATACCGACGTACGTGTACGTCACCTACATCAAGGCGACCGCGGAGCAGGTGTGGCACGCCCTGACGGACGCCAACCTGACCGCCGAGTACTGGGGGCACGCCAACGTCTCCGACTGGCAGCCCGGCTCGACGTGGGAGCACCGCCGCACCGACGGCTCCGGCATCGCCGACGCCGGCGGCACGATTCTGGAGGCCGTCCCGCCGACCCGCCTGGTCATGACGTTCGACGACTCCACCGTGACGTTCACCGTCGAGCAGAGCCAGGACATCGTCCGGCTCACCGTGACGCACGAGAAGCTGGCGACGAAGGAGGACCTGGACGCGATCTCCCTGGGCTGGCCCGCCGTCCTCGCGAACCTCAAGTCGCTGCTGGAGACCGGCCGCCCGCTGCCGCAGGCCCCGTGGGAGATGCCGGTCTGACAGGGCCGCCGATGGTGAGGAACGGCAGCGGGCAGTCGGCGCAGGTGCAGTTGGTCAGGCTGTCGCAGCGGGCGTCGACGACCTCGGTCAGCGTGGCCCGGATGGCGGTGAGGTCGGCGATCCTCGCGTCGACCTCCGCGATCTTGTCCAGCGCGCGCTGCCGGAGGTCCGGGGTCGGGTGCCGGCGGCGACCGGCGTCGAGCAGGTCGGCGACCTCGTCGAGGGTGAACCCGAGCCGCTGCGCGGCCTTGATGACCGTGAGCAGGGCGACGGTGTCCGGCGGGTACAGCCGGTGCCCGCCGTTCGTGCGGACGGGCTCGGTGAGCAGCCCGCGGCGCTCGTAGTACCGCAGCGTCTGGATGTTCACGCCGGCCTGCTCGGCGACCTCGCCCGAGCGCAGCCCCGCCTGCTGCTGTGACATGGTTGGAGCGTAAACCCGTACCCAGGTGCCGGATGCAACCAGCCGCGGAGGTCAGGGCGATGGTGGACGAGCGGCGGGGACGGGCGAGCCGTGAGCTCGTGTATCACAGTCCTGATGAGCTGAGCCCGCCGCCGTGGCCGCCGCAGGAGGGTCTTGATCCGCCCGATCCCGGCGACGCGTCCGGCGCTCGTGAGCCCAGCCCGCCAGGTCCGCGCGATGGCGGGCCCGCGACGGGCGGAGCACTGCCGGGTTAGAGCGTGCGGCGGGCCCGCTTCGCGGCGTACAGGGCGGCGTCCGCGCTGGTGTACAGGTCGCGGGCGGTGTGCGCCTGGCTCGGGGCGTGCGCCGCGCCCACGCTGATCGAGACCGGCACGACCCGCCCGTCGGGCAGCGTCAGCGGGCGGGCGCGCACCGCGTCGACGAAGTCCTTCGCGCGGGCGACGGCGATGTCGAACGAGCAGCCGGGCATCAGCACCGCGAGCTCGTCGCCGCCCAGCCGGGCCAGCACGTCCACGGCGCGGCACCGCTCGATCAGCCTCGCCGCGATGTGCGTGAGAGCGTCGTCGCCGACGGCGTGCCCGTACGTGTCGTTGATCTCCTTGAACCAGTCGACGTCGATGAGCACCAGCGCGGTCTCGGCGGCGTCGCGGTCGACGGCGCGCTGGGCCGCGTCGTCGAGGATCCGCCGCGTCGCCAGGCCGGTCAGCGGGTCGACGTCCGCCAGGCGTCGCAGCTGCCCGACGAGCCGGTCCTGCGCGACGCCGGCCCGGGCCGCCGCGGCCGCCATCAGCAAGAGCGTGCTGCCGACGAGCGCCAGGTCGAGAGCCGCGTCGGCGACTGGCATCAGCGACAGCACGCGGCCGCCGTCAGCAAGAGCGTGCTGCCGACGAGCGCCAGGTCGAGAGCCGCGTCGGCGACCGGCATCAGCGACAGCGTGACCACCGCCTCGCCGGTGAGGGCGGCGGCGGTGACGGCGATGACCCCCGGCAGCCGCAGGTGGACGGCGGCGAGGAGGACCGGCACGGAGAAGTACAGCAGCCCGGTGCCGGCGGCGTTGCCGGTGCCGAGGTCCAGCAGGACGATCGATCCGCAGCCGATGACGGCGGCCGGCATCTGGAGCAGCCCGACGGCCCGGCGCGTGCCGGTGAAGATCGGCACGGCGCCCAGCGCGGCGAGCGCCGCGCCGGCGCCGGTGAGCGCCGGGTCGAGCCGCCGCGGGCCGAGGACCGCCTCGCCGATGTAGATGAACGACGGCGTCGCCGCCAGCAGGCCCGTCGCCACGTTGCGCTCTGGGCCGCTACGGCGCGGACCGGCCGCCCGGAGCGCCGCGGAGATCGGCTTCACACGGTCAGATGCGGAACGTGGCGACGACGGTCCGCAGCTCCGACGACATGCGCTCCAGTTCGCCGTTGAGCCGCAGCGCATCGGCGACGCCGTCCTGGGCCGTGCGGGCCGCGTCGGCGACGCCGTTGATGCTCTGGGCGATGTCCGACGAGCCGGTGGCGGCGGCGTTGACGCTGCGGTCCATCTCCGCGGTCGTCGCCGCCTGCTCCTCGACGGCCGCCGCGATCGTCTGCTGATACTCGTTGATCTTCGAGATGATGCCGGTGATCTGCCCGATCGCGTCGACGGCGTTCTGCGTGTCCTGCTGGATCGCCTCGACCCGGCGGGAGATGTCCTCCGTCGCCTTCGCCGTCTCCTGCGCCAGGTCCTTCACCTCGCCGGCGACGACCGCGAACCCCTTGCCGGCGTCGCCGGCGCGGGCGGCCTCGATCGTGGCGTTGAGGGCGAGAAGGTTCGTCTGCTCGGCGATCGACGTGATCACCTTGACGACGTTGCCGATCTCGGTCGACGACTCGCCGAGCCGGGCCACGGTCGCGTTCGTCGACGTCGCGGCCTGCACCGCGTCGTCGCCGACCCGCACCGCCTGGGCCGCGTTCTGCGCGATCTCGCGGATCGACGCGCTCATCTCGTTGGACGCGGTGGCGACCGTGTCGACGTTGCGGGACACCTGCTCGGCGGCGGTCACGATGCCCTGCGCCTGGCTGCTGGACTGGTTGGCGTTGCGGGCGAAGCCCTGGCTCACGTCGCGCAGCTCGCCGGACGCGCCGGACAGTGCGGTGGCCGACGCGTCCAGGGTGCGGATGACGCCGTGGATCGACCCGGTCGCCTGGTTCAGCGCGTCGGCGATGAGCCCGAACTCGTCCTTGCGGTTGAGGTCGAGCCGGCGGGTCAGGTCGCCGGTGACCATCGCGTCCAGGTGCGCCAGGACCTTCCCGGCCGACTGCAGCAGCGGCCGGATCCCGAGGTACGCGGAGAACGCGTTCATCACGGTCAGCACCGCGATGAACGCGACCGCGGAGCCGAAGCCGATGTCGACGGCCCCGGTCGCGTTCATGAGCCAGATGCCGAGGGCGCCGACGCCGATGGTCGACACGGCCTGGCCCATGACCCCGACGAACATGATCGACCGGGCGGGCCGACGGGTCTGCTGGTAGCTGTCCGGCACAGCGCTCTCCTCCGCACGAAACGTCCTCCGGCGGATCGGCACAGTTCAGGCCGCGTTGAGGAAATCCAGCCCGAGTCCTCGCCGGCCGATCTCGTTCAGGTCGGCCTCGTGGAAGCGGTTGGGCCAGTCCTTCTCGTAGTGTTCGGCGGGGAAGTCGCTCGGGCTTTCCCCGGAGCGGAACGCCTCGCGGACCGATGCCGCGTACTGCTCGTTGCGGGGGCACCAGGGGGCGGCCGGGATGTACATGACGTTGCCCCAGCCGCGCTGCGCCTCGACCGGCGCCACGCTGTGGATCATGTCGCAGTGCCACCAGACGGAGTCGCCGGCCTTCACGTCGGGGATGCCGGACAGCGCCTCCATGAGCGGGGCGTGCCACTTGTGGCCGGCCGGGAAGACCTGGTTGACGGTGACGCCGCACATGTCGTCGTCCGGCACGTCCGGCAGCAGCGGGCGCAGCATCAGGTACGCCATCGCCTCCGGGATCGGCACGGTGTGCAGCACGCCCTGGTCGTGGTCCATGTCGGACAGCGCCGTCCAGCCCTGGAACGTGCGGAACGCCGAGCACATCGTCGATCCGGGGTACTGCGGGCCGGCGGTGCGGTGGGCGGCGTCCCACGGGTCGTACTGCTCGACGCTGCCGTCGAACAGGTGCCGGAACGCCTGCTGGTAGGCCCGCGTCATCCACAGGTCCAGGGTGCCCGGGTCGAGGTGCGTGCCGAGGCCGGCGGAGTCGGCGCCCTCCGGCCGGCGGCGGATCCGGTCCGGGTACAGCGAGTCGCGCTCCGGGTCGAACCACCGCACGCCGTCCGACTCGTGCTTCCACTGGCTGTTCAGGAACGCCTGCACCGTCGCCATGCGCTCGCTCTGCCGGGCTTGCATCTGCGCCGGCGACCAGTAGATCGGGTAGATCTCGGGCTTGGAGCCGACGCTGCCGAAGAAGTCGTCGCCGGGGCCGCGGTACTGCTCGAAGAACCGGTTGCTCTCGACGTAGTCGACGATGTCGCGGTCCCAGCCGAGGGCCTGCTCCCGCTCGAAGTGCCCGCGCACGACGAGGCAGCCGCGCCGCTTGAGGCGGGCCAGGTCGGCGGGGGAGACGGTGCCGGCGGCGATGTCGGCGTAGTCGATCACCGGCCAGATCGTCTCGCCGCGCCGGCGGGCCGCGCCGATCTCGTCGACGGCGTCCTGCACGCGGCGCTCGACGACCGCGAACACCTCCTCGACGGTCCGGCCGGACGCGGCGATGCGCTCGCGCAGGGCCGCCTTGATCTCGCGGGTCGCCGCCCTGAGGTCGGCGGGCGTCTCCTCCCAGTGCGGCAGCGTCACGGCCGTCTCCTTTCTAGGTAGGTGCCCTTACTTGTAGCACCCGGCCGTTCTTCAAGGCAAGGCTCCTGACTAGAATGCGTGGCGTGGATCTGGTCCGGTCGGCGACCGACGAGCACGTGCTGCGCGCACTCATGGAGCACCGGCGCCTGACCAGGGCCGAGCTCGCCACGGCGATCGGCATCTCGAAGCCGACGGCGGGGGAGAGCGTGCGCCGCCTCGAGGAGCGCGGCCTGGTGTCCGACACCGGCGAACGCACCCCCGGCGGCCGCGGCCGTGGCCGGGTGGGCTCCTACTACGCGCTCGCCCCCGGCGTCGGGCTCGCGCTCGCCGTCACCATCGCGCCGTCGGGTGTCGTGGCGGTGTGCCTGAACGCCCACGGCGACACCCTGGCCCGCGACGCCCGCCCGATCGGCCGCCCGGCCCACCCCGACGAGGTCGCTGCCGCCCTGCGCACCGCCGTCTCCACGGTCTCGTCCGTCGCGTTCGCGTTTGCGGCCGATGTACCGGCTGCCGCCCCTCGTGTCGCCACCGCGGACGGCAGCTCCACCATGAACGGCGACTTCGGCGGCCCCAACGGTTCCGGTCATGGGGGCCCGGTGCGGGTGGCCGTCGTCGGCGCCGCAGACCCGGTGGACCGGGCGACCGGCCGGCTGGTGCAGCTGCCCGACGCGCCGTTCCTCGTCGGCGAGCTGGACCCCGTCGCCGTCCTGACCCGGTTCGTGGCCGGCCCGGTGATCGTCGACAACGACGTCAACTGGCTCGCCCGCGCCGAACGCGACCACGCCGGTGACCGTGGCGACTTCGCCTACCTGTACCTCGGGGAGGGCCTCGGCTGCGCGATCGTCAACGACGGCGAGATCCGCCGCGGCCGCACCGGACTGACCGGCGAGATCGCGCACCTGCTGACCGTCGGCCCGCACGGCCGGGCCGTCCGCTTCATCGAGCTGTTCGCCGAGCTCGGCCTGCGCCGCGACGACTCCACCGCCATCGACGTCGACCGTCTCCTGGACCGCTGCACCCCGGGTTCACCGGCCGGCACCGCCGTGTGCGACGCGGTCGCCGGCGTCGTCGCCGCGACCGTCGCCCTCGCCGACCCGCAGGAGATCGTCATCGGCGGCACGTGGGGGCCGGCGCTCATCGAGGGCATCCGCGCCGCGACCGCCCGCACCCCCCGCCCCGTCGACCTGCGCGCCGCGACCGTGACCACCGAACCGGTCCTGACCGGCGTCCGCGCCGAAGCCCTCACCCGCCTGCGCGCCGCCATCACCACCGCCGCGCTGTAAAGCGCCCCCATCACGGCCGCCGCGAGGGAAGAGCCCCCATCACCGCCGCCGCGCGGGAAGAGCCGCCGTCACCGCTGCCGCGCTGGAAGGGCGCCCATCACCGCTGCCGCGCTGAAGGGACAGTGCAGGCCGGGTGCCGGCCGGGAGCAGCCGGCACCCCGCCACCACGACTGCCGCCGTCCTCTGGGGCGCCCCTGCCCTGCCGGTGCGTCAGAGGGCGTCGCGCTGGAAGCAGCTGCCATCACTACCCTGCCGGTGTGGTCAGAGGGTGTCGCGCAGGAGCAGGACGGGGCAGTCGGCGCGGAGCAGGAGGTGGTGGTTGACCGGGTCCAGGGACGGGCCGGAGCCGGCGTCGAGCACGACGAGCTGGGCGCTGCGGGACGCCGCCACCAGGACGTCCGCCGGGCTGCCCGTGGTGAGCTCGACCTCCACCGGCACCGTCGGGAACAGCGTCCGCAGGCGGGTGACGGTCTCGCTCACGTCGGCCCTGACCAGCGTGCCCAGTCCGGCCGAGGGTGCTTCCGCCGGCGTCGGGGTGAGGGCGCGGACCGCGACAAGGGCGCAGCCACGCCGGTGCGCCTCCTCGAAGCCGGCGGCGAGGACCCGCTCCGCCGACGCGGGGTCGGCGATGCCGGCGACCACCGTCCCGATCGCGGTGTCGGCGCGGCCCCGGACCACGGCGACCGGGCCGGTCGCGTGCGTGGCGACGTGCACCCCGACCGACCCCAGCAGCGCCGACGCGAGCGCGCCGCGGCCCTGCGAGCCGACGACGAGCATCGCCGCCGTCCGCGCCTCGGCCAGCAGCACGTCACCAGGGGCGCCGGGCAGCGCGGTGCCCCGCACGTCGAGCGCCGGCCGGCCGCCGCGGGCGTCGGCGACGGCGGTGGTCACGACGGCCCACGCCCGCTCGCGGCCGCTCACGTCGGAGCCGGCGGGCGTGCCCGGCAGGCGGTGGTGGACGGACACGACCCGCAGCCGCGCACCGGTCCGCGCCGCCTGGCTCGCCGCCCAGCGGACGGCCCACGTCCCGCCCGCCCCGCCGTCGGTCCCGACGACGATGTCGTTGTGCTCCATCAATGCTCCAAGGTGACGGCGGCGGTTGGCTGCCTCCACCCTCGCCGGTGACAACGGGCACCGGCAGGGCCGAAGGTCCCGTGCTGGGTCACCAGCCGCCGTCGATGAACGCCGCGAAGGCGGGGTCCGGGTCCAGGGCGGTGCCGACGTTCGCCGCGACCACCACCGCGAGGGCGAGCGCCACGACCGCGAACAGCACGCCGTGCGCGGCGAGGACCCGGCGCGCCGGTCCCGAAGGCCCGCGGCGCCGCCAGAGCACCACACCGAGCGACAGCAGCCCCGCGGCGACGACCGCGGCGATCACCGCGATCACCCAGTGGTACAGCGCGTAGTCGTCGATCATGCGGGCCAGCGCGGGTGACGGTGCCTGGCGCGCGTCCACGACGCCGGTCAGCTGCTGCCGGACGTCGGACAGCACGCCGGCGAGCGGGGCGTCGGGCGGGGTGTCGACGAGCAGCGGCATCAGCGACGCGAACGGCTCCGCCGCGCCCTGCAGGTTGGCCATCACGAGCACCAGCGCCGCAAGGGCGAGCCCGGTGACGAGAACGCCGGCGAGGAGCAGCCGGCGGCGCGGAGCGCCCACGTACATCCGCCACAACCGCACACCGAGCGGCACCAGCACGACGAGCAGCAGCGCGGCGATGACCGCCTTCGCGAGGTGGTAGCGCAGCCAGTAGTCGGCGATCCGCCGCATCGCCGGGGTCAGCTCGCCGCCGCCGGAGCCCCAGAACCCCGCGAACGCCCCGCGGACCGTGCCGCGCAGTGCGCGCTCGCTGGTGTAGTCGCCGCCCGCGAGGTAGGCCGGTGCGACGACGAACAGGACGACGAGTGTCGCCGCCGCCGCCACTGTACGAGTGGGCCATAGCCGGCCATCGGTGCTGCGCAAGGTGCGTCCTCCGGTCTCGTTCGGTCGTGTCCCTCGACGGTATGAGCGGCCCGTGGGCGCTCCCTCGGCCGCGTGGACGATCCGCGCGCAACTTTGGATTCCTTTCGCCGGGACCGCCCACGCGGCGGTCTAGGGTGGGTCTGCGAACGGGAGGTGATCATGGAGCTGCTGCGCAGGCCGAGGGTGGCCGACGCGCTGCTGGCCTGCGGGCTCGCCGTGGCGATGGTCCTGCTGCGGCAGAGTGCCGGCCCGCCGGACTGGCCGCGGGCGCCGTTCTCGCCCGCCGACCCGGGGACCGCCGCCGCACTGTGGACGCTGCTCGTCGCGCAGGCCGCGCCGATGCTGTGGCGGCGCACGCACCCGTGGCCGGTGATGGTCGCGGTCAGCGTCGCCTACGTCGCGTTCGAGCTGGTCGACCCGGCCATCAGCTTCCGCGACGGGCTGCCGCTCGGGTTCGGGGTCTACGCCGTCGCCCGGTACGCGCCGCCGCCGGCGAGCCTGCTGTCCGTCGCCGTCGCGGGGTTCGCCATGTTCGGCCACGACCTGCTGGTCCGGCCGATCGCCGGCCCGCCGCTGCCGCCGGCGCTGCGCCCGGGGATCATCGAGGTCACGGTGGCCGTCGGGCTGCTGGCCGGGCTGTGGCAGCTGGGCAGGTCGCAGCGGCACATCCACTCCGACGCCGCCGCGCTGCGGGACCTGACCGCGCGGCTGCGCGCCGAGCAGCAGCGCAGCGCCGCCCGCGCCGTCACCGCCGAACGCGCCCGCATCGCCCGCGACCTGCACGACCTGGTCGCGCACCACGTCAGCGCGATCGCCGTGCAAGCCCGGGCGAAGGCCGAGGTCCTGCCCGACGACCCGATGGTGGCCGGCATCGGGACCGCCGCCGACACGGCGCTGACCGAGATGCGCCGCCTGCTGCGGCTGCTGGCGGACGACGACGCCGCGCAGGACCTCCAGCCGGAGCCTTCGCTGGAACACCTGCGGCAGCTCACGGACGTCGCGACGGCCGCCGGCTGCGAGACCGACCTGGACGTGTCGATCGGTCCCGGCATTCCCGCCGCCGTGCAGGTCTCGGCGTACCGGGTCGTTCAGGAGTCGCTGACCAACGTGCTGAAGCACGCGGGTCCGGTGGCGGTGCGGGTGGTCGTACACCAGGAGAAGCACCAACTGGAGATCAGCGTGACCAACGATCCGCCGGCCGCCGGGCACCAGCCCATGCCCGGCGCGGGGCTCGGCCTGATCGGGATGCGGGAGCGGGTCACCCTGTTCGGCGGCACCCTGTCGACCGGTCCGCTGGCCGACGGACGCTGGCGGGTCGAGGCGACGCTCCCATGGGAAGGGGAGGGCGGGCCGTGACGGTCACCGTGCTCATCGCCGACGACCAGGACATGGTCCGCGCCGCGCTGCGCGCCATCCTCGACCGGCGGCCCGACCTCGAGGTCGTCGGCGAGGCGGCCGACGGCGAGCGGGCCGTGACCCTCGCCGCCGAGCTGCGCCCCGACGTCGTGCTCATGGACGTGCGCATGCCCGGCCTGACCGGTGTCGAGGCGACCAGGCGCATCCTCGGCGCGGCGGTGCCGTCGAAGATCCTCGTGCTGACGACGTTCGACCTCGACGAGTACGTGCAGTCCGCGCTGCGGGCGGGGGCGAGCGGATTCCTGCTGAAGAACGCGTCGCCGGACCAGCTCTGCGACGCGATCCGGGCCGTCGCCGCGGGCAACGCGGTCCTCGCGCCAGCCGTCACCCGCCGCATCGCCGAGGCGTTCCAGGCACCGCCCGCGACGGCCGCCGTCGACGGCCTCACCGCCCTCACCGCCCGGGAGCTGGAGGTGCTGGTGCTGGTCGGGCGCGGGCTGTCCAACGCGCGGATCGCCAGGACCCTGGACCTGTCGGAGTCCGGCGTGAAGAGCCGCGTCAACCGCATCCTCACCCGGCTCGGCCTGGAGAACCGCGTCCAGGCCGCGCTCCTCGCCCGGGAGGCCGGCCTGCTCGACGAGCTACCCTGACGCATGCCCATCGATGAGACGCTCGGCGTCCTCGCGCACCGCGGCGGGCTCGTCGTGCGGCGGCCCGAGCTCAGCGTCGGCATCGTCGGCGCCGTCTCCCGCCCCACCGGCCTCGAGGTGGAGCTGCTCGCCCGCCAACCCCTCGACCGCCGCGGCGCGACCGAGCGCCAGGCCGGCATCCGCGCCGGACGTGACCGCGTCGTGCCGGCGCCGCGGCGCCTGCTGCCGGCGTACGACGAAGGCCTCGACCTCCGCGTCGGCCGGCTCGACCAGGACGGGCGCGCACACTGGGTGTTCGGGTCGCGCACCAGCTCCAGCGGCGGCGACCACTTCGGCGGCACCCACGGTCCGAGCCTGCGCACGACGCTGCGTTTTCCGCCACTGTACGACCATGCCTCGCTCGTCCTGGCGTGGCCCGAGATCGGGTTCCCGGAGTCCGTCGTGGACCTCTCGCTGCCACCGCAGGACTCCGTGGAGCGTGGCACGGTCTCGATCTGGGACGCGCCGGTGGACGCCGGACCGGTGCCCGCGTCGCTGCGCCACCGCACGCACGACGGCCCGCGCGGCGAGCCGCCCGTCGAGGCGGGCCGGATCGTCGCCGGTCCGCGCGTGCTGAGCCGCGGCGCCGACGCCGTGGTCGCGCTGACCCGCCTCACCGCCGTCGACGGGGCCCTGTCGGCGGAGCTGCTGAGTGTGGCCCGCGGCCCACGAGCGGCCGCCATGTCGGTGGTCCCGGGCCCGGACCGGCCACCGGAGCTCCCCGGCGCGAGGGTCGGCGTCGTCCACGACGGGGAGGCGGTCTGGGCGCCGCACGGCAGCGGCTCGGCCGGCGGGGGCCCGGACGCCTTCCGGTCCCGGATCGAGTTCGTCCTGCCCGACCCCGGCGGCGCCTCGCTCGACCTGCTGTGCGCCTGGCCGGACGCCGGCCTGCCCGACGTCCTGGTCCCGCTGCCGCTCGACGGCCGCTGAGCGGCCGCGGTCCGTCAGAGAGGGGACACCGGTAGGAGGACCCATGGGCATCAACTACACCCGGCCCACACCCGCCCAGTCCGCGTCGGCGTTCCCGAGCCAGCCGGCCGTGCCCGCCCCGCCGGCGCAGCCCGGGCCCTGGCCCGGACGCACCGACATCGACGCGGCGGTCGCCGCCTGCCCGCCGGACGTCCGGCAGGAGCTGGCCGGCCCCTGCGCGCAAGCCCTCACGCTGCTGCGCGACCACCTGCCGGCGGCGGCGGAGGAGGTCCGGCACCTCTGCGGCGGCGCCGTGACCTGGATGGACAGCCCGATCAACAGCGTGTTCGCGCTGACGTCCCGGCGGCTGCTGTTCGTCGCGCCCGCCCCGCAGGTGCTGACCTTCGACCTGACGACCGTCGAGTCGACCCAGCACACCACCAAGATCTTCCACCGCACCGCCGACGGTTCGAAGTACCAGCTTGGCATCAGCCCGACCCACGGCGGCCACTTCGAGCGGGAGACCTCCCTCGCCGTCGCCGTCGCCAAGCTCGCCCACGGCTGAGCGCCCCGCGACGCCAGAGCACGCGGAACGGGGAGAATGCGGCGATGGAACGGTTCATCACGGCGGAGCGGACGTGGGCCGAGCGGAGCCGGTGGCACGTGTACGTGCTGCCCGACCTCGACACCGACCCGGACCTGCGGCGGCTGGTGGCGCAGAGCAACGAGGTCCTGGCGCGGTACCCGTCGGCGCTGTCGGTCGTGTCGGAGCCGTGGCTGCACGCCACCATGCAGATGGTCACCGGTGTGGCCGGTGACGACGTCGGCGAGGCGCGGCGGGCGGCGCTGATCAGCGCGCTGCACGACGAGGTCGGCGGGCTCCCGCCGTTCACCGCGACCGCCGGCGCCGTGCAGGCCGGCCGTGCCGGCGTGGCGGTCGACCTGGACCAGGACCTGCCGGGTGAGCCGTTCGCGGTCCTCGGCGAGCGGGTCCGGGCCGCGATCCGGGCGCCCGATCGGCAGGTCCGGCGGGTGGTGTCAGCGGCGGGCAACCAGCCGCCGGTCAGCCCGGCCGCTCCCGCATCACGGTGCCGTGCCCGTCGACGACCACCCGGCCGGCGAGCGGCTGCCGCAGGGTGACGGTCCGGTCCGCGGAAACCCCGCCACCGGGAGTGTTGTCGCTCGCCCTGCGGACCCACACCGAGATCCGCACCCGGGTGTCGTCCTCGGCGACCTCGTGCCGCAGGACCCGGTCGCCCGGGCCGATCGTGAGACGCACCGTCACGACCCGGGGATCGGTGCCGCGCTCGTACTCGCTGGTCATCGCCAGGTAGCCGGTGTCGCGGGCCCGCCAGTACACCAGACCCGCCGCGGCCGCCAGGAGCACCACGGCCGTCACCGCGATCAGGACACGCCGCCGTGACCGCCGTGGCATCGTCACACCGTCTTCAACGTGCCGGGGAAGGCGTAGAAGGCGTCCCAGATGTCGGTGAACACGCTGAAACACGGGTCGGTCGCGCCGCCCCAGGCGTCACTGCCGCCACCCCCTCCGCCGCTGAAGATGCCCTTCGCGGCGATACCGAGCGCGATGTCACCGCGGTACGTGCCCTGCCCGGTCAGGTACACGGTGCCGGTGCCGTTGTTCCAGCTCTCGCGGCTGTTCGGGGTGACAAGCCCCATCGCGTGCACGGGGGTCAGGACGGTGCCACCCGTGGGGGAGCAGTGCCCGGCGGTGACCATCATCGGCGTCGACCCGGACACCCACGGAAACGCGCTGGTGCAGGTGTACTGCGCCTTGTTCTGGGCCCCGCCCCAGAACGGGCTGCCGTCGTAGTTGCGGTCCGCCAGCGGCTGCGTCTTGGGCCGGTTCCCGTCGACCCGCACGACGATCGCCTCGGTGCCGTACCGCTTCGCCAACGCGTTGAGCAATGCGTCGGACTCCCGTTCCACGGTGACGATCACCCGGTTGCCCGCGCCGTCCGGCACCGTCTCCCAGATCGTCTCACCGTCTGGCACATCCGCGGAGGTCAGGCCGATGATCTCGTGCTTGAGCGCTTCCAACTGGGCGAAGCTGCGTTTGACGGTGCGGGTCCGCAGCGCCGCGGCCGGGCCGCGGGCCGAGCGGAACTGCTGGGCGAACCGCTCACCCGCCGCGCCGACGCCGTCGACGACCACGCCGGAGGCGTCCGCCCACGGGTACCCGAGCAGGTCCGGGTGCTGCTCGGCGCGTTCCCACGCGTCGTGCAGCGCAGTCGCGACCGTGTCCGGTGCCGCCTTCGGCGGGGTCGTCTGCGGTGCGGCTACCAGCAGGCCGCTGGCATGGCGGTGGGCGGGCGCCGGTGTCGTGCCCGGCGCGGCGTAGGCCGGCGCGGCGGACAGCGCGACACCGCACACCACGCTGAGGGCGACCGCCAGGAGCGGCGTTCTTGTCATGGAAACCTCCGGCAGGGAAGCCGGAGACCCCTGTGTTCACCTCCGGCCGCCGCACCGTACGGCGACCGGCGTCGATCCCGCTGCCCCACCTCCACAGATCAATGGCGGCGCGCAGCTGGCTGGACGACGGCGGCTGCCGGAGCAACTCGAACGCGGCATCGGCGGCCGCGCGGCCGGCCTGGTCGCCGTCGATCGACACCACGAGGCCCGTCTCGGCCCCGGGCAGTTGCCGACGGTCGGCGCGGAGATCCCTGACACGCTCGACGAGGTGCGGGACGCGCTGCTTCAGCGGGGGTTGGCGGACCGCCAGGCGACGTAGTCGGCGACCGCGGCGGCCGTGTCGAACTCCGGCTTGAAGCCGGTGTCCTCGGTGAGGCGGGTGATGTCGAGGTACGGGTGGGCGCCGGCACCCCCGGACCGCACCGGCGCCCCGAGCGCGTCCGCGACCTCCCGGTAGGTGAACGGGCGGCCGCTGGACACGTTGTACGTGTCGTACCGCAGGTTCGGGGCGGTCATGAGCAGGGCGATCGCGCGGCCCGCGTCCGGCGCGTAGCAGGTGTCGCCGCCGTCGTCGGCGAGGA
Source organism: Dactylosporangium sp. NPDC000521 (assembly GCF_042898305.1). Taxonomy (NCBI): domain Bacteria; kingdom Bacillati; phylum Actinomycetota; class Actinomycetes; order Micromonosporales; family Micromonosporaceae; genus Dactylosporangium; species Dactylosporangium sp. NPDC000521. Next base: position 591,985 of record NZ_JBIAYW010000001.1, read on the forward strand.
GCGGCGGCGGCTCCTCGCCACGGAGCACGGCGCTGATGTACGGCGGGATCGGGTTGAACGGCGATTCGGGGTCCATGAGCGGCCCCCACGTGCTGCCGATCCGCAGCAGCACCGGCTGGACGCCGGTGCCGTGCAGGGCGTGGGTGACGAGCGGCTCGACGGCCTTCTTGAACGCGACGATCAGGTGCGGCAGGTGCGCGGCGGGCAGCGGCAGGCCCTCGTGCCACGGGATCTCGGGCCGGCCGATGTACACGCCGATGCTGCTCGCGACGGCGAACCTGCGCACCGTCCACGTGCGGGCCGCGTCGAGGGCGTTGAGCAGCCCGGCCATGTCCCGGCGGAAGTAGCCGACCGGGTCGTCACCGCCGGGGATCGATCCGGCGAGATGGACGATGTCGCTGATCCGGTGGCGGCCGGCGAGGGCGAGGAAGGCGTCGCGGTCGGTGACGTCGAGGGTCTCGACGGTGACCCGGCCGGGGAGGAACGACGGCACCTCCGCACGCCGGTGCGCGGTGACGACGACCTGATGCCCGAGGTCGGCGAGCGCGCGGGCGGTGTGGGCGCCGATCATGCCGAGCCCACCGGTGACGAGGATCATGACGTGATCAGATACCGCGGGCTCCGGCCGGGTCTTGAACGAATCGCGCACGGCGGCCCTTGAGGAACGGCCCGTAGGAGGCCGAGTGGTCGTGGCCGCACGCGCAGCGGTCGACCTCGCCGCCGAGCAGGTCGCGCGGGGTGAGACCGGTCAGCCTCAGGCACTCCCGGCTGAGGTGCGCCTGGTCCGCGTAGCCGAGGTCGGCCGCGAGGCCCGCGACGCCGGCCGCGCCCGCTTGGGCCAGGGCCAGGAACCCCTGGAACCGCAGCGTCCGCTGCAGGACCTTCGGGCTCAGCCCGACCGCCCGCAGGCAGCGGCGGCGCAGCTGGCTCACCGACAGCGCCAGGTGGCCGGCCACGGCGTCGACGGTGACCGGCGACCATGGCATCAGCGCCCGCACGGCCTCCCGTACCAGCGGATCCACGCGCGCGTCGCCGTGGAGCTCGCGCAGGAGGTGCCGCTGCAGGAGCGCGAGCGCCCGCTCCGGCGTCCGGGCGCCGGCCATCGCCTCCGCCAGGCGGTCGGCCGTGGCTCCCCACAGGTCGGTCAGGCCGGGGCGCTGGTCGAGCAGGTCGTCGAGGGCCACGGGCAGGGGCGGCGGGGTCCCGGGCAGGAACCGCACGCCCACCACCGTGGTCCGCGCGGGGATCACCTCGACCTGCGGACCGGTCAGCGGGCCGAGCAGACGCGGGCGCCCGCCGATCGGGAAGTGCAGCTCCACCCCACCGGTCGGCAGGTGCCGCTGCGCGTACGCCACGTCGCCGGTCCGCTGGATCCACACCGTGCGGACGACCTCCGCCAACGCGGCCACCGGCGGGTGCTCGACGTACGACTCCATCGGCCGCCATCCTCGCACTCCGGTATCTTGCTGCGACGTCCGGTCGCCAACAGGGAGGCACGCACATGAGCACGGTCCCGGTCCCCGACGCGCGGACGCGGTACTCATCCCGGCGGTCCAGCTCGCCGGACGACACCCAGGCGTGGCCGGCGTTCGGCGAGGAGGACCGCGCCCTGCTGGAGGCGGCCGGACAGGTGGTGCACCCGTCGCCGGGCGAGGTGCTGTGGGAGGGCGGCGAGCCCTACGACCTGTACGTCGTGGAGACCGGCGGGCTGTGCCTGGTGGACCGCCGGGACGACCGGGTCGTGGTCGTCGTGGAGCCCGGCGACTTCGTCGGCGAGCTCGGCATGCTCATGGGGCAGTCGGCGTTCCTCGCCGGGGTGGCGATGCCGGGCACCACGCTGCTGCGGGTGCCCATCGAGGAGCTGCGCCGGCTGATCGCCACCACCGTGGACCTCGGCGACCTGCTGATCTCCGCGTTCGACGCCCGGCGGCGCATGCTGAGCCGCTGGGGCGAGGGCGGCCTCGTCCTCGCCGGCGACGACGACCACCACCTGCGCCGGCTGCGGGAGTTCGCCTCGCGCAACCACATCCCGTTCCGGGTCGTGCTGCGCTCCGACCCGCCCGCCTGGGGCGAGGTCGCGGCGGAGTGCGCGCTGCCGGCCCAGGGCGCCGCGGTGGTGACCGGGGAGGGGCGGGTCCTGGCCGACCCGAGCCCCCGCGACCTCGCGACGGCCGTCGGCCTCGACCTGTGCGGGCTGCCCGAGCACGCGCGGTGCGACCTGCTCGTCGTCGGCGCCGGCCCGGCCGGTCTGGCCGCCGCCGTCTACGGCGCCTCCGAAGGCCTGGACGTCGTGGTCGTCGAGGACGTCGCCCCCGGCGGGCAGGCCGGCACGTCGTCGCGGATCGAGAACTACCTGGGCTTCCCGCGCGGGATCGCCGGCGGCGAGCTGGCCCGCTCGGCGATGCTGCAGGCCGTCAAGTTCGGGGCCCGGCTCGTCTCGCCCCGATCCGTCACCGGCCTGGCGCGGGACCAGGACGGGTTCCGGGTCAGGCTCGACGACGACACCGACGTGGCCGCCCGTGCCGTGGTCGTCGCCAGCGGCGTCCGGTACCGGCGGCTGACGGTCCCCGGCGTCGCCGAGCTCGAGGGGCGCGGCGTCTCGTACGCGGCCACGGAGATCGACGCACGTGCCTGCCTCGGCCGCGACGTCGTGGTGGTCGGGGGAGCCAACTCGGCCGGCCAGGCCGCGCTGTTCCTCGCCCGGCAGGCCGGCCGCGTGCACGTCCTCATCCGCCGCGACGACCTGACCGAGACGATGTCGAGCTACCTCGCGAAGCGGCTCCTGCACCACGAGCGGATCACCGTCCACTCGCGGTCGGAGCTGACCGGCGCGCGGGGCGGCGACCGGCTCACCCACCTCACCTGGCGGGACGGGGCGACGGGGCGGGAGGTCGAGATCGAGGCCGGCGGGCTGTTCCTGATGATCGGGGCGCAGCCGCGCACCACCTGGCTGCACGACGTGGGCGCGGACCTCGACGAGAAGGGTTTCGTGGTGACCCGCGGCGCGTTCGAGACGTCGGTGCCGGGCCTGTTCGCCGTCGGCGACGTCCGGGCCGGATCGGTCAAGCGGGTCGCCTCCGCCGTCGGCGAGGGCTCGGTGGTGGTCTCGGCGGTGCACGCGTACCTGGCCGGGACCGGCTGACCGATCCGGCCCGGCAAGGGCACGCTCGGGCTGCCCGTCCCCGCCCAGATCGCCGCCGTCACCGCCGCGACGGCGCCGGCGAGCAGGCGATGGCCGCCGCCGTCAAGGCCCGCCTGAGCGACGTCCCGCACGGTGCCGGCCTGCGGTCCGGCGCCGCGCGCCCATATGCTCGGCAGCATGACGATCAAGCGCATGGACAACGTCGGCATCGTCGTGGACGACCTCGACGCCGCCGTCGCGTTCTTCACCGAGCTCGGCATGGAGCTGGAGGGCAGGACGCCGATCGAGGGCAGCTGGGCGGGGAAGGTCGTCGGGATCGACGGCATGCGGAGCGAGATCGCGATGATGCGGATCCCGGGCGCCCCGGGCCGGCTGGAGCTGGCGACGTACCACAGCCCGAAGTCGATCGTCCCCGAGCCGGCGGTCACCCCGGCGAACACGCTGGGCCTGCACCGCGTCATGTTCGCCGTGGACGACATCGAGGACACCCTCGCCCGCCTCCGCCCGCACGGCGCGGAGCTGGTCGGTGAGGTGACCCGCTTCGAGGACGTCTACCTGCTCTGCTACCTCCGCGGGCCGGGCGGCATCATCCTCGCTCTCGCCGAAGAGTTGCCGGGAGCTGCCGGAAGGGCGTGACAGGTGAGCTGAGCCGGGTCAGCCCGGCAGCGTGATCCGCAGCATGACCCGGTCCCGGCGGCGGCGGGTGGCGAGGCGTTCGATGAGCATCACCAGGCGGTACTCGAGGCCGTACTTGCGCCGGACCAGGTCCGTCAGGCGGGCGGCCTCACGCGGGTCGGTGACGATCTCGGCGGTGCCCTCGACCGGCGGTCCGGTGGCGTCGACCTTGCCGGTGCGGGTGCAGGGGACCAGCCGCACGCGGGGGTTGCGGCGCAGGCGCTTGACCTTGTAGCTGGCGGCGTGCGTGGTCACGACGAGGGTGTCGCCGTCCGGAGTGATCCACACGGGCGTGGCGACCGGGGTGCCGTCCCGCTTGAACGTGGTGAGCTCGACGAAGCGCTGCGCGCCGAGCGCTGCCGTCGTGGAGGCCTGGGTCATCCTCTCCGGGTACCCGGCGAGTGGCCGGTGATGCGGATCGCCGCGGCGGGGATCAGGTGGTGCTCAGCCGCCGGCCGTGGGCGACGACGGGTCGGACGCCGCCGAGGGTGAGGTCGTCGCGGAGGTCCGCGCGGACCAGGGTGTCGACGAGCAGGAGCGCCCCGGCAGGCATGACGTGGTGGTCGCCCCGCCGGTGCCACGCGGTGTGGTCCGCGTTGCAGACGACGCGCTCGGTGACGGGCAGGACGGCGCGGTTGAGCCCGGCGGTCTCCTGGTCGACGTTGGCCGGGACGCCGGCGCCGTTGGCGCCGTCGGTGCCCTCGGTGCCGTCGAGCTCGATGAACGCCGTGTCGAGGTGAAGCGCGAGGCGGACAGCAGCGTGGAGGCGCCGGAGAACGCGGGCGCCGCGGCGAGGCCCCGCAGGGCGGCACGGCGGGACAGCCGGAGGTCGGTCATGGGACTTCTCCAAGGTGAGGGGTGTGTTGAAACGTGACGAGTCGTCCAACAAGTTCAAACTCGAAGACTCAAAGTCACCACAGCAAACGGCAACATGTCATCGTTGGCAGGTCGCTCTACGGGATCGGGTTCGACGGATGTCGCGTGGCATAGCGGCTCCTTGACACCCTCATGATCAAGATGTTCAATGGCTGCAAAGTCGCGCACGTATCAACGTAAGTCAACGCCGCCGTTGTTGACAACGTTGACATCCGAGGCGCCGCCCAGCTCGCCCCGTCCGAGGTTCCGCCAACCCTCCGGAGGACGACCCCCCATGCGACATCACAAGTCCCTGCTCCGCGGCACGCTCGTGCTCGCGGTGCTGACCGCGGGCATCGCGTTCGCGGTGAAGCCCGCGTCGGCCGCGACCAGCTGGACGGTCACCGGGCCGTCCGCCGGTTCCCCGACGGCCGCCCAGGTCACGCTCAACGACAACGGGACGCTGAGCTTCTCCGTGTCCAACCAGGGCCGCACGATCCTGTCCCCGTCGGCGATCGGCATCGTGACCGGCACCGCCGACCTGACGAAGAGCCTGACCTTCACGGCCCGCACCAACCGGACCGTCACCGAGGCCTACTCGATGACCACCGGGAAGCAGCGCAACCGGTCGACCACCTACTCGGAGTCGACGCTGTCGTTCACCGGCGCCGGCGGCGCCCGGCTCGACGTGGTCGTCCGTGCCTCCGACACCGGCGCGGCCTACCGGTACGTGCTGCCCGGCAGTGGCACCGTGACCGTGCAGCGCGAGGCCTCGTCCTGGACCGTGCCGGCCGGCACCAACGCGTGGCTGGTGCCGTCGCACCGCGAGGACCAGGGCTACTGGTTCCAGACGACCGCCGGCGCGGCGGCGACCGCCACCTTCCGCAACCCGGCGCTGTTCGACGTCGCCGGGACGTACGCGCTGGTCGCCGAGGCCGACCTCGACGGCCGGTACGCGGCGATGAGCCTGGCGCACCAGAGCGGGTCCGGCACCTACACCGCCTCGCTCGGCAGCGCGATCACCGCCAGCCTGCCGCTGTCCACGCCGTGGCGCACCGCGGCCGTCGGCTCGCTGGCCGGCGTGACCACCTCGACCATCGTCGACGACCTCTCCGCGCCGTCCCGGGTGGGCAACACGTCGTGGGTCAGGCCCGACACCGTCACCTGGTCATGGCTGACCGAGCACGCCAGCCCCTCGGACGCCAACCGGCAGAAGCAGTACATCGACTTCGCCGCCCGCAACGGCTGGGGCTACCTGCTCATCGACGAGGGCTGGCAGTCCAGCTGGGCGCCGGACGTGGTGTCGTACGCGAGGGCCCGCAACGTGCAGGTGATCCTGTGGTTCAACTCCAACGCCCTGTGGACCTCCGCGCAGCGCGAGCAGTGGCTACCGCTGATCAAGAGCTGGGGCGTCGCCGGCGTGAAGGTCGACTTCTCCTACGAGTTCACGCAGCCGACGCTGCAGTGGTACGACGCGATCCTCGCCCGCACCGCCGAGCTCCAGCTGATGATCAACTTCCACGGGTCGGCGACGCCGCGCGGCATGCAGCGCACCTGGCCGCACGTCATGACGGCGGAGGCGGTGCACGGCGCCGAGCAGTACCTGCGGGCCGGGCTCAACACGATCCTGCCGTTCACCCGCAACGCCATCGCCAGCATGGACTTCACGCCGGTCATCTTCAGCCCGTACAACCGCGACACCACCCGGGCGCACGAGCTCGCGACCGCGATCGTCTTCGAGTCCGGCTGGCAGCACCTCGGCGACAACCCGGAGAGCTACGAGTCGCAGCCCGAGGCGATGCGGATCCTCAACCAGCTGCCGACCGCCTGGGACGAGACCCGGCTGCTCGGCGGCAGTCCCGGCCGGGAGGCGTACTTCGCCCGGCGCAACGGCGGCACCTGGTACCTCGGCGGCATCTCCGCCATCGCCGCGAAGACGTTCCAGACCCCGCTGTCCTTCCTCGGCTCCGGCCAGTGGTTCCTGGAGACCGTGCGGGACAACGGCGGCAACCTGCTGCGCGAGACCCGGACCGTCACGAGCGCCGACACCCTGTCGGTGGCGCTGCTGGAGCGGGGCGGGTTCGCGTCGGTGGTCTGCCCGTACACCTCGGGCATGACCACCTGCGGGACGCCGCTCAGCGGCTCCGTCATCCGCGGCGTGCAGTCCGGACGCTGCGTCGACGTGCCCAATAACACCACCACCAGCGGCACCCTCGTCGCGCTGTGGGACTGCAACGGCGGCGCCAACCAGCGGTGGACGGCGACGAGTTCGCGGCAGCTGCAGGTGTACGGGAACAAGTGCCTGGACGTGGTGGGTGCGTCGACCGCCGACGGGGCGGCCGTGCAGATCTGGGACTGCAACGGCGGCACCAACCAGCAGTGGACGCTCAACAGCGACGGCACCATCGTCGGCACCGGCTCCGGCAAGTGCCTCGACGCCTACGACAACGGCACCGCCAACGGCACCAAGCTGATCATCTGGCCCTGCAACGGCGGTACCAACCAGCAGTGGAGGAGGAGCTGACCACTGCGGCGCGATCCCGGCCGGGCCGCCACCCGGTCCGGCCGGGCACGACGTCCGATCTCCGCCGGCCACAGGCGAGCGCCGGACAGGCAGCGGCCGGGTGATCGGCGGGCGCCGCCGGGCCGCCGGCCACGTCAGCCGGTGTACGGCTGGCCGGCGGTCATGCGGACCGTGCAGCCGGTCACGGTCCGGTGGAGCGTGATGTGGCTGCAGGACTGGTGGGCGATCCACAGATCATCGCGGCGAGGTCGGCGACGGTGCTCAGCGAGGTGTGCAGGATCGCGTCGGCGCCCGCGCGCTCCGCGTACCGGTGCAGGTGCAGCAGCGCGCGGTGATCGACGAACCGCAGGCCGGCGGCGTCGAAGACGATGGCCCCGGCGGTCGGCTGCGGCCGGACGTGGGCGAGGACGGCCGCCCCGCCGGGCACGGTGATGGTCACGCTGTCCGCCGGGTCGTCGAAGCCGGCCACGTACCCGGTGCCGGAGAACCCCGGCACGGTGACACCCTGCAGGACGCCGTCCTCCGCCTCGTAGACGGCCACAGCGGTGGACGCGGCGGTGGATGCGGCGGTGGGCCGCGGCGGGTTGGACGGCGAGGACGGTGGGCAGTACAAGGACCGCGGCGAGCACGATCGAGCGTTGAGGCCGCACAGAACGCTCCCAGGATCCGACACAATCGATCACAATCGATCGGGGTCGAACTGTATGAGCCACATTTCTGCACGGTCGAGGTGGGCCGGGGGACGTTTCGAAACCCCGCGCGGGTGGTGTGAAGGTCCCATCGACCGATGCGACGCCACGGCGGCGACAGCGGGCGGCCGTGGCCTTGATGTCGACGCGACGCGTCGCGTTCAACCGGGCCTCATCTCGCTGGCGCACTGTACGCGCATGTGGCTGCGGGACTGGCGGCGCTGGCTGGGGGTCGCCCTCACCGTGGCCGCGGCGGCGGTGGCGTTCGTGCTGCTGCGCGGGTCCCTGCCCGATCCCGGCACCGTGCTGCGGTCGCTGCTGGCGGCCCAGTGGTGGTGGCTCGCGGTGGCGCTGCTCGTCCAGGCCGGGTCGGTGCTCATGTACGCGGTGCAGCAGCGTCACCTCCTGGCCGCCTACGGTGGCGCGATGTCGACCGGCCGGGCGGTGGGCGTCTCGCTCGCCCGGACCGCCCTGTCCACGGCGATGCCGGCCGGCGGGCCGGTGTCGACCGCGTTCGCCGTCCGCCAGTTCCGCGCGCACGGCCTGACGAGCGCGGCCGCCCTCGCCACCACGGTCCTCGCCAGCGTCCAGGCGAGCGCGGCGATCGTGCTCGTCTACCTCGCCTGGTGCCTGGTGGCCGTGTCCACCAGCGTGACCGGCCTCCTGGCGGTGACGGCCACCGGGGCGCTGCTGGGTGCGGCCGCGGTCGTGCTCCGCCGCCGGTGCCGAGGCACCCGGCCGCGCACCGTGCCGGACCGTGCGGACGCCCCGCCCGCCGGCGGCGGGCGTGCCCTGATCCGCACGCTGATCCGCCTCGGCGTGGACACGACCCGGGCCTGCTGGTCGCTGCCGGCCAGGTGCTGGCTCACCGCCGGCGGCGCGGCCGCCGCGCGCAGGGTGTGCGACCTGGCGTGCTTCGTCGCGGTCGCCCAGGCGTTCCGCCTCGACGCCGGCACGGTGGCGCTCGTCGGCGCCTACCTGACCGGACAGCTCGTCCGCCAGATCCCGCTCGTCGCGGGCGGTGCCGGCCTCGTCGAGGCGAGCCTGCTCGCGTCGCTGGTCGCCGCCGGCGCCGGCGACGCCTCGGCCGCGGCGGCCGCCGTCCTGGCCTACCGCCTGCTGTCCTGCTGGCTCATCGCGCTCGTCGGGCTGCCGGTCGTGGTGGGCCTGAGCGCGACCGGGCGGCCCGCCGCCGCACCGCGGCGCTCCCGTGGCCCCCGTGGCCTCCGTGAGCTCCGGGCCCGCCTGTCCGCGCCGCTGGCGGTGGGCGACTCGTGACGGCCGGCCGCGCGACAACGTCGACATAGCGATCGGTCATCGTCTGGCGGGCCGAGCACGCCCCACGGCGATCCTGGAGACCGTTGTGCGCATGGCAAGGACGGGCCCTCCGTGCGGCTGGTGATGTTCCTGGCCAAGATGGCGGGCGCCTGGCTGGTCCTGCTCGTGGTGGCCTGGGCGGCGGAGGCGCCGCGGTTCTGGTCCTGGGGCGCCGCGCTGCTGGTCGCGCTGGTGGTCCAGGCGGCGGCCCGGGTCGCTGTGTGGCTGGTCGACTCGGTGCGGTGCGCCGGCGTCACGACGGCAGTGCGCGGGCTGGCGTGGGTCGCCGTCCGGTGCGGTGTGCCGGCGTTCGGACTGGCCGCGGCCGCGGACCTGGTGTCCGGGGCGGCCGTGCCGGCGAGGTGGCCCGGCCTGTCGGCGGTCTGGCCGCTGTTCCTGCTGGCCGGGGCGTTCAGCACCCGGCCGCGGCGCGGCGCGGCCTGCGCGATCGAGGTGGTGGCGAGACGCTGATCGCGGTCGGCGACTGGGGCACCGCGTCGGGCTGGTCGAGCCGGCCACGAAGGCCTGCCGCGGCGTGCTGGGCAGGACCGCCCTGGTGCTGCCCGCCTCGGGCATGGTGCACGCCCTGTGCGAGGTGCGGGCGGGGGACCGGCCGCTTGCTGGCGGCGGCAGCGACGATCGCGTCATCCGCCGGTGGGATCCGGTGACCGGCGGCGGGTCCACGCGCTGACCGGGCACCGCGGTGCCGTCCACGCGCTGTGTGCCCTCGAGGTCGACGGTGCGCCGCGACTCGCCAGCGGTGGCGACGACGGCACCCTCGTGCTCCGGGATCCCGTCACCGGCAGGGCCTCGGCTCGGCTGGGCCGCGGCGCCGGGGCTGCCCGGTGCCGGTCGCCGGTGCGACCCTGCTCGCCTCCGTCAGCACCGACGGCGGGATCCGCCTGTGGGACCCGCGGACCTGGCAGCTCGTGCGGGTGCTGGCCGGCGCCCGGGGTGCGCTCCAGGCGGTGTGCGCGGTGCGGGCCGGCGACCGCGTGCTGGTCGCGACGGCGGGGCAGGACGGGCACGGGCACGGGTGGGACGCGGAGACGGGTGAGCATCCGCACGCCCTTGCCGGCCTCGGGCATCCGGTGTACGCCGTGTGCCGGGTCGAGGTCGGCGGCCGGACCATGCTGGCGTCGGCGGGGTGCGGCTGCGGGACCCGCTGTCCGGGGAGCAGGCCGGCGTCCTGAGCGCCGACGGGCGGCGCCGGCTGGTACCGGGCACTGTGTGAGGCGCGGGTCGGCGACACGACGTTCGTCGTCGGCGCGGGGTACGGCCTGTTCGTGGAGATCTGGTCGGCCGGCGATGAGGATGCCGCAGTGGCCACCCCCGAAGGGTGGTCCGGAGACCCGGCATGACGCCGCGCACGGCATGGCCCGGGCGCTCGTCCCGGGCCATCCCACCGTGCTCGGCACCCTCGGAGTGCGCGAACTGATCGCGGCCTGGCGCGGAGGCGCCTAACGGCTCGGCGGCGGGCCGCTCGGACGAGGGCCGCCAGGTCCGCCGGAGCCGCCGCCGGGGCCGCCGCCGGGAGGGGCGCCGCCGGCGGTCGGGGTCGTCGTGGTGTCGACCTTTGCCGTCAGGGAGACCGCGTAGCCGCTGGTGACGTCGCCGGTGACAGTGCCGAGCTGGAGGGCGCCGGCGTCGTCGCCGAAGACGTTGTCGTTCTGCAGGGTGACCTGGGACAGGTTCTGGACCGAGGCGGAGTAGCCGGTGGTGGCGTAGACCTTGTCGCAGACGTCCTTCGGCAGGGCGACCTGGGAGGTCGCGATCGCCTTGGACGCGTCGGTGATGCTCGCCTGGTCCGGGTACACCTCGAAGTGGATGTGCGGCCAGCGGCCCGAGTAGCAGGCCGGGAAGACGCTGGTGAACTTCACCTTGCCCTGGGCGTCGGCGACCTGCACGCCGCGCAGGTAGTTCTGGTCGGTGACGCCCTCGGAGTACAGCGAGTAGCGGCCTTCCCGGTCGCAGTGCCAGACGTAGACCGCCACGCCGGCGAACGGCGTGGCCGCACCCTTGGCGAGGTCGACGATGCTGAGCTCCAGGGTCATCGGCACGCCCGCCGCGGTGCCGCTCGCGGTGCCGAAGGACGAGCGGATGTCGCTGCGCACGACGCCGCTCGTGGTGAGCACGTTCGGCCCGTTGGAGCCGTCGCCCGGATACGGGCCGGCGGTCTCGTCGGGGATCTCACCGGTCGCGGACGACGCGGCCGACGAACTAGCGCCGCCGCTGGGCGTACTGCTGCCGCCGCTGCCGCCGTCGCCGGAGTCGCAGGCGGCGGTCAGGCCGATCGCCGCGGCGCCGAGGCCGAAGACCCGCAGCAACTGCCGCCGCCGCACCATCGTGCCGAGGTCGAAGCCCAGCCCCTGGTCGAACAGGTCCTCCTCGGGCCGGGTGTACGCGCGGCCTTCGTATGACGGTGCTTGTTCCACGTTCGAAACCTCCCTGGTGGTCGCTTGCCCTCACAACCTGACCGCCGAAGCTGGCAGCCGCCTGGCAGTGGCCTGCGACCCACCTTCGTAAGTGTCCGACTGTTAAGCGCAGCCGTGCCCGGAGCTGGGTGGCCCTCGCCGCCCTGTCCGCGGGCCTGTTCACCGCCCTGTCCGCCCCGCCCCCGGCGGCCGCCGCCGCCACCGGCTTCAGCACCGGCTTCGAGGCCGGCGACCCGCAGCCCACCTAGACCAACTACCTGCCCGGCTGCTACGGCGGCACCATCCACGAGATGCGCGAGACCTACGACGCGAACCTGGGCCAGTACGCGCACGCCAACGACGAGACGCAGCCGGCCGAGCTGCATCTGCTCGCCTGACCGCCCGATCGGGCCGGTCGCATGATGCGGCCGGCCCGTGGGTTAGGCTGCGGGGAGCGTCGCGTGCCGGTGGCAGACCGTGCCAGGCATGGAGGCGCCGGACCGAGGGAGACCGACGATGCTGACGTCGATTCCTTCGTCTTCGCGTGACTGAGCGCGAGACGACCAGGCTGGTCGCCTGGAGCCGTGAGCTTCGCCAGGTGCACGCGCGCCTGCGCGAGGCGCTGGACCTCATCCGCGGGGCGGTCGCAGACGGCAGGGCCGGTGATCCGGCGACCCGCGAGCTGCTGCTGTTCTGCCACGGGTTCTGCACCGCCCTCGACGGGCACCACCGGGGCGAGGACCGCACCCTGTTCCCGGCGATCGAGGCGGCGCACCCTGAGCTCGGGCCGGTGCTGCGCAAGCTCACCCAGGACCACTCCATGATCGCGCACCTGCTCGGCGGCCTGCAGGCCGCGGTCGGCCGGGCCGCGCCGGTCGCCGAGCTGGACCGTCACCTGGAGGGCGTCGCCGCCATCATGGAGAGCCACTTCCGGTACGAGGAGCGCCAGCTGCTCGGCGTGCTGGCGACCCTCGCGCTGGACGCGCCGCCCGAGGAGGTGCTGGGCCCGCTGTGAACGGCCGGGGGCCGTGCTCAGCGGGACTGCGCGAGCAGATGGTCGACGACCGTCGCGGTGAAGGCCGGTGACAGCGACGGCACGTGGCCGCCGTCCGGGATCGACCACAGCGCCACCCGGCCGCCGGCACGGCAGTCCTCGTACGCGGTCACGACGGTTTCGGCGCCGGGCAGGCCGGAGTCGAGGTCCAGCGGCGCGGCCCGGGCCGCGGCCCGGTCCGAGCAGCCGTTGTACCGGCGCCACCGCTCGACCGAGGCCGCGGCGGACGGGTACGGCCGGTTCCCGTTCAGGCCCCCGTCGAAGCGGATGGTGTCGTCGGCGGTGCCGTGGATCTGCAGGACGCCGACCGGCCGGGACGGTGCGCACCCGGCGGCATCCTGCGCCACGGCACCGGCGAGAGAGACGATCGCGGTGACGGTGTCCGCGTGCTCGCAGGCCATCCGGTACGCCATGAAGCCGCCGTTGGAGTGCCCGACGAGGTAGACCCGGCCCGGGTCCACGGGGTACGCGGACTTCACGGTGTCGATGAGCCGCCGCAGGTATCCGGAGTCGTCGGTGCCGGCGCGCCCGAAGTCGCAGCACGCGTCGGTCGCGTTCCAGAACCGCCGGCCACTGCCGTTCTTCGTGCCGTCGGGCATCGCGGTGAGGAACCCGCGGCGGTCGGCCTCGGCGGTGAGCCCGAAGTACCGCTCCGCCTCGCCCGCGTCGGACCCGTACCCGTGCAGCAGCACCACCAGCGGCAGCTTCGTCCCGGCAGCGTACGAGGTGGGCAGGTGCAGCTTGAACGGCCGGCCGTCGAGGGCGACGGTCAGCGTCGACCCCGGCACGTCCGCCGGCCGCTCGACCGCCGGGGCCGCGGAACACGCCGGCAGGCACCATGCCAGCACGGCGGCGATCAGCAGGCGGGTCCTCGTCATGCCGTCGATCCTGCCCCGCCCCTCCGGCACAAACCAGAGGGGCGTCGATTCGCCTGCGGCCGGCCGGTCGCCCGGGGGACAGCGGACCGGGCTGCTGGAGGCCGCGACCTTCCGCTGCGCCGGCGTGGATGGGCCGGGCAGCCGGGTCACGGCCGAGCCCTGGTACGCGGAGGTGCGGGAGGCGTTCGCCGCGTACGCGGCGGAGCCGGACGACTGGACCGGCGAGGACTTCCTGGGCTGGGGCCGGCGCGGGGTCACCGACCGGCGGGTCAAGGCGCTGGGATCGGCCGGGCCGGCGATCTACGACGAGGACCGTGCCATGGCCATGACCATCGCGTTCGCTCCGGCCGAGCTGATCGCCGACCCGCGGCTCCTCGAGCCGGACGTGCAGCTCCACACGCTCGGCCTGGTCCCGCACGACCGTGATCCCCACCGCGACGGCCGCGCCGAGGGCCACCACCAGCCGCGGACGCGAAGACATCGGCTGATCGTAATGTGCCGCGACCTTCCGGCGGTGTCCCGTCGTGAGAGCGTCAGCGGCGGTGGCGGCCGGCGAGCTCGGCCGGGATGCTCGCCACGCCGCGGGGGCGGGCGCCGGTGCGCAGCAGGGCGGTGAGGTGCTCGGCGGGGGCGGGCAGGCCGAGGTGGTAGCCCTGCGCGAAGCGGACGCCGAGCTGCCGCAGCGCCTCCAGCTGCTCGTCGGCCTCGACGCCTTCGGCGGTGACGTCGATGCCGACGCTGCGGCCCAGGTCGCCGAGGAGCTTGACGACGGCGAAGTCGTTGCGGTTGTCGAGCATGCCCGCGACGAACGACCGGTCGATCTTCACGCCGGTGACGGGCAGCGCGGAGAGGTTGCGCAGGGTCGCCGAGCCGGCGCCCATGTCGTCGAGCACGATGCCGACGCCCGCGTCGCGCAGGTCCCGCAGCTGGTGGACGGTGCCCTGCAGCTGGGCGAAGTCCGCCGACTCGGGCAGCTCGACCCGCAGCCGGCTCGGCGCGGAGCCGTTGCGGCGCAACGAGTCCAGCACGAGTGAGGTCAGCTCGGCGGCACCGAGCGTGTCGATGGTGAGGTTGACGTTGACGGACTGCGGCGCCCGGTCGCCGAGCACCGCGTCCCACCGCGCGACGTCGGCGCAGGCGCGGTCGAGCACCCAGCGGTCCAGCGCCGGCAGCTGCCGGACCCGCCGCAGCTCCGGCAGGAACAGGTCCGGGGTGAGCAGACCCCGCTGCGGGTGCTGCCACCGCACAAGGGCCTCCACCGACCAGACGCGCCCGTCGTCGATGCCGATGATCGGCTGGTAGAACAGCCGCAGCTCGCCCCGGTCCATCGCGGCGAGCACGTCGTCGCCGTGGCCGTCGGCGAGCGCCCCGACGCCGTGGACCGCCTGGACGCGGTCGGCGCCGGCCTGCTTCGCGCGGTACATGGCGGCGTCGGCCTCCCGCAGCAGCGTCGCACCGTCGGCTCTGGGGCCGGCCACGGCGACGCCGACGCTCGCCGTGCTGTGCGCGCCCGCGGGCAGCGCGGGATCGGTCGCGGCGACGGCCCGGCGGAACCGCTCGCCCAGGGCGAGCGCCGCGTGGTCCTGACGGGAGCCGGCGCCGAGGCGGGTCAGGACCGCGAACTCGTCGCCGCCGAGCCGCGCGACGACGCTGCCGGGGTCGGCGGCCGCGGTGAGCCGGTGCGCGACGGAGACGATCAGCCGGTCGCCGACCGCGTGCCCGAGCGTGTCGTTGACGTGCTTCATGCGGTCGAGGTCGAGGTACACGACGGTGATGCCGGACCGGTCGCCGTCGCGGCAGGCGGCGGTCAGCCGGTGCAGGAACCGCGCCCGGTTCGCCAGCCCGCTGAGCGGGTCGCGGATCGCCTGGACGGCCATGAGGGCGGCGAGCGTCTCGTACAGCCGGGCGGCGGACACCCGCGCGAGCCGGCCGCCGGGGCGGCGGACCAGCACGTCGTCGTAGCGGCGGACCTGATCCCGGCGGCTCACCTGCTCGCACACGTCGGCGACGAGCGCGGTCTCCTCGACGATCATCGGGGCGGGGTCGGCGGTCCGCCCGGCCGGGGTCCTCGCCCACAGCGCCCGCCCGTACCCGAACGGGCCCGACATCAGCTGGGCGAACCTGGCGCGGTTGATGAGGCCGATGCCGCCGTCGAGGTACATGACCGCGACGCTGTGCAGCGACGGGTCCGCACGGAACATCAGGTCGAGGTCCTCGCACCGCATGGTGGACTCGACGACACCGACCGGCCGCGCGAGTGGCCCGACCGTGTCGGACGGCAGTGCGGCATCCCCGTGATCCACGGCGTCAATCATCAGCGACCGGACCCGCGTCACCAAGGGCTGCACTCGCCGGTAATCGGCCTGTCAGCTGCTGTTCAACCGGCGCGGCGGCCCGCATCCGCACCGCCACCGACGGTGTCCGCGAGACGGCCCGGAAACAACGAAAGGCAAGGAGACAACCCCTCGCCACTTCTAACGTATACCGCACCGGGGGTCTTGCGGCAAGACCCGGGTCCTGGCGCAGAATCGTCGGCCGGAGCGAGGGGGGATGCACAATGCCGGAGCAGTACGTGCTGGGCCTGGACGAGGTCGACGAGGCGCGCATCGGTGCGGTCGGCGGCAAGGGCGCACATCTTGGTGCGCTGACGCGGATCGACGGTGTCCGCGTGCCGGCCGGCTTCTGCGTGACCACGGCCGCCTTCCGGCGGGTCATGGCGGCGTTGCCGCCGCTGGACGAGCTGTCGCGGCCGGACGCGGACGACCCGGCCGCGGCGAACGCGCGGATCCGCCGTGCGATCGAGGAGGCCGCCGTTCCCGACGACGTGGTGGCCGCGATCACCGGCGCACTGCGGCGGCTCGGGGAGCAGGAGGCGTACGCCGTGCGGTCGAGCGCGACGGCGGAGGACCTGCCGTCGGCGTCGTTCGCCGGGCAGCAGGACACCTACCTGAACGTGACCGGCCCGGAGGCGGTGCTCCGGCACGTCCGCCGGTGCTGGGCGTCGCTCTTCACCGACCGGGCCGTCTCGTACCGGCGACGCAACGGCATCGAGCACGGCACGGTCCAGATGGCCGTCGTCGTCCAGCGGATGGTGTTCCCGGCGGCGGCCGGCGTCCTGTTCACCGCCGACCCCGTCACCGGCGACCGGCGGGACGTCCGGGTCGAGGCGGTCCACGGTCTCGGTGAGGCGCTCGTGTCCGGTCTCGTGAACGCGGACTCGTTCACGGTGCGCGACGACGCCGTCGTCGCTAGGACCATCGGCGTCAAGGCGCTCGCCGTCGACGCCGCGCCGGCGGGCGGGACGCTGGAACGGGCGGTCGACCCCGCCGAGCAGACGCGGCCCGCGCTCACCGACGCGCAGGTCGTGCGGCTCGCGCGGCTCGGCCGGCGGATCGAGGCGCACTTCGGCCGCCCGCAGGACATCGAGTGGTGCCTGTCCGGCGACGACGTCCACGTCGTGCAGAGCCGGCCGATCACCACCCTGTTCCCGGTCCCCGAGACCGGCGACGGGGGCAACCACGTCTACCTCTCCGTCGGCCACCAGCAGATGATGACCGACGCGATGAAGCCGCTCGGGCTCTCGTTCTGGCAGATGACGACCCCGGCGCCGATGGCGGAGGCCGGCGGCCGGCTGTTCGTCGACGTGACCGCGCGGGTCGCCTCGCCGGCCGGCCGGGCCGCGCTGCTGGAGATGATCGGCAGGTCCGACCCGCTGACCGGCGACGCGCTGCGGACCGTCCTCGACCGCGACGGGTACATCGCGCCGGCACCGGACGGGGAAGCCCCTGCCCCGCTACCGGCCGGTGCCACACCGGAGCAGCTCCCGACCGACCCGGCCGTGGTCACCGAGCTGATCGCCCAGCACCAGGCCTCGATCGCCGAACTGCGGGAGGCCATCCGCCCGCTGTCCGGGACGGCGCTGCTCGACTTCATCCAGGCCGACCTGCAGGAGCTGCGGCGGCTCCTGTTCGACCGGCGCAGCCACCACGTGTTCATGTCGGCGATGGAGGCCGCGTGGTGGCTCAACGAGCGGCTCGAGGAGTGGCTGGGGGAGAAGAACGCCTCCGACCCGCTCACCCAGTCGGTGCCGCACAACATCACGTCGGAGATGGGCCTGGCGCTGCTGGACGTCGCCGACGTGATCCGCCCGCACCCGGAGCTGGTGGCCTACCTGGAGCGCGCCGACCTCTCGTTGGAGGACATGGCGAAGCTGCCCGGCGGCCAGGAGGCCCGCGACGCCATCGAGGCGTGGCTCGACACGTACGGGATGCGCTGCGCCGGCGAGATCGACATCACCCGCCCGCGGTGGAGCGAGCAGCCCTCGACCCTCCTGCCGGTGATCCTCGGCAACGTCAGGAACTTCCAGCCGGGCGCCGCCGCCCGGCGCTTCGAGGAGGGCCGGCGGGAGGCGCTGGCGAAGGAGCAGGAGATCCTGGCGCGGCTGCGCGGCCTGCCCGACGGCGCGGCGAAGGCCGAGGAGACCCGACAGAAGATCGACCGGGTGCGGACGTTCATCGGGTATCGCGAGTACCCGAAGTACGGGATGGTCAGCCGCTACTTCATCTACAAGCAGGCGCTGCTGGGGGAGGCCGACCGCCTCGTCCGGTCCGGCGTGCTCCGCGACCGCGAGGACATCTTCCACCTGCGCTTCGACGAGCTGCACGAGGTCGTGCGGACCGGCCACGCCGACGCGTCGTTGATCGACCGCCGCAAGGAGGAGTTCCGCTCGTACGGGACGCTCACCCCACCCCGCGTGCTCACCTCGGACGGCGAGGCCATCACCGGCGCGTACCGCCGCGACGACCTCCCGCCGGGCGCCCTGGCCGGCCTGCCGGTGTCCGCCGGCGTCGTCGAGGGCCGCGCCCGCGTAGTGCTCGACCTGGCGGAGGCCGACCTCGAACCGGGCGACATCCTGGTGACCGCCTACACGGACCCCAGCTGGACCCCGCTGTTCGTGGCGGTCGCCGGCCTGGTCACGGAGGTCGGCGGCCAGATGACCCACGGCGCCGTCATCGCCCGCGAGTACGGCCTGCCGGCGGTCGTCGCCGTCGTCGGCGCCACCACCTCCATCCAGGACGGCCAGCGCATCCGCGTCGACGGCACCGACGGCTACGTCGAGATCCTGTCCTGAGGCGGGGTGCCCGACCCGGACGGATGCGGCGCCCTGGAGGCGCCCTGGAGGCGCCATGTGGACGACGGTGCCGGGTGATCACTGCGGGTCGCGGGCCTGACAGGATGTTCGTCCACGACGAGGGGGCCTGTGAGTTGAACATGCTGGAAGTGCTCGACGATCCGGTGGGGCAGTCGCTGCGCGGCGCGCACGCACACCTCGCCCGGTGGTCGGGCAACGCCGCGACGTACCAGGAGGGCGTTTCGACGTTCGTGGCGGTGCCCGTGCGGCCGACGCCGGCGGACTGGGACGACCTGGCGCAGCTGCTGGGCAGCGGCGGGTTCGCCGACCTGTTCAGCGCCGACGTCACGCCTCCGGCGTCGTGGGAGCCGGTGTTCGAGCTGGACGGGTTCCAGATGGTCTTCGACGGGCCACGGCCGGAAGCTCGTGCCGAAGGGGTGGTGGAGCTCGGGGCGGGCGACGTCGAGGACATGCTGGCGCTCACCGAGCTGGCGCGGCCCGGGCCGTTCTGGGCGCGGACCGCCGAGCTCGGCGCGTTCCACGGTGTGCGTGAGGACGGGGTGCTGGTCGCCATGGCGGGCGAGCGGCTGCGGCCGCCGGGCTGGACCGAGATCAGCGCCGTGTGCACCGCCCCGCACGCCCGTGGGCGCGGGCTCGCCGCACACGTGACGCGGGCGGCCGTCGACCGGATCGCCGGCCGTGGCGAGCGCCCGTTCCTGCACGTCGCGGCGAGCAACACCGGCGCGATCCGGGTGTACGAACGGCTCGGCTTCGTGGTCCGCCGGCCCGTCCGGTTCCACGGCTACCGCGTCCCCTGACCGACCTGAGCGTCCGGCCCGCTGGCGTGAGCGTCCGGCCCGCTGGCGTGAGCGTCCGGCCCGCTGGCGTGAGCGTCCGGCCCGCTGGCGTGAGCGTCCGGCCCGCCGGCGTCAGCGGGGGGCGGCGCGGAGCGGGCCGGGAGGCGGCCGGTGGACCGGGGCGGCGGTGAGGGCGTGGCGGCGCGGCGGGCGCGCAGGAGGGCCCAGCCGACGAGGGCGGCGGCGGCCGTCGTCAGCGTCAGGCCGGCGACCGTGACCGCCTCGTCGAACTGGGCGGTCACCGCGGCGCTCCAGTGCGCGGCCGTGACGGTGCCGGTGAAGAGGGCGGCGAGGATGGTGCCCGTGACGGCGACGCCCGCGCCGGCGGTCACCTCGGTGGCGGTGTCGGTGAGGGCCGCGCCGATCGTGGTGCGCTCCGGCGGCAGGCCGCGCAGCACGTTCACGCCGGCGACGACGCCGACGACGCGCAGGCCGGCGGCGACCAGTACCAGCGCGGCGGCGACGAACACGTAGCCGAGGCCGTGCAGGAGGGTGAAGACGGCGAGGCCGGCCACGACCGCGGTGGCGCTGATCCAGGCGGCCCGCTCGAGGCCGGCCCGCCGCACGAACGGGTCGACGAACAGCCCGCCCGCGATCAGGACGGCGACCTGCGGCAGCATGCCGAGCGCGGCGTGCGCGGGCGTCCAGCCCCGGGCGAGCTGGAGGTCGAGGGTCACCATGTACCCGAGGCCGGCCGTCGCCAGCCCCGCGGCGGCCTTGTACGCCAGGCCGCTCGACACCAGCGGACGGGCGACGAGGCTCAGGTCGAGCAGCGGGTGCCGGGCGGTCCGCTCCCGCACGACGAACAGGGCCGCCGCCGCCACGCCCCCGGCGGTCGCCGCCCAACCGGCCCGCGGGCCGTCCTCGACGAACAGGGTCGGCGCGAGGAGCGCCAGGGCGATCGTGGCCGTGCCGAGCAGCGCGCCGGGGACGTCCACCGGGTCGCGGTGCAGCCCGGCCGGCGTGTCCGGGGCGATGCCCGCTCGTACACCGGCGATGGCGAGGACCGCGATGGGCGCGTTGACCAGCAGGAGCGTCTGCCAGGGCGCGACGGCGAGCACGAAGCCGCCCGTGGACGGGCCGATCGCGAGGCCGGCGAGGCCGACGGTCGAGATGAGGGTCATCGCGCGCACGCGCAGGCCGTCGTCGTCGAACAGCCGGAAGGCGAGGGCGGCGGAGCCGGGGGTCGTCATCGCCGCGGCGACGCCCATGAGCGCCCGGACGGCGATGAGCTGCCCGGCGGTTGTGACCAGCGCCGTCGCCAGGCTCGCGGCGCCGAGCAGGGTGAGGCCGGCGAACATGACGCGGCGGCGGCCGAACCGGTCGGCGACGGCGCCGAAGGCGAGCATCAGCCCGCCGAACGCGACCGAGTACGCGCCGGTGACCCACTGCAGCGCGACCGTGGAGGCGTGCAGGTCGCGGCCGATGGTGGGCAGCGCGACGGTGAGGATCGAGTTGTCGAGCATCTCGACCAGGAACACGGCGGAGAGCCCGGTCAGGGCGGGCCACGCCTGGCGGAGCGAGGTGGGGGACATGAGTGGAGCGTAGCCCAAACTTGGGGCGCACCCTAGAAATGTGGTTCGGTACACTGCAGGGGTGGCTGGCACCGGACTCCGTGACCTGAAGAAGGCGCGCACCCGCCGGCTCATCGCCGAGACCGCGGCCCGGCTCTTCGCGGAGCGGGGCTACGAGCGGGTGACGGTGAGCGAGGTCGCCCGCGCGGCGGAGGTGGCGGAGCAGACGCTCTACAACTACTTCCCGACCAAGGAGCACCTGGTCACCGACCGCGAGCAGCAGATACAGGACCAGCTGGGCGACCTGATCCGCGCCCGGCCGGCGGGGACCAGCCCGGCCGCCGCCGTGCGCGGCTTCGTCCTGGAGACGGTGGCGGCGATCCGCGACATGCCGGCGGAGTTCGCCCGCGGCAACCTCGGATACCTGGCGGCGATCAGCCCCGCCGTCCACCGCCTCGCCCTGGAGATGAGCGACCGGCAGGCCACGGCGCTCGGCGCCGCCATCGCCGAGACGTCCGGCGTCGCGCCGGAGATCGCCCGCCTGCAGGGGATCGCCCTCGCCGGCGTCTTCCAGATCCTCATCAGCGAGTCGGGGCGCCGCACCCGCGACGGCGAGACGCCCGCTGAGATCGCTGACGCGCTGTATCCGCAGGTGGACGGCCTGCTGGCCGAGCTGGACCGCTGGCTGCGGTAGCCGGGATCTGCGCGCTGTCAGTGTGCTGTCAGCGCGGCTCGCGATGGTCCCTTGTGCACGCCAGAGCGGCGGGCACACGGATCAGAGAAGCGAGCCCACCATGCAGACGTTTCGACACCCCCGCCCCCATCTCCGCCGTCCTCGACATCCCCGCCGGCCGTGTGCGGTTCATCGCCGGCACGAAGTCCTTCGCCCAGTGCGCGCTCGCCGTCGTGGTGCCGCCCATCATGACGGGACGGCCGGCGAGGTGGCGATGTGCTACAAACACGTCCGTAACGGGGGGAGGAACGGCATGCGCCGTCAGTTCGTGGTGCTCGCAGCGGTGCTCGCCGGGCTGGCGGGCTGCGGTCCGGGCGGCGGCTCGAAGGGGTCGCACGGCGCGTCGGGCGCACCGTCGAAGCAGCCGCCGCCGAAGGTCGCGGGCAAGCTGCTCGTCGAAACGGGCGCCGGGCTCAAGCTGCTGACGCAGGAGGCCGACGGGCACCTGTCGACCGCGCCGTTCGACGTGCCGCGCTCCGGCGACTTCGAGTACGAGATCTCCGCCGACCACACGTTGTTCGTCTACCGCAGCGGCAAGGTCGTGACCGCCCGCACCATCGCCGACGGCAGCGAGCGCAGGATCGCCGGCGACGCGTCCGGCAACAAGGTGTGCCTGCGCGTCTCCCCGGACAGCAAGCGGGTCTCGTACATCCGCGGCGAGGAGCTTGTCGTCGCCGACCTCACTGGCAAGGTGACCGTCGTCGACAAGGTCAAGAAGGCGAAGTACACCCTCGGCACGCAGACGGTGACGGCCACGACCGAGCTGGACTGCGGCGAGTGGCTGGACGACACGCACCTGAAGTTCGACCGGCGCAGGACGACCCCGGACAGCATCTCGGTCGAGATCACCGCCACGGCGCCCGTCATCAAGGCCGACACCACGACGATCGCGGTGCTCGGCGGCAAGACCCCGAAGCTGATCGACGCGCCGAGCATGTGGGACCCCACCGCCGTGTGCGGCAAGCGGATCGCGGTCACCGTCGGCACCATCAAGGACCCGCTGCACCTGCGTGAGCGCACCGGCGACGCCGAGCTGAGCAAGGCCGGCGCGTTCGACGGCCCCGACAGCGCCCTGGCCGGCACCGGTCGCAGCACCCACCGTGTGCTGTTCGTCCCCGGCACCTGCCGCCCGGTGCTGTACACCCTGGACGCCCGCACGATCCAGCCGATCGACCCGGCGACCAGGGCGATCGGCGCCGAGCCCATCGTCACCCTGCCCAAGGAAGGCCTCGACGTCCAGCTGTGGAGCGACCCGGCGACCTGGCAGCCGGCGAAGGACACCGAGGTGCTCGCCGCAGTCCTCGACAAGCAGATCGTCGTCATCGACCTCGCCGCCCGCACCGCGAGGACCGCCCCCGCCGACGGCCTCGACGCCAGTTCCCGGGTCATCGCCTGGCTCCCGTAACCCTTGCCGCTCGGGTGCCCTCGGAGCCCCAGGGGGCGCCTGTGAGGAACACCTGGCACGCTCGCGCACCAGGTGACCGAGAGTGCTGTCACTTCGGTGGATTGACAGCCGGCGCGACGATCCGCACCCTGATCGAGCACAGTCTGTAGTCGCGCTCCGGGGGTCGCCGCCTGATGCCGTACCGTCACCGGGCGTACATCGCCGTCGTCGTCCTCCTCGCCGCTGTGTTGGTGTGGGTGGCGCCGCGGACCTCCGAGGGGAGCGCCCCCGACGGCGTGCTGGACGTGCTGTTCGTCGGCAACAGCCTGCTCGGCTCGTTCAGCACGGCGACCGGCGAGGACACGCCCGCGCTGGTCCGGCGGCTGGCGTCGTCCGCCGGCCGTACCGTCGACGTCACCGAAGTGATCCACTCCGGCTACACGCTGCGGCAGACCTGGGACGACGGCCTCGTCGCGCGGGCGGTCGGCGGCGGGAAGCGGTTCGACGTCATCGTGCTGCAGGAGTACAGCACGCTCGTCGCCACCGACCTGGCCGCGGCGAAGCGCACCCTGCTCGGCCTGTACGCGCCGGCCTTCCGCCACACCCTGAAGCCCGGCGGCCGGGTGGTGCTGTTCAAGAACTGGGCCCTGGCCGACCCGACCCCGTTCCCGTCCCGTGCCGCGGCCAAGACGGCGATCGACGCCAACTACGCGGCCCTGTCAGCGGCCCTGTCAGCGGCCCTGTCAGCGGCCCTTCCGGCGCCGAACGTCCTGGCCCCGATCGCCGACGCGTTCGAGACGCTGATCGCCACCCACGGCACCCCGTTCCTCATCGACCCGGACGGCAAGCACCCCAACGACACCGCCCGCTACCTGGACGCGGTCACCCTCTACGGCATCGTCTTCCGCGACTCGCCCCGCGACCTCGCCGACCTGTACCTGCCCGCCCCGATCGCCGCGGAGCTCCGCTCGGTCGCCGCCACCGCGATCGGCTTCTGAAGCCGCTCGTGCGAGAGTGGTGCATGCCGTTGGGTGCGTATCCCGTCAGGACCTCGATCGCCGTGTCCGACATTCAGCGGGCGGTGGCGTTCTACGAGGGCAAGCTGGGCCTGCGGGCGGTGTGGTCCGGGCCCAGTGCCCACATCGCCGGCGGTAGCCGCGTCTACGAGTCCGGTGGCGGGCCGGCGCTGAACGTGTACCAGTCGGTGACCGCCGGGCAGACCTCGGCCACCCTCGCCACGTGGTACGTCGACGACATCGACGCGGTCGTCGACGAGCTGGTCGCGGCCGGCGTCGAGGTCAGCCGGTACGAGCAGTACGAGCACGACGCGAAGGGGATCACCGCCCGGGCCGGCGGTGGGCGGATCGCATGGTTCCAGGACCCGGATGGCAACACCTTCGCCGTCGAGGCGGACGCCTGACCCTGCGGGCGGCAACGCTCAAGCCGGGCGCCACGCGGCCGATTGGCGGGGCAAGGAGGTGCGTTGGGATGGTTCGGAACCTTCCGATCGCCGGGAAGCTGGCGTCGACGGTGGCCGTGGTGTGCCTGCTGCTCGTGGCGGTGGGGATGCTCGGGGTCAGCCAGCTCGGCGCCGCCCAGGACCGGCTGCACGGCATGTATACCGACAATCTGCAGGACATCGCCGACCTCGACGACGTCGCGCTGCACTTCCTGACGGTGCAGAACCAGGTCGCGAACCTGGCGATGGTCACCTCCGATGCCGACCAGCGGGCCGCGGTGGCCGCGATCGACGAGGCAAACGCCTCGCTGGACCGGGCGTGGGACGCGTTCAAGGTGCTGCCCGCGGCAGGCGAACCGGCCGACCACACCCGGTTCGAGGAGGCCCTCGCGGGGTACCGTGCGGTGCTCACGCAGGAGCTGCTGCCGCTGGCGAAGGCCGACGATTCGGACCTGGGGCAGCTCACCGCGCTGCGCAAGACGAAGGCCGACCCGCTGCTGGCGGCCGGCCAGCAGGCCCTGGACCGGCTCGACGCGGCCGTCGTCGCCAAGGCGGAGAACACCCTCGCGACGTCGCGGCGCGCGTACGAGCGGTCCCGGGCACTCATCGCCGGGATGATCGTGGCGGCGGTGCTGCTGACCGCGGCACTCGTCTGGGCGATCAGCCGGATGATCGCCAAACCGCTGCACGCCACGGTCGGCGTCCTGGAGTCGATGGCCGAGGGTGACCTCGGCGGCCGGCTCGACGTGTCCGGCCGGGACGAGGTCGGCAGGATGGGCGCCGCGCTCAACCGCGGCCTCGAGCGCCTCGGTGAGTCGCTGCGCGGGGTGGACGAGCTCGTCGGGCGGGTCTCGACCGCGTCCGAGCGGCTCAGCCAGGCCGCCGGCGGCATGAGCGGCAGCGCCGAGCGCTCGGCGGTCGAGGCCCGGGCGGCGTCGCGTGAGACGGAGCAGATCAGCCAGGACATCGGTTCGGTCGCCGCGGGGTCGGAGGAGATCGGCGCCTCGATCCGGGAGATCGCCCGCAGCACCTCGGACGCGGCCGGGACCGCCGACCGGGCCGTCCGGGAGGCCACCGACGCCGCGGGCGTGCTGCACCGCCTGAGCCAGTCCTCCGGTGAGATCGAGACCGTGGTCAAGCTCATCACCTCGATCGCGGAGCAGACGAACCTGCTCGCCCTGAACGCGACCATCGAGGCCGCGCGGGCCGGCGACGCGGGCAAGGGCTTCGCGGTCGTCGCCACCGAGGTGAAGGACCTGGCTCAGGAGACGGCCCGGGCCACCGAGGACATCGCCCAGCGGGTGGCGGCGATCCAGCGCGACTCGACCGCCGCGGTCACCGCCATCGAGCAGATCAGCGGCGTCATCACCACCATCCGCGACGCCCAGACGAGCATCGCGGCGGCGGTCGAGCAGCAGTCGGCGACGACGAACGAGATGAACCGCACGGTGAGCCAGGTCGCCGGCCGCGCCCACCAGATCAACGCCAACGTCACCAACGTGGCCACCGTCGCCGACGAGACCACCGGCGTCGCCCAGGGCACGGCGGACACCGCCGCGGACCTCAACAGCATCGCCGCCGACCTGCGCCGCACGGTGTCCGTCTTCCGGTACTGACGAGGTCCCCGCCGGCGCAGGTCGGCGGCGAAGTAGTCGTACACGACCCCCATCAGGGGATCGTGCCAAGGGTTTACGGCCGTCGATACCGGGTGAGGACCGCGGCGCCGACCTGCTCGACCGACACGGTGTCCAGATGGGTGGATGGGCCGTCCGCGGGGAAGAGCCGCCGGCCGGTGCCGAGCACGGTCGGGAAGGTCAGCAGCCGGTACTCGTCGATCAGGTCCGCCGCCATCAGCGTGCGCACGACGCTCAGGCTCCCGGCGACGACGATGTCGCGCTCCTCCTGCTTGACGGTGGCGACGAGGTCGCCGTCCAGGATCCGGGAGTTGGCCCACGCCGCGGTGTCGGCCGATGTACGGGTGGCGACCAGCTTCGGCACGGCGTTCATCCGGGTGGAGAACGGGTCGTCGCGCTTGGGCCAGAGCGTGGAGAACAGCTGCCACGTGGTGCGGCCCAGCAGCATGACCCCGTCGTCCAGCAGCGGCCCGAGGCGGAACTTGTCGCCGGCGACGGAGGCCGGGCCGTGCCGGAACGCCCAGCCGCCCGCCGGGGTGCCGTCCGACCCGTCCGGGTCGGAGACGATCCCGTCGAGGGTGATGAACTCGATGACGATGACGCTCATGATGGTCCCTTCTGCCGGTGCTCACCCGTACATACCGGTGGCACCGGCGGAACTCATCGCAGCTTCGGCAGATCGAACAGTTCGAGCACGGCCGGGTCGGCGAACGTGACGTTGTGCGCGACGCGACCGTCGACGACGGTGAGCACCTGCAGCGTGTGCAGGTGGTGTACGCCGTGGGCCTGCGGTGCGTACGCGGCGAGCGCGGGCTGGCCGTTGGCGCTCACCCGCGCCATGACCCAGCCGGTGCCACGCATCTGGAAGACCCGCTCGATGAACCGCCCGTAGTCCCGGCGCCCGCGGTACCACAGCGGCACCGGCGGCATCTCCAGCACGGCGTCGTCGGTCAGCAGCCGCACCAGTGCCGGCACGTCGGCGGCCTCGAACGCCCGGGCGTACCGGTCGACGGTCCCACGGACCCGGGAGTCGTCCGGTTCGGCGACGGAGCCCGCCTCACACGAGGCGACCGCCGCCCGCGCCCGCTGCAGGGCGCTGTTGACCGCCGGCACGGTGGTGCCCAGCTGCGCGGCGACCTCCGCGGCGCTGAACTGCAGGACATCGCGGAGCACGAGCGCGGCCCGCTGGCGCGCCGACAGGGTCTGCATGGCCGCGATCAGCGCCAGCCGCAGGTCGGTCCGGGCGTCGGTGTCGAACCTCGCGTCGGGGAACGGCTGCAGCCATGGGATGTCGGTCGCGGGCGTGAGCGGCGCGCCGGGGTCGTCGCTCGGCGCGCCCAGCCCCGACGGTAGCGGCCGCCGCGCCCGCCCTTCCAGCGCGGTCAGGCACACGTTGGTGGCGATGCGGTAGAGCCATGTCCGCACCGACGCGCGATCGCTGTCGTACCGGTCCCGCGCCTTCCATGCCCGCAGCATCGTCTCCTGCACCAGGTCTTCGGCGTCGTGGAACGAGCCCAGCATCCGGTAGCAGTACGCGATCAGCTCGACCCGGTACGGTTCCAGTTCCACGCCGCCCATCCTGCCCCACGCGCTCCGCTGGCATCATGACCGGATGCGGACACGGCTGCTCTTCGTGCGGCACGGCGAGTCGGTGCTCAAGACGGACGCGGTCGTCGGCGGTCCGAACGGCTGCCGGGGACTGACGGAGACCGGCCACGCAGTCCTGGACATCGCGCACCGGCACCGGGGCGGCACCGCGATCCTGGTCGGCCACGCCGAGACGGTCGAGAGCTCCTTCCACGCCCTCGCCGCCCAGCCGCTCGACCGGGCGTTCGACCTGGCGGTGGCCCCGGCGTCGGTCACGGAGTGGACGACCGCCGCCGACCCGACCGCCTGGCCGCCGCCGCGCTGGACGCTGCGCCGCTGCAACGACGTCCGCTGAGGGCCCAGGACTCCGATCGTTCCGGACCTTCCGGGGAGACGGCGCTCAGGCCTCTTCGAGGGCCTGTTCGGCGCGCTCCGGGCTGCCCTCGGCGAGGCCGCGGTCGATGGCGCGGCGGGAGGCGAGCCACAGCACGACGCCGGCGAGCAGCACGGTGGCCTCGGTGACCGTGAGGGCCCAGATGATGCCGGGCAGGCCGAACCACAGGTTGCCGAGCAGGACCACCGGGATGAACAGGACGCCCTGCGTCATGGACATCACCGTCGCGGCGACGGCCCGGCCGGTCGCCTGGAACAGCGACGTGAGCAGGCCGGTGAAGCCGTTCGCGACCATGGCGACGAGCTGCGCCGTGAGGATCGTGACGCCGGTCGTCAGCACCGACGGGTCGGCGACGAAGGCGGAGAACACCTGGTCGCGAAGCGCGAACACGAGGGCCGAGAAGGTCACGGCGATGCCGCCGACCGTGATCGCCGAGCCGCGCAGCGCGGCGGTGAGGCGCTTCCGGTCGCCCTTGCCGTAGGAGTAGGCGAGCAGCGGCAGCACCCCGAGCGTCACGCCCATGACCAGGAACTCCGGGATCTGCGCGATGCGGACCGCGACGCCCATCGCGGCGAGGGGGCCGTCGCCGTAGGCGGCCGCGAGGTTGTTGAGCACCAACGACGTGACGATCAGGAACGCCGACTGCAGCAGGGTGCCGACACCCACGCCGAGGACCGGTGCCACGACGGCGCGGTCGAGGGTGAACCAGCGCGGCGCGATGCTCATGTACTGGCTGTTTCGGTGCAGCCAGGTCGCGAAGTACGCGATGACGCCGAGGTTGGCCAAGCCCATGGCGAGCGCCGCGCCGGCGACGCCCCAGTGCAGGACGAGGATGAACAGCACGTCGAAGACCAGGTTCGCGACCGTGGACGCGATGAGCCCGATCATCACCTGCCGGGCGGCGCCCTCCGCGCGCACCAGCTGCTCGAGGCAGACCGCGGCGGCGAGCACGGGCACGAACGCGAGCATCACACCGACGTAGGCCGTCGTCGCCGGCACCGCCGCGGCGTCGGCGCCGAGCAGCGACACGAGCGGGTGCAGCAGGGCCAGGCCGAGCCCGCCGAGCACGGCGCCGACGATGACGGAGCCCCAGACGGAGAACGCCGCGACGGGCCGGATCCCGCCGGCCTTCGCCGGGTCGTGCTCGGCGGCGCCGAGCAGCCGCGAGACGAGGGCGCCGCCGCCGACGCCGAACACGTTGCCGATCGCCATGACCAGCCCGAGGATCGGCGCGCCGTACGTGAGCGCGGCCAGCAGCGCGGTGTCGTGGAGCGTGCCGATGAACCCGGCGTTGACGAGGTTGTAGACGGCGGTGACGATCATCGCGGCGGCCATCGGCACGCACAGGTGCACGAGGGCACGGACGATCGGCGCGGACGACAGGTACCAGCGGTTGGTGCCGGCGGCGTCGGTGCTCACCGGGGACTCGACGGTTGCGCTGCTCATGACCGCTCCTTTCCAGGGCAGGTTCGAGCGCACGCCGACGGAGCGCCGGCGCGGCGACAGGTTCGAGCGCACGCCGGCGGAGCGCCGGCGCGGCGACAGGTTCGGGTGTGCGCCGGCGGAGCCGCCGGCGCGGTCAGAGCTGCTGGGGGCCTACGGCCCGGTCACGACCGCGTGGGCTGCGGCAGGTCCGAGGTGATTTTCGTGAGCAGGGCGTGCAGGGTGGCCCGCTCCGCCTGGTCCAGCGGCGCGAGGATCGACTCCTCGGCCGCGGCCATCGCGGTGTCGAACCCGGCGATCAGCTCGGCGCCCGCCGTGGTGGCGTAGACGCGCTTGCTGCGCTCGTTGCCGGGCTCCGTCCGGCGCTCGACCAGCTCACGGCGCTCGAGCCCCTGGAGGAGACTCGTGACGCTCGCGGCGCTGGTACGGGTGATCTCGGCGATGTCGCGCTGGATCGCGCCGGGGTGCTGGACCAGGTAGCCGAGCACGAAGCCCTGCTCGTGGCTGAGCTCGCGGGCCCGGATCCAGTCCTCGCCGGCCTTCCGCTGCGCCCAACCGATCCAGCGGAGCAGGTCGAGGGTCGTGGTGAGTCTCGGCGCGTCCATGATGAGAACTCTAAAGGTTAGAGTTCTAACAGTCAAGGCTCGAACTCGGCTGGCGGCAGGATGCCACGGGCCATGGCGGTGGTGACCGCGGCGGTGCGGTCCTTCACGCCCAGCTTGTCGAAGATGCGCATGACGTGGCTCTTCACCGTCGCCTCGCTGACGAACAGCTCGCGGCCGGTCTCCGGGTTCGACAGGCCACGGGCGACGCACCGCAGCACCTGCAGCTCCCGCGCCGTCAGCTGTGGCACGGCGCCGCGCATGTGCCGGGCCAGCCGGGTCGCCGCCGGCGCGGCGATCGCGGTCTCGCCCCGGGCCGCCGCCCTGATCGCCGCCGTGAGCTCCTCCCGGGAGCAGCCCTTCAGCAGGTAGCCCGTGGCGCCTGCGGCGACCGCCCGGACGACGTCGCCGTCGGTGTCGTACGTGGTGAGCACCAGCACCGCCGCGTGCCCGGCCGTGGTGATCCGCGCGATGGCGGTGATGCCGTCGAGGTCGGGCAGCCGCAGGTCCATGAGCACCAGGTCCGGGCGCAGCTCCCCGGCCAGCCGGACCGCGTCGTGCCCGCCGCCGCAGTCCGCGACGACGGTGAGGTCCGGCTCGCCGTCGAGGACCGCCCGCAGCCCCTCCCGGACGATCGGGTGGTCGTCGACAATCAGAATGCGCACGGCAGCTCCACCACGACGGTCACCCCGGCGCCCGGTGCGGAGCGGACGTCGACGGTGCCGCCGGCCGCGGTCACCCGGTCCCGCAGCCCGGACAGCCCGTGCCCGTCCGGCCTTGCGCTCGCGTCGAAGCCGCGCCCGTCGTCGCTCACCCGCAGCGTGAGCCCGTCGGCGGTGTACTCGAGACGGACCTCGACCCGGTTGGCCGCGGCGTGGCGGCGCACGTTGGCCAGGGCCTCCTGCCCGACGCGCAGCGCGACGACCTCGAGGTCCGGCGGCAGCGCCCGCGGCTCGCCGCCGACGGCCAGGGTCGCGCCGCCGGGCAGGTCGGGGCCGATCCGGTCGACGACCTGGCGCAGCGCGCCCGGCAGGGACGCGGCCACCAGCGGCGGCGGGGCCGCGGCCGCGACCAGCGACCGGGCCTCGGCGAGGTTCTCGCGGGCCGTGTCGCGGGCCCGGTGCAGGTATCCGCGCGCTGCGTCCTGCCCGTCGGTGAGCTCCGCCTCGAGGGCGTCGAGCAGCAGCAGCACGCTGGTGAACCCCTGGGCGACCGTGTCGTGGATGTCGCGGGCCATCCGTTCGCGCTCCGCGAGGGCGCCGGTACGGCGGCTGACCTCGGCCAGCTCCGCGCGGGTGGCGGCGAGCTCGGCGACGAGCCTGGCACGCTCCTTGCTCTGGTCGATGATCCGGGTGATCCACAGGCCGACGCCCACCGCTCCGACCCCGGCCAGCAACATCGGCACGACGACGTCCGGCAGCTCACCGGCCGCCGCGCCGGACCGGGCGGCGAGCACCCCGCTGAGCGCGACGACGATCCCGGCGGTGGCGGCGACCGCGTGCCGGGTCGGCAGCATCGCCCACACGTGCGGGAACAGCACGAACAGCAGCGCCCCGGCCGGGGGCGCCGCCGCGAACGCCGCCGTCGCGAGCCCGCCCGCCATCGCCACGTAGCGCCAGCCACCGGTGGAGCGGGGCAGGCGCAGCCGCTTCGCCCCGACCGCCGCGTACCAGCCGGCGAGGGCCGCGAGCAGCGCCACACCGAGCATCCGCCGCCCGGCCCCGAGCTCACCGTCGACCGCCACCAGCCCGGCGGCCAGCAGGTCGAGCACCCCGAACGCCACGTGCCACCGCCCGGCGAGCCGATACCACTCGTGCTGCCCCGGATCGACGCCGTCCGCCGCGGCCGCCGGGGGATGGACGGCGATCATCCGGACAGCATCCCGCACCACGGAGGCCGCCCGCATCCAACTGTCGTCGGAGTTCCGGCGCCACCGACCGGCCGCAGCGCGGCGGCTGCCCGTTCGACCACGATCAAGGGCATGAATCCCCGGATGTCCATGAACATCATGCTGGTCCTGTCGGTCTGCTACGGCGCCGCGATCGCGATCCTCGCGTTCCTCGACACCGGCGGGCTCGCCACGTTCGCCGTCGTCGGCGCCATCGTGCTCGGCGTGCTGTGGACGGCCCGCGGTTTCCTCACCCGGTCCGGCCGCGCCGGCTGAACGCCGGGCGGGGGCGTGACGAGGTCGAACTTCTCCCACTGCCCGACGGCGGTCCGGTTGGCGATCAGCGCCGCGCCCGCGTTCTCCGCGTGGCGGAGGCGCCGAGCAACCCGCGTCGGGTCAGGTGCATGCAGTTGTGTCCCTTCCGAGGAAGCGGGGCGGGCTGGCGGGCCCGCCCCGCTGGAGGTCAGGAGAGCAGGAACTTCTCCCACGGACCGATCGCGTCACGGTTGGCGATGAGGGCGGCGGCACCGGCGCTCTCCGCGACGACGTACTTGTTGTTGACGGTCGCCTGCAGGCTGACGGTGCCGTCGGCGTTGCGGATCAGCTTGAACGTCTCCCACGAGCCGGCCGACGCGCGGTTCGCGACGAGCGGGTTGGCGCCCGCGTTCTCCGCGCACACGAACTGGCCGTTGGCCTTCGCCTTCAGCGCGACGTTGCCCCCGCCGAGGTCGACCACCTCGAACTGCTCGGCCGTGCCGACGGTCGTCTTGCTGGCGATCAGCGGACCGGACCCGGCGGTCACGTACCGGCTGTTGACCTGCGCCATCAGCGACTGCCCACCCGCCGGCGGCGTGCCGCCGGTGATGATCCGCAGCGCGTCGACCATGCCGACCGACGTCGTCTTGTTGACGATCCGGATGGTGTGGGTCCCGTTCGTCAGGCCCGTCTTGCTGTACACCACCTGCTGCGCCTGCCGTGCGCCCGAGACGTTCAGGTTCGCGTTCGCCTGGAACGTGCCGTCGATGTAGACGTCGACGTTGCCCATGTCGCTGAACCGCTCCGACAGCACCTCGACGCCCGTGCCGGTGAACGTGTAACTGGCGGCGGCGCCGATGGTCGTCGAGTGGTGCGTGTCGTCGTTGTAGTCGCCGTAGCCGCGCCCGGTCGTGTGGAACCAGTTCGCGTCATAGGTGAGCGCCGTGTCGTTGACGAGACCGGGGGTGCCGGGGGCGCCCGTGCCGAGCGTGGAGGCGGTGCCGGACAGGGCCTTCACCCCGTTGTTCGCGGTGCCCGACAGCGACGTCGACGTGTAGGAGGTCAACGGCTTCGCGGTCCGCTCCACGAGGTAGACGGTGTTGGCCGCGGTACCGAAGGTGACCTCGCCGGCCGTCGTGGTCGCGAGGACCGCGTTGTCGGAGGCGCGCCGCACCCGGATCTCGGCGGTGCCCCACGGGTTCACCACCCGGGCCTGCTTGCCGTAGAGGCTCTTCACGCCGACGTACTTCGTCTCGTTGCCCTCCCGCTCCGAGCTGACCTGGAACCCGTCCTTCGCCAGCAGCGTGAACCGGCCGACGAAGTTCGTGTCGTTCGGCGCCGCGGGGAACACCCGGATCTTGTCGTTGTACGACTGCAGCAGCGTCTCGTTCATCGCCGCGAGGTGCACGCCGAGGTACTCGAACACGCCGTTGGTGTTGTTGGTCATGCCGTTGGGGTAGTTCTGGTAGCGCTGCAGCATCAGCTTCATGCCCTGCAGCGCCTGGTCGCCGAGGCCGAGCCGGGCAGCCTGCACCGCGTCGTTGGCCCACACGTTGCTGTACGGGTTCGGCCGCGTGTTCCAGCTGTTGAGGGCGGTCTGGTAGTCGGGCGCGCCGATGCCGGTCAGGTCGTACGGCCAGATCAGCTCCGACGTGACGTTCTCACCGTTGCGCTGCTGCGCGGGTGCGGGCGGGTCGTGCGGCAGCCACGCGCCGTTGCTGGTCTTGTACGGCTCGATGCGGTCCAGCACGTTCTGCCACCCCGCCCGCAGTCCCGCGTCGAGGCCGAGCTGGTTGCTGACCTGGATCGTGAGCGGGAAGATCAGCCGCACCGCCGCGAGGTCCGTGATCGCGTTCTTCACGTCCCAGTACGTCTCGTGCGCGTTCGACGTGGCCATGTAGTACCGGCCCGTGCCGGCGTCGTAGCTCAGCTTCGACTGGTAGAACTTCACCACCTCCCGCATGTACGGGTAGGCGGTGCTCTGCAGGTAGCCGGTGTCGTTGGTGTACCGGTACTGCAGGTACATGTTGTAGGCGGCCTCGGTGCCGGTGGAGTAGATGTCGTTGACGTAGTCGCTGTTGACGGTGCCGCGCGCGTTGCCGTCCCAGCCCATCGTCTCCGGCACCCACAGCCCGTCGATGGCGTACCTGGTCTGCGTGTAGGCCTTCAACGCGGCGAGGTTGCGGCTGTACAGGCGGTTCTCGGTGGCGAACAGGTCCGTGTGGTTCGAGGCGAGGAACGAGTTGTAGACGTCCCGCTGGTTCCAGAACCAGTACCCGTTGCTCCACTTGGTGCGGTCCTCGGTCGCCCGGAACACGCCGTTGATGAAGTGCATCGGGTAGTTCCCGTACCCACCGGCGGCGATCATGTACGTCGACAGGTAGTACACGTTCTCCAGGTAGTCGCCCGTGCCCGCCGCGCCGGAGTACTGGACGAACGACTTCGCCCAGAACGCGTGCCACCAGTCGCGATAGCTGTTCAGGTTGGTCAGATACCCCGCGCTCTTGGCCGCCGCGAGCTGGTTGCGCGCCTGCGTGACGGAGTTGGCGCCGGGGGAGTTGACCCGGCTCGCCGCGGTGAACCAGATCGTGTAGTTCGCCGTCGGCGTGATGTTCAGCCGCACCCGCGTGCCGTTGATCACCTGGGTCGTGTAGGCGGCGCCCTCGACCGTCGCGGCGAGCGTGTAGCCGAAGTTGTTCGGGTCGTTCTGCCCGCGGCTGAACCCGGCCGCCGTCGCGTCGGCGAACGTGGTCACCTGCTTCCACGTGTCCAGGTTCGGCACGTCGGCGCTGTTGGTGACGCTCGCCGGGTCCCACATGCTCAGGTCGAGGGTGGTGGTGCCGAGCCCGGTGCGGCCGTCCTCGACGTGCACGCCCATCACCTCGGACCCGGGCACGCCGATGATCGTGACGGTGCGGTTGTTGTCGTACTTCGTGGTCAGCGTCCCGTCGTACAGCGACAACCGCTGCTGATACGAGGTCGAGCCGGTGTCGAGGCCCGGGCTGGTGTTGAGGTTCACCAGCCCCGCCGCGAACGCCGACTGCGGCGACAGGTCCACGCCGGAGACCTGCATCGTGAGCCCGTTGGCGTTCCAGACCATCGCGCCGGTCTTGCCGTTGCCGACGGTGAGCCCGTGCAGCGGGTTGGTCTGGGGGCTGTTGTAGACGATGTCGTGCTTGCTCAGGTACGAGCCGTAGTTCACGTCGAGCGCGCCGGTGCCGGGGTTGAACACCTCGTCGGTCGTCGACGCCGTCGCGTTCGGTCCGTGGACCAGGGTGATGAACGTGCCCATCAAGGCGGTGGCGGCCGCCAGCAGGGCGAGTCGGCGGGGCTTGCCCACAGGAACTCTCCTTCGGATACGTGGAGCGGGAGCCTCGCGCCGTCGAGCCTCATGTGACAAGCAGTTAACATTGGACGTCTGCCTTCGTCAATGCCTGTCCCGCCCTGCTTCGTCCGAGAGTATCCGTGATCTCCAGTCCGCCGCTGGCAGATACGTAGGATGACTGTGCTCGGCACGGCCGACGCCCCCGTGGCGCCGGCCGTGCCCGGGTCGTTCAGTCCGTCATGGCGACGCCGGTCTCCAGCAGCGACTTCAGGTCGCTGAGGATCCACGGCCAGCCGCCGCCGGCACCCATGTCCTCCAGCTCGCCGGCGAGCATCTGCGCCAGGCCGGCCTCGTCACCGATCTCGTGCGTGACGGTCAGCGACGTGACGCCGTCCTTGCCTTCCTTCAGCTCGTACGTGAGGCGGGTGAACCCCTCCGGCACATTGTTCGGGTCCATCAGCATCCGCCAGGTCTGCACGAGCCGGAACGGCGCGTCGACCTCCACGATCTCCCCGTCGACGCCGAGCGCCGGCGCGCCGGCGGCGATCATGCCCTCGTTCGACATGCCCCGGAACGCGCCGCCGGGGCGCAGCTCCATGTGGTTCGCGCCGCGGTACCCGTACCGCGACGTCCACTCCGGGGTGGTGATCGCGTCCCAGATCTTCTGCGGGGTCGCCTTGATGTAGACCTTGTAGACCTGTGTGCTGCTCACGGTGTGTCGTCCCCTTCGAGGTCGGCCTTCAGCTCCAGCAGAGCCGTGACGTGGTGTTCGGTGTACTTGTCGATCCACCGGTCGTGCACCTGGCGGATCGGGACCGGGTTGAGGAAGTGCAACTTCTCCCGCCCCATCCGTCGGGTCACGACCAGGTCCGCTTCTTCGAGCACCTTCAAGTGCTTCATGACCCCGAAGCGTGACATCTCCAGCTCCGACTCCAGCTCCGTCAGCGTGCGGCCGTCACGCTCGAAGAGCAGGTCAAGCAGGAACCGCCGGGTGGAGTCCGCCAGGGCCTTGAAGACGCGGTCGTCGTCATCCACTACCGTAAGTTACGTGACCGGAAGGTCACATGTCAAGCTGGGATCTGGGGCGAGGTTCGTCGAACTGGCCCGGTCCGGATGGCCCGGCGCCGGGTCGTACGTGGGCCCGAAGCACGCCATCGGGCTGTGGCGGACGTTCGTTCAGCTCGTGGGGAGGCCCTGCGCGGCGATGGCGGCCTGGACGCGGCTGCGCAGGCCGAGCTTGGCCAGGACCCGGCTGACGTGGGTCTTCGCGGTGGCCTCGGCGATGCCGAGGCGGGTGGCGATCTCGGCGTTGGACAGCCCGTCGGCGAGGCAGCGCAGCACGTCGCGCTCGCGGTCGGTGAGGCCTGACAGGTCGACCGGCGGGACGGGCGGCCCGGCGAACGTGGCGATGACACGGCGGGTGACGGCGGGTGCCATGACGCCGTCGCCGCGGGCCACGGCACGGACCGCGGCGAGGAGGTCGGTGGCCTCGGCGTCCTTGAGCAGGAACCCGGCTGCGCCGGCGCGCAGGGCGCCGAAGACGTACTCGTCGAGGTCGAACGTGGTCAGGATCAGCACGCCGGAAACGCCGAGCGCGACGAGCTCACGCGTCGCGGCGATGCCGTCGAGGCGCGGCATGCGCACGTCGAGCACCACGACGTCCGGCCGCAGCGCCGCGGCCAGGTCGACCGCCTGCCGCCCGTCGGCCGCCTCGCCGACGACCTCGAGATCGGCGGCGGAGCCGAGGATGAGCACGAGTCCGGCCCGGACCGCCGGCTGGTCGTCCGCGACGAGCACCCGCGTGGTCATGGGTGCACCGTGCGCGGGAGGCGGGCCGAGACGAGCCAGCCGCCGGCGTGCGGGCCGGCCGACAGGGAGCCGCCGAGCAGCTCGGCCCGTTCGCGCATGCCGATGACGCCCGCGCCGGCACCGTCGGCCTTGCCGGCCGGAGCGGCCGACGGGGAGGACACCGCGATGTCCACCGTGGACGGCAGGTAGGCGACCGACACGGACACCTGACCGCCGGAGCCGTGCTTGAGCGCGTTGGTCAGGGACTCCTGCACGATGCGGTAGGCGGCCAGGTCCACCGATGTCGGCAGGTCGGCCGGCTCACCCCGTACCGACACCGCGACGGCCAACCCGGAACGCCGTGCCCTCCCGGCGAGGTCCTCCAGGTCGGCCAGGCCGGCCGTGACGTCCTCGGCCGCCGATCCGCCCGCGGGGTCGCGGAGGAACCCGACCAGCTGGCGCATCTCGGCCAGGCCGCTGACGCTGTTCTCGCGGATGACGCGCAGCGCCTCGCGGGTGCCGTCGGTGCCGAGGTCGGTGCTGAGCGCCGCCGTGGCGTGGATGGCGACGGCGCTGAGGTGGTTGGCGATGACGTCGTGCAGCTCGCGGGCCATGCGGGCGCGCTCGGCGGCGACGGCGTTGCTCCGGTCGAGCTCGGTGAGGCGCACCAGCTGCCGCGCGACGGACGCCTGCTCCCGGTGGTGGCGCACGTGCGCGCCGGTGAGCACCGGCACGACGGTGACCAGGGCGAGGAGCACGGCCAGGCTGAGGGCCTGCACGTCGCGGAACACCACGAGGGCGACGACCGCGGTGATGACGGAGCCGGCGACGGAGCAGGCCAGCAGCGCGCGGGCGAGGGACTGCCGGCCGTGCACGCACGCGTCGTAGAGGACCTGCGTGTAGACCAGCGGGGTCGCCAGGGACGGCCCGACGATCACGTCGGCGGTGACGGCGGCGGTGCCGACGAGCACGGACGCGACCGGAGCGGTGCGGCGCAGCAGGACGGCCGCGCAGCACACGACGAGCGGTGGCACCAGCCACCAGACGCCGAAGTGCGCATGGTACTGCCCGGTGGCGAACATGAGGACGCCGGCCGCCAGTCCGACCAGGGCCAGCACCACGTCCACCATCCGTCCCCGCATGCCCCGATTCCATCAAACAACCGGCGGCGGCGGTATGCGACGAAGGATGTAGGACCAAGCCGTCGTCGCGGCCGACGCCTGGGCGGCGAAGAGGCGGAACGCTCAGGAGCATGGTCATCGGATTCATCATCGGTTGTGAGATCGCGTTCTGGATCGTGCTCGGTCTGGGGCTGCTGCTGCGGTACCCGCTGCGCCGCCCCACCGCCGGCGCCGTCGTGCTGGCGGGCGTGCCGCTGGTGGACCTGGCGCTGCTGATCGCGTGCGCGGTCGACCTGCGCAACGGTGCGACCGCCGGCTCGACGCACGCGCTCGCCGCCCTGTACCTCGGGTTCTCCCTCGCGTTCGCGCACACCGTGGTGCGCTGGGCGGATGTGCGGTTCGCGCACCGGTTCGCCGGCGGCCCCGCGCCGGAGAAGCCGGCCAACCGGCGGGCGCACGAGTGGCGGCTGTTCGGCCTCGCGGTCATCGCGTGGGCCGTGACCTGCGCGTTGCTGGCCGCCGGGATCTGGTGGATCGGCGACCCGGCGCGCACGGAGGCGCTGCGGCACGGCATGGCACAGGTGACGTTCGTGCTCGCCATCTGGTTCGTTGTGGGCCCACTCTTGACTTCCAACACAAGCGGGCGTAAACAAAGCACAAGCAAAACGAAACGGCGGTGAAACAACACGATGTACGCCGAAGAACGGCAGCAGGAGATCCTCCGGATCGCCCGCGCGCAGGGCCGGGTCGAGGTCGCCGGCCTGGCCGACGAGCTCAACGTCACGACCGAGACGATCCGCCGCGACCTGACCCTGCTGGAGCGGGCCGGTGTCCTGCGCCGGGTGCACGGCGGGGCGATCCCGGTCGAGCGGATCGGGTTCGAGCCCGCCCTGGCGACGCGCGACGCGGTCCTCATCGAGGAGAAGGAGCGCATCGCCAAGGTCGCGCTCGCCGAGGTGCCCGACGAGGGCGCCATCATCCTCGACGCCGGCACCACCACCGCACGCCTGGCGCACCTGCTGCCCGCCGACCGGGAGCTGACCGTCGTGGTCAATTCGCCGGTCATCGCCACCACCCTCGGGGTCCGCGCCAACCTCAACGTGCTGCTGCTCGGCGGCCGGGTCCGCGGCAAGACCCTCGCCACCGTCGACGACTGGTCCCTGCGTCCCCTCGCGGACCTCTACGTGGACGTGGCGTTCGTCGGCACGAACGGCATCTCCGTCGAGCGCGGCCTCACCACGCCCGACCCGGCCGAGGCGGCCGTCAAGCGGGCGATGATCCGGGCCGCCCGGCGCACGGTCCTGCTCGCCGACCACACCAAGCTCGGCAACGACTACCTGGCCCGGTTCGGCGAGCTCGCCGACCTGGACCTGTTCATCACCGACACCGTCGCCGACAACGACCTGGTCGGCGACCTGGAGGCCGCCGGCGTGAGAGTGACCAGAGCATGATCGTCACCGTCACCCTCAACCCGAGCCTCGACCGGGCCGTCGAGGTCGACGCGCTCACCCGCGGCGAGGTCATCCGCGCCACCGCCGCCCACCTCGACCCCGGCGGCAAGGGCGTCAACGTCTCCCGGGCGCTGCTCGCCAACGGCGTGCCGTCCGTCGCGGTGCTGCCGTGCGGCGGCGACGAAGGCGGGCAGCTCGTGCGCCTGCTGAAGGCGGAAGGCGTCGAGGTCCTCGCCGTCCCGATCACCGGCCGGACCCGGTCCAACATCACCCTCGCCGAGCCCGACGGCACCGTCACCAAGGTCAACGAGCCGGGTCCGGCGATGTTCCGCGCCGAGTTCGACGAGATCACCGACCGTGTCCTGACCCGCGCCGGCAGCGCCGACTGGGTCGTGCTCTGCGGCAGCGTCCCCCCGGGCCTGCCGACGGACGCGTATGCCCAGCTGTGCCGCCGGCTGCGGGCGGCCGGCATCCGCGTCGCCGTCGACACCAGCGGCCCCGCCCTGCGCGAGGCCGCCTCGGCCGGGGCGACCCTGCTCAAGCCCAACCGTGACGAGCTCGCCGAGGTCGTCGGCGCGCCCTTGAGCGGCATGGCCGCCCTCGGCGACGTCGTCGAGGCCTGCCAGCAGCTGCGCGCCTGGGGCGCGGACACGGTCGTCGCCAGCCTCGGCGCCGACGGTGCCGTCCTCGTCGACGCCGACGGGGTCGTCACCGGCACCTGCCCCGTCACGCGTCCACGCAGCACCGTCGGCGCCGGCGACGCCCTGCTCGCGGGGTTCCTCGCCGCCGGCGCCCGCGGTGCCGCCGCGCTCGCCGAAGGCCTCGCCTGGGGCGCCGCCGCGGTCAGCCTCCCCGGCAGCCGGATGCCCGGCCCCGCCGACCTGATCCGCCACAACGTCACCATCCACCCCCAACCGGACCAGCTCCGCCCCCTGCTGCGCCCCTGAACCTCCTCGTCCCGCCCTCCTGAAGGAGAACCCCGTGTCGACCTACACCCCGCAGGTCCAAGGCGGCGGCTTCAAGGC
Source organism: Dactylosporangium sp. NPDC000521 (assembly GCF_042898305.1). NCBI lineage: Bacteria > Bacillati > Actinomycetota > Actinomycetes > Micromonosporales > Micromonosporaceae > Dactylosporangium > Dactylosporangium sp. NPDC000521. Next base: position 633,124 of record NZ_JBIAYW010000001.1, read on the forward strand.
CTCCGTGCAACGCGTGGGCGGCTACCTGGCCGCCATGGTCATGCCCAACATCGGCGCGTTCATCGCCTGGGGGCTGATCACGGCACTGTTCATCCCGACCGGCTGGCTGCCCAACGCGAAGCTCGCCGGGCTCGTCGGCCCGATGATCACCGTGCTGCTGCCCGTGCTCATCGGCTACACCGGCGGCCGGCTCGTGCACGGGCAGCGCGGCGCGGTCGTCGGCGCGGTCGCCACCATGGGCCTCGTCATCGGCGCCGACGTCCCGATGTTCCTCGGTGCGATGATCATCGGCCCGCTGACGGCATACCTCCTGAAGCTGTTCGACGGCCTCGTCGAGAACCGGATCCGGCCCGGCTTCGAGATGCTGGTCGACAACTTCAGCGCCGGCATCATCGGCGGCGCGATGGCCATCGGCGGCGTGTACGGCATCGGCCCGGTCGTCGAGTGGCTCACCAAGCGCGCCGGCTCCGGCGTGGACTGGCTCGTCGACAAGGACCTGCTGCCGCTGACGTCGGTGCTGGTCGAGCCGGCGAAGGTGCTGTTCCTGAACAACGCCATCAACCACGGCGTGCTCGGCCCGCTCGGTGTCGCCGAGGCCGCGGACAAGGGCAAGTCGATCCTGTTCATGATCGAGTCGAACCCCGGCCCGGGCCTCGGCCTGCTGCTCGCGTTCATGCTCTTCGGCCCCCGCGCCCTGCGGCCCAGCGTCCCCGCCGCGATCATCGTGCAGTTCCTCGGCGGCATCCACGAGATCTACTTCCCGTACGTGCTGATGAAGCCGAAGCTGATCCTCGCCATGATCGCCGGTGGCGCCGCGGGCGTCGGCACCTTCATGGTCACCGGTGCCGGGCTCGTCGCCACCCCCGCACCCGGCAGCATCTTCGCCTACATGGCGGTCACGCCGAAGGGCGGCTACGTCGCGGTCCTGCTCGGCATCGTCATCTCCGCCGCCGTCACCTTCGCCGTCGCGTCCGTCCTGATGGGCTTCGGCCGGGGCGAGCCGTCGGCCGACGCGGTCGACGACGACACGACCGCCGCCGCGGACGCTGCGATCGTCGAAGAAGGCCCCGCACGCACCACGACCACGGCCCGCCAGGAGGTTTAGCGCATGCCCACCATCAACGGCACCGCGATCAAGAAGGTCGTCGTCGCGTGCGACGCCGGCATGGGCAGCAGCGTCATGCTCGCCAGCACCCTGCGGCGGCAGCTGTCGAAGAGCGCCGTCACCGTCGAGCACACCCCGGTCAACCAGATCCCGTCCGACGCCGACGTCGTCATCTGCCACGCGGGTCTCGCCGCCCGCGCCCGGGTCAGCGCCCCCGACAAGGTGATCGTGCCCATCCAGGTGTTCATCGGCGACCCGGCGGTGACGAAGGTGGTCAATGCCGTCCAGCGCGGCGGTGAGCTCAGTGGCTGACCAGCCGGCCGTGCTGCTCACCAGCGAAGCGATCCGGCTCCACGAGCGGGCCGGATCGCGGGACGAGGCGATCCGCCGCTGCGGCGAAGTGCTCGTCGAGGTCGGCGCCGTCGGCGAACAGTACGTGGACGCCATGCTCGCCCGTGAGCGGAGCGTGTCCACCTACATCGGCGAGGGCGTCGCCATCCCGCACGGCACGCTGAACAGCAAGGAGAACGTGCGCCGCGACGCCCTGGCGGTGCTGCGCTTCCCCGACGGCGTCGACTGGGACGGCAACGACGTGCGCGTCTGCGTCGCCATCGCCGCCGCCGGGGACGGCCACGTCGACATCCTGGCGTCCCTGGCCGAGGTCCTCATGGACCCCGATCAGGCGCAGGCGCTGCGGGACGCGACGGATGCCGGCCTCGTACAACGCCTTCTTGCGAAGGAAACCCCGCTCACAAAGGAAGACCAGTGAAAGTCCTGACATTCCACGCTCCCGGCGACGTCCGCATCGAGGACGCGCCGGAGCCCACGCCGGGCCCCGCCGACGTGAAGATCCGCGTCCGGGCCTGCTCGACCTGCGGCACCGACGTGAAGATCTACAACCACGGCCACCACCACATCGTGCCGCCGCGGGTCATGGGCCACGAGATCGCCGGCGAGGTCGTCGAGGTCGGCGCCGACGTCACCGGGTGGGAGGCCGGCGACCGCGTCCAGGTCATCGCGGCGATCCCGTGCGGTCGCTGCGGCGAGTGCACCCGCGGCCACATGACCGTCTGCTCCAACCAGGTGTCGATGGGGTACCACTTCGACGGCGGCTTCGCCGAGTACATGGTCGTGCCGCACAACGTGCTCGACGTCGACGGCCTCAACCGCATCCCCGACGGCGTCAGCTACGCCGAGGCCTCCGTCGCCGAACCCCTCGCCTGCGTGCTCAACGGCCAGAACCTCGCCCGCGTCGGCGACGGCGACGACGTGGTCGTCGTCGGCTCCGGCCCGATCGGCTGCCTGCACGTCCGGCTCGCCCGCGCCCGCGGCGCCAAGCGGGTCTTCCTGGTCGACCTCAACCGGGAGCGCCTCGACCTCGCCGCCGGCCTCGTCCGCCCCGACGCGGCGATCTGCGGCGCCGAGACCGACGTCGTCGACGCCGTCATGAAGCTCACCGAGGGCCGCGGCGCCGACGTCGTCATCACTGCCGCCGCGTCCGGTGCCGCCCAGGAGCAGGCGCTGCAGATGACCGCCCGGCAGGGCAGGATCAGCTTCTTCGGCGGCCTGCCGAAGGACAAGCCGGTCGTCTCCGTCGACTCCAACGTCGTGCACTACCGCGAGCTGACGATCGTCGGCGCCAACGGCTCCAGCCCCGAGCACAACAAAGAGGCGCTGCGGCTCATCGCCTCGGGTGCCGTGCCCGTCGCCGACCTCATCACCCACCGCCTGCCGCTCGCCGACGCGCTCGACGCCTTCGGCATCGTGGCCCGCGGCGAGGCGATCAAGGTCACCATCGAACCGTAGGAGGTGCTTGATGCCCACCCGGACCGTCGTCGTCGGCTCCGCCAGCGGCCTGCACGCGCGCCCCGCCGCGCTGTTCGTCGCCGCGGCCGCGAAGCAGCCCGTGCCGGTCACCATCCGTACCGGCGAGAAGAAGGCCGTCCCGGCCCGCAGCATGCTCTCCGTGCTGTCGCTCGGGGCGAAGAAGGGCACCGAGGTGACGCTGGAGGCCGACGGCGACGGCGCGGAGGCCGCCGTCGACGCCCTGGCGGCCCTCCTGGAGCGCGACCTGGACGCCGAAGATGGGTGAGCTGCAGGGCATCGGCGTGAGCCCCGGACGCGCCGCGGGGCCGGTCCACCGGCTGGCCCCGCCGCCCCCGCTGCCGCCCGCGCCGCCCCTGATCGACGTCGGCACGGAACGCGCGCGGGCCCGGGACGCCGTCGCCGCCGTGTGCGACGACCTGACCCGCCGCGCCGACCTGACGGGCGACGCCACCGCGGCCGAGGTCCTGCGCGCGCAGGTGCTCATGGCCGGCGACGAGATGCTGCTCGAGGCGGTGGACGCCGCGATCGACGGCGGCGCGGACGCACCGCACGCGTTCGCCGCCGCGCTCGCCGAGCACCGGGCGGCGTTCGAGGCGGCCGGGGGATACCTGGCCGAACGCGTCAGCGACCTCGACGACATCCGCGACCGGCTGGTCGCCGCGTCCCAGGGGCTGCCGATGCCGGGGGTGCCGTCGCCCGGCCACCCGTTCATCCTGGTCGCCCGCGACCTGGCGCCCGCGGACACGGCCGGCCTCGACCCCGCGGTCGTGCTCGGCTTGATCACCGAGGAGGGCGGGCCGACCAGCCACACCGCGATCCTGGCGCGGACCCTGGGCATTCCCGCCGTGGTGCGCTGCGGTTCCATTCTGGACATTTCGGATGGTATACTGGTGAGCCTCGACGGCTCCAGCGGCGCTGTCGCCCTCGGCGTCTCGGAACAGTCGGCGCGGGCGGTCAACGACGCGCAGCGCGACCTGCTGGCGCGTCGCTCCGCGTCCACCGGCCCGGGCGCGACGTCCGACGGCCACCCCGTGGCGCTGCTGGCCAACATCGGCTCGGCCCGCGACCTGGCCCCCTCCGTGGAGGGCGTCGGACTGTTCCGCACCGAGCTGCTGTACCTCGACCGCACCGAGCCGCCCGCGTTCGCCGAGCAGGTCGCCGCCTACCAGGAGGTGTTCGCCGCCCTGCCCGGCCGCAAGGTCGTCGTGCGGACCCTCGACGCCGGCGCCGACAAGCCGCTGCCGTTCCTGCGCCTCGCCGACGAACCCAACCCGGCGCTGGGCGTCCGGGGGCTGCGCGTCGCCCGTGCGATGCCCTCCGTCCTCGACACCCAGCTGGCCGCGATCGCCGCGGCCGCCGCGGCCACGTCCGCCGACGTCTGGGTCATGGCGCCGATGGTCGCCACCGCCGGGGAGGCCGCTTCGTTCGCGGCCTCGTGCCGCGAGCACGGGCTGCGTACCGCCGGCGTCATGATCGAGGTCCCCGCCGCGGCGCTGCGCGCGGGCTCCGTCCTGCGCGACGTCGACTTCCTCAGCATCGGGACCAACGACCTCAGCCAGTACACCTTCGCCGCCGACCGCATGTGCGGCGACCTCGCCGAACTGCTCGACCCGTGGCAGCCCGCCCTCATTTCGCTCATCGCCGCCTGTGCCGCCGCCGGCCGCGAAGCCGGCAAGCCCGTCGGCGTCTGCGGCGAGTCGGCCGCCGACCCCGACTTCGCCCTGGTGCTCGTCGGGCTCGGCATCACCAGCCTGTCGATGGCGGCCCGCAGCATCCCCGCCGTGCGGGAAGCCCTGGCTGCCCACACCTACGACGAGTGCGTCCAGTTCGCCAAGGCCGCCCTCGCCGCCGACACCCCGATCGCCGCGCGGGCCGCCGTCCGCCCCTGACTTCGTGAAAGAAACACACGTCCGGCCGACCCGGACGGTTGACAGGCATGAGATCGTTGCCAACGTGTTACTCGAACCGCTTGCAGAAGTCGAAGAGCTGACCGACCACGGCGTCCTCCGGACGTTCCTGGCACCGTGCCTGCTCGTCGCGGCGTCGGTCCTGTCCCTCGCCGGGATCACCGTCGCCGCCGGCCACCGCCTGTCGGCCGCTCCTCCGCCGTGCACCAAGGTCTCGTCCCAGCCGTCCCGGTCGGTCTGCCCCTGACCGCTCTCGCTCGTGCTCGTGTTGGTGGCCTCAGGCTCGTTCCTGGCCTCAAGTCTGCTCGTGGCCTCAGGTCCGTTGGTGGCCTCAGGTCTGCTCGTCGCCTCAGGTTCGTTCCTGGCCGGGTTCGCCGTCGGTAAGTCCGGGCTCGCCGTCGGTAAGCCTGGGTTCGCCGTCGGTGGGCCTGGCCAGGAAGACGATGTCCAGGTCGCTGATCAGGTCCGGGTCGGTCTGGATGGCGATGCCGGAGATCCGGCCGTCGGTGATGGTGAACTCGAAGACGGCCTTCGGCAGGCCACGGTGGGACCAGACGGCCGCCGGTACACCGTCCACGAGCGCGAGGCGGGCCGCCTGCGCCCGCCCGGAGAAGATCGCCGCCACCGCGTGGGCGCCGATGGCGTCACCGGAGACGGCGTCCGGGTGCAGCAGCTCCAGCAGCGCGGCGAAGTCGCCGTTGCGGGAGGCGGCGAGGAACGCGCCGACGATCTCCCGCCGCTGGGACCGCGCGGCGTCCGACGCGGCGGCGGCGCCCCGCACCCTGCGCCGCGCCCGGCTGGCGAGCTGCCGCGCCGCCGCCGGGGACCGGTCGATGACGGGACCGATCTCGTCGAACGACACGGCGAACACGTCATGCAGCACGAATGCCAGCCGCTCCGCGGGGGTCAGCGTGTCGAGCACGACCATGAGCGCGACCCCGACCGAGTCGGCCAGCAGCGCCTCACCCTCGGGGTCCGCGGGCCGCACGGTGGCGGTCTCCGGCTCGGGCGGCAGCGCGCCGGCCGGATCCTCCCGGCGGGCCTTGCGGGCCTCCAGCATGTTGAGGCACACCCGGGCGACGACCGTCGTCAGCCACCCCGCCGGGTTCTCCACCTGGCCCGTGTCGGCGCGGCTGACCCGCAGCCACGCCTCCTGCACCGCGTCCTCGGCCTCGGCCGACGAGCCGAGCATCCGGTACGCCACCGAGTGCAGGCGGCCCTGGTGCTCGGCGAACCGCTCGCTCACCCAATCTTTCCCGATCATCCGTCACATTCCTCCGTCGCGGCCTGTCATAGGAAGTGACCGGCGAACCCTGCCGGTTGTGACAGCAGACCGTCGACGATCGGGAGACAACCCATGAAAGCGCACGTCAGCTCCATCCTGCTCGGAGTTCGCGACCTCGACCGCGCCATCCGGTTCTACACCGAGGGCCTCGGCTGGACCGTGAAGCACAACTACGGCGTCTCCGTGTTCTTCGAGCAGGACGGCGGCTCGCTGATCGGCTTCTACGGCCGCGAAGGCCTGGCCGACCAGGTCGGCACGAGCGCGGAGGGCACCGGCTTCGGCGGCGTCGTGCTCACCTACGTCGTCCGCAGCGAGGCCCGGATCGACGAGATCATCGCCGAGGCCGAGAAGGCCGGCGCCACGATCCTCAAGCCACCCGCCGCCCTGCAGTGGGGCGGTTACGGCGCCACCTTCGCGGACCTGGACGGCCACGTGTGGAGCCTCGCCTACAGCGCCCAGGGCCAGGACCAGCCCTACGCGGAGTAACCCCACCCGCGGCGGCGAGGTGCTCAGCGCGGCAACGCCGCGGTGTCGACCCTGAACGGGAACGGCTCCTGCACGTCGAGCACCCCGCCGCCGCCGGCAGCGACATGTTCCACGTAGTGCTCGCCGGCGAGCCTGAGGAGCCGTAGCCGCAATGGCTCCTGCTCCACCAGCAGGTACCAGCGGATGCCGGCGTCCGCGTAGAAGTGCATCTTGAGCAGCCGGTCGTTGCTGGCGTTGCTGGGCGAGACGATCTCCGCGATGAGCGCGACCTGAGCCGCGTCGAGCACCGCGCCCTTGCCGTCGGTGTCCGCCACCACGAAGTCCGGGATGACGATGCGGCCTGTCGCGAGCCTGACGTTGATCGCCTCGAGAAACAGCAGACCTGCCTTGGCCGCGGCCGGATACAGCGTCAGGCCGAGTGCGATGGACAGGTGCTGGTGAGGCATGGTCGGCGCCGGACTCGCCAGCAGGCCCCCGTCGATCAGTTCGACCCGGCTGGTGGTCTCATCGAGCGCGAGGTACTCGGCCTCACTCCACGGACCAGGATGTTCGAGCATGGCGACCCCCACCGGCTGACACCTCCCCATCGGATGCGTTCCCCAGCGAGCCACGGCGGTCACCCTGCCGCATGCTCGTGGTCTCACCATAGCCATAGGGTTACATGGTTACAAGTTGCGTGCGGGGGGTCTCGGGTCCGGGCATGCATCTTCCGAACCTAAGTCTATCTAGATAGAGTTAGTCCATGAAGCTCGTGACGAGATGGGGCGGCCATGGGGCCGCGGCGCTGCTGTGGCTCGGGGCGGCCGGAGCACTGGTCGCGGCGGTGGCCGTGGCGCGGGGGGTCGGGTTCGAGGTGCTGCGGCACCGGGTCGAGGTCATGGTCGGGGTCGTGGCGCTCCTCGTCCTGGTCGCCGCGGTGCCTGTCGGGCCCGTCGCGGCGCGGGGGAGCCTGGCCGGAGTGGTGCGGGCCGCGGTGGGGTGCGTGATCGCGCTGGACGTGCTCGGCGCGGCGCAGGTGCTCAAGGTGGTGCCGCCGATCACCCGGGGCGGGGGACCTCGGACCGGCGACGCCACCTCCGTGCTCGTCGTCTGGGTGGTGCTGCTCGGGTTGGTGCTGCTGGCCGCGGTACGCGTGACCGGCCACCACACCAGCGTCAGGCCCGAGACCGCCGCGATCGCCGTGGGGTGCGGCTTCGCGGCGGCGGCGGTGTGGCTCGGGCTGGCGGCGGTGCTGCCGGGCGTCGCGGCCACCGTCGTGCCGGCGATCCTGGCGATGATGGCCACCGGCGGCGTCGCCGCGCACCTGATCGCGCGCCGCCAGCCCGACCCGGCTCGCCCGGCCGGAGAGGTCGATCGAGGGGGCCCGGACGCTGCTGGTACATCGCCGGCACCGGTGGTCGGCGGGGTTGTTGCGGCGATGGTCACCCGTGAGGACTTGGGCGCTGCCGGTACATCGGCGGCACCCGTCATCGGAGGGGCCGTCGCGGCCATGGTCACCGCCGCCGTGGTCGCCACCGCGATCGACGGGCTGCTGCCGCTCGGGCACGCGTGGATCCGCAACAGCGCGCCGCCGTGGGAAGTCGGGACCCGGCTCGTCGACCCGGTCGGGCTGCTCGTCCTCGCCGGGGTCCTCGCCGTCGTGGTCGTGGTGGTGGGGCGCACTTCTGCGCCGGCGCGCAGGTGAGCAAGGGCTGCACCCAGGCGCCCCGATGTGGCGTTGCGCAGGTGAGCATGGAACGCACCGGGGCGGTGGCGTGCAGGTGGGCAGGGGTTGCACCCCGGCGTCCCGATGTGGCGTTGCGCAGGTGAGCATGGAACGCACCGGGGCGGCGGTGTGCAGGTGGGCAGGGGTTGCACCCCGGCGTCCCGATGTGGCGTTGCGCAGGTGAGCACGGAGCGCACCGGGGCGGTGGCGTGCAGGTGGGCAGGGGTTGCACCCCGGCGTCCCGATGTGGCGTTGCGCAGGTGAGCACGGAGCGCACCGGGGCGGCGGTGTGCAGGTGGGCAGGGGTTGCACCCCGGCGTCCCGATGTGGCGTTGCGCAGGTGAGCATGGAACGCACCGGGGCGGCGGCGTGCAGGCGAGCGCCGGGCACACCGGTGCGACGGTGCGCCCCCTGGCCGGGATCGCTACGGGCACTGGCGTTGTGCGCGCGTCGACCGAACCCGCCGGGCGCGGCATTCCGAAGCACCGCTCTCACGGGCCACGGGTGACCCGCAGCCTGACCCGGGCGGTGCGATGCACCACCCAGTCAGCGTCACCAGCACGACGTCGAGGCATACCGACACTCAAGCACAGGGGTACGACAGAAATCCCGGCCGATGTTCGTGGGCACCGACCTAGCGGCCAATGTGATCGGGAAGGCTGTCCGTCCGCAGGTCAGCGCCGCCGGCCCGGACTGCACCGGTCGCCGCGTTCGCGTTGGCGTCTTTGCTGGTCGGCTCGTCGAAGTGGCCGTCTCCGGGCGGGTCGTCGATGGGGGCACGCGGGGCCGCCGGCGGGGCGAGCAGCAGTGGCCGGACGCAGCGGTGGATGCGCACCGCTATCAGCACCGGCACCAGCGACGACAGCGCGAGCGCCGCCTCGAGGGTGTGGCCGGCTCGGCGGTACCCCGTCGTCGCGGCCTTCCGAGCGTCCTCGACCGCGGTGGTCACGGCCGTGTTCGCCGCACGGATCGCGTCGAACAGTTCCTTGCCCCGGGCGCTGCGGTCCACTCCGCTGCCGGGCCGCCCCGCCGGCCGGGCGCTGATCGGCAGTGCCACCTGCGCCAGCCATCGCTGCGCCGCCTGATCCTGGTCGCGGACGAGGACCCGGGTCCGGTCGTCGGGCGCGGCCCGCAGCGCCGCCGAACGGGCGGCCGGGTAGTCCGAAGACCCCGCCCGGAACAACTCCAGGAACACCGGGTCGCCGGTCAGCTGGTACCTGAGCACGGCGGTCTCGATGTCGGTGAGGTCCTGCAGCATCCGCTGGTTGGCCTGCCGGGCGTCGTCGAGGCCGCGCAGCTGCCGGTCCTGGACACCGGTGAGGTACTGCCCGGCGAGCACCCGTGCGACGCCGACGGTCAGCAGCACGAGGAACAGCCAGACGAACTGCCGGCGCAGTGTGACCGCGATCGGTTGCCGCACCCGTGAACCCCCGCAGCCTCGCCCCCAGGCACCTCCAACGCTAACGTGCCCGGGGCCTCGCCGCGGCCGATTCAGCGGCGCGGTACGGCCCGGCCGGTCTACTGCGGGCGGTCCTTCTTCGGCAGCTTCGACACCACCCAGCGGTACGACTCGTCGACCGCCTCGAGAAGCTCCTCGTCGGGGATCTTCCCGCCGAGGGTCAGCGTGTTCCACCCGGACCTGCCGATGTACGGCGAGGCGACCGCGTCCTCCGGGAACCGCCGCAGCCACTCGTCGGCGGCCTCCCGCGACGGCGCGCACTTCACGCCGACCGTGGCCCGGTCGCCGGCTCCGCTGCCGAGGAACGCGAAGATCTTCGCCCCGACCTTGACGACGAGGTCGTCCTCCCACGGCGTGTCCTGCCACGCCCCCGGCTTGGAAATGCAGTGTGCGATCAGCTCGTCCCGCGTCACGCAGCGACCGTACGCTCTTCCCGGGCGGAAGTGTCGTACCTCGCTGTTACGGTGCCTGCGTGACGATTCGGGTGCCGTACCTCGGCGATGAGAAGCAGAGTTTGCACGCCAGCCTCAACCGGCACCGCGACGTGGTGCTGTGGAAGCTGGACGGCCTCGACGACGAGCAGCTGCGCCGTCCGATGACCCCGTCGGGGAGCACGATGCTCGGCCTGGTCAAGCACCTCGCCGCCGTCGAGTATGGCTGGTTCTGCGACACGTTCGGCCGCGAGCACGAGCCGCTACCCTTCCGCGACGACGACCCCGAAGCCGACCTGCGCGTCGAGCCGGGCGAGTCCACGGCGGACGTGCTCGCCTTCTATGCCCGCGCCCGCTCCAACTGCGACGCCGTCATCGAATCCCTCGACATCGAGGCCACCGGCACCGCCTGGTATGGCGAGAAGGTCTCCCTCCGCTGGGTCCTCATCCACATGGTCGAGGAGGTGGCCCGCCACACCGGCCACCTGGACGTGATGCGCGAGCTCCTCGACGGCGCCACCGGCGACCACCGCCCCGACGAATAGCCGCGCCACGACCGGTTGGTCGACGGCGGAGCTGGTGGCGATGCTGCCTGCCCCGGCCGTCGCGCTGCGGCGACCGGGGCAGTGGCAGCGTTGCGCCGGCCGGCGCTGGTGGCCGGTCGGCTGGCGCTGGTGGCTGGCGCTGGCGGCTGGTGGCTGGTGGCTGGTGGCTGGTGGCGGAGAATGGTGTGGCGATTGGTTCTGTTCGCGGCCTTGGGGGCTGGATGTCGCCGAGTTTTCGCCACCGCGGGATCTCACTGATCTTGATCAGGAGGTGCCGCGGTTGGCGGCAGTAACCCAGAGCCGGAATTGGTGGATGGCTTCGCTGAGATTGAGCGGACCGCAGAAAGCCTCGAAACGGTTGCCGGTCAGGCGAGCGATGAACCAGTCGTGCTCGCTTCGGTGGACTTCCTGCTTGGGGAACGCAAGGCCATCCATTGCGGTTGCCTGTAGGTCCACCCTCAGCGACCAACCGGGGTTGTCGAGCGTTTCGATGGACACGCCGTACTCGTGTTCCCAGTCGCCATCGCACTGGGTGACGTACCAGCCCTGAAGCCACGTCAACGCGTCAGGCCCATCAACGTAGGGCATAGGATCCTGCCCGTTCAAAATGGTCATGCCGTAGGTGTCTGCGTCAGTGGCAGGACCGGACGCAGCGGTGTTTCGCCGACGAGGTAGCCGTCGTAGACGACTTCGGCCAGGGTCGGGTCCCGGTAGGCGGTGGCCAGGCTTATCCAGGACAGGAATGCCCCTGATCCGCCGCACAGCGCGCTGCCACCGTCACCGCCGCAGAGTATGGCCGGGTCGGTCGTGAATTCCGCCCGGTAGGGGTCGTCGCCGATGACGAGTCCGAAGAAGTTCGGTTGTTGAATCAGTGGCACATCGCCGGACGGCTCGCCGTCAGGATAGTCGTCGCCCCACCGGAAGAGCGTGGTCGCTCCCGCACCGCAGTCGTGTTCCCACTCGTCCGGCGTGGGCGGACGAAGACCCCGCCAGGCCAACCGCGCCATCGGCTCGGGCACCGAGTACAGGTCGACGGCCGCGGCGAAGTCATCGAGCTGGCGGCGGGTGGGGACGAAACGGTCGGCGGCGTAGCCGAGTTGCACCGTTCCGCCCGGTACCAACGCGTATCGGATTCCGTCGCGTTCGAACAGCGCCACGCGACCGGGCCGGCCTTCGTAGCTGTGTGGGGTGACGCTGAGAAGCTCAGCGTCAACGGTGCGAGCGATGGCGTCGGCCGTGCGGCGGGCGCCGTCGTCGGACAGCGCCAGCCACGCATCCACAGTCAGGTCGGCGTGGAGCACATGGGCATTATGCATGGACCGACCGAGGCAGCGGACCTTGCCGTGCGCCGCACGAACTGACCCGGTGGCTATGGGGTGGGGCGGAGGTGGAGTTCGGCGGCGATGGCGCGGAGGGCGGGGAGGATGTCGGTGCCGGCGGGCTGGAGCTGGACGCAGACGTGGTCGGCGCCGGCTTCCAGGTGGGCTCGCAGGGCGGCGGCCAGGGTGGGGGCGTCGCCGTGGGCGACGATGCGGTCGATCAGGTCGTCGCTGCCGCCGTCGGTGAGGTCCTCGGGGGTGAAGCCGGCGCGCAGCATGTTGGTGGTGTAGTTGGCCAGCTTCAGGTACGTGGCGAGGAAGGCGCGGGCACTGCGGCGGGCGGTGGCCGGGTCGGGATCCAGCACGGCGGTCTGCTCGGGGGCGACCAGGGCGGCCGGGCCGAGGGCGGTCCTGGCCTCCCGGGTCTGCGCGGGCACGGTGAGGTACGGGTGTGTGCCGGCGCTGCGCTCGGCGGCCAGGGCGAGCATCCGGGGGCCGAGCGCGGACAGCACCCGGTGCTCGGCGGGCACGCCCCGCGCGTCGAGGACGTCGAGGTAGCGGGCCATGGACTCGACCGGGCGGGTGCGGGCGGCGTTCGCCTCGCGGTGGCCGGAGCCGATGCCGAGCAGCAGCCGCCCGGGGTGTCTGGCGTGGATGCGGTGGAACGAGTCGGCGAGCTCGGCGGCGTCGGACGACCAGATGTTGACGATGCCGGTGGCGATGACGATCGAGTCGGTGCCGTCGAGCAGGGCCTCGGCGGGGCGCAGGTCGGCGCCGGGGGAGCTGCCCTGCCAGATGGTGCCGTACCCGAGCTCCTCGATGGCCCTGGCCATGGGCGGATCGACCAGCGTGACACCGCGCCACACGCCGACGGTGCCGAGTCGTTGGCTCCAGCTCATGATCGCCCCTCCGGATACGTGACACCAAGTGGCGTCCATCTGGAACCTAGCATCCTAGGACGGCGTAGGTGGTGTGTTTGCCGGCACTCGGGAGTCTCAAGTTGCGTGCAGTGGCGTCGATGTTGAGAAGTGCGGGTTTCATCGGATTCAGGGACGGTGCACGGTGGCGGACGCAGGGACCGGCAAGGGCGGCGGCTGGCTGGCCGACCGTAGTATCCGGACCAAGATCCTGTTCGCGTTGACGGCGATGGCGCTCACCGCGGTCGTCACGGGGGCGTTCGCGCTGTCCCGGATGGCCGAGATGGACGGCAAGGTCAGCGCGCTGCGCGAGGGGAACGTCCAGGAGCTGGTGCTGCTCAGCCAGATCCGCGGTGCCCAGTCGCTGATCAACCACAACGCGGCGATGCAGCTCGGGTCGGCCGGTGACCCGCAGGTCATCGCGCTGGCGCAGAAGGGCACCGGCGAGGCGGTCAAGCAGCTCAACACGGCGCTCGAGGAGTACCTGAAGCTGCCCAAGAGCGCCGCCGCGCAGCGGACCGTCGACGAGTTCACGACGCTGTGGCGGCAGTTCACCACGGCGATGGCCGAGCTCGCCCAGGGCAAGCAGCCGACGATCGACTTCAACAAGGTCGTGCCCGGCATGGAGGCGGCGGTCGCCGAGCTGGCCGGGCAGCAGGCGGCCGACGCCGACGCCGCGGTGAAGGACGCCCATTCGCAGTACTCCACCGCCCGGCTGCAGGTCCTGCTCACCCTGATCATCGGGCTGGTCGTGGCGACCGTACTGGCGCTGTACGTCGCCGCGTCGATCACCGGCCGGCTCGCCCCCGTGGTGGGTGCCATGGACGCGATGGCGGCCGGGGACCTGTCCACGACCGCGCCGGTCGGCGGCCGGGACGAGATCGGCACCATGGCCGGTGCCGTCAACCGAGCCACCGCCAGCGTCCGCGAGACCGTGGCGGCCCTCGCGCGCAGCGCCGACCTGGTCGCCCGCAGCTCCAGCCAGCTCGACACGGTCACCGCCGGGGTCGCCGGCAGCGCCCAGGCGGTGTCGGCCCGGGCCGGTGAGGCGGACCGGACCGCCGCACAGGTTTCCGGCAACGTGCAGACGGTCGCCGCCGCCTCCGAGGAGATGTCGGCGTCGATCCGGGAGATCGCCCGCAACGCCAGCGAGGGGGCCCGGGTCGCGGAGCAGGCCGTCACCGTCGTCACCACCACCAACGACACCGTGTCGAAGCTCGGCCAGTCGTCGGCCGAGATCGGCAATGTGGTCAAGGTGATCACGTCGATCGCGGAGCAGACGAACCTGCTCGCGCTCAACGCGACCATCGAGGCGGCCCGGGCGGGGGAGGCCGGCAAGGGCTTCGCCGTCGTGGCGGGCGAGGTCAAGGAGCTCGCCCAGGAGACCGCCCGCGCCACCGAGGACATCGCCACCCGCGTCCGCGCGATCCAGGCCGACACCGACAGCGCGGTCGCCGCGATCGAGCAGATCAGCATGATCATCGGGCAGATCTCGCAGTACCAGACGACGATCGCCTCGGCCGTCGACGAGCAGACCGCGACCACGAGCGAGATGACCCGCAACGTCGGCGAGGCCGCCGGTGGCGCGCAGACGATCGCCGCCACGATCGCGGAGGTGGCCGCCGCCGCGGAGGCGACGAACCGCAGCGTGGCGGCGGGCCGTGAGGCCAGCGGCGAGCTCGCGGGCCTGTCCGGCGAGCTGCAGCGCCTGGTGTCCCGCTTCAAGCACGTGTGAGAAACGCCCGCACGGGAGCACCGGCACGAGCGCACGCGGTCCTGGGCGCACGCGATGGGCACCCACCTGCGGGCCGGGTGGCCGATCGAGTGGCGGACGAGCGGCGGCACCCGGCTCAGCGTCCGCTACCCGGGCGGGTGGCCGGCGGCGACGCGGTCGGCAAGCCGTTTGCAAGAACGACAGGGTTTGCTGGTGAACGTGGGAGAAACACTGCGGCTGGTGCGGCGGGTGCCGGCCGGGCGGCGGGCCGTGACCCGGCACGCGCTCGGCGTGTCCGTCGTCGACGAGTTCCTGTTCGACGGCCTCGAGTGGTGGGAGCTCATCGACCCGGCCGACGGGGACGAGCAGCCCGCCGCGGCCCTCGCTGCCGTCCGGCCGGGCGAGACCATCGTCCGACTGGTCGGTCTCGTCGCACCGGGCGGACGCACCGACCTCGCCGTTCAGGTGCTGATCTCGTTGGTGGACGCCCTGCGGGCCGGTCCAGCCCGTAGGCTCGTCGCGGCGCCTCTGGCGCACGGCGAGGAGCTGCTGGAAGCGGCGGGCTTCGGACCGTACGACGACGGATCGTTCGCCGTGGAGCTGTGACCCAGCACCGCGGCCGAAGTGGAGTTCCGGGAGTTACGCATCCTGCAGATTAGGATCCTGGGCCCGCTCGAAGTCGTCGGGGAGGGCGGGCCGGTCGACACCGGCACCCCGAAGCAGCGCGCCGTCCTGGCGATGCTGACGATGCAGCCCGGCCGGACCGTGTCCGTGCAGCGGCTGATCGACGAGCTGTGGGCCGATGAGCCGCCGGAGCGGGCGATCGCCTCCCTGCAGGCCTACGTGTCCCGCCTGCGCCGTGCCCTCGAACCCGGCCGGACGGCCCGCGACCGGTCGACCGTGCTGGTCAGCCGCGCGCCGGGGTACCAGCTGATGGTGCCGGCCGACGCGGTCGACGCCGCCCGGTTCGCCGCCGCCGTCGAGCAGGCCCGCACCGGCACCGACCCGGCCGTGGCGCTGCAGGTGCTCACCGACGCGCTGCACCTGTGGCGCGCGGATCCGCTGCCCGAGCTCGGTGACTCCCCGCTCGCCCGCGCCGAACGCGGCCGCCTGCAGGAACTTCGCCTGATCGCCGTCGAGGAGCGGTCGGAGGCGCTGCTGCGGCTCGGCCGTGCCGCCGAGGTCGCCTACCTGAGCGAGAGCGCCCTGGCCGAGGCCCCGTATCGCGAGCGGCTGTGGGGTCAGCTGATGCTCGCGCTGTACCGGTCGGGCCGGCAGGCCGAGGCGCTCGCCGCCTACGGCCGGGCCCGTGCGGGCCTGGTCGACGAGCTCGGCATCGAACCGGGCCCGGCCCTGCAGCAGCTCGAGCAGGACATCCTGCGCCAGGCCCCGCACCTGACCGAGCAGCCGCCCGTCCCGACCTCCGGTGCCCCGGTGTCCGCACCGACAGGCGCCGGCGGAGCGGACGGCACTCCCGCGCCCGCTTCCGGCGGCGTTCCGGAAATGTCGGGCAACACCGGCGCGACCGGCCAGGGCGGGCGGGACCAACAGCACCAGCAGCGAAGCCCCGACCGGACAGGCGCCGCGGACGGCCGGACCGCTCACACAGCGGGCGACGGTTCGGAACTGTCCGGCGAGCGTGCGGCGAACGGGAGCCGCCGCACCTGGCAACCCGGGCCCGACGGGCAGGAAGCGCAGAGCGACGCCGACGACGGCGGGCTGGTCGGGCGGGACGCCGAGCTGCGCACGGTGCAGGAGCTCCTGGCCAGCACGGCCACCGGGCGGGGGCGGCTGCTGCTCGTCTCCGGCAGCCCGGGCATCGGCAAGTCCGCGCTGCTGCGGGAGCTCGCCGCCCGCGCCACCGGCCTCGTCGGCACCGGGACGGGCGTCGATGGTGAGGCGCCGCCGGTGTTCCTGCCGTGGGCGCAGATCCTGCGGGCCGTCGCCGCCGCCCCCGGCGCCGCCGACGCCCTCGCCAACGCGTTCGCGCCGTACGGCAACCTGCCCGCCGTCCTGGACCCGACGCTGAGCGAGGCGCTGCCGCTGCCCGCCGCTGAGCGGATCGCCGACCCGGAGCTGGCCAGGTCCCGGCTGTACCAGGGCATCGTCGACGGCCTGTGCCGCCTCGCCACGCACCGGCCGCTGGTCCTCATCGTCGACGACGCGCACTGGCTGGACGCGCCGTCGACGGTGCTGCTGACCATGTTCGCCAAGACGGTCCGGCGCAGCGCGGTGCTGCTCGCCGTCGGCTACCGGGAGGCCGAGCTCGCACCGGAGGCGCCCCTCGCGGGCGCACTGGGGGAGCTGCTCGCCGACCCGTCCGCGGTGCGGCTGCCGCTGCAGGGCCTCGGCGCCGACGGCGTCGCCGCGCTCGCACGGGACGTGACCGGCGCCGACGTGCCGGCCGAGACCGTCGAGATGTTGCTGGACCGCACCGGCGGCAACCCGTTCTTCGTGGTGGAGCTGCTGCGGGTCCTCGTCGCCGAGCACACCCTGGCGCCGGAGCACGTCCCGGTGCGGGTGCAGGAGGTGGTCCGCCGCCGCCTCGCCAAGCTGCCCGGGCAGGTGAACGCGGTCATCGCCGTCGCGTCGGTGCTCGGCCGGGACGTGTCGGTGCCGGTGCTGCGCGAGGTCGTGCAGATCGACGAGCTGGCGCTGTTCGACACGCTCGACACCGCGGTCGTCAGCGGGATCCTGACCGCGACCGACGACCCGGGGCTGCTGCGCTTCTCCCACGACCTGGTCCGCCAGACCGCGTACCTGGACCAGGGGCCGCTGCGCCGGGCCAGGCTGCACGCCCGGGCCGCCCAGGCGCTGCGCGACACGGGCCTCGCCACCGTCGCCGAGCTGGCCGCGCACCTGCGGGCCGCGCTGCCGGTGCTGTCGCCGTTCGACGTGGTGCCCGCGCTGGTCGAGGCGTCCGGCGAGGCGTACGACCTGACCGCCCACGAGCAGGCGTCGGCGCTGCTGGAGGAGGCGATCGGGGTGCTGCACCGCGCGCCGGCCGGCGAGCGGCGCGACGTCGTGGAGCTCGACCTGCGGATCCGGCTGGCGTACATGCACCAGGCGATCGCCGGCTACCTGGCGCCGTTCGTGGCGGCCCAGTACGCGGCGATGGAGCCGCTGCTGGTGCGGCTGCGCGGCCGGCCGGTGCTGGACATCCTGCCGGCGCTGTGGGGGTACGCGTCGTTCCACACCGCCGCCGGCGACGTCGCGCGGGGCGTCGCCATGGCCCGCTCGGCGAGCGAGCAGGGCAGCACCGACCCGTGGGCGACGATCGTCGCGGAGGTCCACGAGGGCGCCGCGGCGCTGTCGGTGCTGGACCTGCCGCGCGCCCGCGAGTGCTTCGAGACGGCCCTGGAGGCACTGCCGAGCGGGGACCTGCCGGTGTTCCCGATCGTCAACTGGGACCCGGTCGTGGGTGCGCAGGCGCCCGCCGCGATCGTGTGCGGGATGCTCGGCGACCATGAGGCCGCGGAGCGGCACCTGCGGTCCGCCCGCGAGCGTGCCGCCCGGGTCGGCGAGCTGTTCCTCGACATGTACATCAGCCACTACGCCGCGGCGGTCGCCGCCGACCGGTTCGACGGGCCGGCGACGAGCGAGGCGGCCCGCGCCACCCTGCGCCTCGCGGAGCGCGGCGGGCACCTGGAGTACCAGGCGCTCGCCGCGATGCTGCTCGGCTGGGCCGAGGTCCGCGGTGGCGACCCGACCGGGATGGACCGGATGGCGAAGGCGCGCGCCGCCCTCGGCGAGGGGATCCGCCGCTTCGGCCGCCTGGAGGGGCTGTACGCCGACGCGCTGCTCACCCTCGGCCGGGACACCGAGGCCGCCGAGGTCGCCGGCGCCGCGCTGGAGCGGGGGCTGCCGGGCCAGGGCGGCCTCGCGGAGCCGGACCTGCGCCGCGTCCACGCACTGGCGAAGGGCGACGCGGCCGAGGCGGAGGAGGCGCTGCGCCTGGCCCGCAAGCTGCACTACGCGGCCGCCGCCGCCCGCGCCGAGGCCGCCCTGGAACGCCTGCCGTCGTAGGGAGCTGCCGCCCGAAGGCACCGAGGTCGAGTTCCTCGCCCGCGGTGAGGGCGACCACGGGCAGCGCCGGCAGGGTGGCGAGCTGAACGGTGTCAGCGACGGGCGGCGGCCGGGAACGGGGTCTCGACGGCGGCCGCGTCGGAGTCGAGCACCGCGGTGGTGGGCGGCCGGCGGCGCAGGAGGCGCAGGGCGGGCAGCTCGACGCCGTGGTGGACGGCCATCGCGCCGAGGAGGCTCATCGAGAACACCGACACGGTGACCAGGGCGGCCACCAGCGGGCCGGCGTGGTGCGGGAGCAGGCCGAGGCGTTCGTAGCTCAGGTACGTCAGGTAGTGCACCAGATAGAACGCGAACGACACCTCGCCGAGGTACTGCGGCAGCGGGCGGGTCCAGACGGTGGAGACGCCGGCGAGGTCGGCGCGGGCGGCCGCGGCGACGACGAAGGTGACGGGCACGAGCGTCAGGGCGTGCTGGTTGAGCGGGTACGGGGCCTTCAGCGCGAGGAGGGCGCCGGCGCCGACCAGGGCGAAGGACCAGCGCAGGCCCGGGCCGCGCCACGCGCCGGACCGCACGAGCAGCGCCACGGCGATCCCGAGGGTGAACTCGGCCATCCGGACCGGCGGGAACATGTATCCGAGCCAGAGCGCGAACGGGCGGCCGGCGTACGTGAGGGCGGCGCCGATGCCGAGGACCGCGGCGACCTGCAGCGCGGCGACGGTCCACAGCCCCGCGGGGGCGAGCCGGCGCAGCAGCCGGTACAGGAACGGAAAACACAGATAGAAGAACGCCTCGCAGGAGAGCGACCAGCTCACCGGGTTGAGCGCGCCGAAGACCGACGCGTGCGGGAACCAGGTCTGGGTGAGCGTCAGGTGGGCCGCGAGCTGCAGCGGCGAGGCACCGCCGACGACGACGAGCGCGAGGAGGGTGGTCGCCAGCGTCGCCGGGTAGATCTTGCTGAACCTGCGCCAGTAGAACGGGCCGGGCTTGACGGACCAGGTCAGGACGAAGCCGGACAGCACGAAGAAGAACGAGACGCCCATCGCGCCGCCGTTGACCAGCAGCGCCCACAGCACGGCCCGGACCGGTCGCGGGGCGACCAGGTCCGAGTCGTAGAAGAGCTCCAGGGTGTGCTGGCCGAACACGACCAGCGCCGCCGCCCAGCGCAGACCGGTGAGGGCCGGCAGGCGGCTGTCGCGGGTCACGGTGAATGTCTAGCCATTCTTCCCGGCCGGCGCACGCCGAGCCGGGAAGAATTCACCCCGATGTGACCAGCGGTCACTCCGCGCGACCGACGCGTCCTCGCCGGTTGCGCTCGCGGCCACGGAAAGAGGGCTGGCGCAGCGTCATCATCGTCATCAGGCCGAGGGCGATGGTGATGACGCCGATGATGATGTTGTTGGCGATGGCGCCGCCGGACGGGTGGGCGCCCAGGATGACCCACGACGCGACGAACGTCCACACGCCCAGCACCACCGGCACCCAGGTGAGGCCGTGGGTGCGGCCGTAGGCGACGGCGAAGCTGAAGGCGAGCAGGCTGACGGCCAGTCCAACGATGAAGTTGTTGACCGCGAGGTCGCGCTCGGTCCCCGGGAAGCCGACGATCCAGGGCGACAGGGCGAGGTAGAGCCCGGCGAGCACCAGCGCGCCGTCGGTGATGTGCGCGGTCGGTGTCTCCGCCGCGCGGTCGTAGTTGGCCCGCAACTCCAGGATGTCCGGGTGCTGCTCGAGGTCCGCGATCGGACGGGTCATGACGGTCCCCTTTCCTTGGTCTCCAGAGGGGTTGTCTAACCCGTACCGCTGAGAACTAACACGAAAAGGGTGGGCACGGCGGCGGCGCTGCAGACGCCGGCCGCCGCACCCCGGTTCGCGATGGGAGCCGCGAAAAGGGTTGGCATCACCTCCGGTGGATCGATAGCCGTCGCGACCATAGGCGAAATCACGGCGCTTGTCCCGGGAGCGCTCCCATGCCAGAATCAGCGCCACCTCGCGTCTGGGAGCCGACGGGGCACACGCAGCGACTGGCTTATGCACCAACGCCGCCGCGCTGTCGCGTGCCCGCTTTCCGCCCAGAAACTTTCACGAGGAGCCCCCACACATGACCACCCGGACCCAACGCTGGATGCGCGTGGCGTCCGTCGGCCTCCTGGCCGCCGGTGCGCTGTTCGTCATGCCGGCAGGACCCGCACACGCCGCAGCCGGCTGTACGGTCGTCTACTCGGTACGCAGCCAATGGCCGACGGGCTTCACCGGCGATCTGCTGGTGACGAACCTCGGCGACCCCCTGACGAGCTGGAACGTGTCCTGGACGTTCGCCGGCGACCAGCAGCTGCAGCAGAGCTGGAACGGCGACTTCACCCAGACCGGCAAGCAGGTGACGATCCGCAACGCCCCGTGGAACGGCAGCCTGCCCAGCAACGGCACCGTCAACCCGGGCTTCAACGCCGGGTACAGCGGCACCAACGTCAACCCGACGAGCTTCACGCTCAACGGCGTGGCGTGCACCGGGCCGAACCAGGCGCCGACGGCGACCATCACCGCACCGGCCGCCAACACCCGGTACACGGCGCCGGCGACGATCCCGATCGCCGTCACCGCCACCGACCCGGACGCCGGTGACTCGATCGCGAAGGTCGAGTTCTACCACGACGGCCTGCTGCTCGGGCAGGACACGACCGCCCCGTACACGTACAGCTGGGCCAACGTGCCGAGCCAGACCGGGGCGTACAGCCTGCAGGCCAAGGCCTACGACAGCAAGGGCGCGGTGACCACGTCCGCGGCGGTGCCGGTGTTCGTCGACCCGTTCGTCGGGCCGGCGATCGTGGCCACGCCGTCGCCGCTGACCGTGCCGGAGGGCGGCTCGACGCCGCTGTCGGTCAAGCTGAACCAGGCACCCACCTCGAACGTGACGGTGACGGTCGCCCGTACCGGCGACACCGACATCACCGTGTCGCCGACCTCGCTGACGTTCACGGCCGCGAACTGGAACGTCGCGCAGGTCGTCACCGTCTCGGGCGCCCAGGACTCGGACACCACCAACGGCGCCGCGACGATCAACCTGACCGCCACCGGTTGGGCGTCGGCGTCGGTACCGGCGAACGAGAGCGATGACGACGTCGCCGGCGGCGTGTACGTCCAGCGGTTCCTCGAGCAGTACCAGAAGCTGCACAGCTCCGGGTACTTCTCGCCGGAGGGCGTGCCCTACCACTCGATCGAGACGCTCGTCGTCGAGGCGCCGGACTGGGGCCACGAGACCACGTCCGAGGCGTTCAGCTTCTGGCTGTGGCTTGAGGCGCAGTACGGCCGGGTGAAGCAGGACTGGGCCCCGTTCAACAAGGCCTGGGACACGATGGAGAAGTACATCATCCCCACCCACGCCAACCAGCCGACCGGCGGCTACAACCCGAACGACCCCGCCGACTACGCGCCCGAGGCCGGGCAGCCCAGCCTGTACCCGCAGCAGGGCGGCCACCTCGACTCGTCGGTGAAGGTCGGGGTCGACCCGCTGTACACGGAGCTGACCTCGACCTACGGCAACACCGACGTGTACGGCATGCACTGGCTCGAGGACGTCGACAACGTCTACGGCTTCAGCTCGTGCACCCCGCAGCCGGGCTCCACGGTGTCGTACATCAACACCTACCAGCGCGGCCCGCAGGAGTCGGTGTGGGAGACCGTCGCCCACCCGTCCTGTGAGGACTTCCGCTTCGGCGCGAAGGCCAACGGCGGCTTCCTGCCGCTGTTCATCGACGGCACGCCGGCCAAGCAGTGGCGCTACACCAACGCCCCCGACGCCGACGCACGCGCCATCCAGGCCGCGTACTGGGCGCAGCAGTGGGCCACGGCCCAGAACAAGGCCGCGGACGTCGCCACCGTCGTGGGCAAGGCCGCCAAGATGGGCGACTACCTGCGGTACGCGATGTACGACAAGTACTTCAAGAAGCCCGGCTGCACGTCGACGGCCTGCCCCGCCGGCACCGGCAAGGACTCCGCCGCGTACCTGCTGAACTGGTACTACGCGTGGGGCGGCGACGCGGGCGGCCAGTGGTCGTGGCGCATCGGCTCCAGCCACAACCACCAGGGCTACCAGAACCCGCTGGCGGCGTACGTGCTGTCCAACGTCAACGGGTTCGCGCCGCGTTCTCCCTCGGCGAAGGGCGACTGGCAGACCAGCCTCGGCCGGCAGCTGGAGTTCTACCAGTGGCTGCAGTCCTCCGAGGGTGCGTTCGCCGGTGGTGCCACCAACAGCTACAACGGCAACTACTCGGCGCCGCCGGCTGGCACGCCGACGTTCTACGGCATGTTCTACGACGAGAAGCCGGTCTACCACGACCCGCCGTCCAACCAGTGGTTCGGCTTCCAGGCATGGTCGGTGGAGCGGGTCGCGGAGTACTACTACGCGACCGGTGACGCCAAGGCCAAGGCGATGCTCGACAAGTGGGTGTCCTGGGCGATCGCGAACACGACGTTCACCGCGAACGGCGACTTCAAGATCCCCGACACGCTCCAGTGGACCGGCGCGCCGGCGACCTGGAACCCGGCCAGCCCGGCCGCGAACACCAACCTGCACGTCAGCGTGGTCAGCACCGGCACCGACGTGGGCATCGCGGCCGCGTACGCCCGCCTGCTGACCTACTACGGCGCGAAGGCCAACGACGCGGCGGCGAAGACGACGGCGAAGAAGCTCCTGGACGGCATCTGGCTGCACACCGACAGCAAGGGCGTCGGCATCCCGGAGACCCGCAACGACTACAACCGCTTCGACGACATCTGGTCCTCCTCCAACCAGCAGGGCCTGTACATCCCGTCCGGGTACAGCGGCGTCATGCCCAACGGTGACGTCATCGCCCCCGGGAAGTCCTTCCTGGACACCCGCTCCTTCTACAAGAACGACCCGAACTGGCCGGCCGTGCAGGCCTACCTGAACGGGACCGGCCCCGCGCCGACGTTCACCTTCCACCGCTTCTGGGCCCAGTCCGACATCGCGATGGCGATGGCTGACTACGGCCTCCTGATCGGCGGCTAAGGGATCAGCACCGCGACGGCGGCCATCGTCTCACCTGAGACGGTGGCCGCCGTTGTACCGGCGGGCGCCTGGTCCGGTGCGAGAGCCGTGGTGGATAGGCTGGGCCGATGAGCGACAACGTCCATCCGTTGCGGACCGTGCACGTCGGCACCCGCCGCGCCGAGGTGGACGAGATGCTCGCCCCCGTCATCGACCTGCTGTGGCGCAACGGGTTCAACACCCTGACCAGCTGCCAGGACGCCGGCGAGAGCAACGCGAGCTGGGTCGACATCCTGCCGCACATGTCGGCATACGTCGAAGCCCGCCGCGGCTGGGCGTTCATCGACTTCCCGCTCGACGACGGCCTGTCGCTCCTCACGGCGCTGGCCGACGCCGGGCCACGCGACGCCTTCTACGCCCGGATGACCCACTGGGCCGCCCCGGACGCCTGGGACGTCAAGGTGCGGCCGCGCGACGTCGCCATGTCGGCCTGGCCTCAACCGTCGAAGTTCGTGATCCGGCTGCTGCAGGTGTGCTTCCCCGTCACCGACCTGCCGGAGATCGAGCGCCGCCTGCGCCGCCACCAGACCGGCGAGTCCGTCGCCCCGGCTCCGATCGACTGGACCACCGTCGGCCGGTCGCACCCCGAGCCGGTCTCGTTCGCCCCCACGCCCGCGGCGCGTGCCTCCGCGGCGGCCCCGGTGCTGCGCGCGACCGAGTCGTCCGGCAGGACGTGGGACGACCTGGACCCTGAAACGCTGGCCGACCTGCTCGCCGGCCTCGACCGTACCCACCGGCACCTCATCGTCGAGCGCCTCGACCTGGCGCCCCGCGACCAGCACTACCTGCAGGTCTACCGCAACGACGACCGCAGCTTCCAGGTGGAGTTCCGCGAAGGCGGCGAAGACCGCCACTACTGCGCCTACCTCCCGCCCCAACCCGAGACCGCCAGCGTCGACGTCATGCTCGACATCGTCACCGGCTGGGCCACCGACCGCCCCGCCTGGCGCGACACCCTGCAATGGTTCCCCTGGCGGACGTAGCGCGCCGGCGGCCGTGCCGCCGCCGTTCCGCTGATACGTTTGGGCGTGTCTCAGGTTGACGGGCGGCCCGCGACGGTCGAGGACGTGCACGCGCTGGCCGCCGCGATGCCGCACGTCACGGTCGTGCACGGCTCCGGTGACAACCCGGTCTACCAGGTCGGCGGCAGATCCTTCGTCTTCTTCCGCAACCCGCGTCCCGACGCGGTCGACCCCGTCACCGGCGAGCGGTACCCCGACGTGATCGTCTTCTGGGTCGAGTCCGACGCGGACAAGCAGGCCCTGATCCAGGACGCGTCGACGCCGTTCTTCACCACCGCCCACTTCGACGGCCACCCGTCGGTGCTGCTGCGGGCCTGCCGGATCGGCGAACTGACCCACGCCGAGCTCGCCGAGGTCGTCCAGGACGCGTGGCTGTCTCGCGCCTCGGCCCGCCGGGCGGCCGCCTGGCTCGCCGCTCGCTAACCTTGGCGCCGTGGCCTGGATGCTGATCGAGGACTCCTTCCCCTCTCCGTTCGGCGGCGTCGCCGTCACCGGCCGCCCCACGACGGCGACATCACCCGCGGCGATCAGCTCTGGCTGACCGACGGCACCACCAGGCACCCGGTGACGATCTCCCGCGTCGTGCACATGTGCGGCCGTAGCGCACAAGACGTCGCTCCGGCCGGTCAGAACGCCGGGATCGAGCTCACCGGCGTCCCGCCCGGCCTCGCGCTCACCGGGCTACGGCTGGTCAGCGGTGTGGCATGAACCCTGCCACGGGTGACCTCGCACAGGCTCTCCGGATGGAGTTCGACCGGACCGGCGTGATCGTGCCGGTCTCCCCGCGGCACGACGTCGCCTGCCCGTCGAAGGACGCCGTGGTCGGCACGGGCCCGCGCACCACGCGTGTGGCCGTCCACGACTGGAGTCACTGGGCCACCCCACCGGCCGGCAGGTCGTACAGCGTCCGGTGCTACGACGGGACTGCCGGCATCGCCGACGGCTGGGTCCCTGATCTGCCCACGGTCGCTGCCCTCGCGGCACTGTGGCAGTCCGGCTGCACCCCGCCCGCCCTCGCCGCGGCGTTCCCACTGGTCGGCCCGGTCGAGATGCTGGCCGCTCGCGAACGCGGCGACCGGCGCGAATACGAGTGGCACCTGTGCGTCGCGAACCATCGCGGCCGGATCCACGCGCCACTCGTGCCGTTCATCGTGGCCGCCTTCCACGAGCCCCGCCTCCGCGCCCTGACCCCCGTCCTCGTCAGCCACATGCGGGTGTTCAGCGTCCGCGACCCGTCCTCGCCGGCGACCGTGTACCCGTGCGTCACCGCGATTGCCGACGACGTGTTCCGGGTGTGGCTGCGCGGCGGCCCCGAGCTCGGCGAGACCGATGTCGCGGGCGGCATCGCGCTGCTCCTCGCCGCCGCCTGACCCGCCGGCGCGGCCCCGGCCTCCGCGGAACCGGGGGCAGTCATGATCCGCGAGGCGACGGTGCCGATACGGCCGGACCGGTACGATCCGGCTGTGGGTGAGGAGCTCCTGGACGACTTCATCAGAGCCAACCGAGAGCGGGACCTCGGCGTGTACGGGGTGCACGTGCACCGGGAGGGCGACGAGGACGTCGAGCGGCGGGTGCGGTCCGACGACAGGGTCAACCTGTACTCGGTGTCGAAGACGTTCACCTCCGTCGCGCTCGGCATCGCCGAGGCCGAAGGGCGGCTCAGCCTCGACGACCGGCTCCTCGACCACTTCCCGGAGCTGCGGCCCATCGCGGCCGACGGGGTCGAGGACGTCACGCTGCGGCACCTCGCCACGATGGCGAGCGGCACGAGCCACGAATGGTTCGCCGACATGCGGGTCGACGCGCTGGACCTGCTGCACGAGATCGTGGCGGCACCGCTGGACGCCGTGCCGGGGACCCGGTTCGCCTACACCGACTCCGGGGCGTACGCGATCGGGCGGGTCATCGCCAGGACGACCGGCGCCAATGTGCGCGACTTCCTGATGCCGCGCCTGTTCGCGCCGCTGGACCTGCACAACCCGGCCTGGCACACGTGCCCGCAGGGGTTCCCGTTCGCCGCGAGCGACCTGTTCCTGCGCACCGGCGAGCTCGCCCGCTTCGCGCGGCTGCTGCTGCGGGAAGGCAGGTGGAACGGCCGGCACCTCGTCCCGGCGGAGTACGTGCGGCGGATGACCCAGGAGTTCGCGGACACGAGCAGCATCATCGAGAGCGAACGCTTCAACCACGGTTACGGGCTCGGCGTCTGGATCGACCGGGACGGCATGTACCGGATGGACGGCCGCTACGGCCAGTACGCGGTCATCTGCCCGCGCCGCCGCGCCGCCGTCACCGTCACCGCGCACTCCGAGCGCGAGGTCGACCTCCTCGAGGCCATCCACGAGCTCATCCTCGACCGCCTGGAGTAGCGAACGCCGCGACCAGGTCGTCGAGGCGGCCGCGGACGGCGCCGAGCTGGCCGAGGTGTACGCGCTGCTGGTCGCCACCTCCCGGGCCGCCTCCCAGTCCGGGCTCGACAACGACGTCCGCGCCCGCATGCTCGCCATCGTCTTCGACGGCCTGGCCCGCCGTTGAGCCCTCCGTTGAGCCCTCCGTTGAGCCCGCCGCCCTGAGGTCGCCGGCGAGAGGACTTACCGCGCCGCCCGGTCGAAGGGTTCGTCGCGGGGGAGGAGGCGGTCGCGCGGGCCCGCCGCGCGCAGCACCACGTCGAGGACCCGGTCCGGATCGGCGGCGTAGCAGGCGCTGAACCAGCCCATGTTCGCCTCCACCACCGCCCACTGCTCCTCACCCCGGTCGGCGTCGCTCGCGAGACCCACGTCCACGACGACCGCGCTGGGCAGGCCGTCCGCGCACGCGTCCAGCAGCGCACCCGTGAACTCCAGCACCGGACCCCGGTCCCCGCACCGGTCCAGCGGCGCCGGGTCGAGACGCCCGTGGGTGGCGTACCGGCTGGCCGTGTGCACCGCCCCGTCGAGCACGAACAGCCGGTACTCCACCAGGAACGACACGATCCCGCTCACCAGCACCGCCGTGTCGGGCGGCAAGGGCGCGAGCCGCGACCCGTCGGCGTAGACCGTCGCCGGCAGGACCTTCTCCCGGGGCTGCTTCACGAACATCGGCGTCCGCGACCACCGCGCGTCGCCGACGGTGCTCATGACGATGTCGCGGCAGGTGTACCGGTAGGGCAGGGTCACCAGCCAGTCGTCGGGCGGATCGAGCAGCGCCAGACCCGACGCCGCCGCCACCTGCCCGGCGAAGACGGGCCCTCCGTAGACGTGCCCGCCCCTGCCCAGCCCTTGCCGCACCACCAGCCCCCGCCGCCCCGCCGCGGCCAGCAGCAGCTCAGCGGTCGCGTCGAGCCGGTCCGGCAGCACGAGGACGTCGCTCACACCGGGATTCTGCCGCGCCGCCCGGCACCGGCCACAGTGGATTTCGGACGGGTGGCCGGGTCAGTCCTCCCAGACGTCGACGCGTGGCAGGCCCCGTGCGTCGCGGGCGGCGTCGACCATCCGCTGGATGAGCGCGGTCTTGGCCCGGGTGTACGCCTCGCCGTCGTGGCCGGCGCCGGCGAGTCGCTGCTTCAGCGCGCCGTACTCGCCGCGGTCCGCCGGGCTGTGCAGCAGGTGGTCCCGCAGGAGCCGTTCGTTGCGCGTGTCCCACGTATCCGCGGTCACGACGTGCAGGTGGTAGGCGACCGGCGAACCGTCCCGCCGGTAGAACAGCCGGCCCCGCATGCCCGTCTCCAGCCGGCGGTACCCGAGCGACCCGAGCAGCTCGTCGGCCTCGATCACGGCGTCGAGGGTGGCGGTGGCCGCCATCAGGTCGATGACCGGCTTCGCCGCGAGCCCCGGCACGGCGGTGCTGCCCACGTGCTCGACGACGCCGAACAGCCCGGGCAGCGCCGTGGTCAGCTCCTCGACCGCCCGCCGGGCGGACCCCGCCCACGCCGGGTCATGGTCATGGATCTCGATCGTCACACGCGGACCATACCGGGCATACTGCTGGCATGCGTGAGACCTACGCCCACACCGCGGTGCTCGACCTGACGGCCGGCGACGACCGCGCCCCCGGCGCCGCGATCACCGTCGCGCTGTGCGGGGGCTACGACCATGAGCCGCCGTGCCGCCTCGCCGCGCACCGCACCGAGGCGGTCCGCGACGGCGGCGAGGTGCGGCTGCGGGTGCTGTTCGCCGCCGAGCCCGGCGACGAGGCCCGGGTCCGGGCCGGCATCGACGAGGGGCTGGCCACCGGCGAGCTGACCGGCCCCGACGGCGTCGTCACCCGGTGGCGGCTCCTGCGCAGCGGCCCGGCGGAGCTCGCCGCCGCCGACGCCGCACTGGCGGAACGGCTGCGCTCGTCGTAGCGGCCGCCGCGCTGGTCGCCGCCGCCTTCGCCACCGGCCGGCCGACCGCGCCACTCATCCGCGTCGGCGGCGGCGTCTCCCATGCGGTGTACCGGCTGCGGACGACCACGGGCAGCTACGCCGCCAAACGCCTCAACGTCGTCGACGAACAGTGGTGGTGGGACGCGTACCACGTCGCCGCCGGCATCGAGCGGGCGGCCCGTGTCAGCACGCCCGAGCGGCTGCCACCGCTGGTCGCGGCGATCGAGGCCGGCAGCGGCACGGAGCACTGGCAGCTGCACCGGTGGTGCGACGGGCGCAACCCGGCGGGACCCGGCGACGACCTGGCCGACTGGACCGGCGCGACCCTCGCGGTCCTGCACCGCGAACCCGCCGCCGACGTGCGGCCGCCGCCCGCCCTGTACGCCCTGGAGGCCTGGCACGAGTGGCTTGCCGGGCACGACACCGGCTTCACCCGGCAGGTCCGCGAGCACCTGCCGACCGTCGCGGCGGCCCTGGCGCACCTCGCCCGGCCCGGCCCGCCGCTGACGCCGGTCGCGTCGCACCGGGACATCAAGCCCGACAACGTCCTGCTCACCGCGGCGGGTCCGGTCCTGCTCGACTGGGACAGCGCCGGACCCGACCTCGCCGAGCACGAGCTGCTGCGCTCCGCCCTCGCGATGGGCTTCGAGCAGCGGCGGCCGTTCACCCGCACCGTCGCCGCCTACCACCGCGCCGGCGGGCGCCCGGTCCCGCCGGACCCGGCCCTGTTCCACGGCATCGTCGAGGCGCAGCTGCGCACCGCCGAATGGCTGCTGTGGCGCGCCCTCGGCCACCGCGGCGACGACCCCGCCGACCGGGCCCGGTCCGCGACCGAGTGCCTCGCCCGTCTCCGCGGGACCGCGAAGAGCCTCCGTCGCATCCCGGAGTGGGCGAGCTGGCTTGCCGCCTGTTGAGGCGGGGCCGGATTGCCCGGCGGTGCTATCCAGGGATGCATGGGCATGAGCGCCGGGGCGCGGCAGCGGCTGGACGAGCGGTTCCGGCGGCGGGTCGAGCAGCGGCGGCAGGATCACGCCGCGAACTGGGAGCACGCGGTGCGGGTCGGCCAGGGGCTCGGCCTCGGCGACCCGCTGGGCATCTACCACACGGAGGTCCTTCCACCGCTCGGCGCGCGACGGGTGCTGTGGCTGGCGTCGCCGGCGGTCCTGTACGTGGTCGGCGTCGTGCTGCTCGTGCTGTGGAATCCCGACCGGGCGCTGCCGTTCATGGGTGTCTTGCCGTGCCTCGTCGGCCCGTATGTCGTGGTGTGCACCCTGATCACGCGGCGCCGCCGGTTCACCCGGTGGCTCTACGCCTACGGAGGCGGCTTCGCTGAGGTCGACCCCGACGGGCAGCCGCGGCCGGTCCGCTGGGACGAGGTCACCGACGCGGTCGACGCCTGGAGCCGCGACGGCGGGGAGTCGGAGAGCACCTGGGCCGACGACGGGTTCCAGCTGACCACCGCCGACGGCAGGACCGTGCCGATCACCGCGAAGTACAGCAACGCGCTCGACCCGTACGCCCCCATCGGCGGCATGATCGCCGCGCTGGTGCCGGCCGAGGTCGGCGCCGCCATCCCCCGGTTCCCCACGATCGCCGCCCTGATCGTCGACCGGGCCGTGACCCCGGTCGTGACACGACAGGCCGGCGCCGTGCGCGGCGGCGCCGTCCTCACCCGCGGCGGCGTCCGGGTGACCCGCGACGGGATCGCCGGCCCGAAGGACGCCACGGCCACACCGTGGGCGGCGATCGACCGTGTCGAGCTGCGGCCGGGTCGGGTGAAGGTGCACCCCGTCGCGGGGAAGGCCCGCACGTACACCGACCACCGCGACGGGTCCGGCTACGCGGTGCTCTGCCGGGTCCTCCTGGCTCTCGGTGTGAGCGCCTCGTTCGAGCCCAGGGGCTGACCCGGTCACTTCACCCACGACACGTCCGGTGCGGAGTCGATGGTGAGGCCGTCGACTGCTCGGACCAATGCCTCGCGGGTCGCGGGCGAGTCATCCTTGACTGGGCTCTGCACGGTCAGCGTCCGGCTGTCCGGCAGCGTCACCGTGAGGGTCAGCATCCACCGGAACTCGACGGCCGGTGAGCGGATGGTGACGATCCGACCGGTGGTGCCGCGGACCCGCACCGCGTCACCGATATGGCCACCGCCGCCGCGGGCTTTTCCGACGTTAGGGTGGCGCGGTGGATCTGGGACGGGTGCGGGTGGCGTACGGGGCGGTGGCGGGCCTCTACATCGAGCTGTTCGGGACGCGGGAGCAGGTGCACGTCGATGACCTCGCGTTCATCGGGCGGCATCTGACGAGGTCCGGCACGGTGCTCGACGTGGGGTGCGGGCCGGGGCAGCACACCGACCATCTGCGCTCGCTGGGCGTCGACGCGATCGGGATCGACCTGGTGCCCGAGTTCGTCGCGCACGCGAAGGCGGCGCACCCGGACGGCAGGTACCTGCTCGGGTCGATGGACAGCCTGCCGTTCGCGGACGGGTCTGTGGCGGGGATCCTGGCCTGGTACTCGCTGATCCACCGGCCGCCGCAGGACGTCGACGGGGTGCTCGGCGAGCTACGGCGGGTGATGGTGCCGGGCGGGGCGCTGGTGGTCGGGTTCTTCGACGGCGACGCGGTCGAGCCGTTCGAGCACAAGGTGGTGACGGCGTACCGCTGGCCGGTCGACGAGTTCTCCGACCGGCTCGGCAAGGCCGGCTTCACCGAGGTGGAGCGGTGGCGGCGCCCCGCGGACGGCACCCACCGCCCGCACGCCGCCATCGCGGCGCGCGCGATCTAGAGCGCCGGGCCGGCCGTCACCGCAGCGGCGCCGGGTGGAGCGGACGGGGCCGTCACCGCTTGATGAGCCGCTCGGCGATCGCGTCGGCGATCTCCGGGTCCTCCGTCCACACCGGATCGCCGGGGCGCGGGTCGTGGAACACCACGTCGGTGAAGCCGAGCGCCTCGTACCGGCCGACGAAGTCCTCGAACGCCGCGATGCTCGCCAGGGGCCGCTCGGCGGTGTTGCCGACGAGGTAGATCCGGTCCAGCGTCGCGGGGTCGCGGCCGAGGGCGGCGCAGCGCTCGTCGAGGATCGCGGCCTGACGGCGTACCGCGGCCTCGATCGCGGCAGGGGACTGGTCGGCGGCGTCGGGTTCGCCGAAGGTGATCCACGCGTCGCCGTGCCGGGCGGTGAGGGCGAGCGTACGCGGGCCGGCCGCCGCGACGGCGAGGGGCAGCCGGGGCCGCTGGACGCAGCCGGGCACCATCCGGGCGTCGTCGACGGTGTAGTGCCCGCCCCGGTGCGAGTACGCCGGCGAACGCAGCAACCCGTCGAGCACGTCCACGAACTCGATGAGCCGGTCCGCCCGCTGCCGGGGGCTGAGCACCGGGTCGCCGAGGACGGTGGCGTCGAAGCCGGTGCCGCCCGCGCCGACGCCGAGGGTGAGCCGGCCGTCGCTGACGTGGTCGAGCGTCATCGCCTCCTTCGCCAGCATCACCGGATGCCGGAACGTCGGCGACGTGACCATCGTGCCCAGCCGCACCCGGCTCGTCACCCCGGCGAGCCCGGTCAGCCAGGGGATCGCCGCGTGCCACGGCTCGTCGCGGTACCGGCGCCACGACAGGTGGTCATAGGTCCACAGATGCGCGTAGCCCAGCGCCTCGAGGTGGCGGGCCCGGGCGACCGATCGCGGCCACGGGTCGGTCGGGAGCAGCAGCACGCCGAGTCGCATGCCGTGATCCTATGGCGCCTACAGCACGGTGGGGTCGATGACCCGGACGTGCGGGTCGGTGACGTCGTAGCCGAGACGGGCCACCATGTCCGCGGTGCCGCCAGGTCCGTCGCCGTTGCGGCCGTCCCAGACCAGCAGCGCCCGCGGCCGGTCGTCGAGGCCCTTGACGAGCTCGACCATCCACTGGTTCGTCTGGCTGAAGACGTCGGCGTCGCCGGTACTGTGCAGCACCCGCACCTCGCTGCCGCGCAGCACGCGCTGGAAGCGGGCGCCCCAGTCGGTGCCGGGCAGCGCCACCGACGCCGGCTCGAACTCGGCCACCGGCATCGCCAGGCAGAGCGTCACGGCCGCGCCGCGGGCGATCGCGGCCTCTGCGGCGATCAGGTCGGCACCGCGGGCGCCGCCGCACACGAGCACCGACCCGGGGCCGACGCGCCACTCGTCGAAGGTCTCCGCCACCAGCCTGGCGACCTCGCCGACGACCCGCTGCGGAAACCGCGGCGCCGGCCGGCCGGGCGCGTCGACGAGGTGGCCGCTGGCCAGGACGACGGGCATCATCGCTCGACGCCGGGCGTCGTCGTGCCGTCGGCCTGCCTCAGCACCAGCTGCCCCCAGTGTCCGTTCTCGGTCCGCAGGACCTCCTCGACCCGCAGCACCGCGGCCGGGTCGTCCGGCGCGTCCCGCCAGGAGTGACCGGCCGAGCGTACCCCCTTCAGCGCGTCCTCATAGGACCGTCGCAGGCTGGCGAACCCCATCAGGGAGCTGTACCCGGCGACCGCACCGGCGAGCGCGGCGATCAGCGCCGCGACCAGGCCGCACACGCCGCGGGCGGTCGCCGAGCCCGGCCCGCTGAACACCTGCGCGGTCGCGCCGACCACACCCGACAGCACCAGCAGCCCGTTGCGGAGCCGGACGCCCTGTTTGTAGGCGTTGCGGAACTCGTCGCGGCGCTGCTCCAGAAACCGTTGCTGCTCCTGTACGCGGTGCCGCTCGTACAGGTCGCGGAACTGCGACTCGCGGTCGGTCACGTCAGCTCCTCGCCCTCGTCGATCGCGTCGACCGCGCGGCCGAGCAGGCGCACGCGATTGTCGTCCGTGTATGGCGCGACGCGGGCGAGATAGGTGAAGTACAGCGCCCGCAGGCGCTCCGCCTTGACCCGCGCGAGCCGGTAGTCGGCGAGCGCGTGATCGTCCACGACGAACTGCGACACACCCGCCAGCGCGACGGCCAGCACGGCCAGAACCGCCGACGGCCAGCGCTGGTCGGACAGGACCGCCTGCAGCCCGCCGAGCCCGGTCAGCAGCGCGGACCCGAGCAGCACGACGATGCCCTGCAGCCGGTAGCTGTGCTGGCCGCGCAGCGCCTCGAGGTCGTAGCGCTCGAACCGCTCCTCGACCGGGCGCAGCGCCTCGAAGTCCTCGGCGAGCGCCGGGAAGCCGGCCTTCGCCGCGGGTGGCATGATCGGATCGGACACGAGCCGCGATCCGGGTCGCGGAAACCGCCGGAAAAGGTCGCGCACGCCGCCTCCGTCACCATCGACATCGTCGGTGCTGAATCTACGGAAATCCCGCGACCGATGACAACGGTCGAATCGCCCGCACCCCCGACCCGAACCGCCGACCCGTGGTGCGTGTGTTCACCGCCGGAACCGGCTCATCGCACGATGCCGGCGTACCGTTGACTCGAAGGGGGTGGGTCAGATGATCGTCACCCAGGAACAGATGCGGGTGGGTATGCCGGCGATGTCTGTCTACGAACACCTCGTGCGGCTCAGCGAACACCCGCGGTTCATGTCCGGGGTCCTCGCCGTGAACCAGGCCGGCGACGACGCCGCGCAGCTGACGCTCGACATCGGTGGCCGCCGGGTCGAGATCGACGCGGTCCTCGGGGAATCCGAGCCGGGACGGTACGTGCGGTGGGACAGCGAGCAGCTCGTCGAGGCGTTCTGGCTGGAGCCGCTCGACGACGGCACCACCAACGTGGTGGCGGTCGCACAGCTGGACGAACGCCTGGTGCGCACGCACGGCGCGCAGCCGGACGCGACGTTGCACGCCCGGCTGCGCATGGATCTGAAGGGCTTCAAGCGTTACTGCGAGGAGTGCGACGACTGACCGTCAGTAGCGGTAGTGCTCCGGCTTGTACGGGCCGGCCACGTCGACCCCGATGTACTCCGCCTGCTCCTTGGTCAGCTCGGTCAGCCGGACGCCGAGCGCCTCGAGGTGCAGCGCGGCGACCTTCTCGTCGAGGTGCTTCGGCAGGCGGTACACCTGGCGCTCGTACGCGTCCGGCTTCGTGAACAGCTCGATCTGCGCGATCGTCTGGTTGGTGAAGCTGTTGGACATGACGAAGCTCGGGTGACCGGTGGCGTTGCCCAGGTTGAGCAGCCGG
Organism: Dactylosporangium sp. NPDC000521; assembly: GCF_042898305.1. Classification (NCBI taxonomy): domain Bacteria; kingdom Bacillati; phylum Actinomycetota; class Actinomycetes; order Micromonosporales; family Micromonosporaceae; genus Dactylosporangium; species Dactylosporangium sp. NPDC000521. The sequence continues at coordinate 668,382 of NZ_JBIAYW010000001.1, forward strand.
CCCTCGGACAGCACGATGACCGCGTGGCCGTCGGGGAACGTCCACTCGTGCACCTGCGGCTTGATCTCGTTCTTCACGATGCCCGGGACCTTCTGCAGTCCCGCCATGTCGATCTCGTTGTCGAAGTGCCCGACGTTGCCGACGATCGCGTTGTGCTTCATGGCGGCCAGATCGGCGGCCATGATGATGTCCTTGTTGCCGGTGGTGGTGATGAACAGGTCCGCGGTCGTGACGACGTCCTCGAGGCGGACCACGGGCAGCCCGTGCATGGCGGCCTGCAGCGCGCAGATCGGGTCGATCTCGGTGACGACGACCCGGGCGCCCATGCCGCGCAGCGCCTCGGCGGCGCCCTTGCCCACGTCCCCGTAGCCGCAGACGACGGCGAGCTTCCCGGCGAGCATCACGTCCGTGGCGCGGTTGATGCCGTCGAGCAGCGAGTGGCGGATGCCGTACGTGTTGTCGAACTTCGACTTGGTGACCGAGTCGTTGACGTTGATCGCGGGGAACAGCAGCTCACCGCTCTCGGCGAGCTTGTAGAGCCGCTTGACGCCGTTGGTGGTCTCCTCGGTGACGCCGCGGATGCCGGCGGCCAGCTTCGTGAAGCGGCGGCCGTCCTTCGCGAGGCTGTCGGCGAGGGTACCGAGGACCAGCGCGTACTCCTCCGAGTCGGCGGACGTCGGCTGCGGCACCTGGCCCGCGGCCTCGAACTCGACGCCCTTGTGCACCAGCAGCGTGGCGTCGCCGCCGTCGTCGACGATCATGTTCGGGCCGAGGCCGTCACCGAAGTCGAACAGCTGGTCGGTGCACCACCAGTACTCGGCGAGCGTCTCGCCCTTCCACGCGAACACCGGCGTGCCTTTGGGCTCCTCCGGCGTGCCGTCCGGGCCGACGACGACCGCGGCGGCAGCCTCGTCCTGCGTGGAGAAGATGTTGCAGGAGACCCAGCGGACCTCGGCGCCGAGCGCGACGAGGGTCTCGATGAGCACCGCGGTCTGCACGGTCATGTGCAGCGAGCCGGCGATCCGCGCGCCCCGCAACGGCTGCGCGTCGGCGAACTCGCGACGCGTCGCCATCAGGCCCGGCATCTCGTGCTCGGCGAGGCGGATCTGGGTCCGGCCGGCGGCCGCGAGGGAGAGGTCGGCAACGGCGAACTCGATCCCGTTGCGCGTCTGCAGGTACTTGTGCATAGCCTAAGGTCACCTCCCGGTGACAGGAGGCGCCCTTGGGTCAAGGGTAGTCACCAGCCGAGCGTGGCGAGCCCTTCAGGGCCCGTCGCAGCGCCTCTCGGCCGTGACCGCGGCGTTGCCTTGTGCTCGGCCGCGATTGGATCCGACGGTACCGCCTTCGTCGTTTTCCCCGCAACCGAGTGTGCGGTAGACGTCACGGAGCAGGTCGGTCACCTCGAACCGGCCGACGGTGAGCCTCAGCTGGTCGAGCTGGTCGAGGAGGGCGTCGGGTTTCGCGATCGCGCCGGGCAGGGGTTCATGCCGTGCGGTGACCCTGGGCCCGGCGGTCCAGAACCCTGCTTGGCGCCGGGGTTCGTCGGTGCCGGGCGCGACGTGTCCCACGTCCGAGACGCGGTGGCTGCGCAGCTCCTCGAGGAGCTCGTCACGGCCCTTGCCGCGCCACGCGAGGATGGTGAACGGGTCGCTGTCGAACTCCTCGGCGAGGACGTAGCAGGCGGCGGTCAGGTGCCGGCACGGCTTCTGCCAGCCGGGGCAGTCGCAGTCCATGACGAGCTCGGTGAGGCTCTGCGGGAACAGCGACAGCCCGTAGCCCTGCAGCAGCTGGTCCAGGTCGTCCGGCAGGTGGCCGGCGAGCAACTGCGCGGCGTACCGCGCCTCCTTGGACAGGGCCCGTTCGATGCGCGCCCAGTCGGCCGCGGAGAACGCCTTCGTGGCGATGCGGCCGCGGTACGTCTCGCCGTCCTCGTCGAGCACCAGCGCCGTCACGATGCTGCTGGAGATGGTGAGCGACCGGACGTTGCCGGCGCGGGCGTAGCGGCGGCCGACGGAAAATGTCGTACCCATGCGCAAGGATTCCAGCATGGCGATGAACTGGTGGGACCAGCTGGTCTCAGGCATCCGTCGCCTCATGCAGGTCAGTGGTGCGCAGGGTCATCAGGTCCAGGAGGTCGTCGGTCGACAGGCCCGTGAGCCAGCCCTCGCCGCTGCCGACGGCGACCCCGGCGAGGGTCCGCTTCTCCGCCATGATGGTGTCGACCCGCTCCTCGATGGTGCCGACGCAGACGAAGGTGTGCACCTGCACGTCGCGGCGCTGCCCGATGCGGAAGGCGCGGTCCGTGGCCTGCTGCTCGGTCGCCGGGTTCCACCACCTGTCGACGTGCACGACGTGGTTGGCGGCGGTCAGGTTGAGCCCGGTCCCGCCCGCCTTCAGCGACAGCAGCAGCACCCCCGGCCCTTTCCCGGTCTGGAAACGCTCCACCATCGCGTCGCGGGCGCCCTTCGCGGTGCCCCCGTGCAGGAACTCCACACCGGTCCCGAGCCGCCCCGCCAGGTAGGGCGCCAGCAGGTGGCCGAACTTGGCGAACTGCGTGAAGACCAGCGCCCGGTCCCCGGCGTCGAGCGCCGTGGCGAGGATCTCCTCGAGGCGCGCCAGCTTCCCCGACCGTCCCGCCAGTGGCGTGCCGTCGCCCATCAGGTGCGCCGGATGGTTGCACACCTGCTTGAGCTTCGTCATCGCCGACAGCACCAGCCCCTTGCGCCGCTCACCGGACCGCCCCTCGCGCAGCTTCACGAAGAGCTCGTTGACGACCGCCTTGTAGAGCGTCGCCTGTTCGAGGGTCAGGTTGCACCACTGGCGGCGTTCGAACTTGTCCGGCAGGTCCGCGATGACCGCCCGGTCGGTCTTCACCCGGCGCAGCAGGAAGGGCCGGGTGACCCGGCGCAGGCGGGCGGCCGCGTCGGCGTCGGCGTAGCGCTCGACCGGTACCGAGTAGCGGGCGCGGAAGATGCTCGCCGGCCCGAGGATGCCGGGGTTGAGGAAGTCCGCGATCGACCACAGCTCCGTCAGCCGGTTCTCCACCGGCGTGCCGGTCAGCGCGACCCGGTGCCGCGCCGGGATCCGCCGCACCGCCCGCGCCGCGGCGCCGGTGCTGTTCTTCACCTGCTGCGCCTCGTCGAGCACGATCCGGTCCCAGTCCCGTGCCGCGAGCCGGTCGACGTCCCGGGTCGCGACCTGGTAGGTGGTGAGGACCAGGTCGGCGTCGTCGTGTTCGCCCATCGCCCGTTCCGTGCCGTGGTGGACGGCGACCCGCAGGCCGGGCGTGAAGCGTCCGATCTCGCGCCGCCAGTTGCCGAGCACCGACAGCGGGCACACGATCAGCGTCGGCGGGCGGGGGCCGCGCTCGCGCAGCAGCGCCTCCAGCGCCAGGACCTGCACGGTCTTGCCGAGGCCCATGTCGTCGGCGAGCAGCGCCCCGACGCCGAGCCCGTCGAGGAAGGCCAGCCACGACAGGCCCTTGCGCTGGTAGGGCCGCAGCGTCGTGGCGAGGGACGCGGGCGGCTCCAGAAGCTCCAGGCGCTCCACGGCCCGGCCCGTCAGCAGGTCCGCGAGCCATCCGGTGCCGTCGACGCCGGTGACCGGCAGGGGCAGGTCGCCCTCGGGGACAAGCCTGACGAGCCGCATCGCCTCGCCGGCCGACATGTGCCCGTGCCCGCCCCGGGCGAGGAAGGCGAGGCCGGCGCGGAGCTTCTCCCGGTCGAGGTGCACCCAGCGGCCGCGCAGCCGCACCAGCGGCACCTTCGCCCGCGCGAGGGCCCGCAGGTCCGCCTCGCTGAGGAACTCGTCACCGATCGCGAGGCCCCACCGGAAGCGCACGATCGCGGCCCGGTTCGCCGTCGTGTCGCGCAGCACCGGGGCCGCGGGCTGCGCCGTGTGCGTCGTCAGCGTCAGCCCCAGGTCCTGCCGCCGCTGCCACTGCGCCGGCAGGATCACCCCGAAGCCCGCGTCGTGCAGCATCCCCGCGTGCCGCAGGAAGCAGTAGGCGCCGATCGTGTCCAGCCGCAGCTGCTCGGGGCGCGCGTGGTGCAGCGCCTCGTCGAGCTCGGGCCAGAGGCGGCTCGCCCTGCCGAGGTCCGCCAGCAGCACGTCCTGCGGGTAGTCGACCCACCGGAAGAGCGGCGACGACCCGCTGCGCCAGACGTCCTTGGCCGGCACGAGCAGTCCGGGCTCCGCGACCGGCTGCAGCATGAACTCCACCAGCCACCCGGACACGTCCCGCTCGCCGTCGACCCGCACCCCGGCCTCGCCGGCCGCCCCGGCGTCGTCCTCGCCCTCGTCGAACTCCTCGACGAAGGTCAACCGGAAGCACAACCGCACCGCCGCCGGCCGGCCGCTCTCCGCCCACCGCCGGATCTCGTCCCGCACTCGCCGCACGTCGGTGCTCTCCCGCACGGCCCGCCCCACCACGCCACCCGACCCGACCGCCACGCTGCCGCCGCTCAGCGCGCTGCCGCCGCTCGGTGTGTCCCGGGCGCTCGGCGCGTTGGTGTTGTTGCTCGGTGCGTTGTCGCTGTTCGGTGTGTTCCCGGTGCTTGGAGCGCTGCCGGTTCTCGGTGCGTTGCTGTTGTTCAATGCGCTGCTCGACCCGTTGCCGTTGTTCAGCGCGCTGCCGCTGTTGGGTGTGTTCGCAGTGCTCGACGCGTTGCTGTTGGTGCTGGGTGCGTTGTCGCTGTTGGGTTTGTCGCCGGTGCTCGGCGTGCTGTATCTGCTCGGGCCGTTGCCGTTGGTCGGTGCGCTGTCGGTGTTCGGTCCGCTGCTGCCGGTCGGCCTGGCACCGTTACGCAGCTCGCTGCTGCTGATTGCGCTGTCGCTGCCGGGTGAGGTGCGCCCATCGACCGGCCGGCTGTGGCTGTTCGCAGGGTTGCGCTCGTCGTCCGGGCGTTCGTCAGGCCCGTTGCCATCTGCCGGCTCGGCAACGCTGTCGCCGTTGCCGGCGTCGTTGCCTTTGCCGGCCTCGCGGAGGCCGCCGCCGCCGTGACTCGCCTCGCTGGTGTTGGTGCCGTTGCCGCCGTCGTTGCTGCTGCCGGCCTTGCGGAGGCCGCCGCCGTGACTCGCCTCGCTGGTGTTGGTGCCGTTGCCGCCGTCGTTGCTGCTGCCGGCCTCGTGGAGGCCGCCGCCGTCGCTCGCCTCATTGGCGTTGTTGCCGCTGCGGGCGTTGTTGCCGTTCCCGCGGAGGCTGCCGTCGTTACGCGCCTTGCCGGGGTTGTCGACGTTGCTCGGGTGGTTGGCGGGCTGCCGGTGTTCGGAGTCGTTGCTGTGCGGGCGATCGGCGAGCTGCGGCGCTGGGTGCGAGGGCGGCTCACGGGTGGCGGCGCCGGCGTCCGGGGCCGGGCGTTCGCGGAGAGTGGGGTCGGGTGAGGTCAGGGCGGCGAGCCAGGCGCGGACGGTGCTGTCCTGGCGGACCGCCGCGTCGGTGATGATGGGGCGGCCGGCGAGGGCTGCGCGGACCAGCGCGTCGACCTGGTGGTCGAGCGCGGCGCGGACGGCTTCCTCGGGGGTCCAGTCGCGGGCGGCGCAGGCGACGCCCGGCATCGAGCGGCACAGGGACTCGAACGCGATGGCGTCGTCGGCCCACAGGACGGGGCGCCAGCGGGCCTCGATCGGGTGGTCGAGGAGGTCGGGGAGGACGCGTCCGCGGTGCACCAGATCGGCGGCGAGTGTGACCAGGTCCGTCAGCGCGCCGATCGACGGGCCCGCCACGACGGCCGTGCCGGTGGTGAGGGCCGCTTCGAGGTCGGTGCCGGGTGGGGCGTAGACGATCGGGACGGTCCACAGCATCGTGCCGGTGGTGTCGGGGTCGCGGTCGGTGGCGGCCGGCGGGGTGAGGGTGGGGGAGGGCAGCGGGCGGGCACCGGTCGTCGGCAGGGCCAGGTCGGCGGTGGCGACGTCGCCGGGGAGCGGGGGGAGGACCGCGAACGGATGGGGGACCGCCCGTCTGGGGCGGCGGCGCAGGCCTGAGGCCGGGCCTGGGGTGGTCTCGGCCCAGTAGGCGAGCCGGCCACCACCGGTGATGACCCCGTGCACCACGTTCACTCCGAGACCCTACTCCGGATGCCGGCCGCTACCCGAGCGGCGTGGCCGGCTTCGTGTGGAGGATCTCGCGGACCTGTTCGGCGGCGCGGAGGATGCTCTCGCTGATGAAGTCGCTGAAGCGGGCGATGTTCTCGAGGCGGACGGCGGCGGGGGTGCCCGGGCCGAGGACGGCGACGCCGTGGCGGGCGGTCGTGGCCACCTGGGCGATGCCGTGGGCGCTGGCGATCGTCGACTGGTACCAGACGTCGTCGTCGACGAAGTACCGCTCGCGGCGGCGGTCGTCGCGTTCGCGGCGGATGAGGCCCTGCTGCTCGAGGAACGCGATGGCCTTGGACACCGACGCCGGGCTGATCTGCAGGTGCTGGACGAGCTGCGCGGCGGTGAGGCTGCCGGCGTCGGCGGTGAAGAGGCAGGTCAGCACCCGGGCCACCATCTTCGGCAGGCCCTGCTGCATCAGCAGGGTGGTGAACGTCTCCTCGTACTCGCGGACCGCGGCGTCGTCGCGTCCGTTGTCCCGGACGACGGTCCGCGGCCTGGCGGGCGGCGCGGTCCGGCGGCGGTGGGCACGGCGCTCGGTGGCGCGGTGGGCGAGGTCGGCACGGTACGCGGTGGGGCCGCCGTTGCGCATCACCTCACGCGTGATGGTCGACGTGGGGCGGTCGAGCCGCCGGGCGATCTCGGCATACGCGAGGCCGTCGGCGAGCCCCGTAGCGATCAGCTGCCGCTCCTGCTGGCTGAGCCTGCCTCCCGGCACCGCCGTCTCCCTTCCCCGGTACTGCAAGCGTAGCGTTCGCCGGCAGCCCAATGCAACGAAGCGAGGGCCGTTCATTGCGTTAATCGCGACCCCATTGCAACGAATTCACGGCAGTGAGCTGCTGTAACGTCAGCTCGGTGCAACGACATCGTTGCCCGAAATGCGAACGCAAAGTAGCGTTTCTGACGTTGGAAAGAATGAGGACGCGAGGAGAACGCAATGCAGCAGTTCGACAGCCCCGCCGCCGTCACCGCCGCGCTGGAGGTCCCCGCCGGCCGGATCCAGGTCATCGCCGCCGACCGGGGCGACACCACCGTCGAGGTGCTTCCCGCCGACGCGGGCAAGCGGCGCGACGTGCAGTCGGCCGAGCAGACCCAGGTCGAGTTCGGCGACGGTGTCCTGCGGGTCACGGCTCCCGCCGGCAGCGCGGCCGGGTCGGTCGAGGTGACCGTGCGGGTCCCCGCCGGCTCGCACGTCGAGGTGAAGGCCGCCGCCGCCGAGTTCCGGGGCGTCGGCCGGCTCGGCGACGTCGCCGCCGAAGGCCTGTACCGCACGGTGAAGATCGACGAGGCGGCGAGCGCGCGCCTGTCCGCCCACGACGGCGACGTCACGGTCGGGCGGCTCACCGGACCGGGCGAGATCAGCACCATGAAGGGCGACATCCACGTCGCCGAGGCCGTGCGCGGCGCGGTCGTCCTGCGCACCCAGATGGGCGACGTGACCGTCCGTGCCGCCGCCGGTGTCGACGCCTCGCTGGACGCCGGCACAGGGCACGGCCGGGTCCACAACGCGCTCAGGAACGCCGGCAGCCCCGAGCTGACCATCCACGCCACCACCGCCCACGGCGACATCGACGCCCGCAGCCTCTGAACCCCCCGTAGACACCAAGGGAGACGCCATGAACAGCACCAAGACCGACGCGACCTGGACCGGCATGATCCCGGTCGACGACACCGCCCTCGCCGCCACCGACACCGGCGGCACCGGGATCCCGCTGGTGTACCTCAACGGCCAGTTCGCCACGCAGGGCTACTGGCGGCGGGTCATCGCCGAGCTCGGGGAAGGCCCGCAGTGGCGGCACATCACGTATGACGAGCGGGCCCGCGGCAGGTCGAGACGCTCGCAGGACTACTCGTTCGAGGCCGCCGTCCGCGACGTCGACGCCGTCCTCGCGGCCCGGGACGTCGACCGGGCGGTGCTGGTCGGCTGGTCCTACGGGGCGTACGTCGCGGCGCACTGGGCCAGCCGCAACCCGGCCCGGACGATCGGCGCGGTCCTGGTCGACGGCGCACAGCCGTACGACTGGCTGGACGAGGCCATGGAGGTGCGGATCCGCAAGATGTTCCGGCGGATGGGCTGGTTCCTGCCGCTGCTGCGCCCGACCGGACTCGCCCCGAGGATGACGGCGGACCAGCAGGCCGACAGCAACATCGAGATCGGCAGGATCTCCCGCGTCAGCGAGCTCGGCCCGGTGCTGGACCGCATCACGGTCCCGACCCGGTACGTGGTCGCGTCCGGGACGTCCCTCGGCAGCCGCGGCGACGAGCAGGAGCGCATCCGCGCCGGTCTCGGTGCGGTGACCGAGCGGAACCCGAACATCCGCATCAGCGCGAAGGTCCCCAGCAACCACGGGGCCATCCTGAAGAAGGACTTCCGTGCCGTCGCCGACGCCGTGCGGGACGCCGCGGAGCTCTAAGCTGGCGGCGTGGCGGAGAGCATGGAGCTGAGTCGATTCCACCGGTTGTGGGCGGCGGCCGCCGCGGGCAACCTCGGCGACGGCGTCTACCGGGTCGCGATCCTGCTGCTCGCCGCGCGGCTGACCAGCGACCCGGTGGCGTTCTCGGCGCTGACGGCCCTCGGGTTCGTGCCGTGGCTGCTGCTCGGGCTGCCCGCCGGCGTCCTCGTCGACCGGTATGACCGGCGGCGGCTGGCGCTGCTCGTCGGGATCGTGCGCACCGCGGTGCTGGTGGCGCTGCTGGCGGCGGTCGCCACGGACGTGGTGTCGTTGTGGCTGCTGTACGGCGTGGTCGTCGTCCTCGGCGCGGGCGAGACGGTGTACGACACGTCGATCCACTCGATGGTGCCGGCCGTCGTCGGCGACCGGGAGCGCCTGGAGGCCGCCAACGGCAGGCTGCAGGGCGCGGACATGCTCGTCCAGAACTTCATCGCCCCGCCGCTGGCCAGCGCCGTGTTCGCCGTCACCGCGAGCGGAGCGTTCGGCGTCAACGTCGCCTGCTACGCGATCGCCGCCGCGCTCATGCTCGCGCTGCCCGGCACGTACCGCGTCGCCCAAGGAAACGGGACCGCGCCGATGGGGCGGGCGATCGGCGAGGCGCTCCGGTTCGTGCGCGGCCACCGGGTGCACCGGGCGATGCTCTCCGTGGTGATCGTGCTCGGGTTCGCCAACGCGATGGCCACCGCACTCGTCGCGCTGTGGACCCGGGAGACTCTTGATGTGCCCGAGGCCGCGTTCGGCGCGTTCCTGCTGACCGCCTCCGTCGGCGGGCTCCTCGGCAGCCAGACCGCCGCCCCGGTCGCGAGACGCACCGGCCGCGGGCGGGCGATGGTCCTCGCGGCGACCGTCACCGGCGTCGGGATGCTCCTCGCCGCCGCGACCCGGAACCTGTTCGTGGCGGCGGTCGCGTGGGCGCTGACCGGGTGGGCGATCCTGGTGTGGAACGTCGTCTACGGGTCCCTGCGGCAGCGCCTGACCCCCGACGCGCTGCTCGGCCGCACGATCGGCGTCTACCGGGTCGTCGCCTGGGGTGTCATGCCGCTGGGTGCGCTCGCCGGTGGCGTGCTGGCCGACGCCGGCGACCTGCGGACCCCGATCCTCGTGGCGGCGCTGCTGACCCTCGCCGCCGGCGGGTACGCCGCGTCCGCCCTCACCAACGCGCGCATCGATGCGGCGGTCGCCGAGGCCGATCTCGCGAACGCGCGGCAGTGAGTGGTAGAACCAGCGGATGGGGTACTCCGTGCGGCCCACGGGCAGGCTGCTGCTGCCGGCCGCGGACGACGTCGCCGCCGCCACCGCCGTCAGGGCCGCCCTGGGCGAGCGGGACGGCTGGTTCAACGAGGTGATCTTCCCGGACGCGCACACGATCGCCGACCTCGCCTGGGTGGGCGCGGCGCAGGTCGTGCGGGACGGGGACTGGATCGAGTTCGCGCGGGACGAGGATGGCGACGCGAAGTGGTCGCAGCAGGCGACCGCGTTCTACGTGGAGCTGGCGCCGTTCGTCCGCGCCGGCACGGTCAGCTGCACCGGCGAGGACGGCTCCACCTGGGCCTACGCGTACGCTGACGGCAAGATCACGCAGCAGGGCTGGAACGCCTGGGACTGCTCCCTGGAGCCCTTCGGCGAGCCCGTCTACCCCTGGCGCGAAACCTGAGGCTCAGCCGTGGTCGCGGCGCAGGGTGAGCTCGGACGCCCTGGTCGGCGGCGCCGGCTCCGAGCCGTAGGACGCCAGGAGCGTGCACGACAGCGGCGCGTCCGGCGCGGTGATCCGGTGGGCGGTCACGTACGCGGAGTCCCAGTGGACGCGGGGCACGTCGCCGCTGGGGCCGAAGCAGGCGTCGAGCTCCGCCCGGGTGAGGGTCGGCTCGACGAAGTGGATGACGACCGCGGACAGCCCCGCCCGGTCGAAGGCCAGCTCGAGGCGGGCGGTGCCGGGCGGGCTCGGCTGCACGAACAGGCGGCCGGAGTCGTCCTGCGTCGGCGCGGGCAGCCCCAGCAGCGCGGCGACCTCGGCGGGGTGCTCGGTGGTGACGCCGCAGATCCGCCGCGCCCACGTCCACAACAGGTCGGTGGTGATCGGCCGGGCGATCAGGTCCAGCAGGTGCGCCGGCGCCGGCGGGCGGCGCCACACGGTGGGCCAGTCGTCGAGGTCGACCAGCTCGGATCCGTCGACGATGAGCGTGTACAGCGGCTCCGCCGGGAAGTCGTTGACCCGCACGGTGAGGTTGCGCCCGTCGATCTCGGCGTGGTACGGGAACTCGCCGTCACCCGAGTGCTCCCACCGGATGGGTGTGGCGATCAGGTCGCTCATCGCGCGGGTCCTCAGGCAGCTGGGTAAAGTGGACCCGAACAGCGTATGAGGTGTCCGCAAGCCCACAGTTGAGGGTCGTCACACCTGCCCCTGTTCAGGCAGCGACAGGGCTAACGTCGTCTTCGCTATGCGTCGTCATCTGATGTGGGTCATCGGGCTCACCGCGTACATCATCGCGGTCTTCCACCGTTCATCGCTCGGGGTCGCCGGGGTCGCCGCCGCGGACCGGTTCGGGGTCGGCACGTCGCTGCTGGCGCTGCTGTCCGTGGCGCAGCTGGCGGTGTACGCGGGCATGCAGATCCCGGTCGGGGTGCTGCTGGACCGGTTCGGGTCCCGGCGCATGCTCATCGGCGGCGGGCTGCTCATGGTCGCCGGGCAGCTGCTCTTCGCCTACGCGCACGACATCGGACCGGCGATCGCGGCCCGTGTGCTGATCGGCATCGGCGACGCGATGACGTTCATCAGTGTCCTGCGGGTCGTCGCGCTGTGGTACCCGCCGCGCCGCAACCCGCTGATGGTGCAGCTCACCGGCATGGTGGGGCAGCTCGGTGCGCTGTCGTCGGCGGTACCGCTGGTCGTGCTGCTCCGCGACGCCGGCTGGACCGCCACGTTCCTCGGCGCGGCCGCGCTCGGCGCCGCCGCGATCGCGCTCGTGGCCGTGAGCTTGCGGGACTCGCCAGTACAAGAGCCAAAAAAGACGGACATGTCGGATCGGGCGCTGAGGGCGTCGTGGGAGCACCCGGGTACGCGGCTCGGGCTGTGGACGCACTTCGTGGCGCAGTTCTCCGGCAGCGTGTTCGCGCTGCTGTGGGGCTATCCGTTCCTGACGCAGGGGGAGGGGCTGGCCCCGGCGACCGCCGCGCTGCTGCTGTCGCTGCTGACCGTCGGCGGCATCGTCCTCGGCCCCATCATCGGGCACTTCTGCGGCCGGCTGCCGTACCACCGCTCGACCCTGGTCCTGGCGATCGTCGCGACGTCGGCACTCGCCTGGGCGGTCGTGCTGCTGTGGCCCGGCCGCGCCCCCGTCGCGGTGCTGACCGCCCTGGTTTTGGTGCTCGCGATGAACGGCCCCGGCTCCATGATCGGCTTCGACTACGCCCGCTCGTTCAACCCGGCCGCCCGCATCGGCGGCGCGACCGGCATCGTCAACGTGGGCGGCTTCGTCGCCTCGATCCTGGTCATCATCGCCATCGGCGTCCTGCTCGACGTGCAGACCCCGGCCGGTGCCGCCCACCCGTCGCTGCACGCGTTCAAGTGGGCCTTCGCCGTCCAGTACGTGCTGTGGGCCCTCGGCGCCGCCCAGGTCTGGCACTACCGCCGCACGACCCGCCGCGCCATCCCCCCGGAGCACCTTGCCGCCATGCGCCGCGGCGACCCCCTGCCCGCCGCCGGCTGAGGCCGCTCGCTCCCGACGTCGGGCGCCGTTGCCGCATCCGGAAGCGCATCGGCCCGGTCCCGGTCGTGGCGGAGATGGACGGCCCCGCGGCGCCTTCAGTGCGGGTGCGGGGCCAGCACGTGGGCGGGCAGTACACGGCCGGCGAGGTCGGCGAGGCGGTCCGGGTGCAGCGCCGCGGTGAGCCGCTCCGTCACCTCCGGCGGCAGCCGGCGCGCCACCGCGGGTGCGGCAGCGGCGGCGAGCATGGTGGTGGTCGCGGCGGTGGCGGCGATGCCCCAGCCGACCGGCCCGAGCGGGGTGCAGCCGAAGAACTGGCTCAGGCCGGGGGTCTGGACGACGCCGGCCAGCACGGCGGCGGAGCCCAGGCTCGCGACGAGGACGCCGGGGCTGGCGTGCCCGACGAGCAGGGTCTGCCCGAGCTGCGTGCCGACCAGCGCGGCCAGCGCGACCGTGCGGGCCCGCACGCCGCGGCCGCTGAGGGTGGCGGCGACGGCCCACGCGCCGGCGGCGCCGGTGGTGGTGGCCGCCGCGCGCAGCGCGATGTCGTGGGTCAGCGCGGCGCCGAGCGAGGCCTCCGGCCCCTCGCTCAGCAGCACGCCGCTGCTGCCGGAGTCCGGCCGGCGCAGCGCGACCGCCAGGGCTGGTGCCAGGTCGGTGAGCAGGTTGACCAGCAGCAGTTGCCGGGCGTTGAGCGGCGAGGCGCCGGTGAGGGCGGCGCCGAGGACGGTGAAGCCGATCTCCCCGAGGTTGCCGCCGACGAGGATGCCGAGCGCCTCCCGCACGGCCCGCCACATCGCGCGGCCTTCGACCAGGGCGGCGATGATGGTCTCCAGGCGGTCGTCGGTGACGACGAGGTCGGCGGCGGCCCGGGCGGCGGGGGTGCCGCGCTGGCCGAGCGCGATGCCGACGTCGGCGAGGCGGATGGCGGGGGCGTCGTTGGCGCCGTCGCCCGTCATCGCCACGACCCGCTGGTTGGCCTGGAAGGCCTGGACCACGCGAACCTTGTGGGCCGGCGTGCCGCGGGCGACCACCGCGATGCGCGGCACGAGGTCGCGCAGCGCCCGGTCGTCCAGGGCGTCGATGTCGGCGCCGGTGACGACCCGGTGCCCGTTGAGCAGGCCGAGCTCGCCGGCGATGGTCTCGGCGGTGGCGGGGTGGTCCCCGGTGATCATGACGATCTGCGCGCCGGCCGTGCGCAGCTCGTCCAGCGAGGCGCCGGCGGTCGCGCGCACCGGGTCGGCGAGGGCGAGGAAACCGAGGAAGCACAGCCCGGCCACGGCGTCGTCGGTCAGCTCGGCCTCCGCGGGGCCGCGGGTCTCGGCCACCGCGAGGACGCGGAAGCCCTGCCTGGTGAGCCGCTCCAGCTGCTGGCGGACGCGGCGGCGGCCCGCGCCGGTGAGGGGCCGCTCCTCGCGGGGGTCGGCGCGCCAGGTGGTGCAGCGGGCCAGCACGAGCTCGGGCGCGCCCTTGACCGACAGCAGGCGGCCGGCGGTCGTGGTCGCGGCGGTGGCGTGGTAGCCGCGGCTGGGCTCGAACGGCAGCGTCAGGCGCGCCCGCCAGCCCGGTGCGCCGGCGGACTCGTCGACGCCCGCGTCCTCCACGCCGCCGCGCACGGCTCGGTCGGTGAGGTGGGCGAGCGGCTGGCCGCCGGTGGGGGCCGGGGTGGCCCGCAGGCCGGCGGCGAGCACCGCCCGGTGGGCCGGGTCCAGGCTGTCGACCGGCTGGATCGTGGCGGCGTCGGCGACGGCCGCCAGCCGGATGTGGCCCTGGGTCAGGGTGCCGGTCTTGTCGAAGCACAGCACGTCGACGCGGCCCAGCGCCTCAATCGTCCGGGCGTTGCGGACCAGCGCGCCCTGGCGGGACAGCCGGCGGGCCGCGGCCAGCTGTGCGGCGCTGACCAGGAACGGCAGCCCCTCCGGGACGCTGGCCACGGCGAGTCCCACGCCCGCGCCGATGGTGTCCCGCACCGGACGGCCGCGCAGCAGCCCGGCGGCCATGATTGCGGCGCCCGAGCCCAGCGCGATGGGCAGCGTCGTGTGGGTGATCTGCCCGAGCCGCGCCTCCACCCCGGTGGTCGGCGCCGCCTGGGCGGCGGTGGCCATGCTGCGACCGGCCTCGGTCGCCGCCCCGGTCGCGACCACGACGCCGACCGCGCGCCCGGCCGTCACCGTCGTGCCCTCGTAGACCATGCAGGCGCGATCGGCCACGTCGGCGGCGAGGACCGGGTCGGTGATCTTGGGCACCGGCATCGACTCGCCCGTCAGCGAGGACTCGTCCATCTCCAGAGCCTGCGCCTCGAGGAGCCGGCAGTCGGCGGGCATGACGTCGCCGGGCGCCAGCTGGATGATGTCGCCGGGCACCAGCTGGTCGGCGGGCAGGCGCACCGGCCGGCCGTCGCGGCGGACCGTGGCCATCACCGCCGAGCGGGCCAGCAGCTCCGCGACGGCACGGTCGGTCACCGTCTTCTGGACCGCGCCGACCACCGCGCCGACGGCGCTGGCGCCCAGCACGATGCCGGCGTCGACCAGGGAACCGATCGCCGCCGACAGGGCCGCGCCGCCGGCGAGGATCGGGGTCAGCGGGTTGGCCAGCTCCTCGGCGAAGGAGCGCATGAGGCTGGGCGCGGGCGGGCTGATCTGCGCATCGGGCCGATGCCGGCGCAGCGCCACCCGGGCGGGCAGCCCGTCGCCGGTGGAGTCGACCAGCTGCAGGACCCTGCCGACGGGCAGGGCATGCCACGCGGTGCTCGACACGGGCGGTGAGATGGGCCGGCGGGCGAGCTCGGCGGCGGCCCACACACCCTGCACCACGGACAGGGCGGCGGCACCGTTGACGGCGAGCAGGGCCCGCCCGGCCGCGCCCCGGGGCGCGCCGGTGACCGTGGTGATCGCTCCGATCGCGGAGCCGGACTCGGCCAGGCGGACCCCGCGCCGGCCGACCCGGCGGGCGACGTCGACCGCGTCGATGAGCAGGGCGGCGGCCTCCAGGACGTCGCCGGCCAGCACGTGCGCGCCCCAGGGCGGCCGGTCGTCCGGGCCGTTCACCCCGATGCCGACGTCGGCGCCGGCCAGCGCGGCGGCCTGATCGGAGACCAGCAGCACCACGTGACCGTCGGCCTGCAGCTCGCGGATGTTGCCGAGCAGGTGCCGCCGGCCGGGTACGTCGCCCGCATCGATGCCCTCGGCCCCTCGCGGCCGGCCGCCGGCGAAGACCAGCCTGGTGCCGCTGCGCCGCGCCGCCGCGACGAGCGCGTCAGCGCTGCCGGCCGGCTGGGGCACGAGGCTGACCAGCGCCTCGAGCCTGGTGCCGTGCGCGAGCCCGAGTACGTGCACGGTGCCGTCACGCTGCAGGCGTTGCCGCGTCCGGGCACCGGTCCGGCCGCGCAGCCGCAACCGGTCGACCGGTCCGAGCTGCCAGCCGTCCTGTTCCACCGGCTGGCCGGTCGCCTCGGCGCTGAACAGCCGCTGGGCCTGGAGCCGGACCTCCTCAGCGTCGGCGTCGGGCAGGGGATGCACGTCCTGGACCATGAGGCGGCCCGTGGTCAGGGCGGCCAGGTCGAGGATCACCGTGTCGACGCGGTCGAGCAGCCGCAGGACGCCCGGGTCCATCACGTGCGCGCGGCGGCCGGCGAGGGTGCGGCCCAGCTGCGCGGCGAAGGCCTCGCGCCCGGCCCCCGGGGCCTTGGGCAGGCCGGCCACCGCGATCGCGGCCGCCCGCCTCGCGCCGCCCGCGGCCAGCGCGACGACGGCCGCCCCGGCCCCGACGGCGACGCTGCGCGGGGCGTAGTGCTCGACGATCCCGTCGGGCACGGGGCGGGGTCGTTCGGTGACGACCGGGTCGGCGGCGGCCCGCTGCGGCGTGCGCAGCAGGGCCGGCTCGGCGCGCCAGGCCTCGCGCCGGGCCCGCGCCTCGGCCAGCTGGCCGACGCGCACCGCCGCGTCCACCCCCAGCCCGCCGAAGCCGCCGACCAGGCCCTGAGCGGCGGCGTTGCTGATCGCGAGCACGGAGTCGGCCCGGCCGCGGCCGAGCGCCCGCTCGAGGACGGCCCGCACCTTCGGCTGGGTGTCGACGAAGGTGACGAGGGAGGCGGCCTCCACCGCACCGGGCACGTACCGGGCGACGCGGCCGACGGTGGCGACCACCAGGCCGGCCGCATCGGCGATCAGGGCCGTGGCCGCCCGCTCCATGACCGCGGGGTGATCCGGTGCCGGCGGCCGGTCGGCGGGTCGGTCGTCGATGTCGGGGAACCGCTCCCGTACGTCCCGCACCACCGCGGTGAGCTGCGCATGGGTGGGTGCGGGCCGGGCGATGCCCAGCACGACCCGCTGCAACGGTGCGTTGACCACCGCCCACGAGACGCCGGGCAGCTGCCGGAGCGCGATGCACAACTCCGCGCGGTAGCCGGCCGCCTCCGGGCGGGCAACGCCCGGGACGTCCAAGGCGACGCGATCGGTGGTCACCGGCTCGCCCGGGGACCCGCGGTGGCGGTCCCCGGTGAGGCCGGCGACGGCGCGGACGGCCCCGGCGGCAAGCCGGGACGGGGTCCGCACCACGTTCAGCAGCGCCACCCGGCTAAGCCGCTTCCAGCGCCTCGCCGAACTCGTGCACCACCTTGTTGCGCCGGTTTGTCGCG
Organism: Dactylosporangium sp. NPDC000521; assembly: GCF_042898305.1. NCBI lineage: Bacteria > Bacillati > Actinomycetota > Actinomycetes > Micromonosporales > Micromonosporaceae > Dactylosporangium > Dactylosporangium sp. NPDC000521. The sequence goes on from NZ_JBIAYW010000001.1 coordinate 685,268, forward strand.
ATCGTGTGGCCGGCGGCGACCACGACGGCCACCGGCCATTCGATGGCGCCCATCACGGCCAGGACGCCGATGCCGCCCAGGAAGGCGAGTTCGTCGGTCGGGGGCAGCTGGAAGGTGCCCAGCATCGGCACGTTCAGGCGGGTGCTGTTGTGCTCGGTCACGTGATGGGCGGCCGTCCGCATGGGGTGCGGGTCCGCGCCGTCGGTGCCGTGGGGCTGGGCCTTCGCTTCTTCGCTGCGTGCCCGCCGGGCGCGGGAAGCGGCCTTGGTCTGCGTGGGGTGCGCCTCCGCGACTTCGGTGCCGTGCGGCTGGGCGCCTTCGGTGCCGTGCGGGCGGGCGGTCGCTTCTTCGGTGCGTGCGCGCCGGGCGCGCGGAGTGGCCTTGGTCTGCGTGGCCATCGCAACCTCCTTTGGCCGAGGTTCTGAGCAGGCTGCTACCCACGCCGGTTGGAGGTAAACGGCAAGCCAACAGCGCGTGGCCGATCGGTTGCCTGCCTCGTCCGGCCCGCCGCGGAAACGGACGGTTGTCAGCCGGCCGGGTTCCAGGTGGCGAGGGCCGCGGCCCGGGCGACCGCCTGTTTCGCGGCCTTCGCGACCCGCTCAGGGTGCAGCTCCGGGCCATACCGATCATCTCACCACTGGACAGGAACAGTAAAGAAACCTAATAATGGCGAGCACCGTCGATGGAGGACACCCCCATGAAGCGCATAGCGCTCATCCTCGGCGCCGCGATCCTGCTGGTGACCGGTTTGCTCGTCACGACCAACGCCTACGCCGCCAACCTGCTGACCAACCCCGGGTTCGAGAACGGGAACCTGTCCGGCTGGTCCTGTACCGGCACCGGGTCCGGGGCCGTGACCACCCCGGTCCACTCCGGGTCCTACGCGCTCAACGGCAACGCCACCGCGTCCGACACCGCCCAGTGCACGCAGACCGTCGCCGTCCAGCCGAGCACCGCCTACACGCTCACCGGCTGGGTCCGCGGCTCCTACGTGTACCTCGGCATCACCGGTGGCGCGTCGACCTGGACCAGCGGGACCGCCTACAGCAAGCTCACCGTGCCGTTCACCACCGCCGCCGGCCAGACGTCGGTGCAGGTGTTCCTGCACGGCTGGTACGGCACCGGCGCGTACCAGGCCGACGACATCTCGCTCGACGGCCCCGGCGGGCAGCCGAGCCCGACGACCGCGTCGCCCACGGCGAGCAAGAGCCCCAGCACGAGCCCGTCCCCGTCGAAGTCCCCGTCCGCGTCGCCGTCGAAGTCGCCGTCCACGTCACCGTCCACGTCCCAGCCGCCGGTCACCGGGCTGCCGAAGCACGCGCTCATCGGCTACCTGCACGCCAGCTTCGCCAACGGCTCCGGCTACGTGCGGATGGCCGACATCCCGGCCGCCTGGGACATCATCAACCTGTCGTTCGGCGAGCCGACCTCGGTGACGTCCGGCGACATCCGGTTCAACCGCTGCCCGGTCGCCGAATGCCCGAACGTCGAGTCCGACGCCGATTTCCTCGCCGCGATCAAGGCGAAGCAGGCCCAGGGCAAGAAGGTCCTGATCTCCATCGGCGGCCAGAACGGCCAGGTGCAGCTCACCACCGCCGGCGCCCGCGACGCGTTCGTCAACTCGGTCAGCGCGATCATCGACCGGTGGGGCCTGGACGGCCTCGACATCGACTTCGAGGGCCACTCGCTCTACCTGAACGCCGGCGACAGCGACTTCCGCAACCCGACGACCCCGGTCGTGGTGAACCTGATCGCCGCGCTCAAGTCGCTGAAGGCGAAGTACGGCAACAAGTTCGTGCTGACGATGGCGCCGGAGACGTTCTTCGTGCAGCTCGGCTACCAGTTCTACGGCGGCACGACGCAGGGCGACAACCGGGCCGGGTCCTACCTGCCGGTCATCCACGCCGTGCGGGACTTCCTCACCGTGCTGCACGTCCAGGACTACAACTCCGGTCCGATCACCGGCCTGGACAACCAGTACCACCAGATGGGCAACGCCGACTTCCACATCGCGATGACCGACATGATGAAGGCCGGCTTCCCGGTCGCGAACACCGGTCAGACGTTCCCGGGGCTGCGCGAGGACCAGATCGCGTTCGGCGTGCCGGCGGCGGTCAGCGCGGGCAACGGCTATGTCGCCCCCGCGGTCGTCCAGGCCGCCGTCAACTGCCTCGTCAAGGGGACGGGCTGCGGCGGGTACACCCTGCGCGGCGGCACCTCGCCCAACTTCCGCGGCCTGATGACCTGGTCCATCAACTGGGACCGGTACTACTCCTGGGAGTTCATGAACACCCAGGAACCGTTCCTGAACGCCCTGCCGTAGCGACCAGGCCGCGCTGCCGTAGGTTCGAGAGCGTGAGCGCACTTGATCTCGTCAGCACCTGGCCAGTCACCACCGCGTCGGTCGCGGTCGTGGGTCCCGAAGGGATCCGCGACCGCACCGGCCCGGATGACCCCCTGCCGTGGGCGTCCGTCACGAAACTGCTGACGGCGCTCACGGTGCTCGTCGCCGTCGACAAGGGCGACGTCCTGCTCGACGAGCCCGCCGGCCCGGAGGGCGCCACCGTCCGGCACCTGCTGGCCCACACCTCCGGGGTCGCGTTCGACGACGACACGCAGGTCGCCGCGCCCGGCCGGAAGCGGATCTACTCCAACCGAGGGTTCGAGCTGCTCGCCGACTTCGTGCTGACCCGCACCGGCGGCACGTTCGCGGAGCTGCTCACCGAGTCGGTGCTGCGCCCGCTCGGCATGGGGGGCACCACCCTCGAGGGCTCGCCCGCCGCCGGGGCGCGGGGACCGCTGTCCGACCTGGCCCTGCTCGGCCAGGAGCTGCTCGACCCGTCGCTGGCCCCGGACCTGATGCCGGAGGCCGTCACCGTCCAGTTCCCAGGAGTCTCCGGTGTACTGCCCGGCTTCGGCCGTCAGGACCCGAACGACTGGGGGCTGGGCTTCGAGATCCGCGACGGCAAGTCGCCGCACTGGACGGGGTCGCGCAACTCGCCCGCCACGTTCGGCCACTTCGGCCGCTCCGGCACGTTCCTGTGGGTCGACCCGGTCGCGGGCCTCGCCTGCGCCTGCCTGACCGACCGGGACTTCGGCGAATGGTCGGCCGAGGTGTGGCCGGTGCTGTCGGACGCCGTCCTCGGACAGCAGCACGAAGGGCGCCCTCGTGGGTGAGGGCGCCCTTCGGTTCAGGGGGCTACGACCAGCTGGACGTCGCCCAGGCGTCGGCGGACCAGTAGTGGCCGCTCCAGTAGTGCCCGGACCAGTAGTGACCGGTCCAGTACTGCTCGGACCACTCCGGGTCGCTCCAGGAGCCGGTGCCGGTCCACGGCGAGCCCTGCCACGAGGCCGCGGCCCAGGTGCGCGAGGTCGACGGCGGGACCCAGCGCTGGTTGTCCTGGTCAACGCAGTCCCAGATCTGCAGCTGGGTGCCGTTGGCGGAGTTCAGGCCGGTCACGTCGAGGCACTTGCTCGCGTTGACGTTCACCAGCTGGCGGGCGGTGTTGACCCGCCACTGCTGGGCCGGCGTGCCGTTGCAGTCGAAGAGCTGGACCTTGGTGCCGTTGGTGGTGCCGGCGGACGTGACGTCCAGGCACTTGCCGAGCGCCTGCGCGCTGCCGTCCGCGGCGAGGACCCAGTACTGCGCCGGCGTGTTGTTGCAGTCGTACAGCTGGATCGGCGTGCCGTTGATGTTCTGCCGGTTCTGCACGTCGATGCACTTGCCCGCGAAGCCGGTGATCTGGCCGGTGCCGCCGGTGCCGCCGGCGCCCGTCCAGGTGTCGCCGGCCATGCGGTACCCCATCCACATGCCGCCGTTCCAGGACGTCTTGTTCGCGGCGAGGCTGGCCCAGGCGGTGCCGTTGAAGGGGCCGAAGATCGACTGCTCGCCCTTGAGGTCGACGTTGTTGAACGACAGGTGGTTGCCGCCGCGGGTGGTCTCCAGGGACCCGCTGCCGTTGCTCTTCGTGAGCGTCTGCGTGACGGTGGGGGTGGCCGCGGCGACCGCGGCGGCGACGTTGAGCTCCTTCAGGCCCTTGGCCGCGGCGGTGCCGGTCGTCAGCGTCGTCGCGGTGGACGTCAGCAGCTTCTTCACCTGGTCGGGGGTCAGCGACGGCCGCTGCTGCAGCAGCAGCGCCGCGGCGGAGGCGGTGACGGCCGCGGCCTGTGACGTGCCGCTGCCCTTGAAACCCGTGTCGCCGACGCGCGCCGACGGGTACTGCTGGTCGACGTTGGAGCCCGGGTCGCGCAGCGAGACGATCGACGTGCCCGGCGCCAGGATGTCGACCTTGCGGGCCGCGTTGGAGTTGTTGGTGTACGAGGCGAGGTCGTCGTCGGACGTGGCGATGGTGTTGTTCGTGGTCGACGCGCCGACGGCGAGCACGAACGGGTCCATCGCCGGGTTCGTGAGCGCGGTGGTGGTGTTGCCGTCGTTGCCGGCGGCGACGACGACCACGATGCCGGCCTGCCAGGCCTGCTCGACGGCGAACATCAGCGGGTCGACGGTCGAGGCCGACATGCCGCTGGTGCCGTAGCTGAGGTTGAGCACCCGGATCGGGCTCGACGGGTCGTGGTTGCGGTTCTGCACGACCCAGTCGATCGCGGCGATCATCTGCGACACGTCGTTGGCTCCGGTCGCGGTGCCGACCTTGACGGAGGTCACCTTCGCCTTCGGGGACAGGCCGATCGTGCCGGACGCCGCGTCGTTGCCGACCATGATGCCGGCCATGTGCGTGCCGTGGCCGAACGTGTCCAGGTAGCGCAGCTGGCCCGACTGCGACTCGAACGACAGGTCGGGCCCGTTGACGACCTGCGCCGCCGGCAGCCCGGCGACCGGGGCGACCCCCGTGTCGATCAGCGCGATGCCGACCCCCTGGCCGGTCAGCGCCGCCGCGGCGCCGCTGTCGGCCTTGATGATCGACCGCACGCTCTTGACCGTGGTGCCGGCGCCGGCCGGCCACTCGTCGGCCGACCAGCCACCGCCCAGCCGGCTCCCGCCGGTGGGCTCCGGGCTGGTCGCAGCGGCGGCGGGACCGCCGATCCCGAGCAGCCCCAACGACGTCGCGACGGCCACCAGTCCCGACGCGCCAGCGCGCAGTCGTCGGCGGCCCGTCATCGGCTTCATCATCCGCATCTCCCCATCCATGGAGCACGAACGCACTCACTCCATGCGTTCGAATCACCACGATGCGCTGCCATGCACCGAAAGTCACGGGCTCATCACCAGAATGCGCCGATCGCCCGACAGGCTTTCTGACCTGCTGTCATACGCCTCGGCACGGCACGATCCGGTCGCCTGACACCGCTTTGCCAGCGCCCCGGCTCTGTCAGCGCCCCGGCTTTGCCAGGGCCTCGGCTTTGTCAGGGCTCCGGCTTTGTCAGGGCTCCGGCGGCCCATCCGCCCTAGGGTTGGGGCCATGGCGGAAACCGTGGACGTGGTCGTGGTCGGGCTCGGTGTCGGCGGCGAGGAGGTCGCCGGCCGGCTCGCGGAGGCGGGCCTGACCGTGGTGGGGATCGAGGGGCGGCTCGTCGGCGGCGAGTGCCCGTACTGGGGCTGCGTGCCGAGCAAGATGATGATCCGGGCCGGCAACGCGCTCGCCGAGGCCCGCCGCGTGCCCGGCCTGGCCGGCGCGGCCGAGGTGCGGTCCGACTGGGCGCCGGTCGCCCGCCGGATCCGCGAGGAGGCCACCGACTCGTGGGACGACAAGGTCGCCGTCGACCGCCTGGTCGGCAAGGGCGTCACCTTCGTCCGCGGCTGGGCGTCCGTGACGGGTCCGCGCGAGGTCACGGTCGGCGACCGGGTGTTCCACGCCACCCGCGGCATCGTGATCGGCACCGGGAGCGAGCCGGCGGTCCCGCCGATCGACGGCCTCGCCGGCACCCCGCTGTGGACCAACCGCGAGGCGATCGAGGCCGCCACGCTGCCCGCGTCGCTGATCGTGCTGGGCGGCGGCGCGATCGGCGTGGAGCTCGCCCAGGTCTTCGCCCGCTTCGGCGTGGCGGTCACCGTCGTCGAGGCCGCCGACCGCCTCCTCGCCCTGGAGGAGCCGGAGTCCTCCGACCTCGCCCGCGACGCGCTCACCCGCGACGGCGTCACCGTGCACGTCAGCGCGCAGGCATCGGCGGTACACCACGACGACACCGGATTCACGATGACCCTCGCCGGCGGCCGGACGGTCACCGCGGCCAAGCTGCTCGTCGCGACCGGCCGGAAGGTCGACCTGTCCAGGCTCGGCGTCGACCGGCTCGGCCTCGACCCCACCGCCCGCTCCGTCACCGTCGACGACCGCATGCGCGCCGCCGACCGCGTCTGGGCCGTCGGCGACGTCACCGGCCACGGCGCGTTCACCCACATGGCGATGTACCAGGCGGGCATCGCCGTGCGCGACATCCTCGGCCAGGACGGCCCGCCCGCCGACTACCGCGCGGCGCCGCGGGTCACGTTCACCGACCCGGAGATCGGCGCCGTCGGCCTCACCGCCGCCCAGGCCCGCGACGCGGGGCTGCGCGTCAGGGTCGGCACCGGACAGCTCCCGTCGACGTCGCGCGGCTGGATCCACAAGCTCGGCAACGAGGGCTTCATCAAGCTCGTCGAGGACGCCGACCGCGGTGTCCTCGTCGGTGCCACCTCAGCCGGCCCGGTCGGTGGCGAGGTCCTGTCCGCCCTCGCGGTCGCCGTCCACGCCCGGGTCCCGGTCGACACCCTCCGCCACATGATCTACGCCTACCCGACCTTCCACCGCGGCATCGAGGACGCCCTGCGCGACCTGCACTGATCTCCTCAACCGGCAGTCGCGGCGGCCGATAGGACGCGCACGACGACTCGGCTGGAGGGGGCAAGGGTGAGCCTTCGCCGCGACCGGCTCTGGCTGGCGTTCCTCGGCCTCGGCCTGCTGTGCACCACCCTGTTCGCCGCCGGTGTCGCCGCCGACCTCGCCTCCGCGGTCATCGGCGTGGCGTGTGTCCTGGCGTGGGGGTTCGGCCCCCGGCTGCACGACGTGCGCCCCCGGCGGCCGTGGCGGATGATGACGGCCGCCGCGGTGTTCTTCATCAGCGGGATCCTCCTGCGGTCCATGCTGGTCGAGCAGCCGGCGCCGGTCGCGCAGATCGGCGACGCGTTCACCGTCTGCGGGTTCGGCTTCTTCATCGCGGCCCTCGTCACGTTCCTCAACCGGTGGGGCATGGACCGGCGGGCGCTGCTCGACGGGCTCATCGTGTGCATCGGCGCGGCGCTCACCTCGATGCTGCTGTTCGTCGTGCCGGCCGCGACGATCCCGGGCCGGCCGCTCATCGTGACCCTGCTCGCCGGGCTGTACCCGCTGCTGGACACCGTCACGGTGCTGCTCGTCACCAACCTGGCGTTCACCACGGCCGTGCGCCAGCCGGCGTTCGTCCTGCTCGGCGGCATGATGGTGCTGATGTTCTGCGGCGACCTCGGCTTCGCGATCATCGGCCGGCACGGCGAGGTCACCGGGCCGCCGCTGATGGACCTGCCGTTCCTGCTCGCGTTCACGCTCGGTGGCGCCGCCGCGCTGCACCCGACCGCGCGCGTCCTCGCCCGGGCGACGCCGCTGCCGATCCAGGCGTGGTCGCTGCCGAGGATGCTGGTCATCGGGCCGGCGGTGGCGGCGCCGTTCATCCTCACCGTCACCGTCGGCGCCGACACCACGGCGAGGCGCTGGGCGCTCGGCCTCGGGGGCGCCGCGATCGTCGCGCTGCTCCTGGTGCGGGCCGCCGACGCGGTCCACAGCCACGCCGCCGCGCAGCGCAGCTTCGAGCACCAGGCGACGCACGACCCGCTCACCGGGCTGCCCAACCGGCGGATGCTCACCCTCATGGTCGAGCGGCTGCTGAGCGAGGAGCGGCCGGGGCGCGGCGCCGGCGTGTGGATGTTCTACCTCGACCTCGACGGGTTCAAGCTGGTCAACGACTCGTGGGGGCACCCGGCCGGGGACCGGCTCATCATCGACGTCGGCACCCGGCTGCGGCTGGCGCTGCCGCCGGCGGCGACGATCGCGCGGGTCGGCGGCGACGAGTTCGTCGTCGTGCAGCGCTGCACCGAGCCGGAGGCGATGGCCAACGCCCGGCGGATCATGGAGTGCGTGGAGCGCCCGCTCGTCGTGGTGACCGCCGACGGCGGCGCCGCGGACGTCGTCATCGGCGCGTCGATGGGGATCGTGCAGTCCTCCAGGAGCTCGGACCAGGCCGACACGCTCATGCGGGACGCCGACACCGCCATGTACCGGGCGAAGGCGGCCGGCCGCAACCGGTGGACCGTGTTCGACGCCTCGATGCGCGACGCGGTCCGGGAGCGGGTCGAGATCGAGGTCGCGCTGCGCGCCGCCGTCGCCCAGGAGCAGCTCAGCATCGCCTACCAGCCGATCATCGCGATGGACACCGACCGGCCCGCCGGCGCCGAGGCGCTGTGCCGCTGGCAGCACCCGGTCCGCGGCTGGATCGGGCCGAACATGTTCATCGCCGTCGCCGAGGACTCCAACCTGATCTCCGCGCTCGGCGCGTGGGTGCTGCGCGAGTCCGTGCGCCAGCTCGCCGCCTGGCGCGCCGCCGGCGTCGTCGACGACGACTTCTGGATGTCGGTGAACGTGTCGCCGCGGCAGCTCGGCGACCCGGCGTTCGCGGAGCGGCTCGGCGCGACCCTGCGCCAGGCGCGAGTGCCCGCCGCCAACCTGGTGCTGGAGATCACCGAGTCGGTCATGGTCGAGGGCAGCGACCTCACCGAGCGGGTCCTCGTCGAGCTGCGGGCCCTGGGTGTCCGGATCTCCGTCGACGACTTCGGCACCGGGTTCTCCGCGCTCGGTTACCTGCGCCGCCACCCGGTCACCGGCGTGAAGATCGACCGGTCGTTCGTGAACGGTCTCGGCTCCAGCGCGGAGGACGAGGAGATCGTCCGGGCGGTCGTGGCGATGAGCAGCGCCCTGCGCCTCGCCGTCGTCGCCGAGGGCGTCGAGACCCGGGCCCAGCGGGACGTCCTCGTCGCGCTCGGGGTGCCGCTGGCGCAGGGCTGGCTGTGGGGCAAGGCGGTCGATCCCGGCACGTTCGCCGCCACGTGGGCGGTCCGCGTGGCGACGCCCGCCGCCGTTCGTTCAAACTGAACTGATGACCGAGACGATCACCGCTGAGGACGCCTACCTCTGGCTGGAGGAGGTCGACGGCGCCGAGGCGATGGCCTGGGTCCGGGACCGCAACGCCGAGACCGTCGCCGCCCTGACCGACGGGGCGCGCTTCGCGGAGCTGCGTGACGAGATCCGCACCGTCCTGGACGCCGACGACCGCATTCCGATGATCGCCTGGCACGGCGAACGGGTCTACAACCTGTGGAAGGACGCCGCCCACCCCCGCGGCCTGTGGCGGCGCACCACCCTCGAGGAGTACCGGGCCGGCGAACCCGCCTGGGAGACCGTCCTGGACCTCGACGCCCTCGCCGTCGCCGAGGACGAGAACTGGGTGTGGCAGGGCGTCACGTACCTGCGCCGCGGCCCCCTCGCCGGTGACCACCGCGCGCTGGTGTCCCTGTCCCGCGGCGGCGCCGACGCGGCGGTCGTGCGCGAGTTCGACCTGGACGAGCTGCGGTTCGTGCCCGACGGCTTCACCCTGCCCGAGGCGAAGAGCGACGTCAGCTGGATCACGATCGACGAGATCTTCGTCGGCACGGACACCGGCCCGGGCTCGATGACGGCATCGGGCTACCCGAGGCAGGTCCGGCGGTGGCGCCGCGGCACCCCGGTCGCGGACGCGCCGATCGTGTTCGAGGGCACGCACGAGGACGTCGCGGTCCGCGCGTCCAGCGACCCGTCCGCCGGCACCGAACGCGCCCTGATCCGCCGGTCGTTGGACTTCTTCCACGCCGAGCGGCACCTGCTCGCCGACGGCGCCCTCACCAGGCTCGACGTGCCCGACGACGCGGGCGTCGACCTGCACCGCGACTGGCTGCTCATCCGGGTCCGCACCGACTGGGAGGTCGGCGGCGCCACCCACCTGGCCGGGTCGCTGCTCATCATCGAGCTCGCCGCGTTCCTCGCCGGCAGCCGGGATCTCACCACCCTCTTCACGCCCGACCCGCACACCTCGCTGTCGTACAGCGACTGGACCCGCGACGGGCTCATCCTGGTCCTGCTGTCCGACGTGCAGAGCCGCCTCGAGGCCGTCCGGCACGTCGACGGCGTGTGGCAGCGCACCGTCCTCGGCGGCGCCGAGCTCGGCCAGACCGACGTGTGGGACACCAACGCTGACGCCGACGAGCAGTACCTGCTGCTGTCCAGCGGCTTCGCCCTCCCGCCGACGCTGCGCCACGGCGTCCTCGGCGGCGACCCGCCGACCGTCCTCAAGCAGGGCCCGTCCTACTTCCCGGCCGACCGGATCACCACCCGGCAGTTCTTCGCCACGTCCGCCGACGGCACCCAGGTCCCGTACTTCGTCGTCGGCGACCCGGCTCGCGGGGGCACAGGCGGCCCTGGACCGACGCTGCTGAGCGGCTACGGCGGCTTCGAGGTGTCGCGGGTCCCCTCGTACAGCGCCATCATCGGCCGCGGCTGGCTCGCCCGCGGCGGCACGTACGTGGTGGCCAACATCCGCGGCGGAGGCGAGTACGGCCCGCAGTGGCACCGCTCCGCACTGCGGGAGAACCGCCCGCGCGCCTACGAGGACTTCTCCGCGGTCGCCGCGGACCTCGTCGAGCGCGGCATCACCACCCGCGCCCAGCTCGGCATCGAGGGCGGCTCCAACGGCGGCCTCCTCATGGGCGTCATGCTGACCCGCTACCCCGACCTCTTCGGCGCGATCGTGTGCGCGGTCCCGCTGCTGGACATGCGCCGCTACCACCTGCTGCTGGCGGGCGCCTCGTGGATGGCCGAGTACGGCGACCCCGACGACGCCTCGGACTGGGAGTACCTGCGCCTGTTCTCGCCCTACCAGAACGTCCGCCAGGGCGTCCCCTACCCGCCGACCCTCATCACCACCTCCACCCGCGACGACCGCGTCCACCCCGGCCACGCCCGGAAGATGGTCGCCCGCCTGACCGAGCACGACCACGACGTCCACTACTACGAGAACATCGAAGGCGGCCACGGCGGCGCTGCCGACAACGCGCAGATGGCCTTCAAGTGGGCCCTCACCTTCGAGTTCCTCTGGCGCACCCTCGCCCCGTAGCCGGGCCTCGCACCGGATGGGGTCGCCTCCGCAAGGTGACCTCATCCGTGCGGCTCAGCTCTGCGGACCACGCAGCAGCGCCGCGAGCCTCTCGAGCTCCTCCACGCTGACGTCGGCGTCCAGGTAGTTGCGGATCAGTCCGAAGTTCGAGTCGTACCAGCGCTGCAGTTCCTCCGGGCTGGTCCCGTTCGCCAGGATCGTCGAGCGGACAGACCAGCAGGTCCGCAGCCGCTCGGCGAGCTCTGCGCGGTGCCGGGCGATGGAGCTCGGCCGGATCGAGTCGTAGAGCCGGTCCGGGTCATGGACGGACTGACGGGCCATGTCGTCGCCCCAGAACTCGAGCGTCCATCCCGGCCACAGCTCCGCCCACTGCTCGCGCAGCCCACGCAACGGCTGCACCGTCCACAGCCCGGCCCATCGGTTGGCCGGATCGAGATCGAGGACGGCGGTCGGCATGTCCTCGGCGGACTCGGGAAGCTCGGGCCCGGCGCAGACCCACTCGACCAGGCCGGGCCCCATGAACCAACGCCGCCACGCCATGTCAGGGTTCAGTCCGTACAGGCGCACCCGGCCGTCGGCGCCCCGGACGGTGACGACGGCCGCCACCCGGTCGTCCGGCCCGAACTCGTTGCGCTCGGTCCGCTTCGGCCCTAGGTCGCGGCGCGCACCCGCCGGGTCGACCCCGACGTACACCATCAGGTCCGCGATGCCGTCGTAGGCCCACCGGATCTCCCAGCCAGGCCACGTCGCCGCGTACGCCTCCAGCATCGCCGCCCGATACACCACCCGGTTGTACACGGTGTTGAACAGCAGCAGGACCCGGCGGTCGACATCGACCAGGACGCCGCCCTCGCAATAGACGTCGTCGAACCATTTACGGCCCGCGGAGTCGCCCAGGTTGTCCAGCCAGCGCTGGGCCACCTCCGGACCGGCCGCGAAGATGTAGTCGATCCCATGGCCCGCACCGCCGCCCTGCGAGTACACGGTGCACGCACCGTCGCGGACGAGGACGTAGTTGACGCAGCTTCCCATCGGCGCACCGTAGCGGAAATCGGTTCGTGTGAAGGGCCGGGCGTCGGTACAGTGGCGGCGCTGAACTGAGAGGACGTGGTCGCGGGAAGACGACACGACGGAGACGGGGCCCTGGTCGGGGAGCTGACCGAGGGTCGGGGTCTGAACCTCGCCGCATCCTGCGTGGGTGGCGGCGGCCGCTCCCTTGTACGTTCCTGCCCGGCGCCTGGATGCGCCGCGATCACCCTTGGAAACAGTCATGATTCTCGTCACCGGTGCCACGGGCACCATCGGTTCTGAGCTTGTTCCCCTGCTCGCGCGGCGGCATGCCGTGCGGGCCATGACCAGGAAGCCGGCGCGGCCCGGGGAGGTCTACGGCGACCTCGACCGGCCTGAGACGCTGCCCGCGGTGCTCGACGGGGTGGGCGCGGTGTTCGTGCTCGTCCCCGGCTACGACGACCGGGGGCCCGCCCAAGAGCTGGCGCTCGTGGCGGCCGCGCGGGACGCCGGGGTGCGGCACCTTGTCAAGCTGTCCACCAGCGGCGTCGCGTTCGGGGCCACCGACGCGATCTCCGCGGGGCACCGCGGCGGGGAGGACGTCATCCGCGGGTCGGGCATCCCGTGGACGGTGCTGCGGCCGGGGACGTTCATGACGTACCTGGAGCAGTACGCGCACGGGATCGCCCAGGAGCGCACCATGACGGTCACCGAGACCGACCCGGTGTCGGCGATGGTGCACCCGCTCGACGTGGCCGCCGTCGCCGCGACCGTCCTCACCCGGCCCGGGCACGCCGGGCGGGAGTACACGATCACCGGCCCCGAGGCGCTGTCTCCCGAGACGCAGGCGGCGATCGTCGGCGAGGTGATCGGCGAACCGGTGCGGCTCGCTGTGCGTACCGTCGCGGAGACCAGGAGCGTGTTCGAGCGCCGCGGCTGGGGCGGGCCCCGGTTGGAGGCGCTGCTGGAGCTCAAGCGGCAGTCGGGTGCGTGGGACCACACGGTGGCCGACACGGTGCCGCGGCTGGTCGGGCGGCCGGGGCTGACGCTGAAGGACTGGCTGGAGGAGCACGCGGAGTTGTTCAGCGGCGGCGGTACCGGTCGTCCCTGACCAGCACGTCCATGTCGAGGTCGGCGAGGCCGAGCAGGAGGGCCTCGCCGCGCCGGCGGACGTCGCGGAGGTGGGGCACGTCGGCGGTGGCGCCGGTGACGGCGTCGCCGAGCTGGAACAGGGCGCGCGGCGGACCGAGCAGGAACAGCGTCGCCGCGTGCTCGGTGATCGAGAGGGCGGCGTCGTCGCCGGGCGAGGGGCGCGGCGCGGGGGAGCGGAGGGTGGCGGGCCGGCCGGTGGAGAGGCCGGCCCGCAGCCCCTTCCACGCCGACGGGCGCAGGCCGGCGTCCGCGCGGGCGAGGACCAGGTCGAGCCCTTCAATCGGCAGGTGCACGACGCTGTGCGGGCTGACCGCGGCGACCCGGCACCACGCGCCGAACAGGACGAGCGCCGCGCGCGACCCGGCGAGCAGCCCTTCGCCGTGCCGGGCGAGCGGGGACCGGACCGTGAGCGCCACAGCGGAGCGGGGCCGCAGCACCCGCCGTGGGGGAGCGTGGTGGACGACGGCGCGGAGCCTGGCGGGGCCGTGGGTCACGGGCGCAGGTCCAGCCGGTACCGCTGCTCGACGCGCCCGTTGCGCGGGTGCGGGGCGGGGTCGCCGAGGGGTTGCCAGCCGAGGCTGTCGTACAGCCGGACCGCCCGCGGGTTGTCGACGTAGACGTCCAGCTCGGCGTCGTCGAAGCCGGCGGCGGTGAGCAGGGGCGGCAGCGACGTCATCAGCCGCCGGCCGACGCCCGCGCCCCAGCTGCCGGGCCGCACCCCGAGGTAGCGGACGGCGGCGGTGCGTTCGGTGTGGGGCGCGATCAGGGCGAAGCCGACGACGCGCTCGCCCAGGGCGACGACCAGCATCGTCCTGGGCGAGCTCGCCAGCACCGTCCGCAACGGCACCCTGGCCAGCTCCAGCGGCGCGACCTCGGTGCCGTCGCGGGCGGCGGTGCCCTCGGCCCACACCTGCGCCGCGTCGTCGAGGTGGCGGCCACGGTCGTCCAGCTCGATGCTCACCTGCATCGGGCCAGTCTGCCGAGGCCGCCGCACCACCGCGACCGGATAAGGACTCAGACGCGGACGGGCTCCGGGTCCGGGGTGGCGGCAAGGTGCTCGCGGAGCTTCTCGCCCTCGATGTCGACGTTCGGCAGGATCTTCGACAGCCAGCCCGGCAGCCACCACGCGGACCGGCCGAGCAGCGACACGACCGCCGGGACGATGGTCATGCGCACCACGAACGCGTCGATGGCGACGCCGATCGCGAGGGCGAAGCCCATCGACTTGATGACGGGGTCGTCGAGCAGGATGAAGCCGGCGAAGACCGACGTCATGATGAGCGCCGCCGCGGTGACGACGCGGGCGCCGTGGCCCATGCCGCTGATCGTCGCCTCCTGCGGGCCGGCGCCGTGCACGTAGTCCTCGCGCATCCGGGACACGAGGAACACCTCGTAGTCCATGGCGAGGCCGAACAGGATGCCGATGAGCAGGATCGGCAGGAAGCTGACCAGCGGGCCGGGCGTGTCGAGCCCGACGAGCGAGGCCAGGTGCCCCTTCTGGAAGACCAGGACGGTGACGCCGAACGTGGCGCCGACGGTGAGCAGGAACCCGGCGGCGGCCTTCAGCGGCACGAGGATCGACCGGAATACGAGCATCAGCAGCAGCACGGACAGCCCGACGACGAGCGACAGGTAGCGCGGCATCGCGTCGGACAGCTTCTCCGACACGTCGATGCCGACCGCGGTCTGCCCGGTCAGGGCGATGTCGGCGCCCTGGACCTGCTTGACGCGGGCCCGGACGTCGTGGACGAGGGTCTCGGTCGCCTCGTCGGTGGGGCCGGTCTTCGGGATGACGGCCAGGAGCGCGGTCTTGCCGTCGCGGCTGAAGTTCGGCGGGGTCGCGGCGAGGAGGTTCGGGGTGCCCTGCAGGACGCCGAGTGCCTCCTGCGCCTTCGCCTTCGTGGTGTCGGCGGAGCCGGTTGACACGACCAGCGCGAGACGGCCGTTGAACCCGGGGCCGAAGCCCTCCTCGACGAGGTCGGCGGCCTTGCGGGCGGGGGAGTCGGTGGGGCCGGCGCTGGCGCCGGGCAGCGCGATGCGCATGTCCGCCGACGGGATCGCCAGGGCGCCGAGCCCGAGGACGCCGATGATGAGCACGGGGATGCGGAAGCGGGTGATCGCCCGCGCCCAGCGGAACCCGAAGGCCTCGGTGTGCTCAGCGACGGTCGCGCCACCGTTGCGCAGGCGCCGCGGCAGGATGCGGGTGCCGGCGAAGCCGAGCAGCGCCGGCTGCAGGGTGATGGCGACGAGGACCGCGACGGCGACGGTGCCGGCGGCGGCCAGACCCATGACGGTCAGGAACGGGATGTTGACCACCGCGAGGCCCGCGAGGGCGATGACGACGGTGGCGCCGGCGAACACGACCGCGGAGCCGGCGGTGCCGACCGCCCGCCCGGCGGCCTCCTCGGGCGCGATGCCCTCGACGAGGTGCTGCCGGTGCCGGGACGTGATGAACAGCGAGTAGTCGATGCCGACCGCCAGGCCCAGCATCAGGGCGAGGACCGGCGCGGTGCTGGTGAGCTGGATGGCGCCGCTGAGCGCGTACAGCCCGGCCATGCCGGCGCCGACGCCGATGAGTGCGTTGAGCATCGTCATGCCGGCAGCGACCAGCGCGCCGAACGTCACGACGAGCACGACGAGGGCGATGACGACGCCGATGCCCTCAGTGCCGCCGACCTCCGGCTCGCTGTTCATGACCTCGCCGCCGTGCTCGACCCGGAGCCCGGCCTGCTCCGCCGCGGCGCCGCTCGCCTCGTACGCGGTGCGCTGCTCGTCGGTGACCTTGTCGGCCCGGTCGGCGAACTGGACCGTGATCAGCGCGTAGTCGCCCTGCGGCGACACGGCGCCGGTCTGGAACGGGTCGAGCGCGCCGATGACGCCGGGCAGCTTCGACGCCTCGGCGACGAGCCCGGCCACGGCGTCCTTGGACGCCTGCAGGTGCTGACCCTTCGGCGCGGCGACAACGATGGTGCCGGTCGCGCCGCTGGCCTCCGGGAACTGGGACTTCAGCGCATCGATCGCCCGCTGCGACTCGGTGCCCGGCATGGTGAAGTCGCTCGAGGTGGCGCCGCGGAACGCGGCCGCCGCACCGCCGAGCCCGCCGAGGATCACCACCCAGATGATCAGCACGAGCCAGCGGTGCCGGAACGAGGCGCGCCCCAGCCGGTAGAGCACGGTTGCCATGTCGGTCGTCTTTCTGGTCGGGTTACGTGAGGGGTTCGAGCACCCGCGCGGCGGTGGCGATGAGCGTCGCCCGCAGGGTCGCGTCGTCGTATTCGGTGCAGGCGAACACCACCGCGGGCAGCCCGGCGAGCACGAACTTGGCGGCCAGCAGCGCGGCGGGCGCGGCCGAGCCGCCGGCCAGGGTGACGACGAGCTTCTCCGTCAGCTCGTGCACCGGCAGCAGCGCCGGCTGTTGCAGCAGCGCGGGCAGGTCGCCGTAGATGACCTGGATCTCTTTGCGGTACCGCATCACGAGGTCGGTGAAACCCTCGATCGCGATCTCGCGGGCCAGCGCGGGGGCGGGCGCGGCGGCCACCCGCGCGTCCAGGTCGGCGAGTTCGGCGATGGCGGGCGCGCACAGCTCGGTGAGGATCGCGTCCTTGCCGTCGAAGTGGTACAGCAAGGTGGCCTTGGAGCAGCCGACCTCGGCCGCGATGTCCTGCAGCGACGTGCCCTTGTAGCCGGACTCGGCGAACTGGCGCGTGGCAGCGGCCAGGATCTCGTCGCGGGTCTTGCTGCGGGCCATGGGGTTCACCTCCGACGGTCAGCATGCCTGACCGATCGGTCAGGACCTGACCGATCGGCCAGTCTTGTGGCTGACCTCACAAACCCCATCGGCGGGGCAACCCCGGGCTACAGGGTTAAGCGCTCGCCGGTCGCGCCGTCCACGACCTCGCGGTCCCGCAGCGGTGTCTTCAGCGGCACCGGCATCGTCTGCGTGGTCATCGGGTCCCGGCCGCAGCTGCCCCGGCCGCGCAGGTACGCGGTCAGCCGGACCTGCCGGGTGTCCTCGGCGACGTCGATGCGGTCCAGCTCCTCGCAGCTGGAGTACGTCAAGCTCACCCGCAGGCCGTGCTCGTCGGGCACGGCGCCGCCGATCGGGGTACGGGTCGTGGACGGGGCGGTCATCACCCATGCCACCGCCACGACCGCGCCCGCCATCGGTACCAGTGTCACGATCCTTGTCCAGGCCCGCATGCTCGTTCCCCCCCGTTTCGCGGGACACGATAGCGGCAGACGCTGAACGGTCAGAGGCCCTGCCGGACGGCGGCCTCCACGGTTGCGGGGACGCGGCCGCCGTGCAGGTCGTCGAGGGCGAGCAGCGCCGCGCCCGCGACCGGCGGCGAGGACAGCACCGTCACCGTCGCACGCGGGGACAGCGCGCCGAGCCGCGCCAGGATGTCGCTGTGCAGCTGCGGGTGGCGGGCGGTCAGCACGCCGCCGCCGAGCACCACGGTGTACGCGGTGTCCAGCAGCGCCAGCCGGCCGGCGGCGACCTTCACGAGGGCCTCGATCTCCCCGGCGAGCCGCGCCACGACCCGGCCGGCGACCGCGTCACCGGCGGCGGCCACGGTGAACAGCACCTCGCACAGCTCGTCCAGCCGCGCCGCGGGCAGGTCGCCCAGGTGCAGGGCGATGCTGACGGCCTCCGCGGTCGGCAGCCCGTACGCGGCGGTGACCGCGCCGGTGAGCGCGGTGGCGGGCCCGCGGCCGTCCTCGCCGCGCACCGCGTGGTAGAGCGCCAGCGCGGCGAGGTGCTGCCCGCCGCCCCAGTCGCCGGACAGCTGCCCGAGCGCCGGGAAGCGCGACGTCCGCCCGTCGCGGCGGCGGCCCACGGCGTTGATCCCGGCACCGCAGACGACACCGACCGCGTCGGCGGCCGCCGTACCGGCGCGGAGCAGGGCGAACAGGTCGTTGTCGACGGTGACCGCGTCGGCGAGCCCCAGGGCGGCGACGCCCTCGTTGAGCCGCTCGACCTCGATGGGCAGGTCGGCGCCGGCGAGGTACACCTGCAGCCGGCTGAGCCGCAGGTCCGCCGGCACGGCCGCGGCGGCGCGCGCCTGGCCGACCAGGTCGCCGAGCAGCTCCAGGCAGGCGGGCAGCCCGATGTTGTGCGGCGACGTGGTCGGGCCGGCGACGCGGGCGAGGATCCGGCCGTCGGAGTCGCCGAGGACGACGTCGGTCTTGGAGTTGCCGCCGTCGGCCGCGGCGAAGAGCTGTGCGGTCACGACAGCCACGCGAGGTGCTCGCGGTTCGCGGCGAGCAGGTCGTCGGTGAGCCGGGTGGCCTGCTCGTGCTGGCCGACGAGGGGATGTGCGAGCAGCGCCTGGTACACGCGGTCCCGCCCGCCACGCACCGCGGCGTCGACGGCGAGCTCCTCGTACGCGCTGACCGCCGAGACCAGGCCGCGCAGGTGCGGGGCGAGCGGCGGCGCGGGCAGCGGGGTGGCTCCGGCGGCGCCGACCCGGCAGGTGACCTCGATGACCGCGTCGTCGGGCAGGAACGGCATGGTGCCGCCGTTGCGGACGTTGACGGCGTGGATGCCACCGTCGTCGTGCTGCAGCGAGGCGATCAGCCCGACGGCCGCCTCGGAGTAGAACGCGCCGCCGCGCTGGCCGAGCAGCGCGGGCTTCTCGGTCAGCGTGGGGTCGGCGTACATCCGCAGCAGCTGCGACTCGATCTCGGCGACCTTCGCGCCGCGGGTCGGCTGCCCGCGCTCCTCCGCGACCACCTCGTCGTGGCAGTAGAAGTACCGCAGGTAGTACGACGGCACGTTGCCCAGCGCCGACAGCACCGCCGGCGGGATCTGGACTTCCTGCGAGATGTCCGAAAGATGCGACGAGAGCAGTGAGGGCAGCCGGTCGACGCCGTCGACGTACACGGCGCGCTCCCAGGTCAGGTGGTTGAGGCCCACGTGGTCCAGGACCACCGACGAAGGGTCGATGCCGAGGGTGGTGGCGAAGCGACGCTGGAAGCCGATCGCCACGTTGCACAGCCCGGCGGCCTTGAACCCGTGGTCGAGCAGCGCCCGCGTCACGATCCCGACCGGGTTGGTGAAGTTGACGATCCACGCGCCCGGGTCGGCCCGCCGGGCGATGTCCAGGACGACCGGCACGGTGCGCAGCGCCTTCGCGAGGCCGCCGGCGCCGGTCGTCTCCTGCCCGACGCAGTCGCAGGCGAGCGGGAACGTCTCGTCGCTGATCCGGGCCGCCTGCCCGCCGACCCGCAGCTGGATGACCACGGTCGCCGCGCCGGCGAGCGCATCGTCGACGTCGGACGTCCACCGCAGCGTCCCGGGATGGCCGTGCGCGGCCATCAGCCGCCGCGCGAACGCCCCGACCACGTCGAGACGCTCCCGGTGCGGATCCAGCAGGACGATCTCCGAGGCGAACGGGGCGAGCCGCGCGAACCCGTCGATGAGCTCCGGGGTGTACGTGGAGCCACCCCCGACGACGGCGATTTTCAACCTTTGACTCCTGTCAGCGTGACACCCTGCACGAACGCGCGCTGGGCGAAGAAGAACAGCACCACGACCGGCACCATCGTGAGGATGGTCGCGGCGCTGACGAGGTTCCACTGCACATGATGCAGGGTCTTGAAGGACGCCAGGCCCAGCGACAGCGTCCAGTTGTGTTCGTTCTCGCTCGTGTAGAGCAGCGGGCCGTAGTAGTCGTTCCAGGCGTAGAAGAACTGGAACAGCGCGGCGGCGGCGATGCCGGGCCGGGCCATCGGCAGCACGATCCGCAGCAGGGTCCGCCACTCGCCGCACCCGTCCACGCGAGCGGCGTCGAGGTACTCGCCCGGGATGGTGAGCAGGAACTGCCGCAGCAGGAAGATGGAGAACGCGTCGCCGAGCAGCATCGGCAGCACCAGTGGCCACAGCGTGCCCGTCAGGTTCCAGTTGGCCCACATGAGGTACAGCGGCACGGTCGTCACCTGCGGCGGGATCATCATCATGCAGACGATGACGACGAGGAACGCGCCCTGCCCCCGCCAGCGCAGCTTCGCCAGCGCGTACGCGGCCGGGACGCTGGCCAGCAGCATGAACGTGGTCGCGGCCACCGAGTAGATGACGGTGTTCAGCAGGTACCGCGGCATCGGCGTCCTGCTGAAGACGTCGGCGTAGTTCGCGAAGCGCCACTCGCGCGGCCAGTACGACGAGGTCAGCGCCTGCGAGTCGGTCATCAGCGAGGTCAGCAGCAGGAAGAGCACGGGCGCGACGAACATGACGCACAGCGCGATCGTGATGCTGTGCCTGGCCGTCCACAACAACCAGCGGTTCATGTCACCTTCAGGGATCGGCGCAGGATCAGCAGCGAGACGGCGAACGCGACGAGGAACAGCACGACGGCCATCGCGTTGGCGTAGCCGAGCGCGCCGTAACGGAACCCGACGACGTAGAGCCACAGCGGGTACGTGAACGTGGACCCCTCCGGGTAGCCGAACGTGGAGGAGATCCCGGCGCCGGTGGTGGCCTGCCCGCTGGCGGCGGACGCGGCGACGGCGGCCTGCGCGAAGTACTGCAGGGTGGTGATGACGCCGATGACGGCGGTGAACACCACGACAGGGGAGATGTTCGGCAGCGTCACGTGCCGGAAGCGCTGCCACGCGTTCGCGCCGTCGATCTGCGCCGCCTCCAGCTGCGCCTGCGGCACGTCCAGCAGCGCCGCCAGGTACAGCACCATGACGTCGCCGACGCCCCACAGGCCGAGCAGCACCAGCGACGGCTTCGACCACCCGGGGGAGTTGAACCACAGGGGGGCGTCGACGCCGAGGTGCGCCAGGGCCGTGTTGACCGGCCCGACGCCGGGTTTGAGCAGGTAGACGAACGCGAGGGTGGCCGCGACCGGCGGGGCGAGCGCCGGCAGGTAGAAGATGGTGCGCACGATCCCGGCGCCGCGCCGGACGGTGGTGAGCAGCGTCGCGGTGGCGAGGCCGCCGAGCATGCGGGCGGGCACGAGGATCGCGCACAGCCACAGCGTGTTGGTGGCGGCGCGGGTCAGGAACGGGTCGTCGAACAGGTGCCGGTAGTTGCGCAGCCCGACCCATTCCGGCGTGCTGAGCAGGTCGAACTTCGTGAACGAGAAGTAGACGGCGCTCAGCAGCGGGTAGAGGAAGAAGACCACGATGCCGACCGTCGCCGGCGCCATGAACGAGGCGACGGTCAGCGCGTGGCGGAGCTTGTAGGGCACTGGTCAGCCGCCGAGCTTCAGCAGCGAGTCGACCTGCTTGTCCACGTCGGCCAGTCCCTTGCCGAGGTCGGCGGCGCCGCCGCTCTGCCAGGTGTCGCAGAAGGTCTGGAACGTCTCCTGGTAGGCGGGGCCGGCCGACGACGGCGGGGTGGTGCTGGTCTTCGGGTGGTTGAAGATGTCGACGAACGTCTTGAACTCCGCGTCCAGGTGCAGGTCCGGCGAGGCGAGCGCGTCCTTCGTGGTCGGGATGTTCTTGAGGCTGTTGGCGAGCTTGACGATCGTCTTCGTGTCGGTCGTCAGGTACTTGATGAACTCCCACGCCGCCTCGGGGTTCTTCGCGGTGCGGGAGATGCCGATGACGTTGCCGGTGACGTAGCCGGCGCCGTACCGGTCGGGGCTGGACGTCGGCATCGGCGCGACCCCGAACTGCAGGTCGGGCGCCTGGTCCTTGGCGAACGCGATGCGGTACTCGCCGTCGAAGTTCATCGCGACCTGGCCCTTCTGGAAGGCGTTCGCGTCGGAGTACTCGTCGCCGAGGGAGGCGCGGAAGGCCTCGAGCTTGTCGTAGCCGAACCAGTCGACGAGCTCCTTCTGCCACTTCAGCAGCGTCTGCCAGGCGGGGTCGCCGCCGATCGCGGAGCTGCCGTCGCCCTTGAGCCACTGCCCGCCGACCATCGGCCCGAGGTGCGACGGGGCGTTCTCGTAGAAGCCCCACAGCGGCAGGAACCCGGCGACCTGGATGGTGCCGTCGGCGGACCGCTTGGTGAGCTTCTTCGCCGCGTCGGCGAACTCCTCGAGGGTCTTCGGCGGGCCGGCGATCCCGGCCTCGGCGAAGAGCTTCTTGTTGTAGTACAGGCCATACGCGTCGGCGAGGACCGGCATGGCGCAGCGTCTGCCCTTGTACTGCGTGTACTCCTTGACGGTCTGCGGGAAGCCGTCGAGGGACACCTTGTCGCGGGTCAGGTACTGGCCGAGGTCCAGCCAGGCGCCGCTGGAGCAGAACTGCCCGACGATGTCGGTGGAGTAGGACAGGCCGACGTCGGGGCCCTGCCCGCCGCCGATGGCCTGGGTCATCTTCGAGTCGTCCTGCCCGGACTTGACCACGACCTTGATCTTCGGGTGGGACGCCTGGAAGTCGGCGACGACGCCGTCGATGGCGGCGGCCTCGCGGTCGGTGAAGAAGTGCCAGAACTCCACGGTGCCGGAGACGTCGGCGCCCGGGTCGGCGATCGGCTTGTCCTTCGGGCCGGGCGTGCAGGCCGTTGTCAGTAGTGCCACGGCGGTGAGCAGAGAGACGATGCGACGCACGGGATTCCTCCTGGGGGTGGGCGTGCGGAAGCGGCCGGCCAATGTGGCATTGACCAACGTCACTTGCATGGGGGATGGTGGGTGGAGCGCGCGGACGCCGGTCGATGCCGCCAGATCGGCCGGCGTCCGCGGTTCGTGGGCCCGTTACGTTTCGGGCGTGCGCAGGCCCTCGATCAGCCTGCGGCGCACCGCGGACAGCGCGGCGTCCGCGGCGCCGAGCAGGGGAGCGTCGTCCTCGACGGTGCTCACGGCGATCTCGGTCGACAGCGGCGCCGCCCGTGACATGGCCTTCGCGACCGCCTCGCCGAGCGCGGCGCCGCCGGCCCGGCCGATCTCGCCGCCGAGCACCACGAGCGGCGGGTCGAGCACCGCGACGACCGCGGCGAGCCCGATCACGATCCGCCCGGCCAGCTCGCGCAGCAGCGCGGTGTCGGTGATCGTCAGGCCGCGCTCGGCGGCCAGGTCCCGGACGGCGTCGCCGCTCACCAGGTCGTGGAAGTCCCGTGCGCCGTCGGCGGCGACAGGCATGTAGCCGATCTCGCCGGCACCACCTCGGGCGCCGCGCAGCAGCGTGCCGCCGCCGAGGTCGATCGCCAGGCCGAGACCGGACTGGCCGAGCCACAGCAGCGCGAACCCGTCGGCGGCCGGCAGGCCCTGCGCGGCGCCGTGGGCGCGTTCGGCGAGCGCGGCGAGGTTGACGTCATTGTCGACCTCCACCGGTACGCCGGCCGCCTCGGCGAGGTCGTCGACGAGCCCGCGCCGGCTCCAGCCCGGGACGTCGACGTGGTGGATGACCCGGTCCCGCGGGTCGAACGCGCCGGCGACAGCGAGCTGGACGTGCGCCACCGGGCCGCGGGCGACGCCCGCCGCCACGCACAGCGCGTCGACGGTGTCCTTGACCGCGGTGGCCGGGTCCGTGTGGGCGAAGTCGACGGGGACGGCCAGCCTGGCCCGCTGGGCGCCGCGCAGGTCGTGCAGCGACGCGGTCAGCGACGGCGCGTCGTCGCGCACCGACATGGCGATGGCGTAGGCGGCGTCGGGGTTGACCGCGTACACCTCCGCGTTGGGGCCGGGCCGGCCCGTCTCATGCCCGGCGCCGACGACCAGGTCGGCGTCGGCGAGGCGGCGGACCGCCTCGGAGATGGTCGGCTTGGACAGGCCGGTCAGGGCGCGCAGCTCGGCGCGGGTGAGCTGCGGGTGGTCGAGGAGGTGGCCGAGCGCGGCCGCCTCGTTGAGTGCCTTGAGCAGCTTGGAGGAGCCCCCGAGCGGCATTTGCTGCCTCCCCCAACTAATAGGCAAATTGACTAACAGTTGCGAGGAGAACGTAAGCGGCGCTACGCCACCGTGTCAACGGGCCTTTCGCCAGTCGTCGAGCACCGCCTCCACGTCCAGCGCCGGCAGGATCGTCGCCGGGCCGTCCATCAACCCGCGCCGGGCCTGCTCGATGCGGGTGTTGAGGTCCTCGACGACCGCGCGGACCCGCTCCTCGGTGCGCAGGGACGGCAGCCGCTCCGGCAGGTCCTCGACCTCACGCCGCAGCCGCAGCGTCGGCGGCACTCCGCCGGGCAGCCCCTCGCGCCGGGCGAGGTCCTTGATCCACCAGTCCTCGTCGTACAGCTCACCGTGGTCCGGCAGCGGCTTCCCGGCACCCGGCAGGTTGTCGAACTGCCCCTGCTCCTGTGCTTCGCGGATCTGCCGGTCGATGTGTGACTCGTACCAACTCGACATGATCTCATTGTCCCGTGGAGGAACTGGAGCGCTACGGCTATCCCGCCCTGGCCCTGCTCGTGCTGCTGGAGGGGATCGGCATCCCCACGCCCGCGGTGAGCGTGGTCGTGGCGGCCGCGGTGCTCGCCGGGCGCGGCACGATGAGCCTGCCGGTGGTCGTCGCCATCACCTTCGCCGCCGCGGTCGCCGGCGACAACCTCGGCTTCTGGCTCGGCCGCCGGGCCGGCCGCCCGGTGATCCTGCGGTGGGGCCGGCGGGTCGGGCTGACCGAGCGGCGGCTGGCCCGCGCCGAGGACTTCTTCGCCCGCCGCGGGCGCAACATCGTGGTCGTCGCCCGGTTCATCGACGGGCTGCGCCAGACCAACGGCCTCATCGCCGGTGCGATCGCACTGCCCTGGCGCCAGTACGCCATCCGCGACGCGATCGGCGGCGCGCTGTGGACGGCGCTGTGGGTCTCGGTCGGCGCCTTCGCCGGCGGCAACCTCGACCGCGTCCGCGCCTTCCTGCACCGCTACGAGACCCCCGCGCTCATCGTCGGTGGAGTCCTCCTGGTGTCGTTGCCGCTGGTGTACGTGTGGCGCCGCCGACACCGTGCCACCCCCGACTGAGCGCCGCCTGGGCTCCTGATCAGGGACGCGCGTCGAACTCGGCGCGGGCTTCGAAGACGCGGTCCATGTGCGTCTCCGCCCAGTTCTTGATCGAGACCATGACCGGGTAGAGCTCGTGGCCGAGCGGGGTGAGCTCGTAGTCGACGCGGGGCGGGATCGAGGCGGTCACCGTGCGGGTGACCAGCCCGTCGCGCTCCAGGGTGCGCAGGGTCTGGGTGAGCATCTTCTGGCTGACGCCGGCGATGCGGTGGGCGAGCTCGCCGTGCCGCTGCGGCCCGCCGGCGAGCGCCGGGATCACCAGCGCGACCCACTTGTCGGTGAGCCGGCTCAGCAGCTCCCGGGTCGGGCAGCCGGCCAGGAACGCGTCGTACTCACGTTTCGCCTGTTCGCGGCGTTGTGCCGCGTTCGTCGTCGCCATGGTGTCCTCCTCCGGTGCCTCAGGCACTTCACGGTACCTACTTACCGATGGTGCCTGCCCGTTCGTACGGTCGTGGTGATCACTGCACTGCACTTCACTTCGCGGAGGAGACGGCGATGCGCGCTGTCAGTTATGCACAGTTCGGTGGGCCGGAGGTCCTGCACGTCGCCGACGTGCCGGTGCCCGAGCCCGGGCCGGGGCAGGTCCGGGTGCGGGTCGCCGCGTCCGTGCTCCACCCCGTCGACCTGATGATTCGCTCGGGCCGGTTCCCGGCGCCGCTGCCGACCGGGCTGCCGTATACGCCCGGCTGGGACGTCGCCGGCGCTGTCGACGCCCTCGGCCCGTCGGTCGAGGGGTTCGCGGTCGGTGACGAGGTCATCGGCTTCTCACCGTGGCTGCGGACCACGGCCGGCGCCCATGCGGAGCACGTGGTGCTCGACGCGGCCTGGCTCGCCCCGGCGCCCACCGGCGTCCCCGCCACCGAGGCGGCGACGCTGCCGACCAACGGCCTCGCCGCCGCCCAGGCCCTCGACCTGCTCGCGCTGCCGGCGGGCTCGACCGTGCTGGTCACCGGCGCCGCCGGTCAGGTCGGCGGGTTCGTCCTCGCGCTGGCCCGGGCGGCCGGCCTGCACGCCACGGGACTCGCCGGCGCCGACGACCGGGAGTTCGTCGAGTCGCTGGGCGCGGCGTTCCTGCCGCGCTCCGCCGATCCGGCCGGGACGTTCGACGCGGTCGTCGACCTGGCCGTGGTCGGCCCCTCGCTGCTGGACCTCGTCCGCGACGGCGGCGGCTACGTGGCCGCGTCGCCCCCGCTGCGCCCGGAGCCGGTGCGGGGCATCCGGACCTTCGCGCTGGAGGTCCAGCCGGACGGCGCCCGGCTCGGCGAGCTGGCCGCGCTCGTCACCAGCGGCGACATCCCGCTGCGGGTCGCCGGCGTGTACCCCTTCGCCGACGCGGCGGCCGCCCACGAGCGGCTGGCCCAGGGCGGCGTCCGCGGCGGCGTCGTGATCGTCCCCTGAGCCGCCGCCCGGGTGCCTCAGCAGGACCCGGCGGCCTTCTCGCGGAACGACTTCAGGGTGGTGGCCCGCTCGTCGCCCCGGCGCCCGGTGTGGCCCCAGACCTCGCCGTCCTTGAGCTGGTCCAGGTCCCCGAGGGTGAAGAAGACCGACCTGGGCCGGGGCACGGCGGTCGACGCCCCGAGGACGTAGCGTCCCGTGGCGGTGAGCGCGAGCGGGCGCGGCGGGTCGAGCTCGTCGCGCCAGCCGTCCGGTGTGGTGCCTATGGGGATGGCCCACAGGTTGCCGATGCCGGTGCTGTTCCAGATCGACCAGAGCGCGCCCATCGAGACGCTGCCGGACCCACTGGACGCCGGGGCGGCGCCGCTCGGCGTGATGGTGGCGCTCGGTGTCGGCGACGACCAGGGGTTGTTCAGGTACAGCGTCGCGTTGTGTGCCACGTGGTCGTCGCCGCACAGGTACAGGTGGGCGACGGGCCGGCCGTCGGCGTCGCGACCGACGGCGAGGAGCGGCTCGCGGGCGGGGCTGCATGCGGCGAGGGTGCCGGCGACGAGCACGGCGATGATCGCGGCGGCGGCCGTGCGTGCGGCGGGCATGCGTGCGGCGGGCATGGTGTCCAGTGTGGCGGAGATCGGTGAGGGTCGCTGACGCAAAGGCGCCACGCCGTAGGTCACTACATTACGTAACCTTGCGGGTGCATTGCGTGACCGTTTTTCGCGAAATATCCGTCCATGACTCGCATTTCGGGTTAAGTGGGGGTCGCGACGGACGTTCACCGTCGATCACTCGTCGAAAGGTCGTCATCATGAATCGCTGGCTCATCCGGTCGGTGCAGATCGCCGCGCTGTCCTTGGGTGGCCTCGCGCTCACCGGCACCGCCGCACACGCCGACTGGAACAGTGGCCCCAACGTCGGCATCTTCAACGGCAACCAGACCTCGACCACGGTCCAGGTTCCGGTGAACATCTGCGGCAACGCAGTGGCGATCGTCGGCTTCGCGAACGCCAACTGTGACGGCGGCGCCTACGCCGTCAACGGCAACGGCGGCAGCTACAGCGGCGCCGGCAGCTCGAACGGCTACCACCGCAACGGCAACGGCAGCGCCAACGCGAACGCCAACAGCCACAAGAAGAAGAACAAGCGGCACTCCGCGAACAGCAACTCCTACCACAACAGCTCGTACGGCAACGGCAACTCGTACGGCGGCAACGGTGGCAACGGTGGTGGCGGAGCGTACGCCTACAACAGCAACGGTGACTGGACCACGGGCTACAACGTCGGTTTCTTCAACGGCAACCAGTCCTCGACCACCGTCCAGGTGCCGATCAACGTGTCGTGCAACTCGGTCGCGCTGATCGGGTTCGCGTCCAGCTGCTGAGCCGTAGAGGCGCCGCCTGCCTCGGATCGTAGAGCGTTGGCCGATGGGCCGCGGTGGATCAGCCCTCCCCGCGGTACACCGGCCAACGCTGCTTTCGTCAGTCGATCGGCACCGCGGTGCCGGTGACCGCGACGCCGCTGCCAGGGTCGGCGTCCAGCTCGACGGAGACCAGACTGGGCCGGCCCATGTCGCCGCCCTGGTGCACCCGCAGCGTCGCCGGCACCTCGACCAGGCCCAGCTCGCGCAGGTAGCCGCCGAACGCGGCCGCCGCGGCGCCGGTCGCCGGGTCCTCGTACACGCCGCCGGGCGGGAACGGGTTGCGGGCGTGGAACACCGTCGCCGACTCCCGCCACACCAGGTCGACCGTGGTCCAGTCGTGCCGCGCCATCAGGGCGGTGAGCGCGGGCACGTCGTAGTCGAGGTCGGCGAGCCGCTGCCGGGTGCCGGCCGCGACGATCGGGTGGCTGGCCCCCGCGTACGCCACCCGCACCGGCAGCGCCGGGTCGAGGTCGGCGGCGTCCCAGCGCAGCGCGTCCAGCAGCTCCCGCACCGTCGCGTCGGCGATGGGCGAGGTGTGCGGCGGCACGCTGCGCAGCGTCGCGGTCAGCCCGTCCTCGCCGACCCGCGTCTCCACCTCGATCGTGCCGACCCGGGCCTCGAAGCGCAGCGGTCCGAGCCCGAAGCGTTCCGCGTACGCGGCGGCGGTCGCGATCGTCGCGTGCCCGCAGAACGGCACCTCCGCCAGGGGGCTGAAGTAGCGCACCCGGACGCGCCCGTCCTCGTGGAACAGGAACGCGGTCTCGGAGTATCCGACGTCGGCGGCGATGGCCTGCATCGCGGCTCGTCGAGGCCGGCGGCGTCGAGCACCACCCCGGCCGGGTTGCCGCCCTTGGGGTCCGTGGTGAACGCGCTGTACCGAAGGATTTCCATGCACCCGACGCTAGGCCGGTGCGGGCGCGGCGGCGCGGTCCAATCGGCGCCGGGTGGTTGTAAGCACCGCCACTGCTTTGGACAGACGCCGGCGCCGGTCAGCTGCGGGGCTGACCGGCGCCGGGGTGGTGCTCAGCAGGTGTTCAGCAGGCGCTCAGTTGGCGCTCAGTTGGAGGCGACGCCCAGCTGGCCGCCACCCTCGGTGTGCAGCTCGGTGGCGGAGGCGAACGACGAGTCGAGGCGGGCCTGCAGGGCCTCGAGCTCGTGGAACTCGTTCGACGATGCCGACTCGGAGCCCTCGGCGGCGAAGACGTGGTCGGTCTCGGCGGCGGAGTGGTCGTAGGAGGTGAAGTCCGACTCCTGGTACGTCGCGCCGCTCGCGTCGGTGTACGACACCTGGTGACCCTGGTCGAAGCTGGTGTTCTCGGCGGAGGCGTGGTCCTGCTCGAAGACGCCGAACTGCGAGTCGTAGTTGTTCTGGCTGGCGTCGACCTCGTGGAGCTGGTTCAGCGACTCGTGGTCCTGACCCGCCTCGACGTGGCCGAAGTCGGTGTCGGCGCCGGTGTCGAACTCGCTCATGGATGTTCCCCCTCAGTTGCTAACGCTTGGTGACGACATCGACGGTACGGCCTGTTCCGTTGCCCGGAATCCCCCGAACGTGCCACCGTGACGAGCTGGTCGAACCGTCCGGTATGTGCTGGAGCGCCTCGAAAGCGACCTTGGCGTTCGTCAGGGCGGCCCGGGACGCGGGCAGCAGCGGCAGCCGCACGTCCGGGGCGGGGATCCGGCCCGCGGCGTGCAGGACCGCCTTGACCACGGCCGGGTTCGGCTCGGCGAACAGCGCCGCCGACAGCGCGGCGAGGGCGGGTCCGAGCCGCCTGGCGGTGGCGACGTCACCCTCCCGCCAGGCCCGCGCGAGGGCGACGAACCGGTCCGTCGCCACGTGCGCCGACGCGAGGATCCCGCCGGCGGCACCGAGGGCGAGCAGCGGGCCGATGACCGTGTCGTCGCCGCCGAGCACCGCGAACCCTTCCGGCAGCCCGCCGAGCAGCGTCACCGTGTCGCCGCTGACCGCGCCGTCGGACAGCTTCATGCCGGCCACGCCCGGGATGGCCGCGATCGCGAGCAAGGTGTCGACGTCCAGGGGTTGTCCCGTCCGGTACGGCACGTGGTACACCACGACCGGCAGCGGCGACGCGGCGGCGACGGCCCGCAGGTGGGCGAGCACACCGGCGGCGCCCGGGCGGGTGTACGGCGGCACGACCACCATCGCGGCGTCGCCGCGGGCGTGCCGGACCGCGTCCACCGTCGCCGCCGTCGAGCTGCCGCCGACCCCGACGAGCAGCGGCGTGCCGTACACCGCGGAAACCTCCCGGCAGGTGGCCACGACCGCGGCCTGCTCGCCCTCGGCCAGCGTCGCCGGCTCCCCGGTGGTGCCCAGCGCGACCAGGCCCGCGGCCCCGTCGTCGAGCACCTGCCGGGCCAGGCCGGCGAGCGCGGCGAGGTCCACCGACCCATCGGCGGCGAACGGCGTCACGAGCGGCACGAAGATCCCTTCAAGCTCCATGCCTTCAGGGTCGCTGCCACGCGAGCGGAAGGTCCAGTTCACATTCGTGGCGCCGAGCATAAGCTGAACTGATGCTCGACGTGCGTAAGCTGCGCCTCCTGCGCGACCTCGCCGACCGCGGCACCATCGCCGCCGTCGCCGCCGCCCACAACTACACGCCGTCAGCGGTGTCGCAGCAGCTCGCCGCGCTGGAGCGGGAGGCCGGCGCGGCGCTGCTGGCCCGCACCGGGCGCGGTGTCACGCTCACCGCCGCCGGCGCGGTCCTCGCGGCGCACGCCGAGGACGTCCTGGCCGCCCTCGAACGCGCCACCGCCGCGCTCGCCGCGACCCGCACGGGGCTGTCGGGGCCGCTGCGGATCGGGGCGTTCCCGACCGCGATGCGGACGCTGTTGCCGGCGGCGCTGGTCGCCTTGGCGGGGGAGCACCCCGCCCTCGACCTCACCGTCGACGAGCTGGACCCGGCGCTCGTCCCGGCCCGGCTGCGCGACGGCACCCTCGACGTCGCGCTGGTGCACGACTACGACCTGGTGCCGATCGCCCCCGACCCGGCGCTGGACACGGCGCCGCTGCTGGACGAGACGATGTACCTCGCGGCGACCCGGCCCCTCGATCTCGCGCGGTGCCGGGACGAGCCGTGGATTCTCGCCGGGCCGGGGACGCTGTGCCACACGATGACGGTCCGGGCGTGCGAGGCGGCCGGGTTCCTGCCCCGCGCCCGGCACCACGCCGACGACTTCGTGACCGTGCTGACCCTCGTCGCCGCCGGCCAGGGCGTCGCCGTCGTCCCCGAGCTCGCGCTGCGCCCACCATCGCCGC
Organism: Dactylosporangium sp. NPDC000521; assembly: GCF_042898305.1. Lineage (NCBI taxonomy): Bacteria > Bacillati > Actinomycetota > Actinomycetes > Micromonosporales > Micromonosporaceae > Dactylosporangium > Dactylosporangium sp. NPDC000521. The sequence goes on from NZ_JBIAYW010000001.1 coordinate 716,558, forward strand.
CGCCCGGCGTCGTCCTGACCCCGTTGACGACGAGACGACGGACGAGATTCGCCTACCGGGCAGGCACCGGCTCCCACCCGTCGATCGCCGAGTTCGTCGCCACCGTCCGCTCGGTCGCCGCGACCGGATTGTCAGGCACAGCAATCCACTAATCCGACGGCGAGCGGACATGTTCGCGAACCCCGTCGCGGACCTCGTCGTTGGCCGTGCTGGTCGTTGCGGTGCTGTTGGTGGTGCTGGCGGGCCTGTCGTGGCTGCACGGGATGCCGGTCGTGGTCGTCGTTGTCTGCTCGGTCGTTGCGACTGGATTGTTGAGTGCGGCAATCCGCTAATCCGACGGCGAGCGGACCTCGTCGCGGACCTCGTCGTTGGCCGCGCTGGTCGTTGCGGTGCGGTTGGTGGTGCTGGCGGACCTGTCGTGGTTGCACGGGATGCCGGTCGTGATCGTCGTTGTCTGTTCGGTCGTTGCGACGGGATTGTTGGGTGCGGAAATTCGCTAATCCGGTCGGCGGGCGGGGACTTCGCGGACGCGTCGCTCGCTGTGCTGGTCGCTGCGTTGCCGTCTGCTCGGTCGTTGCGATGGGATTGTTGGGCGTGGCAATTCGGTAATCGGGTGGGTGGGCTAGGGTGTTTTCGCGGACCCGTCGCTCGCCGTGTTGGTCGCGGTGGTTCTCTGATCTGTCGTTGGTTGCCGTGGTTGCCGTGGTTGCCATGGTTGCCGTGGTTGCGGCGGTTCGCTGGTCCGTGGCTCGTTGCCGTGGTCGGGGCGGTTTTGGCCTGTCGTTCGTATTCTTGGTCGTTCGTGTTCTTGGGCGTTCGTTGTCTTGGTCGCCGCTGGCTGCGCGGGTGGGGCGGCCGGCGGGCGGATTGTTGGGGGCGGCAATTCGGTAATGCGGCAGGCGGGCATCTGAGCGGACCCGTCGTTCGGCCGTGTTGGTCGCGTCGTTCGCTTGGCGGCGGGACTGGATTGTTGGGCTCGGTAATTCGGCAATGCGGTGGTGCGGAGCGGTTGCCGTGCAGGAGCGCGGCGGGCGCGCGGGTCAGGCCGGGCGCTGGGGTGTCGACGTTGGACTGCGTGACCGCCTTCACCCCTCAGGACCCGGTCCTGCACCTGCTGCGCCGCGCCACCTTCGGGCCGACCCCCGCGAGCGAGGCCGAGCTGCGCAAACTCGGCGCTACCGCGTGGCTGGACCGGCAGCTCGCCCCGGCCACCATCGACGACGCCGGGTGCACGAAGCTGCTCGCCCGCTACCCGCTGAGCAGCCTCGACATCGCCGGCGTGCGGGCCAGGGTGAAGGCCGGCGCCATGAAGTCCGGCGGCTGGGACGCCATGCAGCAGCTCGGCTCCGCCGCCGTCGCCCGCGCCGCGTGGAGCAACCGGCAGCTGCTCGAGGTCATGGTCGACCTGTGGTCCAACCACCTCAACGTCACCTGCCCGTCCAGCGACGTCTGGGACAGCCGCGGCGCCTACGACACCCTGATCCGCCAGCACGCCCTGGGGACGTTCGCCGGCCTGCTGAAGGCGTCCGCGACGTCGCCGGCGATGCTGTCGTACCTCGACAACCGCAGCTCGACGAAGGCGAAACCGAACGAGAACTACGCCCGCGAGCTCATGGAGCTGCACACCGTCGGGCTGATCTACACCGAGGCCGACGTGAAGGACGCCGCGCGGCTGCTCACCGGCCTCACCGTCGACAAGACCACCGGCCTGTACAAGTTCGACGCGACCCAGCACGCGACCGGCGCCGTCACCATCCTCGGCTGGCGGCACGACAACGCGACCGCCGGCGGCGGGGAGGCGGCCGCGCTCGCCTTCGTGGAGATGCTCGCCCAGCACCCGGCCACCGCCGAGCGCGTGGCCCGCAAGCTCTGCGTCCGCTTCGTCGCCGACGACCCGCCGGCGGCGCTCGTGCAGCGGTTGCGGGAGGTGTACCTGCAGCAGAAATCGGCAATCGCGCCGGTGCTGCGCGCGCTGTTCACGTCGCCGGAGTTCGCCGCGTCCGTCGGGGCGAAGGTCCGCACGCCGTTCGAGGATCTCATCGGGACGGTCCGCCTGCTGGGCCTGCAGCCGGAGGCGTCCGGCACCGAGGGGGTCCGCGCCCTGTACAACTACCTCGTCGCCGCCGGGCACGCGCCGATGCGGTGGGCGCCGCCGAACGGCTACCCGGACGTCGCCGCCGCCTGGACCGCCCCGTCGGGGCTGCTGATCCGCTGGAACGCGCACCTGAACCTCGCCGCCGGCTGGTACCCCAAGCAGCTCGTGCGGCCGGCGTCGATCCTCGCGTCGCTGGTGCCGAAGCTGCCGGCCACGCACGGCGCGTTCGTGGACGCCCTCGCGACCCGGCTCGTCGGGCAGCCCCTGCAGGCGGCGCACACCGCGGTGCTGCTCGGCTTCCTGAACAAGTCGGCGTCGAGCCCGCTGAAGGCGACCGACCCCGCCGTCGCCGGCCGGCTGCCGCACCTCATCGCCCTGATCCTCGACTCGCCCTACTACCTGGCCAGGTGATCTTCATGATGGATTGTTGTATTGCTGAAACCGGTATGTCGCGCCGTGGGCTGCTGGGCCGTGCCGCCGTGATCGGGGCGGGTGCCGCGCTCACCGGGCTCGTGGGCGAGGGTCTCGCCACCCGGCTGGCGTTCGCCGGCACGCCGTACACCGGCGACACCATCGTCGTGCTGTCGTTGCGCGGCGGGTTCGACGGGCTGTCCGCCGTCGTCCCGATCGGCGACCCCGACTACTACGCCGCCCGGCCCACCATCGCCGTGCCGAAGGCGTCGGTGATCGCCGGGGACGGGATGTTCGGCCTGCACCCGGCGTTCGCGCCGCTGCTGCCGCGCTGGACCGCCGGCACCTTCGGCGCGGTCCACGCGGTCGGCCAGCCCAACCCGTCCCGGTCGCACTTCCAGGCGATGGAGGAGATGGAGCGGGCCGCCGCCGGCACGTCCGTGCGCACCGGCTGGCTGGACCGGATGCTCGGGGTCACCGGCGCGTCCGCCCCGACCGCGGGCGTCGCGATGGGCGCGACGTCGCCGGCCCGTGCGTTCGCCGGCCCGTCCCCGGACGTGTCGATGTCGTCCGTCGACGGCTTCAAGCTCTCCGGCAACGACGCCAAGACCCCGATGGCCGCGACGATCGCCAAGCTGTTCGACGGCGCCCCGGCGGTCATGGCCGACCCGGCCCGCGCCGTCAACGCCACCCTCGGCACCGTCGCGGCGCTCGGCGCGTACACCCCGGCGGCGACCTACCCGTCGACCGCCCTCGGCAAGGCGCTGTGCGACGTCGCGCGCCTCGTGAAGGCGAACGTCGGCCTGATGGCGGCCACCGTCGACTTCGGTGACTGGGACATGCACGAGGGCCTCGGCGGCCCCGTGAAGGGCCAGCGGATGCACGAGCACCTGTCGGAGCTCGCCCTCGCCCTGGCGGCGTTCGCGACCGACCTCGGCGACGCCTTCAACCGCGTCACGCTGGTCACGCTCAGCGAGTTCGGCCGGCGCGTCGCGGAGAACGGCTCCCGCGGCGTCGACCACGGCAACGGCAACGCCATGCTCCTGCTCGGCGGCAACGTCCGTGGCGGCCGGGTCCACGGCATCTGGCCCGGCCTCGCCCCGGCCAAGCTCACCGCCGGCGACCTCGCCTCCACCACCGACTACCGGTCGGTGATCGGTGAGCTCCTCCAGCGCCGCTGCGGCGTCGGGTCGCTGACCGGCATCTTCCCGAACGTCACCCCGTCCTCGTACGAGCTGGCCACCGCCCGCCGCTGACCGAGATGCCTTCGAGCAGCAGGTCGAGGCCGCCGTGGAACTCCGCGTCGGCGTCGACCTGGCGGGCCGCCCCGCCGAGCTGCCGCATGTTCGGGAAAGCGGCGGGGTCGAGCGCGGCGATGGCGCCGGTGCCGGGGCCGGACAGCGGTCCGAGGTGCTCGAGCTGGATCGCGCCGATGAGGTACGACAGCAGCCCCCGCAGCGCGACGACCCTGCGCCCCGGGTCGGTGACGGTCTCGGCCAGGATGCCGACCACCGTCTCCGACCAGCGCAGGATGGCGGGCGACCGGTGCCGGTGCGTCATCGTCAGCGGGACGACGGCCGGGTGGGCGCCGACCGCGACGCGCACCCGCTCCACCATGACGGTGATCCGCTCCTGCCAGCCGCCACCCTCCGGCGGTGCGGGGTCCACGGCGCCGAGCACCAGCTCGACGACGAGGCCTTCGAGCTCGTCGCGGTCGTCGACGTACCGGTACAGGCTCATCGTGCCCATGCCCAGCTGCTGGGCGACGGCGCGCATGGTCAGCCCGGCCGGCCCGTCACGGTCGAGCACCGCGAGCGCCGCCGCGGCGATCTGGGCGGAGGTCAGTGATCGCGGTCGAGGCATGGCACTTGACAGCGTACGTCATACGCTTACGCTTGCCCGTAAGGGTACGTTGTACGCTTACGTTGGAAGGAGGGGTCATGCTCGTCGTCGATACCCGGCGCCTGCAGGTCGTCGTGGGGGAGCCGGTCGCCGTGCCGGACCCGACGCTGCTGGTGCACCTGCAGTTCCGCCGCTTCGCCGGCTGCCCGGTCTGCAACCTCCACCTGCGCTCGATCGTCCGCCGCCACGACGAGATCACCGCGTCCGGTGTCCGCGAGGTGGTCGTGTTCCACTCCAGCGCCGCCGAGCTGCGTCCCCATGTGGCCGGCCTGCCGTTCGCGGTCGTCCCCGACCCGCAGAAGCGGCTGTACCGCGAGTTCGGCGTCGAGTCATCCCGCCGCGCCCTGCTCAACCCGCGCGTCTGGCCGACGATCCTGCGCGCCGTGGCCCGCAGCACGTGGGCCCTGCTCCGCGGCCGCGAACGCCCGCCATCGCTCATCCCGACCGGCGGCCGCTTCGGCCTCCCGGCGGACTTCCTGATCGCCCCCGACGGCACGGTGCTCGCTTCGAAGTACGGCGACCACGCCTACGACCAGTGGTCCGTCGACGAGCTCCTGGCCCTCGCCGCCCGGGCCCGCTGACCGGAGGGGCGGGAACGCGGCAGGGCGGACACGGGGTGCGCGTACTGTGCGGGCGGGTCCGTGAGGATCGGGTGCCGACCGAGGAGGATCAGTGAAGCGCAGCGCCGCGCTGGCCGTTGTCGCTGTCATCGCCATGGGTGTGAGCGGGTGCGGCTCGTCAGGCAAGAAGGCCGCCCCGGCGGCCGGCCCGGCGAGCGCCGCGGCCCAGGGTGCCGGCGGGCTCGGCAGCGTGAGCCAGGCACCGTCGGCGCGGGTGTCCGCCCCACGGGCGTGCACGGTCTTCCCGGCGGACAACGTGTGGCACGCCGACGTGTCGAAGCTGCCGGTGCACCGGGACTCGGCGACGTGGGTCGGCAGCATCGGGGCGCAGGCGCACGCGCATCCCGACTTCGGCGCCGGGCTCATCGACGGCGCGCCGTTCGGGATCCCGGTCACGACCGTCGGGCAGGGGCAGGCCGGCGTGAAGGTCACCTTCGACTACGCGGACGAGAGCGACAAGGGCCCGTACCCGATCCCGCGCAACGCCAGGATCGAGGGCGGGCCGAACGCCGACGGGGACCGGCACGTCATCGTGCACGACACGGCGGCGTGCAAGGTGTACGAGCTGTACGCCGCGCACCCGAACGCGGACGGGTCGTGGAAGGCCGGGTCCGGGGCGGTGTTCGACCTGCGCCGCAACGACCTGCGCAAGGCCGGCTGGACGTCGGCGGACGCCGCGGGGCTGTCGATCCTCGCCGGGCTGCCGCGCGCCGAGGAGGTCGCCAAGGGCAGGATCGACCACGCGATCCGGTTCACCGCGCCGCGCACGCAGAAGGCGTACGTGTGGCCCGCGCGGCACGCGGCGTCCAGCAGCACCGACGCGAACCTGCCGCCGATGGGCGCCCGGTTCCGGCTGAAGGCGGGCGTCGACATCTCGAAGTTCCCGGCGCAGGCGCGGGTGGTGGCGCAGGCGCTCAAGCAGTACGGCGCCATCCTCGCCGACAACGGGTCACCGTGGTTCTTCTCCGGCACGCAGGACGACCGGTGGAGCAACGATCAGCTCAACGCGCTGAAGACGCTCAAGGGCAGCGACTTCGAGGCGGTCGACGGCAGTCTCCTGATGGTCGACGCGAATTCAGCCCGTTGTAAGCCGTAAACCTAGCGTCCTAGGAAGCGCTACGGGCTGTGGTGTGGGCCACGGCTGCGTGACCATGGTCAAAGAACCGGTAGATTAGGCATCGCCGGCAATACCCGCGCGGGAGAGATCGCCTGAGTTCAGGGCGACGCCGAAGGGGCAAATCCTCCCCGGAACCTCTCAGGCAGAAGGACCGCGACGGGTTGGCACCTCTGGAGGCCACACGACAGAGGGGGAGGGACGTTCGCAGCCCCGACCCCGGATCCGAAAGAGTGTGGCCAATGACCAGTTTCGCCAGCAGGCACATCGGACCGTCGCCGGACGAGCAGACGACGATGCTGAAGACCGTCGGGTATGACTCCGTCGAGGCGTTGATGACCGCGGCCATCCCCGGCTCGATCCGCTGGCACCAGCCGCTCCAGCTGCCCCTGGCCGCGTCGGAGGCGGAGGTGCTGGGGGAGTTGCGGGCGCTCGCGTCGGCGAACCGGACGCTCGTCAGCATGATCGGCCTCGGCTACTACGGCACGTACACGCCGCCGGTCATCCTGCGCAACGTCCTCGAGGACCCGTCGTGGTACACGGCGTACACGCCATACCAGCCGGAGATCAGCCAGGGCCGCCTCGAGGCGCTGCTCAACTTCCAGACGGTGATCACGGACCTGACCGGGCTGCCGGTCGCGGGCGCGTCGCTGCTCGACGAGGCGACCGCCGCCGCTGAGGCGATGACCCTGGCGCGGCGCTCGTCGAAGGTCAAGGCCGACGTGTACGTCGTGGACAGCGACGTCCTGCCGCAGACCCTCGCCGTCATCCGGACCAGGGCGGAGCCGCTCGGCATCGACGTGCGCACCATCGACCTGCGCACGGAGGAGCTGCCGGAGGAGTTCTTCGGCCTGCACCTGCAGTACCCCGGCGCGTCCGGCGCGGTCCGTGACCTCGCGGACATCACGAAGCGGGCGCACGACAAGGGCGCGATCGTCACGTTCGCCGCCGACCTCCTCGCGCTGTGCCTGCTGCGGGAGCCGGCCGCGTTCGGCGCGGACGTCGCGGTCGGCAGCGCGCAGCGGTTCGGCGTGCCGATGGGCTTCGGCGGGCCGCACGCCGGGTACATGTCGGTCCGCAAGGGCCTTGAGCGCACCCTGCCGGGCCGGCTCGTCGGCGTGTCGAAGGACGCGGACGGCGCCCCCGCCTACCGGCTCGCCCTGCAGACCCGTGAGCAGCACATCCGGCGGGAGAAGGCGACCAGCAACATCTGCACCGCGCAGGTGCTCCTCGCGGTCACGGCCAGCATGTACGCCGTCTACCACGGCCCGGACGGGCTGCGGGAGATCGCGTCCCGCACGCACGACATGGCGGTGCGGCTCGCGGCGGGGCTGCGGGCCGGCGGTGTCACCACCGAGCACGAGGCGTTCTTCGACACGGTGACGGCCGTGGTGCCGGGCAGGGCGAAGGACGTCGTCAGCGCCGCCGCTGACCGGGGGATCAACCTGCGGCACGTCGACGCCGACCGGGTCGGGATCGCGTGTGACGAGACGACGACGTTCGGGCACCTGCGGGACGTCCTGGCCGCGTTCGGTCTCGCGCACGTCGACGTGACCGCGCTGGACACGTCGGACGTGGTGCCGGCCGACCTGCGCCGCACCAGCGACTACCTGAGCCACCCGGTGTTCTCCACGCACCGGTCGGAGACCGCGATGCTGCGCTACCTGAAGCGGCTCTCCGACATGGACTACGCGCTCGACCGGGGGATGATCCCGCTCGGTTCGTGCACGATGAAGCTCAACGCGACCGTGGAGATGGAGCCGATCACCTGGCCCGAGTTCGCCAACGTGCACCCGTTCGCGCCGGCGGCGCAGACGCAGGGCTACCGGCGGCTGATCGGTGACCTGGAGCGGTGGCTGGCGGAGGTCACCGGCTACGACGCGGTGTCGCTGCAGCCGAACGCGGGGTCGCAGGGCGAGCTGGCGGGTCTGCTCGCCATCCGCGCCTATCACCACTCGCGGGGCGAGACGCAGCGGGACATGTGCCTGATCCCGTCGAGTGCCCACGGCACGAACGCCGCGAGCGCCGTCATGGCGGGCATGCGGGTCGCGGTGGTGGCGTGTGACGAGCTGGGCAACGTCGACCTCGGTGACCTCGAGGCGAAGATCGAGCTGCACCGGGACCGGCTCGCGGCGATCATGGTGACGTATCCGTCGACGCACGGGGTGTACGAGACGGGGATCTCCGACCTGTGCGCGAAGGTGCACGACGCGGGCGGGCAGGTGTACGTCGACGGCGCGAACCTCAACGCGCTGCTGGGCTACGCGAAGCCGGGGCAGTTCGGGGCGGACGTGTCGCACCTGAACCTGCACAAGACGTTCTGCATCCCGCACGGTGGTGGCGGTCCGGGTGTCGGCCCGGTCGCGGTCCGTGCCCACCTGGCGGAGTTCCTGCCGTCGCACCCGATCCTGGAGCAGGGCGGCGAGGCGGCCCCGGTCGGTCCGGTGTCGGCGGCGCCGTGGGGGTCCGCGGGGATCCTGCCGATCCCGTGGGCGTACCTGCGGCTGATGGGCCCCGACGGGCTGACGAAGGCGACGGCGACGGCGGTCCTCGCGGCGAACTACGTGGCGGCGCGGCTGCGGGAGCACTACCCGGTGCTGTACAGCGGCAGCGAGGGCCTGGTCGCGCACGAGTGCATCCTGGATCTGCGCACGATCACGAAGGCGACCGGGGTGAGCGTGGCGGACGTCGCGAAGCGGCTCATCGACTACGGGTTCCACGCGCCGACGATGTCGTTCCCGGTGTCCGGCACGCTGATGGTGGAGCCGACGGAGAGCGAGGACCTGGCGGAGCTGGACCGGTTCTGTGACGCGATGATCGCGATCCGTGAGGAGATCGACCGGGTGGCGTCGGGGGAGTGGCCGGCAGGGGACAACCCGCTGGCGGGTGCGCCGCACACGGCGGCGGTCGTCACCGCGGACGAGTGGTCGCACGCCTACCCGCGGTCGATCGCCGCGTACCCGGCGGGGGTGTCGGTGGCGAAGTACTGGCCGCCGGTGCGGCGGATCGACGACAGCTACGGCGACCGGAACCTGGTCTGCTCGTGCCCGCCGGCGTCAGCCTTTGAGGAGTGAACGATCACGGAGCGTGATCGCTCAGGCTGCTTTGACGAGGACGTGCATGGCCGGGCCGCGGTGCGGTTCGATCACGCTGCAGTCAGGTAGGAGCTCTCCGGTGTCCTCGAAGACGATCACTCCGTTGCACAGGAGGCTCCACCCCTGCTCGGGGTGTGAGGCCAGGATCCTGGCGGCTTCGTGGTCGGAGTCGTGGGCCGAGGGGCACGCTGGTTGGTGCTGGCAGAGCATCCGGGGTCTCCGTTTGAGAGGTTCTGGTGGGGCCTGTGGGGTGGTTCACATGACCAGTGATGCACGCTACTACGGCCAACGACACGATTCCGCACATGTGACGGCACAACTTGGGGATAATCCGCCATTCGTATGAGCCCATTAGGACCGGTCGTCGGGTATTGGCCCAGGACGGTGGATCTTCACCCTCCCGGGTCGGTCCCGGCGTGCCGGCCGCACGTCTGGGAGCGTTCCCGGCTGGAGTGGCATTCCCGCGACGGCGGTGACCCTCTGCAACTCTTGGAGGCGTTCCTGGTCGACGCCGGATTGCCCGTCTCCGACGTGTCGCGGTCACGGACGGTGACGGACGCGGTGTGCGGCGCGGCCGTGCTCCTCGCGCCGCCGTCGGCCGTGGCGTCCCCGGCGCCGGCCGTGCCGGACCTCGTCGCCGTCGTCTACGCCCACACCCCGCCGCTGTTCGCGGAGCCGGCCGTGTCCGACGAGCCCCGGGTGGGCCCGTGGACGCCGAGCTGGACCCCGCAGGAGCACGCCGCCGCGGTCGAGGCGGTCCGGGCGGCGATCGCCCGTGGCGACGTCTACCAGGCCAACGTCGTCGGCCATGCCAGGGCGCCGTTCGCCGGCGATCCCCGCGCGGCGCTCGCCAGGGTCGCGGCGCTGCCGGGCGCCAGGTACGGCGGGGTGCTGTCCGGCGCGGACGGCGACTGGTGGGTGGCGTGCGCGTCGCCGGAGACGCTCGTCGAGGTGGCCGGCGGCCGGGCCGTGACCCGCCCGATCAAGGGCACCCGCCCCGCGACCGGGCAGGGCCGTGCGGAGCTGCTGGCGTCGGCGAAGGAACGCGCCGAACACGTCATGATCGTCGACCTGGAGCGCAACGACCTGGGCCGGGTCGCCCGCACCGGCAGCGTCCGCGTCGACGAGCTGTTCACGATCCGCCGCTGGTCGCGGCTGTGGCAGGCGGAGTCGACGGTCAGTGCCGACCTGGAGCCCGGCGTCGGCCTCGCGGACCTGCTGGGTGCGGTGTGGCCGGGCGGTTCGGTGACCGGCGCGCCGAAGCTCGCCGCGATCGAGGTCGTCAGCGCGCTGGAGCCGGTCGGGCGCGGCCCGAGCATGGGCGCCGCCGGCTGGATCGGTCACGGCCCCGACGGCAGGCTCCGCGTCGACCTGGGCCTGACGATCCGCACCGTCGCCGTCGCCAGCGGTTTCGCGCACGTGTGGGCCGGCGGCGGCATCGTCTGGGACAGCGACCCGGCCGCCGAGGTCGCCGAGGCCGCCGCGAAGGCCGCCCCGATCAAGGCCGCGTTCGGCGCCTGACGGCGGGTGCCGGCCCGCGCTCGTCGGGAGCGGACCGGCGCCGCGTGTCCGTCAGACCTTGCCGAAGATGGCGGTGAGGAGGACCTCGTTGATGTCGAACGCGGTCTTCGACGTGTAGAGGGTGCCGCCGCTGACCCGGGAGATCTCCTGCAGCGCGGCGAAGTCCGCGTCATTGCCGTATCCGACGGTCACGATCGGCACCTTCTTGTCCGACGCGGCGTTCGCCTCGAGCTTCGGGCGCAGCTGGTCGAGGCTGAGGCCGCCGGTCGGGTCGTCGTTCTTCCCGTCGGTCATGAGCACCACGAGGTTCGTGGCGCCCGGCTGGTACGCGTCGACCACGGCCTGCTGGGCGGCGGCGGCCGTGTCGTACAGGCCGGTGTCGCCGACGGGGGTGAGCTTGTCGATCGCGGCGACCATCTGCTCCCGGCGGGACTTGCCGTTGACCTGGTCGCCGACCCGGCCGATCGGGATCAGCGGCCGGTAGTCCTGCTGGCCGTTCTGCCGGGTGGAGAACACCCACAGGCCGGCGTCGACGTCGCCGTCGAACAGCTGCACGGCCTCCCGGGCGGCGTCCTTCGCCAGCTGCATGCGGTTGCGGCCGGTGCCGGGGACCTGCTCGGCCATGGAGCCGGAGATGTCCAGGACGATGAGGACGTTGGTGGGGCGGGTCAGCGCCGTCCACGAGTCCATCGACTGCTTGACCGACTCCGGCAGCAGCACCGCCCGCGGCACCGTCTTGATCTTCGCGCTGAACGCGTTGTCGGCGGTCAGCGCGGTGCCGCCGTCGCGGTTCGGGTCGCGGAACCCCGCGTCGAGGAACGCCTTGCGCCCCTGCGGCCCGCGCAGGTAGGCGAGGAACTGCCGCGCCGTGTCCTGCTTGTCCTTCTGCGCCCACGGTGCGTCGAGGATGAGGTACGGGTTGTCGGCGTCGGCGCTGCCGTTGGACGGGTACACCGCGACCAGCGGCACCTTCGGGTTGGTCTTGTTGTAGGCGAGGACGTCCTGCTCGAGGGCGGGGAACGCCGACACGTACTGCAGGGCGGCGGCGTCGCCCTGGCCGTCGGCCTTGCCGAGGTCGGTGAGCAGCGCGGCGGTGGTGGGGGTGTAGACGGCGCGTTCCTGCTTGAGCTTGGCGAGGGTCGCCTGCTCCTCGGCGGTGACCTCACCGTCGTCGTTGCCGTCGAGGATCGCCATCAGGGCGAGCAGGCCGGCGGTGGACTGCAGCGGGTCGCTCATCCCGAACTTGAACCTGCCCCAGTCGCCCTTGCCGTACTTCGCCCAGCCCTGCGGGTCGGCGGCGACCTTGTTGATGACGTCCTGCCACGACAGCTCGCCGCCGGGCCAGCCGAGCGCCTCCGCCATCGGCTTCGGCATGGCGAGGACCGACGGGGTGCGGGCCAGCATCGGCTGCAGGTCCGGCATCATCCGCTCGGCGATCGCCGCGGTCGACGCCCGCCGCACCCACGCGGTCGAGTCCGGCACCCACACGTCCGGCGGGGGGCCGGCCTTGGTGTCCCAGTCGGTCCCGAGCGCCTGCGCCATCGACGCGGTCTCCCCGGCGGTGACATCGACGCGGGCGCAACGCCCCGCGACCGCCGGGTCGCTGTCCGTCCACGACTTGGCGAGGGACTGCAGCAGCGGTGCGGTGCTCGGCGACGCGACGATCTTCGCGGTGACCGTGCCGTCACAGGACGGTCGCAGCAGCCGGGTGCCGGCGTACGCGGCGCCGCCGGCGACGAGTGCGGCGACGACCGCGCCGATGATCACCAACCGGCGTCGTGATCGGCGCTGAGCTGGGCTCTTGCGGTGTGACCGCACGTCCGCCCTGTCGGCCTGGTAGGCCATGGGTGTGCCTCCGGGGGTGGGAAGTCGGCACAGTTTAGGCCCTCGTCAACGATCGTTCACTCCGCCCCGACGTAGCCTGTGACGCGTGACGATCCGACCGATCCGCGTGCTGGGCGACCCCGTGCTCCGCACCCCCTGTGAGACCGTGACCTCGTTCGATGCCGAGCTGCGTGCGCTCGTGCGGGACCTGCTCGACACGGTGACCGGCGAGCCGGGCCGCGCCGGGGTCGCCGCGCCGCAGATCGGGGTGGGGCTGCGGGTCTTCTCGTACGCGGCGAACAAGCAGGTCGGCTACCTCGTCAACCCGACGATCACGGCGCTGGACGGCGCCCAGGACGGCGAGGAGGGCTGCCTGTCGATCCCGGGGCTGTGGTTCCCGACGCCGCGGGCGATGCACGCCACCGCCGAAGGGTTCGACGAGCACGGCGAGCCGGTCACCGTCTCCGGCAGCGGCCTGCTCGCCCGGGCGCTGCAGCACGAGACCGACCACCTCGACGGTGTCCTCTACGTCGACACGCTCAAGGGCGACGCCCGCCGCCAGGCGCTGCGTGCCGTCCGGTCCCAGTTCGCGCCGCGCGCCACACGGTGACGCGGCCGTGCTTCACGCCGTGACGCGGCCGCGCTCCACGCTGTGACGCAGCCGCGCGCCACACGGTGACGCGGCCGTGCTTCACGCCGTGACGCGGCCGCGCTCCACGCTGTGACGCAGCCGCGCGCCACACGGTGACGCGGCC